>NZ_JAUSZD010000002.1:6990000-7592500 GCF_030817275.1 Paenibacillus sp. V4I7 | reverse complement strand
CCTCCATCGGGGAAATCGCACCATGCAGCACGTGATAATACCCTTCGAATTCTTTGGTGCGTTCCAAAGCGACCAAATCCTTAGGCTCTTGTACGACACAAATGATGGAACTGTCCCTGCTCTTATCTTGACAGATCCGGCAGGGATCAACGTCTGTAATGTTACAACAGACGGAACAGTAGTGAAGGTTCCGTTTCACATTGACGAGCGCCTTCGCGAAGTCAATCACTTCTTCTTCTTTCATGCGTAGGACGTGAAAAGCCAGACGGCCTGCCGTTTTGGGACCTACCCCAGGCAAACGTGAGAAAGCATCGATTAACTTGGCTATCGGTTCGGGGTAATACAAAGGAAGACTCCTTCATCATTCAGAATCGTTACACTCGGTTGTCTTAGAACAATCCAGGGATATTCATACCGCCTGTGAATTTGCCCATATCTTTGTTAGCAATTTCTTCTGCTTTGGACATTGCATCATTTACTGCCGTAAGCACGAGATCTTGCAGCATTTCGACATCATCAGGATCAACAGCTTCAGGCTTAATTGCAATGCTCTGCACTTTTTTGTGTCCGTTAATAATAACAGTAACGACACCGCCGCCTGCAGTACCTTCGATCATTTTCGTACCTAGTTCTTCTTGGGCTTTCATCATTTGTTCTTGCATTTTCTTTACTTGTTTCATCATTTGGTTCATGTTATTCATGGTAGGTAGCTCCTTCATATTTAGTCTTCTTTAATTGTCACTAGCTCTTCGCCAAATAATTGGATCGCTTCCGAAATCCATTCTTCTTTGACAGCAGTTCCGTTACCTTCGCCATCAGCGACTAGCTCCATCACTTCTGGAGCGCTGCTAGCCGCATCATTCTTAGCATCGTCCCATTCTTTACGCATAATCGTAAGTAAACGCATAGGCTTGCCAAGCACCGAAGTAAGTACTTGCTCGATAATGACTTTGTTTTCTGGCTTTTCCGTTGTATTGCGATGCATCTCATTCTTGAAAGCAACGAGTACGACATCATCAAGCATAGATACCAGATCACCATTAACGAACCAAGCATGTACGGTAATCTTCTTTTCTTTGACATCGCCTAACACTTGGCTCCACTTCATGAGAGCAGCTTTGGTTTCTGGACCCTCCGCGGCTTTCAAGTAACCATCTAGCTTGATGCCAGATTTCTTCGAAGGGGCTGAGGCCACTGGCACTTTGGCGGAGGCTGCTTGCCTAGCATTAGAATCGGCCGCTGCACCCGTTACTCCCGATTTTACCAGTGAAGCTATCTGTTCTTCAAGTTGTTGAAGTTTCTGGGTCATTTGGGCAAAAAGATCACCTTGAGGCAAACGCCCTCCAGCTTCCGCCGCGATACTGACAGTCGAACTGCTCTCAGCTCCTCTGTGACCACCACTAATTTTCATAATCGATATTTCTAGCAGGGTCTGAGGCTGTACAGAGTATTTCATTTCGCTTTGGTAATGATTCAACGTCTCAATCATAGCCATCATTTCACTCGGTGAGAAGTGATTCGCTACTTCCCTTAGGTCACCCATATCAAAAACACGTTCTGTAATCACAGGTGAATTCGGCACCATGCGAACCATGAGTAAATCACGGAAGTAATTAATCAAATTTTCAATACATTTGTCAGCGCTCTTGCCTTCCTGCATGAAAGTATCGACGAGTTCAAGCGCAGCTCCAAGATTCTTCTCTTTGATGTAAAGAACGAGCTTCTTGAATTGATCGGAAGCTACACCACCGGTGATGGACAAAATGTCTGAAAGCTGAACTTCACCTGTCGCAAAGGACGCGGCCTGATCCAGCAGACTGAGCGCATCCCGCATCCCTCCATCCGATAGTCTCGCTATATAATGGAGAGCGTCCTCGCTAACCGAGATCTGCTCCTGATCACAAATATACTGCAGTCGCTGAACCTGATCTTCCATCGAAACTCTCCGAAAATCAAAGCGTTGACAGCGGGAAATAATCGTTGCCGGTATCTTATGCGGTTCCGTTGTTGCCAAAATAAACATGACATGCGCCGGAGGCTCCTCAAGCGTCTTCAAAAGGGCATTAAAAGCTTCGGTCGTGAGCATGTGTACTTCATCAATGATGTACACCTTCTGCCTTACTTCCGTAGGGGCATACTTCACTTTATCGCGAATATCCCGAATTTCTTCTACACCGCGATTGGAGGCAGCATCGATTTCGACAACGTCCATGACAGCACCTTCGGTGATTCGTTCACATGCTGAACAAGCGTTGCACGGCTCTTCCGTTGGACCGTTTAAGCAGTTGATTGCCTTGGCTAATATTTTGGCCGTACTGGTCTTACCGGTTCCTCGAGGTCCGTTGAACAAATAAGCATGAGTAAGGCGATTTTCTCGCAAAGAATTCTGCAGCGTCTGCGTGATATGTTTCTGACCGACAACTTCACGAAACGTCTGAGACCTCCACGTTCGGTACAGAGCAATATGTGCCATAGTGTTCCTCTCCAATAATCCCTGCATGGAATGACTGAATCCATTATACTATAACGCACCTAGGGATGAAATAGTTGATCAAGTATAAGGAATCGATATCGTAAACGTCGTTCCAAAGCCCTTAGAAGATACACGTATCGTCCCCCCCATATCGTGAATGATTCGTTGGCACACTGATAGACCTAATCCTGTACCTGTATCCTTGGTTGTGAAGAATGGATCAAAAATTTTATCAATCACGAACAGCGGTATGCCAGAGCCCGTGTCATGAATATCAATGCAGACATTTCGTTCCACCGTGTCTACTTTCTCTGAAATCGTTAAAACCCCTCCATCCGACATAGCCTCGATGCCATTTTTACAAACATTTAGGAATACCTGCTTGAGCAGCTCTTTATCAGCAATCACTTCCGGCAAATGGTACGAGGCCTCATATTGAAGATTCACATCATACAAGATAGCTTCATTATTGATAATAGGCAAAATCCCTCGCAGTACTTCAGTCACATCAATCCTCTCATAAGAAACATGCTTTGGCTTACTCAGCAGCAGAAATTCATTTACCAACTCGTTGATCCGATTGATTTCCTCCAGCATGACTACTGTGAAACTCTGCTCTCTCTCCATCCTTTTCACTTCAAAAGTGCGCCGAAGCACCTGAAGAAATCCTTTAATTGAAGTTAGCGGATTCCGAATTTCATGAGCTGTGCCCGCTGCAATTTGTCCAATCATGGCAAGCCTATCACTTCTCTGAACCATTTCTTCCAGCGAGCGCATATTGGTGACATCCTTGAAGATAACATATGCCCCTACAATGTTACCTTGATTATCTTTGAGCACATTTGAATCCAGCAGCAACTCATACCGCTCTTGATTATTCGTCCATGAAACCGCATGATTGCGGACTACAGCACCATTCAAAATCGTTCGTTGGACAAGCTGATGCTGACTCGGAATCGTAGCAAAGATCTCATCTAACGACTTATTAAGGATATGCTCCCGATCCATCCCTAGAATCTGGCAAGCTCGATCACTGACGTCAACAAGCGTAAAATTCAAACTAATCAATAAAACACCTAAATTAATATCTTTCAAAAAAGCGTCCGAAAACCGCTGCAGTAAGCTTAACTGCGAGCTATCCTGATGCTTCATGGTCAAGAGATACATAAACTTATCACCGCGCATAAGCTTCAACATCGAGAATTGATAAAACATCGTTTCACCATTCTTGCCTACGAGGAATCCATGGGGCCATTCCCCTGGACTGGAATCGTTCTTAAAGTAAAATTCGTACAGCTCACGCAAAGATGCCCTCACTTTAAAAAGTTGAGGGAATGAGATATGCGTAATTTCCTCTGCTGAATACCCCGAGTATTTCAAAACTTGATCTGTTGCTAAAATGATCTTACCATCCTCATCCACAACGAGCATACCTGTTTGTATGCTATGGTTGAATAGCTTCCGCATTTCATCGATGGATACCATGTAATCTTGAGGGTCATGAATGGACATTTCAGCAACACCTTCACTTTCTCTCTATTGAATCGCAAAATGTGCCAACGTTTACATGAATCTACATGTTATAACCATTCTCCCTAGAGTAAGAATTTTCCTTCCCTTGACAAAAAGAAAAAACGCCATAATTACTGGCGTTTTGTTAGGTGTCATTATGAAAGTTCACATATAATCATTAAAACCGTGCACCTGTTATTGATAAAGTGATACAAGCGAACTCTTACCGTTGGCTCAAATCAGGCAACCCCTCGGCACATGAAACTTCTCACTTACGGCTGCTTCCTTCCAGACCTGACCGGGTTCATGAGCATTCATTGCGAAGGACCCGACTCTCAACACCACGTGTAAAAGCCAGACCTCACATCACAGTACCGCTAACAGGAATTCAACCTCGCTACAGCGGATTGCGAGTTACAGGGCACCGCTACCTCCCCATCTAGCACGGTAAAAATAGTATAGCTGATTCAATTGCAAATAGCAACCGAGGGGAAAATCTACCTGTTAGGGAACCATTTTTACGATCACTTTGTAGCGCGGCATATTTGTGTTCAGTGCCATTTGAGCTTGTGAGCGGAGTTCCTCCACTTGTGAAGCAGTTAATGATGGCCTTGGTTTTATTTTCACCCGAGCGGTCGGTCCATTAATGGATATATTACTTTTCTCTATACCTTGCAGCTGTGCCAGTACGGCCTTCATTAAATTAGAATCATCCTCGTAGTGATGATACGTTGGGTTGAGCGGGTCGTTCGGATTGGCACTCGTGGTTCCCAAATACCCATCTTGCTTATAATTCTGGGCTTTATAATTTGGATCCTCTGACTCGGACAGTGGGTTCTTGTTACCTGAATTAACTCCACAGCCAACTAAGCTTATGATGAGCAGGATGGCAATCGAAAACCTAAGCAGACCCCTAAACATAAAAACACCTCCCATTGGACTCTAAGCCTAAGCTTAGGATGACCAAGGGAGGTTGTCTTATGCTGATTGGCAGCAAAGTAATTGATGCCAATTAGATTCCGTATTTCTTTTTGAACTTGTCGACACGGCCGCCTACATCGATAAACTTTTGTTTACCTGTGTAGAAAGGATGGCAATTAGAGCAAATCTCAACACGAAGATTTTGCTTAATAGAACCCGTTTCGAACACGTTACCACAAGCGCAAGTCACTGTGGTTGCATGATAAGTAGGATGAATACCTGCTTTCATGATGGTTCACCTCTTTCCGCCCTGAATCATTTGCTGAAACAGAGTTAATGGACGTACTTATGCATTGTAGCATATTTGGAAGTCTTGATGCAATGGAAAAAAGACCGCGGATGGCTTCTTTTAGAGCACCGTAGTGACCGTTCGGTCACTCGTATAGAACTTCGGTGTATGTGAGTAGGAACCCAATACAACATCAGGAAGTTCTTGCTCGAAAATCTCAATCATTTGCTTCATCCCAAGCAATTCACCTCGTGCTTTGGGGATAATGCCCAGGTAACTCTCGGGATCAATATTCAGGTTGCGCAATTGAATCAATTTCAATCCGGTTCTTCGCACGAATTCGATCATCGCTTCGATCTCTTCCTCTCGATCGGTTACACCTGGGAATACGAGATAGTTGATCGAAGTTATAACTCCTTTGTCTGTGGCGTAGCGGAGAGACTTCTCAACATTTTTGAGCGTATACGCTCTTGGCTTATAGTAGGCGTTATAGTGATCATCCAACGCGCTTATCGTACTAACCCGCATGAGATCAAGCCCAGCATCAACAATGCCGCGGATATGGTCTGTGAGACCTGCATTGGTGTTGATGTTAATATAGCCCATCTTCGTTTGCTCACGCACTTGCTTGATGGCATCGATAATAATCACAGCCTGCGTGCTAGGTTCCCCTTCACAGCCCTGTCCAAAAGAGATAATACTCTCAGGCGTCCGCAGATGCTCGAGCATGATCTGAGTGATCTCTTCGACCTTAGGCTTGAAGTTCATGCGAGTCTGAGGCGCTACGAAGCCACTCTCATCCGGTTGTTCCGAAATACAGCCAAAGCATCCCGCATTGCAGGAATAGGAGACCGGAACGGCACCCTCCCAACGTTGAAGGAACGTATTCGAAGCTGTCAGACATTCATATCCCAGTGCACAGTTGGACAAATGCGCATATAACCGATTATCCGGATACTTAGCAACCAGCCGTTTGACCTCGACCTCAAGCTCAGTCGAATCACAATGAACGGGATTCCAGTAATAAGGATTATCCGTCAATCGAGCGGCTACATAGAAACCGTCATCTTTCCACACGACAGCCGTATATCCGAACAGGGGCAGCGCCTTAGACTTGTCCGTTTTCACATAACCAGGGAGCAGAAGCCTAGTGAAGCCTTGCGGCAGCAAGGCCCCAACGGCGTGATAATCTCCCTCAACCAGCTTCATATCGCCTGTTGCGGCATCAATGCCTACTGGACGTGTAAACGGAAGACTGACTAATGTCGATCCCTCAGGTAGAGGAATTAACTCATCTTCTAAAATTTCTGTTATCATTTCAGCGTTTCGACCAAGTGCCAAGAAATCAGGATGGTCAAAAACGTTTCCTTGTAAGTCTGAATAAACCAAGTTCATAACGGTACTCCTCTTTGTGCATCATGGATAAACGACTTAAGTCGTCCTTAAGGACGACTGTGTTTGTCATGATTGATGCGAAGCAGATTATTTGAAGCTTAGGAAGCTGAATTCTTGACCTTACCTTTGTTAACCCCTGTAGATCCTACTGAAGGGGATGCCAAAGAGTCCAAAAACTCTTGATTGGTCTTCGTATCGGCAAGCTTCTTAATGAAGGATTCTGTATATTCATGCGAATCGTTCATCCCTTTGCGAAGTGCCCATACTTTCTCGAGCTCATCTTTGCCAAGGAGTGCTTCCTCGCGGCGCGTACCGGATCTACGAATATCAATTGCAGGGAAAATACGGCGTTCAGCCATTTTACGGTCAAGATGAAGCTCTAAATTACCTGTACCTTTAAATTCTTCATAAATGACATCATCCATACGTGATCCTGTTTCTACAAGAGCTGTAGCAAGAATCGTCAAACTGCCGCCTTCTTCAATGTTACGAGCGGCCCCGAAGAAACGTTTAGGCCGATGAAAGGCAGCAGGGTCTATACCACCCGTTAGCGTCCGGCCCGAAGCAGGAACCACAAGGTTATAGGCCCTAGCCAACCGGGTAATACTGTCCATGAGAATGACAACATCTTTCTTATGTTCAACTAGACGCATCGCGCGTTCTAAAACTAGCTCTGCGACCTTGATATGATTCTCAGGAAGTTCATCAAAGGTAGATGCAACAACTTCCCCTTTAACTGAACGCTGCATATCCGTAACTTCCTCTGGCCGCTCATCAATGAGCAGAACGAAGAGTTCAATTTCAGGATAATTGGTGGAAATACTGTTGGCAATTTCCTTAAGCAATAATGTTTTCCCTGCTTTAGGAGGTGCTACGATCAAACCACGTTGACCTAGACCTACAGGAGCAAGCAAATCCATGATACGCATGGAAATCTTATTTGGCTCCGTTTCGAGCGTAATCCGAGTGTCTGGATAAAGCGGTGTCAACGCAGGGAAATGAAGTCGTTCCGCTGCCGTTTCCGGCTTCTCTCCATTCACCGCTTCAACTTGAAGAAGCCCGAAATAGCGCTCATTCTCCTTGGGCGGACGACATTTGCCCGATACAATGTCCCCGGACCGCAAATCAAATTTGCGAATCTGAGAAGCCGAGATATAAATGTCCTCTGAGCTTGGAAGGTAATTAATTGGACGCAAGAATCCAAAGCCTTCCTGAAGGATCTCGAGAACACCTTGCATGAACATTAGACCGCTCTCAGCAGCTTGTGCACGTAAAATTGCAAAGATGAGTTCTTTTTTCTTCAGCGTACCGTAGTATTGGATCTGATGTTTCTTAGCTAGTTTATATAATTCAGTAAGCTTGAGTACTTCAAGCTCAGCAAGCTGCATGCTCATGTTTCAACCACCAAACTATTAAATTTTCAATTGGATTCTAGCATTGCCTGTTACTTGGTACTTTATTCCTCGCTCTCGCGCCAAACCTCGGCACCTAGTGAAGATAAGTTGAATACCAAGTTCTCATAACCACGATCAATAAACTCAACCCCGGATACTTCTGTGATGCCACCTGTTCTTACACTAAGTCCCGCGAGTACAAGAGAAGCTCCTGCTCTCAAATCTGTTGCTCTCACTTTAGCTGAACTAAGCTGTGAACCCTCAATAATCGCTGAGCGTCCTTCGACTTTCATCTTTGCTCCCATACGCACAAGCTCAGGAATATGCTTGAAACGATTACTATAAACGTGGTCCGTTAATATGCTAACTCCTTTAGCTTGGCAAAGTAAGCTCGCCATCGGAGACTGTAGGTCCGTCGCAAACCCCGGGTAAATTAATGCTTTCACATCGACGCTTTCATATTCGGGCTGTCCCACAACACGAATCGACTCATCCATTTCATAAATATGAACGCCCATCTCCTGAAGCTTTGCCGTCAGAGCCTCCATATGTTTAGGAATGACATTGTCGACCGTCACATCGCCGCGTGTAGCCGCTGCAGCAATCATGTACGTACCTGCTTGAATACGGTCAGGAATAATGGAATGGCGGCAACCATGCATCTCAGTTACGCCTTCGATACGAATGGTCTCTGTTCCAGCGCCCTTAATTTTGGCACCCATCGAGTTTAAAAGTGTTGCCACATCTATGATTTCAGGCTCTTTGGCCGCATTTTCGATAATCGTAACGCCTTTAGCGCGTGAGGCAGCCAGCATGATGTTAATCGTCGCTCCAACACTCGCCATATCTAAGTATATTTTGGCACCGCGCAGCTCTTTCGCGCGTATCTTTAAGGCGCCATTCTCATTGCTAACCTCGGCACCTAAAGCTTCAAAACCTTTTATGTGCAAATCAATCGGACGCGGTTCGAAGTTACAACCACCTGGCAGACCAATCGTCGCCTCTCCAAATCTTCCGAGCAGCGCTCCCATTAAATAGTAGGATGCTCTAAGCTTCTTTACTTTGCCATTCGGCATAGGAAGTGATTTCATCCGACTTGGGTCGATCGTCATCCGATCTTCGTTCCAGTCTATGGTAGCCCCTAAATCCGTCAAAATTTCTGTATATATAGCCACATCACTTAGATGAGGCAGATTATCCAAAGTAACCGATGTTTCAGCAAGTACTGCGGCCGGAATGAGTGCAACTGCACTATTCTTTGCCCCGCTAATTTGAACTGTTCCCCGTAGTGGACGTCCCCCGACCACCATTAATTTTTCCAACATGATTCTCCCCCTAAACCAGGTGCCTACTTACACGTAGTAAATCAAACAAGTAAAACAACCAATGCAACCTAACCCAACAGAAACTTTACCAATAATAATTGACTCCACCGTCTTTAAGACTAGCGATAGTCAAGGTTCACACGAAGTAAGACTAGAAAAATATAATTTCTTACAACACCATACAAAAAAAGCGATCCTTCACAAACTAAAACAACTTCGTTCTCTCTGAGAACATAAGCGCAAAAAAATAGAAGAAGGAAACGCTCGTAATGACACAGACGGAAGACATTCTTTCGTCTATCCTCCGTCTGTGCATTACTACATTTCCTACCCTGTCTATACAATTGGAATTAAGCTTGGTTGCTGCTTCCGAACAATTGAATTTTGGATTTTACTACTTCGATCATAGCATTACGTGCTGGGGTGAGATATTTACGAGGATCATAAATTTTGGCATCTTTAGCCAGAGCTGCGCGGATATTCTCTGTACAAGCCACTTGGTTCTCTGTGTTCACGTTGATTTTACCAACGCCTGCTGCGATAGATCTACGAATCATTTCGTCAGGAACGCCGGATCCACCGTGTAGAACAACAGGAACTGGAATCGCTTTGGAAACCGCTTCGATAATATCAAAGTGAATGTTAGGCTCGCCTGCGTACATACCATGTGCAGTACCTACAGCGATAGCCAGACAGTCAACACCTGTTTCTTCGTAGAAACGGATAGCTTCTTCTGGTTTTGCAAGGTTAGCGTGCTCTTCATCAACAGAGATGTCGTCCTCAACGCCGCCAATTGTTCCAAGCTCACCCTCAACGGATACGCCCATTGCACGAGCTGCTTTTACGACTTCTTTCGTCAAACGAATGTTTTCTTCGAAAGAATAGTGGGAACCATCGAACATAACGGAGCTGAATCCTGCACGGATACATTTCATTGCTACTTCAAAGGAACTGCCATGATCTAAGTGCAAAGCGATCGGCAGACCGGATTTTTTAGCTGCAGCTTCAGCAATTGCTACTGTAAACTCGATACCCATATATTTTAGTGCGCCTTCGCTAACACCATAAATGAACGGGGATTTTAATTCGATTGCAGCTTCCACAATCGCTTGAGCGAATTCAAGGTTGTTCATATTAAATTGACCCACCGCGAATTTGTTCGCTTTTGCTTTAGGTAAAAATTCATTCATTGAAACCAATGCCATGTTTCTCTTCCTCCTAGAACCTATAGTAGATGCGTATACCGCTCTTTGTCATACCTGAGTTATTATAGCACATAAATTTTCAAATGATAACCAAGCCCTCGTTTTTTCGACAACAAAAAAAAGACCCTATGACTAGGATCCCACTGCAAAACCGCTGCTTGATTCATTATTAAGCTGCATATTAACCGCCATACGCAATTCATCAATATCAAAAGGCTTCGTAAAGTGCATAATCGCACCCAAATCCGTTGCTTCTTTAATCATATCGAGTTCGCCATAAGCTGTCATCATAATCACTTTAATCGATGCATCAATGGCTTTAACATGTTTCAAAATATCCAGACCGTCCATACCAGGAATTTTCATATCCAGTAGTATAAGATCAGGTGAAGAATTTTTCACGATTTCCAAGGCCAACTTGCCATTGGAAGCCTGATAGGTATCGTAACCTTCGTTACTGAATACCTCCATGAGTAGTACGCGAATTCCATTTTGATCGTCGACAATCAATACCTTTTTCTTCATCAGCCTAATTCCCTCCCGAAAACGAATAACAAATTCCCACGTTTATGTTTCTAAAGGTATTCGCTATTCATTTTCGATTTCCTTCTGAGGGACAAAACTAATTGAAAAGTTTTACAAATAAGTTGGTTATCTGGAGGGACAACCGTTAAAGTAAGAATTAACGAGCGATCAACTGAGCGGCTTTCACGAACTCACGGAAAAGCGGCTGCGGACGATTCGGACGCGATGTAAATTCCGGATGGAATTGAACAGCAAGGAACCAAGGGTGACCTGGAAGCTCGACCATCTCAACCAATCGACCGTCCGGTGACGTACCGGAAATGCGCAAACCAGCAGATTCAATCAATTCACGGTATTCATTGTTAAATTCATACCGGTGACGATGTCTCTCATAGATAAGCTCATCATTGTAACATTGCTCTGCAAGAGAGCCCGGAACAACCTTGCAAGGATATAAACCAAGACGCATTGTACCGCCTAAATTCTCGATATCCTTCTGCTCTGGCAGTAGATCGATAACCGGATAAGCCGTTGTAGGATTAATCTCGGAGCTGTTCGCGCCATCCAAGCCTGTAACGGAACGCGCATATTCAATGACAGCAACCTGCATACCCAAGCAAATCCCAAAGAATGGAATTTCCTTTTCACGGGCATAACGGATTGCTTCCACTTTACCTTCAATACCGCGATCACCGAATCCACCAGGTACAAGAATACCTTGGACACCTGAAAGAAGCTGATGGACGTTATGTTCAAAAATATCTTCTGCATTCACCCAACGGATATTAATTTCGGAGTCATTATCGATGCCGGCATGACCTAGTGCTTCAACAATACTTAGGTAAGCGTCATGCAGCGCAACGTATTTCCCCACGATCGCAATTTCTGTTTTCTTCGTTAATGATTTAACTTTACGAACAAGGCTTTCCCATTCCTTCATATCCGGCTCGTTCGTCCGTAGTTTCAGGTGATTAACGACATAATCGTCAAGCCCTTGCTCACGAAGCATCATCGGAACTTCGTATAAAGTTTCTGCATCCTTACACTCAATTACAGCTGCAGGATCGATATCACAGAATAAAGCTAACTTACGCTTCATATCTTCCGTTAGGGAGTGTTCTGTACGGCAAACGATAACGTGAGGTTGAATCCCTAGCCCGCGTAGTTCTTTTACACTGTGTTGTGTAGGTTTCGTCTTCACTTCACCAGCTGCTTTAATATAAGGAATCAGCGTAACGTGAATATACATGACATTCTCGCGGCCGATATCATTTTTCATTTGACGTATAGCTTCTAAGAAGGGCAAGCTCTCGATATCGCCCACGGTTCCGCCAATTTCTGTAATAACAACGTCAGATTGCGCTTCACGGCCTGCACGAAGGACGCGATCTTTAATTTCATTCGTAATGTGCGGGATAACTTGTACCGTACCACCCAGATATTCGCCTCTGCGCTCTTTGGTAATAACGGAGGAGTATACTTTACCTGAGGTTACGTTAGAACTTTTGGAAAGATTAATATCAATAAAACGCTCATAATGACCTAAGTCCAAATCCGTTTCTGCCCCATCGTCGGTTACGAACACTTCTCCGTGCTGATAAGGACTCATAGTTCCCGGATCCACGTTAATGTAAGGGTCAAACTTTTGAATAGTAACTTTCAAACCTCTGTTTTTGAGCAATCTCCCTAAGGACGCTGCTGTAATTCCTTTGCCAAGGGATGAAACTACGCCTCCCGTAACGAAAATGTATTTTGTCACTATGTACGCCTCCTAGAGTTTTAGTATGGTTTTGTAATATAAGAACTTACGTCGTAAGGCATAAGCTTATCTTTTGCCAGAAGAATGACTTTGTAAGCATTAGCTTCTGCTAAATAAGGCTTTTCATGAAAATAAAGTGAAAAAACACAAAAAAAACACTAAAAAAAACAAAAAAAGTGACACCCGTAGTGACGGGGCACTTTTTGAACGCTTGAGCGAAATGTTAAGATTCTTTTAAAGCCCATGCAATAGTTTACTCTGAACAGATAGGGGCTGTCAAGACAAGTTATTTGCCGTCTTCAGCCTCTTCATCCAAATCGTCTTCCTCGTCTCCCTCATCGGAATCCTCATCTAAATCGTCTTCGCTATCTTCGTCTGTTTCTTCAATACCCGCTTCACCAAGATCCTCTTCGATCTCTTCATCTTCGAAGAATTCAGTATCCTCTTCCGCCTCTTCCTCTTCGGTTTCGGTACCAAATGTATCGTACTCATCTTCTTCTGCGTATGTATCTTCTTCCTCCGCGTAGATGTCTTCATCCAGATCGTCATCTTCGTCGTTAATGATTCTTGGACGCTTCGCGTTACCAACCGCATCGTCTGATTTCTCGACAGGATACCAGCGTTTCAAACCCCATAGGTTCGTACCCACGCAAGCAAAACGTCCATCGATGTTGATTTCCGTATATAGTTGGGCAATCACTTGCATAACATGCTGCTCGGACAGCCCTTTTATTTTAGCAATTTCAGCCATCAGGTCACGATAGTAAAACGGCG
Organism: Paenibacillus sp. V4I7; assembly: GCF_030817275.1. Taxonomy (NCBI): domain Bacteria; kingdom Bacillati; phylum Bacillota; class Bacilli; order Caryophanales; family Paenibacillaceae; genus Paenibacillus; species Paenibacillus sp. V4I7. The sequence continues at coordinate 7,578,928 of NZ_JAUSZD010000002.1, read as the reverse complement.
TATTCGCCGACTTCAGTAATTCAAACGCCAAATCCACCATGGGCATTTCGCGCGCTTGCTCTGTGGTGATTTTGAGTGTGTATTCGCTACTCATCTAAGGCACATCCTTTTCGATCGTGATCGTCTTCTTCAGTTCTTCTATCTACCTTATCCAATATCTTCATTAAGTAAAACCTATTTTTTCTAAAAATGCAACTATCCCCAAGGATAAACTATTTTCGTCGTCCTGAGGACGAGCGTATTTGTCAAGTTGAGCGGAGCAAGCGTATACAATTTATACTTTCGTTTCAACTCAGAAACCTTTCGAGCATATGCCTTATACACCCCTTCGCAGGGAAGAAAACGTTCCCCCTAAAATGGATACAAGCGAAGGTCCCCCTCCGCTTGCGACTGTATCCTAAGGAAGCGGTGTGAATGAATCACAGCCGTTTCCAGTACCTGAGAAAGAGACACTCCTGCCCGCGCCTCTCTATTTATCCTATGTAAAACCTACGCATCTGACACGGCTTCGCACCCATTTATTTCTGTAGAGACAATGACACGGTCATACGGGGTGACCTGTACATATGATAGGGGAGATTCGATTCTAAGCTGTCATGGGGGGATGGCACGATGGATATAGCCACCTTTCTTCATTTGCTTCATGAGGAAATCGGTCTCACCAAGCATTCTGGCAAGAAGCACCTCATCCATTTCTCATCGGCTAAGGACTACTATGCATGCAAATCTGCGCTGAAACGAATGAAGTCTCAGTTCGTAAATCTTTCCAAGGTCCGCGATCTTAGTATCATTCACGCCTTCTCCTGCACGCTTCGTCCCGATACCAAGCTCAGAGGTATCCCCGGTATGCCAAGCATCGTAGAGGATACCAAAATAACTGTTCATCAAGCGATGAGCAACAAAATCACCTCCAGACGATCAAGCAATATATCGGGCTCTCACACGATACCTTGGGGCATCGATCAAGTAGGCGCGCCTGAAGTCTGGAACAAATCGGTAGGTCAGAACATTCGGATCGGGGTCATCGATACCGGAATCGATTACAATCATCCTGACTTACGCAATTCGATCTCACGGGGCATCAATTTATTAAACCGCAGCATGCTGCCCTATGATGACAATGGACATGGCACACATATCGCCGGAACCATCGCGGCAGCTGGCCGCCATTCAGGGATTGTCGGTGTTGCTCCAAGATCCATCGTTCATCCGGTAAAAGCATTTGACCACGCTGGAAGCGCTTATGTCTCGGACATTATTGCCGGTATTGATTGGTGCGTTCATAACGACCTCGATATTATCAATATGAGTTTCGGTATGAAATCATACAACCGTTCTCTCGAGCAAGCTGTCATGAACGCGTATTACAGAGGTAAAGTCATCGTAGCTTCATCCGGCAATGACGGCAAAAAGAAAACGGTCGATTACCCCGCCCGCTTCCCCCAGGTCGTCTCCGTTGGAGCCACAACCCGCTTAGGCAAAATCGCTCCCTTCAGCAACCGAGGGAAGCAAATTGATATCTATGCACCAGGTGAACGGGTCTACTCGTCCTGGCTTAACGGCAAATACAACGAGCTAAGTGGCACTTCGATGGCCACTGCCCATGTCAGCGGCGTCATCGCCTTGATGTTATCGATCAAGCCGATGTCGCCGCTGCAGATTAAAAGTGCGCTGCGGCGCTGCGCGATTGGCCTTAACAAGCGAGAGAATACGCGCTGGAAGCCCGGACATTTGAATGCTCGGCGAGCGATCCGGGCGGCGCGGCAGGGCTGAGCCGTGTGGATGCTTGAGCTTTGGTGGGAGCCCGGGCGGAAGCGAAGAGCGGAAGCGAAGAGCAAAGGCGAAAGCAAGGGCAAGGGCAAGGACAAGAGCAAGAGCAACGGCAAGGGCGAGCGAGAGTAAGAGCGGAAGGCGGAACCGCCGGCGCTTTCGGCTGGTTCATGTATGAGTTGTACAAAGTACAACTTTAGTCATGTTAATCTCCTTTATTCCTGCGAATATTGCACAAAATACAACATTATCTCCCAAAGATGGCCACTTTGGATGAAATACTGCTATTTTGTTGCACGGAATACATCATTTCTCTGCTTGGAGCGAAAAACAAGGGGAATTGTTGTACGTTTTACAATTCCACTTACATGCCAGGCATAAAAGAAGCACTTAAATAATTAAAAAATGCACTAGGGTTGCATTTTACTGTAAAGTACTCACTTTCACACTCACACCTCAATATGACCGTATAGACACCTTCATGGTGCGAAACATTTGATAAGGTAGATGGGCCACAAGCTAAGTCCACCAGACTCATATTTCTGGTATTAACAAAAAAAGGGACGATCTCTCATGTCTACGTAGACATGGGGATCGTCCCTTCGGTCTTGAGGAGCGGATGCTACATCCGCTCTGGGGCGGATACGCCAACCACGCGAAGCGTGTTGGCTAAGGTAATACGAAGCGCGCCGAGCAAAGCGAGGCGTGCCTGAGTTAAGGCCGCGTCATCCGTGATGACATAGTGGCCTCTGTAATAGCTATGGAACTGGCTTGCCAGTTCATAGACATAGCGGATGAGCCGATGCGGCGCATATTGATCGGCCGCAATGGCAATTTCCTCCGGAAGCTCGCCCATCTTGCGCAGCAAGTCGAACTCAGCTTCCGAAGTAAGCTGACTAAGGTCTACCTGCTCCAGCGGAAGTACCTGGATGTTCTGCTCTTCCGCCTGACGGAAGATGCTGCATATCCGCGCATGTGCGTACTGCACATAGAACACAGGGTTCTCATTAGACTGAGAAACCGCCAAGTCCATGTCAAAGTCCAAATGCGAGTCCATGCTGCGCATCGCGAAGAAATAACGAATCGGGTCTACGCCGACTTCGTCCATGAGATCCTCCATCGTGACTGCTTTGCCCGTCCGTTTGGACATTTTCACCTTTTCCCCATTTTGGAAAAGGCTCACCATTTGGGCAATTAGCACAACGAGTCGATCCGATTCAAAACCAAGCGCTGTCATAGCCGCTTTCATCCGTGGAATGTAGCCATGATGATCCGCGCCCCAAATATTAATCAAACGCTCAAAGCCGCGCCCAAATTTATTACGATGGTAGGCAATATCCGGTGTAAGGTAAGTAAAGGAACCGTCATTCTTAATCAGTACGCGATTCTTGTCGTCACCTAGGGGTGTTGTATTTAACCAAGTCGCGCCTTCTTCTTCATATATGTGTCCATTATCCCGCAGCTCTTGGAGAACGGGTGGAATGAGGTTATCTTCATAAATCGACGTTTCGGAGAACCAGTTGTCGAAATGAACACCAAAGCGACCTAAATCGCGTTTGATTTTGTCGAGTTCTTTTTTCAACCCGTAGGTACGGAAATAAGCACGACGCTCATCTTCTGGCAAGCTGAGAAGGCGATCCCCTTCTTCCGCTGCAAGATCCGCGGCAAAGCCTTTGATATCTTCACCGAAGTACCCGTCTTCCGGCATCTCTGCTTCTTGTCCGAGCGCTTGCAGATAGCGAGCTTCGATCGATTTGGCCAAATTGACCACTTGGTTACCGGCATCATTGATGTAGTACTCTCGGGATACAGCGTATCCAGCCAGATCAAGCACGTTGCACAGCACGTCCCCCACTGCCGCTCCACGAGCATGTCCCAAATGCAGAGAACCTGTTGGATTGGCGCTAACGAATTCCACTTGCACTTTAAGCCCTTGACCGACGTTCGTCGCACCGTAGCGATCACCTAGTTTTTGAACATTTTCAATAACCGGGTATAGGTACACTTTGTTCATTTTAAAATTAATAAAACCAGGCCCCGCAATTTCCGCTTCTGCGATATTGGCTTTATCCTTTTGCAGGTTAGCGATAATTTGCTCGGCAATTTGTCTTGGGTTCTGCTTAGCAATTCGGGTCAGCTGCATCGCGACATTCGTTGCGAAATCCCCGTGTGTCTTCTCTTTCGGGACCTCAAGAATAATCTCCGGTATTTGCGCCGCGTCCACGATGCCTGCAGCTGTAACTGCCTCTATTATAGCTTGTTTAACTATGGCTTTGACTTCGTTTAGTACATCCATTCGTCTTACTCCTCCTGAATTAACAACTTGATCCTGTATGTTCCCGCATGAGTGCCTGATGCATATAAATCATAGCTCCACCTTGTGATACCGATGCCATGTACGGCTTCCGAGGTTAGCTCATGTGTCTCGATTTCGAGTTCCAATCTACCTTGAGGTGTTTGATAAAAGCCAATCCTCTTCTCGCCTGGTAGAAATGTCTGCTCTGCTTGCACGTCGCCTTGGCGGACGATTCGTATCTGATTGTCTTCCAGCTTAATGAGCGTCACTGTTCGTCCAAGCTCGTTCGGCTCTTCTTCATAGCGGATGTACGTGTGATTGCCTTTACGATAAAGATCCCCTCGCGCTTTCTGCACGGTAGTCTCGCTCCCGCTTCGACTTTCAATTCGGATCCGCACGCGCTCTTTAGCCGTCATGGTCCGTCATTCTCCTATTCTGCAGTACCTGTTTGCACCTTATGTCAGATAAGGCAAGTTAGGTATTAGTTTATATGAAAGGTTCGCTAAATTCAATGTATTACGGGAGATCAGCGTACATTACGGAGTTATCGCCGAGTCGATTTCTGTGTAGGTTTAGGGAATTAGGACGCTATAGGTCCTGAGGGAATGGATTTAGATGTATTTAGTGCAGGCTTTTTTGATAAAAATGTTGGAGTTGCCCCGAGAACCTGCATTTCCTACATCAAATTCGGGTCATTTTTGCGATGTGGGCCAGTTTCACCGAAATTTGATGTACTTTTTCAGAGCTTTAACAGTGAGAGTTGGAATACCGACTGCCGGGTGCGGAAACAAAGACTGTTAGCGCCAGGCACATGAAGAGGGGATGCGTCATTAGAGTAGCCAAACCAAGCTAGAAGCATTCCAACAAGCCGCCAAAACTAAAACCGCCAGCGTTCCCGTGACAAGCACAGAAACAACCGGCGGTTCAATTTCATTATTTAATCAAATCTTCAACAAATTTAGGCAGAATAAATGCCGCTCTATGTAGACGTGGTGTGTAGTACTTCGTTGGGAATTCTGGGATTGCTGCTTCCTCAACTTGCAGGGGATCGTGCTTTTTGCTGCCCATTGTGAAGGTCCAGAGACCGCTTGGGTACGTAGGAATGTTCGCGCTGTACACACGTACGATTGGGAAGATTTCTTTGACATCACGGTTAACCGTTTGGATCAGGTCTGCTTTGAACCAAGGGTTATCCGTTTGTGCTACGAAGATACCGTCTTCTTTTAACGCATCAAAGATACCCTGGTAGAAGCCTTTGGAGAACAGCTCAACAGCTGGACCAACAGGTTCAGTGGAATCGACCATGATAACGTCGTAGGTGTTTTTGTGATCGTGAATGTGCATGTAGCCATCGTTAACAATGACTTCTACACGCGGGTTATCCAATTCGCCGGCAATGGTTGGCAGGTACTTTTTGGAGTACTCAATTACTTTACCGTCGATATCAACAAGAACAGCCTTTTTCACCTTTGGGTGCTTCATGATTTCACGGATCACTCCGCCGTCGCCGCCGCCTACTACAAGCACGTACTCTGGGTTCGGGTGGGTAACAAGCGCAGGGTGAGCAACCATTTCGTGATAAACGAATTCGTCTCTGACCGTTGTCATAACCATACCGTCCAGGGTAAGCATTGTTCCCCATTCTTCGGTTTCGATCATCGAAAGGTCTTGGAAGTCCGTTTGTTCTCTTACGTATGTCTCTTTTACTTTTGCTGTAATACCGAAGCTATCGGTTTGTTTCTCTGTGTACCACAGTTCCATGTTTATACCTTCTTTCGCTGCTATATTTGGGATGAATAAATCCTGACATTCGTTGTCTCTAACAGTGTTCCACCAGTTGGAAAAGTCATGCGAAGCGGTGCTGTAATTTCAAGACCCTTCATACGCACAAATTGTATTATAGTTCATTACCCCCAAAATGCAATATTTTCCTAGGGTTTTTAAACATTTAACAAAAAATATTTACAATTCGTTGAATACGGACTGCCATGCTTTTCCATACTGGATAGTAATGCCTTAGAGCATGGAGAAAGGAGGTAAGAAGAGATGTCCGAGAACGAGAACCATCGTCAGCCATCTACAGGCACACCACAAGCACCTAGGGATAAAGAGGTACCTGCGTCTATGCGCTGGATGCGTCGTATCAAGAAAATGTTCTCATTCCTATTCACTTCCTGCGTTCTGCTCCTCATCGTGGCCGCTGGCAGTCTCGTCTATTTGCGTGCTCAAACACTGCCCGTCACCAAAATGCTGCAAACCTCCCAAATGTACGATACACATGGCGAACTAATCGACACCTTTTATTCCGGGCAAAATCGACAGGTCGTCTCACTGAATGAAATATCGCCTTATCTCATTAAAGCAACGCTCGCTGTGGAGGATCAGCATTTCTATGATCATTTCGGTGTAGATGTGAAGGCAGTAGCAAGGGCAGCTGTTGTCAATGTACAAGCCATGGCCAAGGTGCAAGGTGCAGGAACGATAACTCAACAATTAGCTCGGAATTTATATTTAAACCATGATCGGACTTGGTCGCGTAAAATCAAGGAAACCGTGTTCGCTGTGCAAATGGAAATGCAGCTGACCAAAGATGAAATTCTGGCGAATTATTTGAATCAGATCTACTACGGTCATTCGACGTATGGGATTGAAACGGCTTCCGAACTTTTCTTCGGCAAGCATGCCAGTGAATTAACGTTGGCGGAAAGCGCGATGATCGCTGGTGTCCCCAAAGGTCCACGCTACTACTCGCCGTATTATGATCTGAATAATGCGATGGATCGGCAAAAGGTGGTGCTGCAGACGATGGTGCGCAGTGGCTTCATTACACAAAGCGCCGCTGACGCCGCAGGCAAAGAGAAGCTGACGATACAGCCGCTTACAAAGAAAAAGCCAGCAGCAGCCCCCTACTTCCGGGATTATGTACGAGCACTAGCAACGGATAAGCTGGGCATACCGGAGGAACAGTTCGATCAGGGCGGTATTCGTATCTTCACAACACTGGATAAAAATACTCAGCAGATTGCCGAGACCGTGATTACGAAACAGCTGACGGGTAAAGCAGACCTTCAAGCCGCACTCGTGGCAATCGACCCAAGGACGGGAGAAATTAAAGCGATGGTCGGCGGCCGCGACTATTCCGAGAATCAGTTCAACCGTGCACTCTCGAATACGAGACAGCCAGGGTCCTCTTTTAAACCAATCGTCTATATGGTTGCTCTGCAAAATGGCTATACACCCGTGACACAGGTAAAAAGTGAGCCGACGGTGTTCACCTACGATGAAGGCCGTCAACAGTACACACCTAGAAACTTTAACGATCAGTATGCCAATGCCAATATTGATATGCGGCAGGCGATTTCGAAATCGGATAACATCTATGCGGTGCATACGATTCTGGATGTCGGTCCTGCGAAGGTTATCGAGCTGGCCCGCAAGCTTGGTATTGCATCTCCGATGAAGCCGCTGCCGTCATTGGCTTTAGGGTCCTTCCCCGTAAGCCCTCTCGAAATGGCGTCTGCGTTCGGTACGATTGCGAATCAAGGCGTTCATCAGGAGACGACGGCGATTGTGCGTATTGAGGATGCGAACGGTCAAATCTTATATGAAGTGAGCCCGCAAGCGGAGCCAGTGCTTGATCCAGCTGTCGCCTATGTAATGACGAATCTGATGGAGAGCGTGTTCGAAGAGGGCGGAACCGGTAACCGCGTAGCCAGTACGATTAAACGTCCGATAGCCGGCAAAACCGGTACGACCGACACCGATGCGTGGCTGGTTGGCTTCACACCGGAGCTCGCAACTGCCGTATGGGTCGGCTATGACAAGAGTAGGGATATTTCGACGGTTGAGTCTCACTTGGCTTCTCCGATTTTCGCGGAGTTCACGGAACAAACGTTAGAGGCGATACCACCTAAGTTGTTCCCGATTCCTGATGGAGTAACAAGTGTCTATATAGATCCGGTGAGCGGCAAGCTGTCCAATGAAGATTGTCCGAACTCGCATATGGAGGCTTTCCTGGTTGGCACGGAGCCGACAACATTCTGCACAGGCAAACCTGCGAAGCCAGCTTCGAACGATGATCCAAAGGGTACCCCAAAAGGCCAAAACGGCTCTTGGTGGAATGATATCAAACGCTGGTGGAACGACTGATCCACCTGTTTCCAGAGAACACAAAAAGGCAGAACTAAGCGCGTCTTAGTCTGCCTTTTTGCTGTCCTAGTATATGAGGTAACATACACTAGGGTCTAGTATACTCGGTTCACCCAAACGTAACAATGGATGACACATAATGTTCATAATCTCTATTTGTGTGTTTGATCGCTTATGAAAGTGCATCTTTCAATGCTTGATCTGAGCGATTCCACCACTCCTCGTTGTGCGCGATCAGCTGATTTTTGAGCAGCGCCCGCTCCTTGTCATCCAAGCCGTCGAAGATGAATTTACGCTTCATTGCAGCATCCATTTTGTTCACGTGCTCGGCTAGAATTTTCCATCCTCTGCGCGCTTCGGTGTCAACTAGCATTTCGCATGCTGTCATACCAGCGTAGTAAGCTCCTTCTTCCGTACGGTCGACTGCGACCCAAACGATCCAAGCTTTACGGCCATTTGGCACATCTTCTTTGTTCGTTGAGAATTTAATGCCTTTTTCGATCTTACTTTTGGCATGAAGTGTACCTTCGTCCAGGTAGGCTTCATCCCCGTCAATAATGACACCAGATACGTTGCTTAGATCGATCGCTCCGGCACCGAATCCTTTATGGTTCACTTTGGAACTTACTATATTTAAGGCTAGCTTCTTTTTATCCGCTTCCATGAGGGCACCTTCCACTCTTCGTAATGTTAAAATGACGCTTTGCTTTCATTGTAGCTAAAGTCATCCTCCAGAACAAGGGCTGGTTGCTGTTAATGTGGAAGGACTATTTCTCGTTACTGTCTTTACTACATCACTTCCACCGTGATACTGCCGACTGCTCTTTCATCTATAAAAGCATCCAACGATCACTTTTCGAAATTTATTCATCGCTTCAACACCCCTTATACCTTATAGACTCATTGATTAACCACTTCGTTCCCCCTCCTTCTAACAATTCTTTTCCAAGCTCAGAAATATTCCCTAGGTTGTCTACATATACATGCTGTAGATGCTTGTTTAGGCGGGGTGGATATCATGAGTGTTCTATTCAAAAACCGCAAGGTTCAATGGTTCGTTGTCATGCTCCTTGCAGCAGGCACCGTCCTGCTGTCTGAAAATTTGCTCCCATCTGCAAGTAAATGGGCCGTTCCAGTCGTCTCTAAGGATGAAAAGTCTGCTCCGGCGCCGGACATGCAGCCTGCAGATAGCGCCAAGCCATTAGAGAAGCAAGCGCCAACAGCGCTTAGCTATCGTATTGCGGAATATCACATGAACGTTGCTTATACGCCCGAAACGAGGCAGCTTAATGGGCAGCAAACGTTGACTTGGGAAAATCCGGGAACCGTTCCTGTGCAAGAGCTTTACCTCCATCTGTATCCCAATGCATTTGCCTCAAAGAAAACGACGTTTATGCGTGAATCAGGTGGAAAGCTGCGTGAAGATGAAGCCAAGGCAGACAGTAGTGGCTGGATGAAGTTGCTTTCTGTGAAAACGGTTGACGGAGAGGATCTCAGTATGCGCATGGCGTTCGTGCAGCCCGATGACGGCAATAAGGACGATCACACGCTGCTCAAAATCCCGCTGCCTAAACCGGTAGGAGCCGGGGAGCAAGTCACGATCAAGACGGAATTCCTCGTCAAACTGCCTGCCGCCTTCGCAAGAATGGGCTATGTGGATGACTTCGTCATGGCCGGACAATGGTTCCCTAAAGTTGCTGCCTATGAACGGGTTGGAACAAGAGGACGTACAGAGCCGGGGTGGAATCTCCACCAATACCATGGAAATTCGGAATTTTATGCCGATTTCGGGATGTATGACGTGAAAATTCAAGTGCCGGCGAACTACATCGTAGCAGCTACCGGTTTCCCGGTTAAGCCTGCTGTGACCGACAACGGGATAAAGACGTACCAATTTTATGCGGATGATGTGCATGACTTCGCTTGGGCAGCATCGCCACATTTCGTTTATGTGGAAGAACCCTACTCGACCGCACAAATACCCGGGGTCAAGATCAAGCTTTATCTCGATCCCAATCATCAGGACTTGAAGGACCGCTATATGTACGCTGCCAAAAAGGCGCTTTCCCGCTACAGCCAATGGTACGGATCGTATCCTTATTCAACCCTTTCGATTGTCGTACCTCCCCCAGGAGGCAACGGTGTGGGCGGTATGGAATATCCAACTTTGGTAACGTCGTGGGATGCTAGCGACAAGAAACCAGATCTAGAGCTAGAACGTGTCGTTGTTCACGAGATTGGACATCAGTTCTTTTATGGACTCGTAGCTAGCAATGAATTCGAAGAAGCATGGCTGGATGAGGGCTTTACCTCCTATGCAGAGGATAAAGTTATGGAAGCAGAGTACGGAGTGTCCCCAAATTTACCTGTAGAGTCAAGCTTCATTACATCTCCAAATACCCTGCAGCAGAACTCGTGGGCCTATACGGGACATGATCAATACGCTGAGAATGTGTACACACGAGGAAAGCTCGTGCTTAAAGCCATTGAGAAGCAGGTTGGCAGCAAAACAATGGATCGCATTATGCGCACTTATTTCCAACGTTGGGAATTTAAACACCCTTCTACAAAGGACTTTCAGAACGTTGTCGAAGAAGTGACCAAAACGAAGTGGGATGATTTCTTTAACCAATATGTATACGGCGCCATGATGATGGATTACACCGTGGAGAGCATTCGCGTCAAATCCGTGGGCAGCAAAGGGGCAGAGTCCTACGAAAGTGCCGTTCTCATCTCCAAACGAGGCGGTAATTCACCCGAGGTACCGATCCAGTTCCATTTCTCTGACGGCACTGTACTAGATAAAACATGGGATGGTAAAGAAAGCAGTATCGAATTCAAACTAACCCACAAGACTCCTGTAGACTGGGTTCGAATTGATCCCAATTACTCGCTCGTGCTGGAAAATAAACATATTAATAATTTTATGCAAACGCAAGTGGATACCAAGTGGAAAATCCGCCTAAATCTCGGTCTCATTCAATTCCTGCAAGCCATATTCGGCTGGGTCGCCTGGTAAGCGTAAGCGGCTAGGCTTATCCAATGCTTACGAAGTAAGTTTTCCTACGGAAAACTCAGATTATGCTTTCGATGCCAGTTTTGCTAAAGCAAAACTCTTAGGAGGGACAACTGTGGCAACTTATATCAAGTCTGGCTTCAGGGCGGCTTTACGGCAACCTTTCGCCACGATCGTCTTGTTCCTGTATCAGATGGGCTGGGGCATCCTGCTGTATAAGCTTGTACAGGGTGTTCTCGTCCCTCTCATGCACCGCTATCCAGGTGGCGAGCAGCCGAAGCAAGCGCTGCAGCTATTTCTAGCTGAAGGACAGTTCCAATTGGTCAAAACCGATCTTAGCCATTCCTACCTTTGGTGGCTGGCTGCTTTGCTTGTTGTTCGCATGCTGCTCACCCCAATGTTGAATAGCGGCGTCTACTACTCGCTGACCCATTCCCAGCAAAATGCCGGCTATCGCTTTATCCGAGGCATCAAGGAGCTTATGCTCCCATTCCTCATTGCTTATGTCGTTCGAATCTCGCTTTCCTTGCTGCCACTCATATGGCTGTTTCCTAAAGCGCAAAAGCAATTCGCACATACCACTTCGTATGAGCAAGCCGCCCTCCAATTGCTGCCTTGGCTTCTCGGCTTGCTCGTCTATGGCTTTCTCTTACATCTGCTTTTTATGTACGTACAGTTCGCAATTTCCGCTAAACTTGGCATTTTGTCCACTGTCATCACTTTCGTTCGCAGTTTCCTTCCTATTATCGGGCTTGCACTCATCCTCCTACTCACCTCGGGACTATTGGCAGGGGTCACAGTCACAGCAACGTACATATGGGCAGGTCTGGTAGCGCTAATCATTTATCAGCTCTTCCCGCTTTTCCACATTTTCATCCAAATGTGGGCCATAACCTCCCAATATCAGCTTCTATCTGCCAAAATGGACAGCTAAAAACAAATAAAATAAGCTTAATTGGCTTATATTGGTTTATCCCCTTGCAAAAGGGGCTTTTTTTTGTCTCTTTTCCGAACTATTGACATATTTTTAAGACAAAATGCGTAGAAAAGGAGGAATTTCGATGTTTATGACGAATTACAAGGATTAGCATCAAAAAACCAAATATTTCATGCCGAATTCCCCATTTCTTGGGGAAACGGGGGAACCACACCGGGTGAATTGATCTTGCAAGACAGGGATCATAGGGAACCTTCAACCGAACCCTCCAGCTAACCTCGTAGGCACCGGAAGGAGACAAGCAGTTGAAAAAGATTGTTGCTCTTGTTTTTAGTCTTGTTTTGTTTTTGAGTGTAAGTTTAGGAAGTGTGTCTGCGTCACAATCCACTTTGGATGAAACGGTTGACGGATTGCTCGGAATTCCGTACAGAGATGCGGGAACGACAACAAGAGGCTTTGATTGCTCTGGTTTCACCGCATACGTTTTCGACAAATTCGGCATTGACCTTCCGCATAGCTCATCATCTCAGAATAAAGAAGGCTACTGGATTGACAAAAAGGATCTTCGCAAAGGTGATCTTGTGTTCTTTGACACAAGCGGTGGCAAAGGTATTTCTCACGTTGGTATCTACCTTGGAGACGGTGAATTCATTCACTCTGCATCCAATGAAGGTATAGTGAAAAACAAATTAAGCCAATCTTATTACGCGAAGCGGTATGTATCAGCTCGACGTGTTCTGTGGGATGATATCTACAACCAATTAACTGCTGAATCCAAGTAATTCTTGTACGATTCATGAATAAAGCCCGGACAAGCCCCGCTCGAAAGAGCAGCTTTCAGGGCTTTTATTCATTTACTAATCTTGTAACTTGACATCGCATGTTAGCCGTTCTATAATAACTGCATATTGTTTTCTAGGGTTCCGTGGCGTTCAATGCCAGACTGGTCCGAGGGGAAACACGCAGCGAATACGCTGTGGTCACGGAGGGGAAAAAGCCCGGGAGTCATATCGCTTAGCGATATAACTTCCAGGCTTTTTCCTTTTTTTGCGGCTAAATAGGTCGTATAACAAATTTAAGAGGAGTGATTCATCATGGCATGGTTATATCTCGTCATTGCAGGTGTATTTGAGGTAGTATGGGCGATCTCATTGAAATTTTCTAATGGTTTTACACGTTTAGTTCCTTCCAGCGTCACGATCGCAGGGATGATTGTAAGTTTCTATTTTCTAGCGGTAGCCACGAAAACCCTCCCCATCGGCACAGCTTACGCGGCTTGGACCGGAATTGGTGCTGTCGGTGCGATTATAATCGGCACCCTTTTTCTCGATGAACCCATTAGTTTAATAAGGATCTTATTCATGATTCTGATCTTAGTTGGCGTTCTCGGTCTTAAATTTACTTCTGGACATTAGGAAGTCCGAAAAACTGCGTCACGTAACGCTCAGTTTGGTGACGATTCCTAAGATTCGACGATGCCTGGTATCTTGCGTTTTGGCATCGTCCACCTGCCGGACAAATTCTTTCCGCTTCGAGAATGCCAATGCTTCAAAGGCCTCGATTGCACCCTCCTGAGAAGACAATGCCGCCCTAAGGTCATCCGGAATCTCAACGGTTCGAGGCTCCAGATCAAGGTTGAGTATAACCTCTACCTGGTCACCGGCCTTCAAGCCAGACGCTTCTCTGTGGGCTGCACTCAATGGAAGGAGGAACTCATTCCCCATAACTGCAACAGTGCTGCGATAGGTGTAACCGTTCAAGCTCACCGTGACACTTGGCTTCTTATGTCCACTGAGCGCAGCTATGACCTCAGCTGGAATGGAAATTCCAGTGGCGTTTTTACCCTGTGCTTGCATAACGGAAGTGGTGAATGTTACCCCCATTTCGATTGCTCCCCCTTGGATAACAAAATTTTATAAAGTTTAATGACACTCATGTGCATGCCTTCATGGTACAAGCTAAAGCTGAGGAACTGTTCCGGCGTTTCCAAGGTCATTCCGGCCGACGTCGTGTAAGGTTGAACAACCTTTTCCTGCAAGTGGTCCCTCAGTCCCTCACGTATTCGCTCTTGCTGCCCTTTCAATAAGGTCTCCAACTCTTGTAAGGTCGGGATGTCAACGAAATTCGGAACGTTCAATGGTGAAGTGCCATTCTCAAATTGCTCTTTGAATCCTTCTGGCAAATGAAGCGGAAGCCCTATATATTGAAATGCTATTCTTTCCAATACCACATATATGTGCCCCAGCTGCCAGCGGATCGTATTCCGAAACCCTTCCGGGATCCGGTCGGCGGTTTCCTCCGATACCCCCTCCATCAATTTTAAGGTTTGAGCCCTCACGAAGGCCAGCTGTTTGAACAAATAATGTTCCATCGTTCTCACTCCTTTAGATCGCAATTTATGGGATATTATACCATACTTTTTTGAATAAATCGGACCCTATCTATGCAGATTAATCCATACAAGGATGGAGGGGCGTTATGATGTAAGGTTCGGATTGTAACTAACGTTATTACGGAGTCAATTCAACAGGATAAAAATGTTTAGGAGGGAAATTCAACATGGATACATCGGATGATATCAATCGAAAACAGAATCGCAATGACGGGCTTCTCGGAAATGAGATAGAAGTGGACTCCGATGTTAACGAGGATCGTAACCGAGAGCAGCAATTGGACGATTCGTTTCAGTACTGGTATCGTAACGTCGGTTATTGGGTGCAGCAAAAGGAAGATATAACTCAGGTGCCGAAGGCGAACGTATTCGACGCCGCTGTTGAGATGGATGCCGAGCAGGAGTTAAACGTGACTACGGAAGACGATGAGATGGATAGATAAGGTCAACCGACAGTTCAAATATTACATTTAGAATCTATCATTGGAGGTTGGAACGATGTCTGACAATACGAATAACCTGAATAAAGTTGATGTAAATAAAACGAGTATCTTTAAAAACGGGGTTCAATCAGCAACGAATTATGTACAGAACGCCATTGAAAACGTAACGGCATCCACGCAAGACGCAACTCAGAACTTAGTGAATAATGTAATGAAAAGACGACAAAATGAAGATGAAAATAATAAATAATTAGATTGGCGATATGCATTTAAATGAGGAACTCATTGTGCTATTCGGAATCTCATACGGAAAAAAGCTTAGTCAGAATGCAGCCTCAGGGCTTTGACTAAGCTTTTTTTGCTTGTCTAATGTATATCGTGAGTAATTGCTACCAATAAACTTTCTCTATTTCAAGCAACTGTGTAGCTAACATACCAGAAGCTGTTTCCAACAAATATTTGCAAATGTTGAGATAAAGGCTTAAAAATGTCGTTCAGCTCTTCATACGAGTAGTAGTTTTTGATAATTTCATGCATGGATCCATCAGCCAGCTCGCGTCTTTTGTAGGTATCCTCACTATGTTCTTTCGTTATCAGCTCTCCGCCTCTTCCCGGTACGTAAACATTATCGGCGATAAAGACGCGAGCACCTGTGCCTAAACGTTGGTGGAAACTCTGCAGAAATGACTCAATCCGATTCTTCGGAATATGCGAAAACCAGAAGTTGGCAAGACCAAAGTCGAAAACCCCGTTCACATCGGAGAGCTGGTACGCGTCCCCCTGAACAAATGCTGCATTCGATGCTGGCCACGGCTTAGACTTAGCAATTTGCAGCACTTCAGGACGAATATCAACACCTACGATGCGCTTCGCAGTGCCCGCGGCAATTTCGGTCCAATACCCGGTTCCACAAGCTATCTCAAGAACGTTGCGCCTCTCCACCTGCTTCTTCACCATTTCGCTCAAAAGACCAAGCTCTTGTTGGAACCCAGCGTCCTCTCGGTGATAAATCCATTCATACTCCTCCGCTCGAGCACCGTAGTATTCTTGCATTTTCACTTTTTCTTCGTTTAAAAGCTGATGCTTATCCTTCACTTCGTGGAGAATTCGTTGTCTGGCTGCCAATAAATCAGCGAAAATAGCTCCACCCTGTGCGGAGTAGTTGGCTAGAAGGCCATGCGTGGCCATCACAATTAACTGTGTCATTGACAAGCCTGTTTCGTCAGCCATTTGCTCCAGATCCGACTTTACTTTCTCCGGTAAGTAAACAGAGAGTCTCTTAGTTTTGTCGTTTTTGTCATCCACGTTAGGTTTCCCCCTCATAATTTTTTATTATTTTAACATATAATATGTGTTATTGTAACATTAAATTTACGTTTTCATGATAAATAAAAATTAGGGCAACCTTTTTTAGAACTCTATCAGCTATTAACCCTCGCAAATCTCTCTATCAAACATAGAATACTTTGTAAGTAAATTCATATTTTGATAGGAGATGGTTAGATGATTAAGAAACAACGTATCGCAGGTAGACCGAGTAAAATTGTTAAACTTCCCAAAAGTGCAGGCCTACCGAAAACGAAGGCTATGCTGCTGTACCACGCTCAATTGAGAAAGCACAACAGACTAGGAGCAGGCCGCTTCCTGAGCCAGCGTACAATTTCGATCGGAACCGATAACTCTTGGTTCAACGCCCAGATTATTCCCCGTAATCCAGCATGGGTACCGGTTACTAACGCCAACTATGTGTGGTACTCCGGCAATCTGAGCGCTGAGAATGCCGTCATTTCGACACGATTCTCGCTCTCTCAGCGGAGAGCCATTCTCGCCGCATCCCTCTTCTTGTCGGTCGACAATTACGCTGTAGTGATCATCAATGGTGTGCCGCTGGTCTATGATGCACCACAAAATACCCCTCCATTCTACAACACTGGTCGTACCTTCAACATACGTCGGTTCTTGAGACGCGGCCGTAATGACATCGTCATCGTCGCTTTTAACTTTGGTGGACCTCGTAGTGACGCTGCGCCTGCAGGCGTTGCTGCTAGATTGGACATCCAACTCAGCTCATTGCGATAATTCACATGGAAAAAGGTCGGGAGCCCATCTTTAGGATGGAACCCGACCTTTTTGCTTGCTTACATCAATTGACGTTCACTTCCGTAGCGTCGTTTGAGCTGATTCAAGAAAAACTGCAGCGCTAGGAATAGTCCTGCGAAGCTGGTGCCTGCACTCAGAATAATCCATGGATGCAGTCTAATGTATCTTGAGCCATAGGCGATTAGCGATAACCATTCACCCGATGTTGTGATGGCGATGGAATAGCCGGCATCGCTATCACCAATTGTCTCAATCCCGCCAAGTACAATGTTAAAAACAGCCAACTGCCCTAACAAGAAGAGCACCTGCATGAATTCGCTAAGGAAAATGAACAACATTTCATTTCTCATACACGGAACCAAGTGCCGCATCGTTCGATGGAACACAGAACCGCCCATCAAACGAGAAGCTTCAATATATAGTCGTTCATTATAATAACGTGTCCGATCTGCCACCTGATGGGCTAATGGGAATATCCCAATGAATGTGACTAGGCTAACGAAAGTAACCGTGAACAGCAGCTGGTAATGCGGGTCTGCCTTCAACCCCTGATCGAGCCGCAGCCCAAAGTACATGCCCGCTAAAGGCGGGAACAAGAAAATAAACGCAGGCATAGAGGAAACGACCCACTGCATGGAGCGAAGAATGCCCCATCCTTTGCCCGAGGTTCCGCTCCACAATCCCCATGGCAGAGCAAAAACAAAGCGAAACAAGGTTAACGCTAGCGCCGTGCCCAATGTATATTTCAACCCATTCAGCAATAAACTCAGCACATCAAAGCCCCTATGGTCGGTGCCCAGGAGGAAGGTGCTGTTCGGCGCGTATGGAGGAATACTGTATCTCGTTTTGCCGTCTTCTTGATATTGGAGCATATTAATCTTGTCATCCGGTGTAATCCCATGGGGCATCAGCCATGTGCCGAATATCATCACAAGCAGGATGAGTACGATGAGTGCAATCGAACAGTAGTAAGCAGTTGATGAGCGTTTCATCATCGTCAAGCCACCTCCCCTGTCCGAACAATAAACTTCTTACGTAGGAGTGCGTATAACACATGAAAAGCCATAGCGACTAGCGCAAGTGCCATACAGATAGCCGACATGGAGGAGACATTCTGTAAAGCTGGCGAGACGATAAAGCCTCCCAAACCGGAAATTCCGCAAATGGCTTCCGCAACCGCCATACTGGCCAGTGCCAGTGTTGTTGCTTTGGGCAAGATCGCCAGCAAATCAGCCATTACATTTCGCATAACGTGAGAGATCAGCACCTCTCTGCGGGTTAACCCTTTAGCTAGTGCCGTAACGACATAGTCCTGTCCAAGCTCACGTGCGATCGCAATGCGAAGGGTACCGTAGATAGTGACCGAGGGAATCAGCGCGATCGTGAGAAACGGGATGAGGAACGGCGTCTTATCACCGACTTGAACAATAAGCAGCACAAAGTGCCCCAAATATTTCGTCGCATAGATCGCACCCAATTGGATGAGAACGATTAAGAAAAAATCAGGCAAGCCAACAAGCAAGGCATGTGTACCATCCATTAAGGCACCTAATCGGCGAAACATGGATGCTATCATCGCAAAGAGCACACTAAGCACAATCGCGAGCAGTAAACCAGGAATGAAATAAGTGCATGTGCGAAGAAGCATCTTGGGGAGCTCCCCAAGAACAGCAACCTCTTTCCTATTGAAAGGATTGCGGAATTTGCCAAAGTCACCATGAGCGAAACCTTTGATTTGCTCTTTCAGCGAGTAACCGTAATAACGCCAGGAAATAATGGGATGCTCGAGAGGCACAGTGGTCGCTCGAAATATGCCTTTGATCGTCATTGTCTTTCCGATATAGTCCCACGACTTTCCATAAGGAACAGACAGTAAGCCAGCTTTATCATTTAGAACTTGACTGCCAGGCAACTGCTCACTTATTTTCTGGATGCTCGTATCCGGACCTATTGCGATCCGAATCTGATCCGGCTGCGTAGATAAGAAGGCGTTACGGAAATTGCTCAGAAAGAAGATGCACACGAGTGTAAATACCCCAAGCAACAACCACCGAAATATCGACTTCACCTATCGTCACCTCGTTCTATTATTCACCGTCGGTAGATAACCATTTCCATAGTTTATCACGATTCATTTGGAAGTTCTATCCTATCTTTGGGAATAAAAAGAGGCTGCAGCAAACTAGCCTAAGCTAGCTTACTGCAGCCCGGCTCAAGAGCTGAACTGTGCTTGGTGTAAGCGGCTATACACACCGCCTACAGCGATGAGCTCCTCATGTCCGCCTTGCTCGGTAATGCCTTGCTCTGTCACGACGACGATACGGTCGGCATTCTTGATCGTCGCCAGCCGGTGGGCAATGACTAGCGTCGTGCGGCCACGCGACAGCTCGGAGAGCGACTGCTGAATCGCCGCCTCTGTCTCCGTGTCGAGTGCCGATGTCGCCTCATCGAGGATGAGAATCGGCGGATTCTTCAAAAACATCCGCGCGATCGCGAGGCGCTGCTTCTGACCGCCTGAGAGCTTGACGCCGCGCTCACCGACAACCGTATCCAGCCCCTTCGGCTGCGTCTGAATATAACCCTGCAGCTGCGCGCGCCGCGCAGCATCCCAGATTTCCTCATCCGTCGCGCCAAGCTTGCCGTACGCGATGTTCTCCCGCAAGGTGCCGGAGAACAGGAACACATCCTGCTGCACGATGCCGATCTGACGGCGCAGCGACTCCAGCTGGATGCTGCGAATATCGAGTCCATCAATGGAAATGCTGCCGGCACTCACATCGTAGAATCGAGGCAGCAAGCTGCAGATCGTAGTCTTCCCTGCGCCCGAAGGACCTACGAAAGCAACGGTTTCCCCTGCTCGAATAGATAAGCTGATATCATTCAATACTCGGGCTTCATCTCCGTAGCCGAATGACACCGAGTCGAACGTAATTTGGCCATCTAGATGACTAACCTTCACTGCGTTCGGCAGATCAGCTACCTCAGGCTCCGTATCAATAACTTCAACATACCGTTTAAAGCCAGCAATTCCCTTGGGGTAGCTCTCAATGACATTATTGATTTTCTGAATGGGACCGAGGAAAACGTTCGTTAAGAGAACGAATGCAATAAATTCCCCATAGCTAATCTGCTTGTCAATCACGAACCATGTGCCGCAAATAAGGACAAAGACCGTTACCAGACGCATCAAAATGTAGCTCAGCGAGACATTCCACGCCATGATTTTATAGGAAATCAGTTTCGTCAACCGGAACCGTCCATTGTTATCCTCAAACAGTTTCTTCTCATAGGACTCATTTGCGAAAGCTTGAACAACACGAATCCCGCCAATATTGTCTTCGACTCTTGCGTTAATATCGGCGAGGTCGCCCATCATTCGACGGAACGTTTTCGTCATTTTTTGGTTAAAATACACCGCTATCCATAGCAAGAATGGGACGATAACGAAGGTTAAGAGCGCTAACTTCATATTAATATGAAGCATAAGCAGAAGTGCACCGATCAGGGTCATTACTGCAATGAACAAGTCCTCAGGACCATGATGCGCAACTTCACCAATCTCAAGTAGATCGTTTGCCATACGGGACATCAATTGACCCGTTTTGTTATTGTCATAGAACCGGAATGAAAGCTTCTGCAGATGATCGAACATCTTTTTCCGCATATCCGTCTCGATATTAATCCCTAGCTTATGCCCCCAATACGTGACTATGAAATTTAGCACCGTGTTGAGTCCGTAGACAGCAAGCAAACCCGCGCAAGCCCAAAGAATCCAAATCCAATTCCCGGCAGGAAGCAATTTATCGACGACCTGATTAACAGCAAGTGGGAAACCTAGTTCTAGGAGCCCAGCCACGACCGCACAGATAAAATCCAAAATAAATAAGTGCTTATAGGGCCGATAATACGAAAAAAAGCGTTTTAACACATGTATCTCCACCTTCCTTCGCCTATTATACCTGATAGGATCTG
This sequence comes from Paenibacillus sp. V4I7, assembly GCF_030817275.1. NCBI lineage: Bacteria > Bacillati > Bacillota > Bacilli > Caryophanales > Paenibacillaceae > Paenibacillus > Paenibacillus sp. V4I7. The sequence goes on along the minus strand of NZ_JAUSZD010000002.1, from coordinate 7,557,853 downwards.
CAAGCTGGAAGTCTCCTAGAAAATAGGCGATTGTCGGAGGACAGCTGTCCACTATTTTCATATATATAGGAGAACAGCATCCTGCGTGTATGGAGGAATGGACTTATGCTCAGCAACTCATTAGATACACGGACGGCTATCTTTCTAGCAGCTATGTGCAGCCAAAGTTATATCCTACTTGCAAATGGTCCCGAAAGCGTTATTATGCCACACAATTACCGGATGGTGTCTTCCTTCAAGGCAACTTCCATCCTGAGTGAAAAAGAGTTTTTCGGCTTTATTGCCGAATCCGATGCGCAAATTGTCATTGTATTTCGAGGCACGCATACGACATCCGACTGGATCTCCGATGCCATTGCGAGGCAAATCCAGTTTCCTTACACAAAAGAGCAGTGCTTCGTACACGAAGGTTTTCTCGACATCTACCGTTCAGCCCGCAAATCGATTGTGACAGCGCTAAACAAGCTTTCCACCGAGAAGACGCTGTACATTACAGGACACAGTCTTGGAGGAGCGCTCGCTGCTTTATGCGCCACCGATATTTCTACAAACACGAAATTCAAAAATCCTTCCGTGTATACTTATGCTTCACCGCGTGTTGGAAATCAGGCATTCGCCAGCTTATTCAACCTTAGGACCGGGCCTCACTATCGGATTTATAATACCAACGACTTCGTCCCTTTGCTTCCGCCTTTCATTTATAGATCTCCTCGAACGGATAAGGTTTACCACTATATTCATGTGAAAAAGGGGGTTGAATTCACTTTTCAAGGGGGCTCTGTCTCCGCTAACCACGCGATTAGCAGCTATTTCGCCGAACTTGCCAAGCTGGATCCCCGCTTCATGCAGCAGTTATACGCCCAGACTCCGGGATTTTGCCCGATCTGAAAAAAGATTGCCAACCACCTGACCAGAAAGGCCGGGTAAGAGGCGATCTTTATTTTTTTACTAGAGGTCAGCGGTCCCCTCCTAAGAGAAAGGTTTAAACAACTCAATAAAGGTAAAAATAGGAGACGATACTTATTTGCATCTTTTTACGCAATTCGATTATTTTGTCGCAAAGGAGCCCTGCCTTGATACTCGTCATTTGCCTGCTTTTTGTTTGGTTTAGTATCCATATATTTGCCTTCCTGCCCAATAAGTTGTCTGTCATTACGAACGTGCTGCTTTACATGTTCTTAGCTGTCGTGGACATTAACAAATTAACGATCTTAAGTGACACTATAGGCGTTTTCCAACTCAGCAAAAAGGTTCCTGAATTCCTTTCGATGATTTTACATAGGGATTTCACCTTTTCATTAACACTTCTAACTTTTGCTAATGTCTATCTGACTACATTGAAACGCCGTACAAAAATAGGCATTTCTCTGTATACATTCTCTTTTATCTTGTGCACAGGCCAATTCCTAAGATTAAATGGTGCAGTAACCTATGTGAAATGGAACATCTTCTATGAGTGCCTAATAATCGTTTCACTTATGATTTTAACTTATTGGTTTGGCCGCTTATTAATTCATCTAATGCAAAAGGAGAGATCTCTATGAACGACGTAACCATTTACGATGATGGATTCAACGGAAATGAATGGTTCGTCATTGCGATGATTGTCGTAGGGGCCCTTGCGATTTGGATATTACCCAAAAAGTTTACCTTAACACAGAGCTTGTTTAATTTATTGATTGGGGTTGTTTTTGGTCTCATGTTTGATCATACCATTGCCGTCCCCCCCTTTGATTTCTACGATGTCGGTGACGAATCCCATTATCAGCCGTTTGATATTTTTTCCTATACGATGTATGCGCCATTTGGTTATATATTTATTTATTTTTACAAAAAATGGAGTGTTCATGGTTTCTACACGATACCCTACATCTTACTCTGGACGTCAATGGGCATAGGTGTCGAGTGGCTAAGCGAACTCGTTGGTATATTTCATTACAAACATGGGTATAAGCTCGTTAATTCGATACCGATTTATTTATTTTTGCAATCTATTCATTTATTACTTTACCATCTGTTTTTTCCGGAGCATAAGAAGATTTCATAGACAACTTCTAGCGATCATTCTTTTCTTCACACGGTTTCAACCCTGACAGACTCTTGTCAGGGTTGTTTGTTTATAATCGGTTTATACAAATTAATGATTGAAGAAGGGAAATGATCACATGACGAAATCAACAAATCAAACCGGCATTGTTTTAGCCGGATTACTGCTAGCCATTCTAATGGCTTCGATGGACAATACCATCGTTGCGACAGCTATGGGCTCCATTATCGCAGACCTTGGAGGACTCGATAAATTCGTTTGGGTAACTTCGGCTTACATGGTCGCTGAAATGGCAGGGATGCCGATTTTCGGTAAACTATCGGATATGTATGGGCGCAAACGTTTTTTCATCTTTGGCATCTTAGTGTTTATGCTTGGATCTGCTCTTTGTGGAACAGCCACCTCGATCGTACAGTTAAGCTTGTACCGGGCCATTCAAGGTATTGGCGGCGGTGCCTTGGTACCTATCGCTTTCACAATCATGTTCGATGCGGTTAAACCGGAAAGCAGAGGCAAACTAATGGGATTGTTTGGAGCAGTGTTCGGATTGTCCAGCATCTTCGGACCGCTCCTTGGCGCTTATATGACCGACTATATTAAGTGGGAGTGGATTTTCTATATTAATTTACCATTAGGCCTGATTGCTTTCCTGATGGTTGCCATTTTCTATAAGGAATCCCTCCAGCATGCTAAACAGCGTATCGACTGGGCCGGCGCATTCTCGCTTGTTGGTGCCATCGTCTGCCTCATGTTCGCCATGGAGCTTGGTGGTAAACAATTCGCATGGAACTCCGCTCAGATCATTAGCTTATTTACTGGATTTGCTCTTCTCACGGTTACTTTCCTCTATGTGGAGACGCGGGCAGAGGAACCTATTATCTCCTTCCGGATGTTTCGGGATCGCCTCTATTCGGCAAGCAATGCGATCGCGATGTTAAGTGGAGCAGCCTTCATTACGGCATCTGTCTACATTCCGATCTTCATTCAAGGCGTTCTCGGAGGAAGCGCAACGAACTCAGGCCTCGTACTTCTGCCTATGATGCTCGGCACAGTTGTTACAGCTACCGTGGGCGGCTTCCTCATTAGTAAATTCTCATATCGAGCCATCCTGATCTCTACCCTCATTCTACTTGTAGCAGGTATGGCACTTCTGATTACGTTGACGCCAGATTCATCGCGTTTGCTTATCACTGCCTATATGATATTAGTCGGTTTGGGAATCGGCGCTTCATTCTCTGTGCTCAGTAACGCTGCTATTCATTCTGTACCTGCCAGTCAACGAGGGGCAGCGAACTCTACGCTGAATTTCCTTCGCTCACTCGGCATGACGATCGGAATCACCATCTTCGGCATTATTCAAAGCCATTCATTAACCCGGCATTTATCGGATGCCTTTACGGGGAGTGGCCAATCTGCGATGCCGCAGGGCCTAGACTTTAAGGACCCACATGCTCTGCTTGACCCCGCGACTCGCACTCAAATTCCGGAGCAATTGCTTGCGAAAATATCAGAAGGACTCTCCTCCTCCATCGTGGCCACATTTGCGTGGGGACTTATCCCTGCTGCACTCGCTTTAGTTGCCGCTTTTGCCATGAGCAAAGAGAAATTTGTTATAGAAACAGATAAAGATACATTCGCGGCCGCATCGCATTAAGGGCGGTTTCCGTATAAACTGCAGCACAGAAAGACCAGAGATCCACCGCGGACCTGGTCTTTCTTTTGCGTGTTAACTTATCACTCATCAAATAGATTCGTAGACAAATACCGCTCACCGGTATCTGGCAGGATAACAACGATGGTCTTCCCTTTATTCTCAGGCCGTTTAGCAATTTCTCTTGCTGCGTAAGCTGCCGCGCCGGATGAGATGCCGACCAGCAGACCTTCCGTTCTGGCAAGCTCACGGGCCGTCGTTACAGCATCTTCATTGGTCACAGTAAATATTTCATCAACAATTGATCTGTGGAAATTATCTGGAACAAACCCGGCACCGATACCCTGAATATGATGTACGCCACGACTGCCACCTGACAAGACAGGTGAATCGGATGGCTCGACAGCTATCACTTGGACGGATGGATTTCTCTGTTTCAGTATCTCGCCTACACCAGTAATTGTCCCTCCCGTGCCAACTCCCGCGATGAAAATATCGACTTTACCGTCTGTATCTTTCCATATTTCTTCGGCCGTGGTATTTCTGTGAATCTCCGGGTTGGCTGGATTGCTAAATTGCTGCGGTATAAAGGAGTTTGGCATCTTTGCAGCTAATTCCTCTGCTTTTTTAATTGCGCCTAACATGCCTTCAGAGGCTGGAGTGAGAACGAGTTCTGCACCTAAGGCCTTTAATAATTTCCTACGTTCAATACTAAAAGAATCAGGCAATATAATGATTAACCGATACCCAAGTGCAGCGGCTGCAAAAGCAAGTGCGATTCCTGTATTTCCGCTGGTAGGCTCAATAATGACAGTATCTTTATTGATCTTTCCTGATTTTTCAGCCTCTTTAATCATCGCGAAACCGATACGATCTTTTACACTGCCAGCCGGGTTAAAATACTCCAGCTTCGCGACAATTTTGGCATCAAGTCCGTGCCGATTATTATAATTCCAGAGCTCAAGCAGCGGCGTATTACCGATTAACTCTGTCAAATTGCTATAAATTTTCGTCATAAGAAAACCCCGCCTTTCCATCTTTATTAAACCTATGAACTTAATCGGATAAACACAGTATATCACGCATGCGAGTGAAAAAATAAATCAATAATGCTGATAGATAGGTACGCTATTTTCTTATATTATGCTTATTTGGTATAATAACCGTAGACGAAGAACGTCCTTTAGCCTTTTGGCGAAAGGGCGTTTTTTTATTTTAGCAGAGGAGGTTTGAGCATTTGGATTTTGAAACTGCGCATCAAGCATTCATTGATCATCATGCTGCTCTCAGAAGTGGTGAAAGAAAGAGGCGTCTCATTAGGGGACATTTATACGCAGAAAAGCTTTTTCTCCAGAATGTCTGGCATCCTCTGTTCGGTCATCTCGACCATTTGCATCCGGAGTATGAAATTTATGATTGGAATCGCAAATCCCAATTTATCGATTTCGCCTATATAACGCCCTTTGGTCGTTTTGGTATTGAATGTGACGGTTTTCAGAGTTATGTCAAAGATATGGATCGCGAGAAGTTTAGTTACTCGCTGAATCGCGAAACGTTTCTAATCGCTATGGGTTGGAAAATGATGCATTTCTCCTTCGATGATATACAGAATCGTCTGAACTTGACTCAAAACCTCGGTATCTGAGCAATAGAGTGGATTTAGTCCAATCAAATGGCTGATTACGTGTAGGGATCAGTAATCTGTTGTATATAATCCAATGGTGGAAGTGGAGGAGCGAATGTAAGGAATATTTCTCATATCTTCATACATCGCTGACGGGGACGAACTTATGGTACACTGAACTATATATGACTGTAAGCAGCAAGGGGAAAAGATGAAGATGAAACTTGTATCCTGGAACGTTAATGGGTTGAGAGCATGTGTAAATAAAGGGTTTATTGATTATTTCGGGCAAATGGAGGCAGATATATTTTGTCTTCAAGAGACGAAGCTGCAGGAAGGACAAATTAACCTAGAACTAGGCGAAGCCTATACGCAATATTGGAATTATGCGGTTAAAAAAGGGTATTCCGGCACTGCCGTTTTTACAAGAATTCAACCGCTATCGGTGAGATATGGTATGGAGGAGAACGAAGAGCCAGAGGGTCGGATTCTCACGTTGGAATTCGACAATTTCTACCTAGTGACCGTCTATACACCCAATGCTAAACGGGATCTCTCCAGGCTGGATTACCGAGTGGAGTGGGAAGATCGCTTTCGAAGCTACCTCTTGCAACTAGACGCCCAAAAGCCAGTTATCGTTTGCGGCGATTTGAATGTTGCCCACCATGAAATTGACATTAAGAATGCAAAAGGGAATCTCAATAATTCAGGATTTACCCCTCAGGAACGCGGCAAAATGACGGAATTGTTGGATGCGGGATTTATTGATACGTTCCGACATCTCTACCCAGATCGGACAGATGTCTACTCGTGGTGGTCTAATATGCCAGGTGTAAGAGCGCGGAATGTGGGATGGAGAATCGACTACTTCCTTGCTTCTACGAGACTAGGTCCTAAGATCACTGATGCACAAATTGACTGCGATATATTGGGCAGCGATCATTGTCCTGTCGTATTGGAACTCGATTTGATCTAATAAAAACAATTCAAAAAACGTTGAAAACGAGAATGGAGCGATTATTATACTTACCTCTTCCTTAGGACGTTTGCGTCTAACAAGCTATATTGAAGGTATCTCCTATCTTTTCCTCCTGTTTATTGCCATGCCGTTTAAATACTTCTTGGAACAGCCTCAACTCGTTTCTGTCGGCGGTATGTTTCACGGCGTGATGTTCATACTTTACATTTTAACGGCAGTGCACGCTTTTGTGCAAAGACGTTGGAACTTGAAGCGAGCACTCCTAATTATTGCCTGTATTTTCATCCCTTTCCTCTTCATCAAGCAAGATCGTATGATCCAAAACGAGGAGTTGGAGCTAAAGAAGGGTCAACCCAATGACCCAAAAAAGAGGGCTTAGATAATGTTCAAGCCGCTTTATTTCATTTTCTTCCATGCACTTCTTCGAACCCTTATATGGGATTCTTTTACAATTCAGCGAGTCTTGAAATTCAAGACTTTTATTAAAGAAAAAAGGCTGCAGCAGCCTGCCCAAAGGCAGCCTATCACAGTCCTTAAAAATTAACCTATTGGGATAATCCGGCCTCTACTCATCCACCACACAATCACTTATGCCGGATTAGAAGGCGTTGGTACAGCAGGCTCTCCATCACGCCCAAGCCTTCTGCTTGCCGTTTCTCGTTTTCCGACGGCGGGAACGTGGCTTCCAGCCTTTGCAAGACCGAAGACAGGCATGTTGTTATACACACATTCGTAATTCCCTTCAGGAATCAGATAGGTTTCATGGTAGATCCCGACAACGCCGTCTGTTCCAACCTTTTTATTAAAATTACGCCACGCTTCTAAATGGGTTGCACCATGCCTTGCATAGTGCTCTAATTGCTCAAACGTTTTCCAATACTGGATAATGGTCACGCCTCGCCAAGAGAGATGAAAACTGGCATCTACAAAACCTAATTCAGGGTTGCGATACAATTCTTGAAGCATTGGATTCATTGCCTTGGCCACAGGCAGCCACTTATGTAGAGCCCATAATTTGTTCACTCTCATCCCAATGATAAAGACAACGAAAGAACCATCCATCTGCGCCGTAAATCTGCCCGGAATTACTTTACTCATGAATTCATCGCTCCTTTTACCTATTTTCAAGCAATTGTAGATGGGTGTTATAAAAGCCCTTAATATCCTTAGAACCATATAGTTGAGCAGTCAAAAATGCTCCGTAAAACACTGTAAACAGAACCTTTACTGCTGTTTCTACCGTAAATTCTTTTCTTAGCTTTCCATCCGTATCCGCCTCGGTCATGCAACGATGAAACAGTTTATACATGTCAGGTGTCTGCGCGCCAACTTCCTCATGACCAGGGAAAAGCAAATGAACCTCTGCTTCACTCAATTCCGGCATGCAAGGATGCATGTTCATTTCTGCCAAAAAAGATATCAAACTTGGCATCAATCCCGCTCTTTCCTCAGTCTCTTCCGCCACTTTATGGAGCACATGCTGGATAACCGAGAATCCCCGTTTACCCTCCGCTTCGATCTCAATGATACGTTCCGTTAACCACACACGCATAAAATAAACGAGCAAATCTTCCTTTTTCTGAAAAAATTTAAAGAACGTAACACGAGATATTTCCGCCTTCCGGCAAATATCGTCGAGCATCGTGTCTCGAAACATCTTGTCTCCTATTAGTGACAAACTGGCTTCATACAATGCCACTTTGGTTCTAGCCTTTTTTAATTCCCTTAAAGAAATAGCTGACCGATCCATGAGTAATCTCCTATATTTTCAGTTAACTTTAGTTAATAAATTAACATGAGTTAAGTTATTTTGTCAAGGTAAAGTAAATTTTAAAATGCCCCCTACGAAGGGCTTCATGGCAGCTCCATCCCATCAGATTTGTTGCAAAGAAACCAAAAAGGGCCGCAACAGGCTACTAATCGTAGCCTGCTACAACCCTTAAACCCGTATCCCGCGCGGTCTTTCATTTCTTACTCCTCATTACGACCCAGCTCCAAATGAGAAACCTCTTTCTTACAAATTCTGCTCGCTTATCCCCAATTCCGGGTCGAAGGTCAGCATTTTTGTCCCGATTTTATCAATAAAGAACCGATCATGGCTTACCGTAATGACGGCGCCGGGAAAATGGATCAACGCCTGCTCCATTACCTGAATGCTCGTTAAATCCAAATGATTGGTTGGCTCATCCAATATAATGACCGCGGCACCGGACAGAAGGCATTTCGCTAGCGCGACCCGAGCCTTCTGTCCGCCGGATAGGTTGCCGATGAACTTGCTTAGATCCATCTCCGAGAATTGCAGCATGGCTAGAAACTTGTTCACCTTTTTCCGCGGGGCATCCAGTCCCAATCCGTACGTATTCACCGCGTGGCTAACGGTATCCTTAGGATTAAGCTCCTCCCACATCCGGTTGAAGTAAGCGTAGCTGACGCCCTTCTCCCAGATCACCTCGCCGGATTCGGGCTTCTCCTGACCCGTAAGCACCTTAATGAGTGTGGACTTCCCGCTTCCGTTTGGGCCAACGATGACTAAGCGGTCTTCCTTCTGAATGTCGAAGCTTACGTTCTGAAAGATCGACCGATCATCGTAGGTCTGCCCGATTTTCTTGACTTCGCATAGCTTGTCAGGAAAGCGCAGTCTCTCATAAATATCAGTGATTAAAACATTGACGGGGTGCGGCTCTATCCGCTTTTTGTTATCCGCCAGTTGGCGGGAGAGACGGTCCTTAGAAGATTTCTTGGTTGCACGGCTGTCGATGGCTTCTGACTCCATGAGAAGTAGCTCTTCCTCCCACTCGAACTGGCGGTCCAATTCCTTCTTGCGCATCTTCTTTTTGCGGATGTAGTCGGTGTAATTCCCTTCATATTCCTGAAAATGATAGTTCTCGATCTCGATCGTTCGCGTGACTACTTTGTCAATAAATTGCCGGTCATGCGACACCAGAATCATAGCGCCTTTGAACCGATACAACCACTGCTCCAACCACGCTATACCTTCCATATCCAAGTAATTCGTCGGTTCGTCGAGCAAGACGACATCAGGTAGCTCAATTAGCATCTTGGCGAGCGCAGCACGGTTTCTCCAACCTCCGGACAACTCATCGATAGGCTGATTGCGAGACCTCTCGTTGAACCCCAGCTTCGTAAGAACTGTGTTAATCTCGACGGATACGTTCCAGCCATCCAAATGCTCCATTTGTTCGAAAAGCTCCGCCTGCCTTGTCAACAGCCGATCCATTTCGCCGTCATCGGTGATCACACCGAGTTTTTCTCCAACTTCCTTAAGTTCACGCTCAATAAGAGCGACTTGCTCGAAGCACATTTCTAGCTCTTGCTGAACGGACAGGCTTCCGCGCATTTCCGAGAATTGGGAGAAGTACCCTACTTTAACCTGCGGATCTATTTCCACTTTTCCGGACGTTGGCTCTTCTTGACCCATAATCAACTTGAAAACCGTCGACTTACCGGCACCGTTCCGTCCGATTAGGCCAATACGCTCTCCTTGGGTCACGCGAAAATAGATATCGCGAAAGATCAGGGACTCTTCATATTTCTTAGTGACGTTCTCCAAACGAATTACACTCATGTCTATCACCCTTCTAACTCCGTCTATCTAGCGTGATTATAACACTAGATCACTATGCTTATCTCTTCTCTTTTTGATCTATCGACCGATCCCTCTGCGCGACCAGATCATAACCGGGATTAGCAGCAGAGACAGGAAGCCGCCCGCCAGAGAGAGGAAGGCAAAGCTGGAATTGGCGACGACCATGCCCGACAACGCTCCACCCGATGCCCCTGCCAATGAGACTAGAACATCCACCGTTCCTTGTGTCTTGGCGCGCGTGGTCGGAGATGTCGCATCGATGATCTGCGCAGTGCCGCTGATTAGTCCGAAGTTCCAACCGAGTCCGAGCAGCGCTAGAGCGATGATGAGCCAGACCATCGAATCGGCCGGCGCCCATGCGGCAAGAAGTCCCGCTAGCAGCAGCGTGATCCCCGATGTGTAGGACATGAACGTGCGCCCGACCTTGTCCACAAGAACTCCCGTTACCAAGGAAGGCAGAAACATCGCCGCGACATGAATGCCGATCACTGTGCCGACCGCACTTAACCCATGTCCGTGATGCATCATATGGACCGGCGTCATCGTCATGATGGCGACCATCACGATCTGCGTCAAGACCATCACGGTCGTCCCGATGAAGATCCCCCGGTTACCGACAGCTGGCGCCAAGAGATTCGCATTAACCGCCGCTTCGGATGGATTCGCTTGTTGTGCTTCGGCGATGGCTTTGGCGACGATATACGGATCTGGGCGGAGCCATGCCCATAACACTAGACCTGCAAGAATAAAAGCGACTGCCGCCAGCATAAACGGGCCCGCCAGAGCAGGGGCGCCGACAGATGTAGCGAATCGTCCCATGACCTCCACCAGGTTCGGCCCCGCAACCGCACCAAACGTCGTGAATACCATGGCTAAGCTGATGGCTCTCGCACGCTGCTTAGGCTGAGCTAAGTCGGTTCCCGCATAACGCGCCTGCAGGTTGGTCGACGTACCGGCGCCATAGATCAGCATCGAAGCGAACAAAAGCGGAAGGTTATTAGCGATGGCTGCGAATACGACTCCGATCGCGCCGATCCCCCCTGCAAGAAAACCTACGGTTAGGCCTACCCGACGGCCGAAACGCCCAGAAAGCCGTCCGACAAGCAGTGCCGATGAGGCCGCGCCCAGCGTCAATAGCGCCGAAGGAACCCCAGCTAAGCTATCCGTCCCGAGCATATCCTGAGCAAGCAGCGCTCCGACCGTGACGCCTGCCGCGAGTCCCGCTCCGCCGAAGAGTTGGGCGATGATCACGATCGTAAGCGATCTCCGATAGAGCTGCTGCTGTCTCTCAGGAGAATGAATGTACTCTCTAATCAATTCGCTGCCTTCAGCCATTCATACTCTCCCCCCTCCAACCGGTATGCCATGATCCCCTCCCGCTGCAACTTGGCTACAGCCTGTGTCGAACAGATGCAGTAGGGACCTCTGCAATAGACCGCAACTTCAAAGGGCCTAGGCAGATTTTGAAGGTATGTTTCCAACTCCTCCATTGGTACGGAGATGGCTCCCGCCAGATGGCCAGCCTCGTATTCGTCTCTCGGACGTACATCGAGCAGGATGATCGCTCCGGCCTCTATCTTCGCCCTCGCTTCCTCCAAAGATAGCGTCCTCACATCCTCATAGCCCTGTAAGAATTCCTGTCTAATCCGCGCGACGTCCGCAAGCTGGCTCTCGCCAATGTTCCACAAAGCAAACAAAAACGCGGCAATGGAAGGATCAGCCAACGAATAGATGACATATGTACCTTTCTTACTGAATTTCACTAGCCTGGCATCGAGCAAAACCTGCAGATGGCGGGATACGTTAGCCACGCTCATCTCCGTGACTTGGGCCAGCTTCTCTACCGACTTAGGCCCCTGAGTAAGCAAGCTCAAGATTTCAAGCCGTTTGTCGCTGGATAGACACTTCCCCACCCGTGCTAACTGCTGAAACAGTTCATTTTTAAATTCTTTTGCGGAAGTGATTGCCTCGGGTACAGATTCCATGATCGTTCGCCCTTTCATATTCAATTCATTAATTGAATAATAGAATGCAACCAGGCTGTTCGTCAAGAAGTAATATCATCGTCATCTGGCATTGACTCCGATACGGCACATGATGAACTTAAAGTGACTTTGAGGCAAAGCTATTCTTCATAGGAGGTTCAGGGGGAGACTTCGGGAACGAAAATAATTACTCTACAAACCAAAAGAGGGCCGCAACAGCCCACCTCTCGGTAACCTGTCACAGCCCTCAAACCCGCGTACGACGCGGCTTCCCAGTACTTACTCCTCGCCCTTCGCAATCGGATTGTCCTCATACGAGATCCAATCGCTCCAGCTTCCACTATAGAGCTTCACGTTATCAAAGCCCGCTTCGCTAAGGCCCAGCACGTTTGGGCACGCCGTCACGCCGGATCCGCAATAGACGATGATTTCATCGGCATCGCGCAGCGCGGCAAAGTGCTTCTCCTGCTCCGCAGCTGACAACCAAGCGCCGTTCTCACCGAGAACGCCTTTCCAGAAGAAGTTGCGAGCGCCTGGGATGTGGCCAGCCACCGCATCGATCGGCTCTTCCAAGCCGAGGTAGCGGCGCTCCTCGCGCGAGTCAACGAGCACGGTGCCTAGGCGGCCGAGCTTGTCCTTGACCTCGTCCATGCTCGCAAGCATAGCGCGATTCACCTTCGGTGAGAAAGTCCGCGGGAACACAGCGGACACTTCATCGGTAACCGGGTAGCCAGCAGCTTTCCAAGCTGCATACCCTTGGTCTAATACGTATACCTCGGAGTGACCGAGGAATTTCAGCATCCACCATAGCCGCGAAGCCATGGCTCCGCCTTGATCGTCGTAAGCCACGACGGTCTTCGTACCATCGATCCCGAGGTTGCCCACGAGGATAGAGAAGGCTCCTAGATCAGGGAGCGGATGCCGACCTCCGTGCGCCATTGTGGCACCGGACAGGTCTTTCTCCAAGTCTACGTACACAGCTCCTGTTATATGGTCTTTCTCATAATTCTGTCTGCCTGATTCTGGTTGTCCTAGCGCAAAGCGGCAATCCGCAATCACGATGTTCGCATCGCCAAGCTGTCCTAGCAGCCAAGTCTGACTTACGATATTTTCCACAGTTTCATGCCACCATCTTTCGTCATTCGATTAATCGCCCATCCCACTCGTTGGATTAACGGAGTACGTCTGCCAATCACTGCGATCTCCACCCATTTTATCGTAAAATGCTTGGGCGCGGAAGTTATCTTTGGCTGTTGTCCATGTTAAATTGGCATATCCATTTCTCGCGGCATATCCTTTGCAAGCAGCAAATAGTTTCCCTGCTGCACCCTGGCCACGTTCAGCCTCAATGACGAATAAGTCGTTCATAATCGCTATTTTGGAAGCACGCAGAGTGCTGAAGGTAAAATATAAGGTCGCAAAGCCGACCAGCGTCCCGTCATCCGTCTCCGCTACGAATTGAATACCTTCCTTCTGCTCAAGCAGTTGGTGAATTAATCCGTTCAACTTCTCATCCTCGGGTTGTCGATACTGATAGAAGTCCACAATATAAGCGAGCATTAACGTTTTCAACTGCGGAATATCTTGCATTACCGCTTCACGAATTGTAACTTGGGTCATCTAGAAGTGACCTCCTATTCCTATGTAAGTCTATATACTCATTGTACCCCAAATCTTGCCTTTATGATGAAAGGTATCCTCGGTTACATGTCTTCCATTTCCTTCCGATACAAGAGATAAATAATCCATCCCAATAGCAAGCATAAACCTGCTGCGAAGTAGAATATGGACGTTATTTCCAACTTAACTCCATAATAAGTCAATGAGAACAGGAGAAATGCGAAGAAAAACACATGCAGCAGGACATTTTTCTGTGGAAGCCAAGCACTTTTGGAGCTTAACTCGATTCGAACGGTAAAACCTAAGCGTTTCTTAACCAGAACCACTGCCGTGAGGTACGTAAGTAATGCAGCCACCATTTTCAAAGCACGATAAGAGGAATCAAGCCCCTCAAAATAAATATCAATTGAAATATGGGTAATGAGCGGCATGATAAATAGAACAATGGCCAAATAAACCGTATAGCCAAGTGAGCCGAGGAACGCTACCATGAGCGCATGCAGCTTTCGCACGCGAAATATATAGTGAATAAAGACCGCTTCCGTTACAATAATGAGCATAGGATGCAAGCTCTCCGCCCACTGCTGGGATAAAAATAATCTAAATAAACATGAAATAACGAAGGAAACAAACAGCACAAGTGGCCATTTTGTTTTCAACGAGATTCGGAATAGGGTTAATCCCAAAACGAGCATAGAAAATAAAGTTATTGTGCTAATTGGAATATGACTATGCCAATCCATTTGAACCTCCGACCAATAGATGAAAGGATGATAAATACGGATACAAAGATACAGGCAAGCTTACTATGGCGCGTCGTTACCCTAACTGAAGCGAATTGCCATGAACTTTGCACTTGGAAGTATTCGCCTCCGTACGATTTATACAATTGGTCTCCTTGGGAGACAATGCTTCACGAACAAGCTGAATTCGCTGACCCTCAAATTCGATCTGAGCAGTATCGAGCCGTGGTGGATGACAACGGAATATTGTCTGGGTTCGTTCAATTCTTCCCCATTGTTGGGGTGACACGTTTAGGGCTAGGACTTCGACCGGATCTTTGTGGAAAAGGGAGCGGAATCGGTACCCAATTCGTCCAACTTCTTATTCAAGAAGCCCAGCACCGGACGCCCCTGCAGGAGATTGATCTAGAAGTTCTTGTCTGGAACGAACGTGCGATCCAGACGTACGAGAGAGCTGGTTTTACGATTACAGACACGTATGAAAAGTGGACTCCGACGGGGATGGCTGCCTTTCACTGCATGGTATTTAACGGACCGAGCTTAATCAGGTGATCCACCGCTAGTAGTAATGTCAGTGAAAGCCTGATCAAATTTAGCAGCGGATTCGAAATCCAAATCGGTTAAGCCGCCTGCATGCCAGGACGTAAGTCGCAGCGTGACCATCTTATAATCGATGGCGATCATGGGGTGATGGTTAACGTCTTCTGCTATGTTCGCGACTTCATTCACGAAGTCTATGCCTTGCATAAATGCCGTAAATCGATATTTGCGCACAATCCATTTGTAATCGTCTGTCGTCCAGCCAGTCACCTCCGCAAGCTTCTGATCAATGGCAGTGCTCCCTAGCTTCACCTATCACCACTCCTCTGATTTTAATCAAAATCATAAGCGACCGCACCCAATTCGCTCTCTCCTGCATACGTGCGGAGGAGGTCCAAGAACGGCTTCCCGTAGTTTCGGTATTTCACCTCGCCGACACCTTTGATTCGCAGCATGGCGGATTCCGATGTCGGACAAATCTCACTCATTTCACGCAGCGTGCTATCCGAGAAAATAATATATGGCGGCACCTTCTCGCGTGCGGCAATTTCCCGACGAAGCAGGCGCAGCTGCTCGAACAAGGTGTTATCGATAGCGGCAGCCTTAACCTGCTGCTTACGCACTTTCTGGTACACCTGCAGCTTCCCTTGAAGCACTTCTGCTGCGGGCTGCAGCAGCTTCACAACCGGATATTGACCATCCGATAGCTGCAAATATCCTTCTGAAATCAACACGTTGATCAGATCAGAAATTTCCTTCTCTGGCAGATCTCGCATAATACCATGCGTCGGCAGACGATCGAAGCGATAGTCGACAATCTTCTTCGCCTTCGAGCCTTTGAGCACGGAGGCGACCATCGAGATGCCGAAACGCTCCCCCATCCTGCGGATGCAGGAGAAAATCTTCTGTGCTTCGACGGTGATATCCACCGTATCGCGATCATCTTTGCACGAGCTGCAATTGCCGCAAGTATCTTTAATATTGGTTTCATCAAAATAGTGCAGAATGACGTTGCGTAAGCAGCGTGGCGAATAGCAAAAGTCGATCATGGTCTGCAGCTTCTTATACTCGTTCGCTTTACGCTCTGGCGAGAGCTGATTCTGCTCGATCAAAAACTTCTGCGTCATAATATCCTGCGCGCTAAAAAGCAGAATGCACTCACTCGGCTCTCCATCACGACCGGCACGTCCGGCCTCTTGATAGTAAGCCTCCATATTTTTCGGCATATTGTAATGAATGACATAACGGACGTTGGACTTATCGATGCCCATCCCAAAAGCGTTCGTCGCGATCATCACCCGAATGTCATCATATAGAAATGCCTCCTGCATGTAGGAGCGTTCCTCGTCGGTTAGACCAGCGTGGTACTTCCCTGCGGCGAAGCCTTTTTTGCGCAATGTTTCATATAGCTCTTCAACATCCTTACGTGTAGCGGCATAAATAATACCAGGCTGATGCGTATGCTCTTTCACATAATTCTGAATGTAATCCCGTTTATTCTCCCCGCGAAGTATCGATAATTCCAGATTATCCCGTGAAAAACCATTGACGAATATACCCGCTTGATCCAAATCAAGCAATCTCGCAATATCTGCTGTGACCTCGGCAGTAGCCGTAGCTGTGAAGGCTGCAACAATCGGGCGATTAGGCAGCTCGCGAATGAACGGAGCAATCGACACATAGCTCGGGCGAAAATCATGTCCCCATTGCGACACGCAGTGCGCTTCATCAATAGCCACAAGCGGAAGATTCAGCGCAGACATTCGAGCACGAAATCGTTCAGACTCCAGCCGCTCTGGCGCGATATACAGCAGTTTATATTTGCCCTGCATGGCGCCTTGCATCCGCTGTTCCACTTCTCTAGCTTCCAGCGTACTATTAATGAAAGTTGCCGGAACACCAAGCACTTGGAGCGCATCCACCTGGTCCTTCATCAAGGAGATCAGCGGTGAAATAACCAACGTCACACCCTCCATGAGCATGGCAGGAACTTGATAACAGATCGACTTACCTCCGCCCGTCGGCATAATGCCTAGCGTATCTCGACCTTCAAGCAGATTCGTAATGATATTCTTTTGGCCCTCCCGAAATTCCGGGTACCCATAAACTTGTTGTAAAACCTTCCTTGCTCCATCCAGCATAACTCCATACACCTTTCTATATCACACTTCTGCCTTATTTAGACCAAATAGATGACGGAAACCAACTTCTCCCCGTCATGAACCTTCAGCACGTGATTATTCGGATCATGGCGAACGGATCCCGCGCCTATCTGCATCACAGGTGCGTTTCCTAATCCGTAAAAAATATCGTCAGCCAGCGTTCGCAGGCATTCTTCCTGTTCGTCCTTATCAAGCTCCAACCAGTCGTCTGCATTCATCTCCAACAGCTCATAAAATCCATCAACCAGCTCAATGCCGCGCACGAAATCAGTGACAATGTCCTTATATTCTCTGCCAAATTTAATACCCACTCGCGCAGTCTCCCTTCAAAAGCATTTCGTATAGCTTCACTTTATCATATTATAGGCAGGAATGCAGGGTGAACCCCTTTTAACCGATGAGAACTTTTTTTCTGATGTGTAAAAAAATACCCTTTGGCATAAACTGTGGAAATGGGCAATTTCGGGAAAAATCTGTTACTATGGAAGAAGGAATGTACCGCTCGGAGGGTAGGAAAGCACACATGCTGAAACTGCAGATTCCCAAAAATCGAATGAACTACCTAATCAAGCAAATCCCGCTTCATTTCGACGCCGTCGTTCTGGAGCAGGGCTGGGAGTATTACCATAAAGGTCGTGTGACCGAAGTCGATCTGAAAGGCATGAACGTTCAGGCGACCGTCGCAGGCAAAAAAATACTGAACACGATGCTTAATTTAGAAAATTTCGCCACTAGTGAGTGCAGCTGCTCCTATGATGGCTTTTGTAAACATATCGGTGCCACTTTCTTCAGCTTGTATGCACCTTATGGACGTCCGGAACTGCTGCTTCAACAGTTAAAACAACAAATACACACACGGAAAAAGCCCTCACGCGGGGCAACTTTGATACAGGAACGCAAAGCCGCTGCGGCTGCACAGGCCAACGTGCCTCTTGAAGAGGCTATGCCAGCTGATTGGCATCGCTTTTTTGAAGGAAAATTCCATGGCTTCTCCATTTCTCATCAGCACTCGATCGAAACCTTCTATGACTCTGCACTCGAGTCCTTGCCAGGCTATGCGGCAGATTGGAGAAGTTCAACCCGCGAGCTCTATATGTTCCATATTGTGCTGTTCATGATGCGGAAAATCGAACAATTTTATCAAGAAACGAAAAGCTCTTATTTGTCTTATTATCACGAGAACGGCTGCAAAATTGCCGCGAAAAATTGTGAGGATAAGCTGGTTGAATTCGTGGAACAAACTGATGTGAATACCTCTTTCGAGGCGGAACCCAAACATTGGCTATCCACCATGAAAATGCTCGGAGAATTCGCCCTGCAGGGTAAGGATAGTCCGATTGATTGGCTGTTTGTGTACCGCTTCATTTGGTGGAAACTGACGAATCATTCTGCAGCACAAAAAGAGGAAATTCAGCGTCTCGACGCACTTCTCACGAAGAAGGACCTCTTAGCTCGGAAGAAGGATACACTTCTGGCGGCAAGAGCGCATTTTGATATTATGCAGGGGGATACGACAAGCGCCTTTGAGCGTCTAGGGCAGCTCACTCATCCCAATGCGAAGGATTACTTCCTTTACCTGAACTATTATTACAACGATAAACAGTGGAACAACATGCTTGTTTGGCTGCGTTGGCTGTTCAAGTCAATTGCGAATGCACATCACGATGATTTCCGGACCTTTTGCCAATACTGGCTCGATACGACCAAGCATCTAGAATCCGATAGCGAATGGGTGCAGGTAATGGAGTCCCTGCTGCCTCGTTCTTATTACTATTACACGGCATATTTATTGCAAACGAAACGGTATCGGCAGTGGGTGGACTTACAATTAGCGAACCGCATATCACCACTGAGTTTATATGGTATGGAGCTTAAGGCGATTGAAGAGCATGATTCGGCTCTACTCCTCCCCCTCTATCACCAAGCGGCCGAACGGGCTGTTCTGGAGAAAAATAGGGCTTCCTATAAGACAGCTGTTCGACTGCTTAAGAAACTGCACGGCATCTATAAACAATTAGGCCAGGACGACCGCTGGGAGCACTACGTATATCGATTAGCTGATAAGTTCTCACGCTTGCGTGCTTTCCAAGAAGAGCTCAAGAAAGGAAAATGGATTCGATGATCGAAACCAGCGCGCTGACAGTTCACGTTAGCTCCATACCTAATGGTTCTTTATTTCTATGGGGTACCCGCGAGAACGGCGGCATTTGGGATGCTCTTGATTTGAAAAATATGCTGTTTGCCTGGCACCGCGCCTCTTTTTTCGGCACGTTCATGGAGCCCAGCGAGTGGCAAAATCGGGAAGGCATCGAGCTGCAACCGCTCGATGCACTCGATTATTTCAGCGATCCGCAACCTGTGCAGCATCTACAGCTTAGCTGGGATCAGGACTGTGCGGATCTGATGCGCCTTGCTCCGGCTGTAAAGGAGGCACTAGCTTCCGGGAGCTTCATGCCGGACTATGAGAAATGGAAAGCTGGCGAAATTGGCTGGAAGCTGCAGCTTCCTGAGGAGCTGCAGGCTCTAGAATCACCAGCCGTATCGCGCTGGATTCATGCGCTGATTCCCGAGTGGGTGGACGCCGACGGCCTCATGAAAGACAATCTGCGCAAGCTCGAAGCCGCGCATCCTTTGATGCGCCGCGGTGAGATCGGCGCTGATCTATGGCTCGACGAGGAGGATTGGCTCGTCGCCATTGGTTGGCGTCAAGACCGGTCGCCCATGCGTACCTGTCTGCAGCTCGTGGAGCCGGACCTGGCGCACGGCGCCGGCTGGCAGCTGCGCGTGCTGCTGCAGGACCGGCTTGCGCCGGAGGTGCTGCGCACCGTGACACCTAGCGGCGAGCCGGTCGTTGGTGAGCTGCCGCTGCCGGAGGCGTGGCTGCCAGAGCTCAGCCGCGTAGAACGCGACGCGGCGAAGTGGGTACGCATCCTGCCGTGGCTGGATGCGGAAGGTGGTGCCGGGCTCCGTCAGACGTTGACGGAGGAAGAGGCTTGGCGCTTCCTCGCAGAGGGAAGCGTCCGGCTTGTAGAGGCCGGGACGAGTGTGTTCCTGCCGGCCTGGTGGGAGCGCATCCGCAAGATGAAGCCGAAGCTGCGCGCGAAGATCAAGTCTTCCGTCGGTTCTGGACGGGAGACGATGTTCGGGCTGACCCAGCTGATGCAGTTCGACTGGAAGCTGGCTGTGGGAGATTTGGAGCTGACGGAAGAGGAATTCCGGCAGCTGCTGGAGGAGAAGCGCAAGCTGATCCAGATTCGCGGCAACTGGATTCAGCTCGACCCGCTGTTCATGGCACAGGTCGAGCAGATTATGAAGCAGGTGCAGAAGAAGCAGGGCCTCTCCTTCCGCGATGTGCTCGAGCTTCACTTCGCTGGCGATGCCGGTGGGCTATTGCCGGCCGAGGATGACCCCGATGCGATGCGCTACATCGAGATGGAGGTCGAGCTGAACGAACAGCTGCGTCACATGGTCGATCAGCTTACGCAAGTGGAGTCCATTCCGACGATACAGCCGCCGCCCAGCTTTCAAGGATCGCTGCGCCACTATCAAGTGGACGGTATCTCTTGGCTGTTGTTCCTGCGCCGTTTCGGCCTAGGCGGCTGTTTGGCCGATGACATGGGTCTCGGGAAGACGATTCAGTGGATTACGTATTTACTCACGGTGAAAGAGAACGAGAAGCCTGACACACCTTCCCTATTGGTATGTCCGACGTCCGTGCTCGGGAACTGGCAGATGGAGCTTAAGCGCTTTGCGCCGTCGCTGAAGGTTCATCTTCACTATGGCCCTCAACGTTTAAAGGGACCTGCTTTTAATGAAGAAGTCGTTGGCAAGGTTGACTTAGTTTTGACATCCTACACGCTTTCCCATCTGGATGAGGTTGAGTTAGGCTCAATTGCCTGGAACTCCATCTGTTTGGACGAAGCCCAAAATATAAAAAATGCTTATACGAAGCAAGCTTCGGCTATTCGCCGGCTCGATGGTTACCATCGCATAGCGTTAACGGGAACACCAATTGAGAATCGGCTCACGGAGCTGTGGTCGATCTTTGATTTTGCAAACCCGGGCTATCTGGGCACGGTGCGCGAATTCACACACCGCTATGTGAATGCCATCGAGAAGACGCGCGATAGTGAGACAATCGGCAAGGTACAGAAGCTGATCCGCCCTTTCCTGCTGCGCCGCGAGAAGAAAGATCCCGCAATTCAGCTGGATCTGCCGGAGAAGAACGAGTCGAAGACGTTCATTTCGCTTACCGCCGAGCAGGGCTCGCTGTATGAGAACTACATCCAAGACATGTTTGATCGTCTGGATAAGCTCTCCGCCATGGAGCGGCGAGGTCTCATTCTCGCCGCTCTGACGAAGCTGAAGCAGGTGTGTAATCACCCTGCTTTGCTGCTCAAAGAAGGCATCCACGCGCCATGGAGCGGACGCTCGAACAAGCTGGAGCGCCTGCTTGAGATGGTGCAAGAGCTGCGCCAAGAGGGTGACAAATGCTTGATTTTCACGCAGTTTGTGGAGACGGGCAACCTGCTCCAGCATGTGCTGCAGCAGGAGCTTGGCGAGAAAGTGCTGTTCCTGCACGGCGGAACACCGAAGAATGGGCGCGATGAGATGATCGCGCACTTCCAAGACGTCAGCCAGCCGGTCGACGAGCAGCGGAATGTGTTCATTCTTTCGCTGAAGGCCGGCGGCATCGGGCTCAACCTGACGGCGGCGAATCATGTGTTCCACTACGATCGCTGGTGGAACCCCGCCGTCGAGAATCAAGCGACGGATCGCGCTTTCCGTATCGGCCAAACGCGCCACGTACAGGTGCACAAGTTCGTGACGCTGGGCACGCTGGAGGAGCGCATCGATGAGATGATCGAGCGCAAGCTAGGCCTCAGCCAGCAAATCGTCGGCTCCGGCGAGAACTGGATCACCGAGCTGTCGACCGACGAGCTGCGCGATCTGTTCTCGCTGCGCCGCGAGTGGGTCGAGGCTTAGGAGTCTGGGGTTCGCGGTTCGGCACACGACAATGCCTCATATACGTTCGTCAGTCTTACTGCCATGAAATACAAAGAAATCCTGCATGGTTTTGTGCAGGATTTCTTTTTGCCTAAAACAGATGTCTGGAGGGTTGAGAAGTTGCTTCAAACACAAAAAAGGCCACCTGGGGTAACCTCTCAGACACTCGTTTTCACATTCTATTTTATACGCGCTCTCTACCTCGTAATCTCTCAATCTATCCTATCAGATCATCAAATCTCCAAACAAATAAAAGCCCTCTCCCAATGCACACGAATAAGTCTGAATCTCATGCGAGGTGTCCAAGTCTGTGTAAGCTTGGGATAGGATCCCTTGTTTTTGCAGGTTCATCATCATGATGCTGGAGATGAAATAGGGCCTCCACGTCCAGTTTGCCCCGCGATAGCTCTCATCTTTGTTCCATGCTTCGTCTTTGCGGCTGTAGTTGGACGAGATTTGGTAGCCGTCCTCCCGACAGATGTACATACGTATACAGTTTTCCGACACGTTGCTAATGATATTTTCGATGACACGATCTGCATCTTCAGCTGTTGATATACAGACAGAAGAATGGATAAGCAAATCTAGACTTTGATGAATGGTCAAAAGGCGGCTATAGCGCCCAAGTTCATCTTGACCAAAGAGTTTCATTTCCTCTTTCAGCATAGACTTAAAGGCATCCCTGTGCTGCAGCTGAGGTTCAGCTTGGGAGAAGAGATAACCCTGTACATACCTTGCTCCGATTTGAAGAGCACTGCGCAGTTCTTGCTTCGTTTCCACCCCTTCGACGAGCAGGGAGGCCCCCATTTGAGCCGCTAGAATGGAAAAGGATTGCATCAGCGCCTTGTAGCCGGCGTGGATGGCGCTTTTTTTCAAAATATTAAGATCGATCTTCAATATCTTCGGTTGTAGACTGGCGATTCGGTCGAAATTGCTAAACCCGCTGCCCACATCGTCAATGGCAATCGTACAGCCGAATTCTCGATATAATTCTACAATTTGCGTCAGCTCATGAAGCTTCCCTGTGAATTCCTCTTCGGTTATTTCGATCACGACACGTGCCGGATTTATTTGATATTTCCTTAATAGCTCGATGGTTGGCAGCACGCCTGTGCGCTTATAGGTTTGATAGATCCATGAAGGTTTTAAGTTGATGAATAAGAAACTCTCATCTTGAGCCGAAGCTAGCTGTTCGATCGCCCGCTCCCTCAAATGCCGATCAATATGAAGCTGCATGTCTTCGGGAATGTCAGGATTTTTGAAAAAAGGCCCCAAACTTTCGACACTACCCTCCCGAATTCGTCTTCCCAGTGTTTCATAGCCGATGATTTCTTGGCTCTGAAGTGAAAGTATCGGTTGGAAGAATGGACGTACTTCGAGTAGTGGCGGAATCCTGCTGTCTTTTACCTGCACGGTGCGCCTCCTCAAGCAAACTTCGATGATCTTAAAACTTAACATCAATCGTGTAATGAATCATATTTTAAACGACATTTCCATATCTTGCAATGCACTGATGGAAGAAAACATAACATGATCGTTTTTAAAAGGATTTTGTTGACTCATGTCGAACTTTTAGAGCATCCATTCATCCTATTAGAATCTAGGTGACCGATTGCTATGAAGACATTCACGAGATCTCGGATCTCCATGCTATACGTTATTTTAATCGTCCTTTTATTAGCCTTTGTGAGTGTCTCCAACTTTATCGCTTCTCGCAATGTGGAAAGGGAAAGCGATGCGATCGTGCACGATTCCATTCCGATTTCAAACACAACGAACAGCCTGCTTAAACATTTAATTAACCAAGAAACAGGTATCCGCGGTTTTGAATTATCAGGGAATGAACAATACCTGGAGCCCTATACATCTGGTAAAAAGCAGCTGGAGCTGGATCTGAACACGATCAGCAAATACGATAAAAAGTACCCCACCTTGCAGCTTATTATGGACACGCAAGCCATACCTGCCATTAATAACTTACAGAGATACTTCGACACACAATTGGAGTTGGTTCGTGCCGGTAAAACAGAAGAGGCGAAAGCTCGTATAGCGTCTGGTAAAACGATGATGGATCGCTATCGAGTAATTCACGTAAGCATCGAAAAGGCAATCGAGCAAATCACGTCAGATGCCTACGCAGCTTCCCTTAAAGCAGGTAAAATCTCTCGTATGATTACAATGGTAGGCAGTCTGATTGCCTTAATTGCAGGCGGTCTGTCCATTTTCATTTCCTATCGAGCCTATCATGCTGAAGAAGAGATTCGCAGAAGCGAGGAAACGTATCGCTATATGGCCGAAAGCTTGGAGACTCAGAATGAGGAGATTATGGCCCAGCAGGAAGAGCAGCAGATAACACTCGCGAAGCTATCCGAACGAGAAAGGGATTTGGAACTCATCTCATCCTATCAGGAGAAGCTTACAGGCTACGTGAAGCTGAAAGATTTCTTGAAACATACGCTCCCAGCACTGCTTAATTCGTTATCGCAGGATGCGGCTCTGGTCGTCATGGAACGTCACGCAGAGGACTCTTCTTCTTATGAAGTCATTCATTCCATTGGTTATCCGAAAGAACATATTAATTTGAATCAGAGAGAGCTTTTCGGACCGGCTAGGCGTGTTTTCGATGAAGGGACACCTTTTGTACATACACGAGATGTATCCGGTCATGAACAAGGTGTCCATGGGGGAATGACACGAGCTGTCGATCAATATGTCCCTCTCTTGGACGATAAACAGCAGGTCATTGGCTTCTTGCTGCTAACGAGCTATCAAAGCTCCGACTTTCAAGAAAATAACCAACGTTTGACCAAAGGTTTAGTTCGTCAGTTCGGACTCGCCTTCTATGCGCAGGTTATGAATGACGAGAGGCTCAAGCAAGCGGCCAGCTTAGCAGAGCTGAATGATCAATTAATAACGGAGAAGCAGCTCATCGAAGGGCAGCGCGATCTGATTCAAAATATTTTGGAATCCGCACATGAGGGCATGATGATGTGTGATTCGCAAGGTACTATCCTTTTCTCTAATCATCGAATGAATCGGTATTTCAATTTAAATGAACACAAAGGTGAGAACCTGGTTGATAGCAGTCACGAAATAGCTGCCGATTCTCCGAGCTTTATAGGCGTCGCTTCATCCATTGAAGCGTTAATTGATGGCTCACTGTCTCATCTCACACAACGCTTTAGTTTCGAGCATGAGGATCAGGTTCAACACGCGGAGCTATATGCGACCGTAGTCAGTGAAGATACCGAACAGCAAGGCTACTTATTCGTATTTCGTGATCGCACCGAAGAAGAACGTATCGATGAAATGAAGAATGAATTCATTAGTATTGTATCTCATGAGCTGCGGACTCCACTGGCCAGTGTACTTGGTTTTATCGAGATCCTGCTGCATCGGGAACTTTCACAAGAGAAACAAAAGAAATACATGGAAACCATTTATAAAGAAGCACATCGCTTATCGAATTTAATTAACGATTTCCTTGATTTGCAGCGGATGGAATCAGGTCGACAACTGTATCATTTCTCCCCTGTCAATCTGCTGCCTACTGTACAAGAGATCGCTGAGCAGTGGCAGGATAAGCATAGCCATCGTATTCTCATTCATCAGCAAGAAACGGAACTATGGGTGCGAGCGGATGCTGATCGTATTCGTCAAGTATTCGACAACTTGATCAGCAATGCGATTAAGTACTCACCAGGAGCAGATCACATCGATATTCACCTAACTGTCGACCAAGGTAAAATCACCGTAGCGATTCAAGATTACGGACTCGGCATCCCAGAGGAAGCCCGTAATCAAATGTTCTCCAAGTTCTTCCGTGTCGACAACTCGGACCGTCGCCAAATTGGCGGTACCGGCTTAGGTCTCGCTATTGTGAAAGAGATTGTAGAAGGACACCACGGACATATCTCCTATACATCCGAAATGGGACAAGGTACGACATTCCGAATTGAGCTTGATCTATATGAGATTTCGAACATGGATGGTCAAATTGTTATTTTCGAAGATGACGATAATCTGGCGAAGCTCATTCAAGTTGCACTGAACAAGTTGGGGCTCCCCTCCATGCAGCTTCGTTCTGCTGAGGAGGGCATTATCGCGCTTAATCGCTGTAAAGGCGAGGGACCGATTCTATTCATCGTCGATATTCATCTGGAGGGTGCCAAGACAGGTTGGGATTTCATCGCTGATTTATACCGTCATCCGGTGCACTATCAGACCCCCGTTATCGTTTCAACAGCGCTCGATCCGCCTCATGATTACCATGAAAAAGAGATTGAGAAATATCTCAAAAAGCCGTTCACAATGGAGCGTCTCGTCCAGGTGGCGAAACGCCTCCTCGATAATAAGCAAAGTAATGCTTACGTTTTCCCAGCTCAAAATAAAGAGAACCTCTCGACCACTCTACAGCGTAACGGCATCGATGTGATTGAAATGAAAGAGAGCATAGATGTAATCGAGGTCGAAATCAAAAAGCCGCAATCGGATGCTTAACGCGTCAAAGAGAGCCTTCGCGTTAGGCATTCCATGCAACTATTGTGGTATCCCCTCTCTCTCTCCTTCCAATTTGATTAGAGGGAGAGTTTTTTTATTGTAAAGACAGAGGGATTTCCATGCCCGGTAGCCAATATACTAGAGAAAATACCAATTGATGAGAAGGAAGGGTGTGACCCTCGTGGCAAAGCTTGAATCCACTTCCAATCCGATGCAAGCACGTAAAGTATGGACCCTGTTCTTCTCCTTACCGATATTCGCTTGGGCGATGTACGATTTCGCGAATACGATTTTTTCCTCCAATATCGTGACTGTGTTTTATCCCTTTTATTTAAAAGAAACGTTAGGCAAGAGCGAAGAGCTGAATCAGATCGCCAGTACTTTCATTACTTACTCCAATGCGATATCCAGCCTCTTTCTCGTGTTATTGTCTCCCTTATTCGGGGTATGGATTGACCGGACAGGTAAAAAGAAGGCTTACCTCGTCCCTTTTACGCTTATTGCTATCACGGCAACTCTCCTCATGGGCGCTTCCGCCCTTTGGCACACAGACCAGCAGTGGATGGGACTCAACACCTCCATACTAGGCGTGATTTTCTTTTTCATGGTCGCCAAATTCTTTTACAATTCCAGCTTAATTTTCTACGATTCAATGATTTCGGATCTGGGTAATGCACGTGAGATTCCCATCATTTCGGGAGTTGGCGTAGCGGTTGGTTATGTCGGCACATTAGTTGGACTTGTCGTGTTTCCATTGATCAACGGCAATCATTTTGAAAATACGTTCATCCCTAGTGCGCTTATGTTTCTGATCTTCTCTTTGCCTATCATGCTTTTTTACAAAGAGAAGCCTCAGAAGCCCGTCAGCGGGAAAAAGTCGCTTCTCAGCGGTTACCGTGAGATCTGGGCTACGTTCAAAGAAGCAAGAAAGTACCGAGCTGCCTTCTTGTTCATGATCGCCTACTTCTTCTTTAACGATGCGATTGCCACGGCGATTGCCGTGATGGCCATTTATGCGAATACCGTTATGGGCTTCACCACGGGGCAATTCATTCTTCTCTACCTCGTTTCAACGGTATCTAGTATCATCGGTTCGTTCCTTTTCGGCTATGTGGCCAGAAATATCGGTCCCAAAAGAGCGGTGACCATCGTCGCCTTCATCCTTATTATTGCCATCTCCTTAGCGGCATTTGCAACAAGTCAGAGCGTATTTTGGGTTGCCGGCAGCTTGTATGGGGTGTCTATGGGCGCTATGTGGGTCACATCCCGGACACTCATTGTTCAGCTAACGCCGGAAGAGAAACGCGGTCAATTCTTCGGATTGTTCGCCTTCTCAGGTAAAGTGTCCTCGATCGTCGGACCTGCTCTCTATGGTACGATTACCTGGGCGCTCGCGTCATCTGGCAATTTGGCTAGCCGTGTAGCCTTAGGCTCTCTCTTGATCCTAGTCGTGATTGGTCTGTTCGTTCATATGCGTGTGCCGCAGAAATTGCATTCCTCCTCTTAATTCGTGTACAATAACTTTTAATGAGAAAAACGTTTATCGACGTACATTCAAAGATGAGCGACCGCGTTAAGCGGAAATTTTTATCGCCAATAAGAAAGCGGTTTTCGGGAACCGAAAACTTATACTTTCTTATGTGGACATAGACGGAAGGTGTGAGGCGTATGAAGGGTCCTGTTGATATTAGCAACGTGGTCTTTTCCTATTTCTCATTCATGGAACACTAAAGCATTCATTGCTTTAGTGTTTTTTTATAGGTACAATCCGCTCACTGGCGCAGGTCGTACTTATGGTGAAGGTCAATGATACTGATTTTCTCATCTGGGAGGAGAGATGGATATGCGGTACAAGAGGGTCCTAATTAAACTTAGTGGCGGGGCAGTAGCTGGAGATAGTGAGTTTGGCTTCGATCCTACGCAGCTTGATCACATTGCCAATGAGATTATGACTGTTGTCAATCTTGGTGTCGAAGTGTGCATCGTGATAGGTGGAGGCAATATTTTTCGCGGAAATATGGGCGAGAGCTGGGGAATCGAGAAGGCAGAGGCTGATAATATCGGTACGCTGGCTACCGTCATCAACAGCTTGATGCTGCGCGGTGTTCTTAAAGCGAAGAGCGAAGCTGAAGTGCGCGTCATGACTGCGATTCCGGTCGCTTCGGTGGCGGAGCCTTTCATCCGACTGAGGGCCATTCATCACTTGGAAAAAGGGTACATCGTTATTTTCGCAGGAGGCAATGGACAGCCTTTCGTCACCACCGATTATCCATCGGTCCAAAGAGCCATTGAAGTCAACTGTGAAGCGATTCTCGTCGCGAAGCAGGGGGTTGACGGTGTTTTCGATAAAGATCCGAAGCACCATAAGGAAGCTCTTCAGTACAAATCACTCCACTATAACGACGTTATCCAAAATGATCTCAAGGTCATGGATCAGTCCGCCTTCATTCTGGCACGAGATTATCATATCCCCATGCATGTTTTCAACTTCGATAAGCCTGGCTCCATGAAAGAGATTTGTGAAGGTCAGAATACAGGCACGATCATCAGCGGTTCATCCGAACTTATTTTTCATTAATACCTAGTTTATCAGGGGTAAGCACCGCTTACCCCAAACCAAAGCATATTTTAAAAATGATAGGATGCCATTTCTTATGTTGAGTTAAAGCGTAATGCAGATCTTTCCGAAGTAAGAACCATTTTCGAAATATTTGAAAGCGTCAATAGCCTGTTCAAATGGGAAAACGCGATCAATCGCAGGACGAAGTTTATGATTCGTAATGGCACGGTTCATGGATTCAAACATCTCTCTGCTCCCCACATTAATAGCCTGAAGCCGCGCCCTGCGCAAAATCGCAGGCACCACTTGGAAACCTTCTACCGAGCCGCCGGAGAGAAGTCCAACGATGCTGATTCGGCCTCCAACACGAAGTGCTGTGATAGATTGATTAAGTGTCTCCGCTCCGCCCACATCAATAATATGGTCTGCACCTCGACCTTCGGTAAGCTTTAGTACCTCTTTCTCCCATTCAGGATGAACCTTGTAATTAATCCCAAAATCCGCACCCAGCTGACGGGCTTTCTCTAGCTTCTCATCGCTGCTTGACGTCACGATAACGGACGCTCCTTGAAGCTTGGCGAATTGCAGTGCAAACAAAGAAACGCCTCCTGTCCCCTGCACCACGACCGTATCACCTGCTTTGACATTCCCTTCTTCAATAATTGCATGCCACGCCGTCACTCCGGCACATGGAAATGTCGCTGCCTCCGCATCTGTCAGGTAATCCGGTACATACACGAGTCCTTGCTCAGGCAAGACCACGTATTCAGCCAGCATCCCGTCTAGGGGACTGCCAAGCGTGCTACTCCAGTTGGCCTGGGTCGCTTCACCAGAAATCCAACTTTGCGTAAAAATGCCGCTGACCCGTTGGCCAATACTGAACTTGGATGCCTGCGCACCAAGAGCAACAACCTCGCCAACAGCATCAGAAGTCAGTACCAACGGGTTCGACAGATCTGGTTGATAGAAACCGGCAATGACACCCAGATCACGGGAGTTCAGGGAAACCGCCCGAACCTTGATAAGCACCTCATTTGGCCCCGGAACCGGTATTTGACGTTCTGCCTGCTTAACATGTGTAAGACCATAACCACCTTGGATTTGAATAACTTTCATAGGGTATCTCTCCTTCACAACTCAACATAGACATATATTAGCCCATCAAATAAAATTGAGTAAGTAGGCACTTATTTGTTCACAGGGCACCAAAAGGTGCATTAGGAGGTAAATGATGTTCTTCACCGACAAAGGAAACCATCCTGACATATCCTTGAAAGTTTGCGGCTACAGCAGGATGCTTGAGATCATTTCGAGCAAATGGACAGTGCTTGTCTTCTATGCCTTGGAGAATGGCAGCGCACGATACGGAGAGATGGGAAGGCGTATTGAAGGCATTTCCAAAAAAATGCTAACCCAAACCTTGCGTCAACTGGAACGGGACGGACTTGTCATGCGCCATCTGACGCCAACCATTCCGCCTCGTGTTGACTATTCACTAACTCCGCTCGGTGAAAGTTTGTTGAAACCGATGCAGGAGTTAAAAAATTGGACGGTCGATCATTATTCCGATGTAGAACAAGCAAGAGATCGTTATGATCAGTCGGCTGCGTCTCATGATTTCGCTGAGAATGAATAACAAACGAACTTCTCTTGCTATCACTGCTCGTTAAGATACCAATCCGCCAACTTCTCGTCTGTAAAGATGAAATATATGGTTACTGACACGATTCCACATCCCCCTCGCGACTGAAATGATGAAAAAGATCGTTACAGCATGTGTACCGGCTGTAGGTTATTGCAAACTTTGCAACAATATGAATATGAATGGGCTAGATCCACTCCCAATGGAAAATGTGCTGTATCTTATACTTTCTTATTCTTTCAAGGATAAACGAATTCGTCGTCCTTCAGGGACGACCGTGTTTGTTAAGGTTGATACGAAGCTACCGTATAAACTTATACTTTCTTATCAACTATAAAAAGGATAGAGAGGCAGCCAAGGCTGCCTCTCTATCCTTTTTACTTCTTTTTTAGCTAAGTAAAAGCACGTAATAGTCATTCGCATTTTTCGTTTTAAAGCCACATGATTCGTATAAGCCTAGCGCCTTTTCGTTCTCAACAGATACTTCCAACTTTATGGCGCTAGCATGATCCCGCTGTTTTAATTCTGTTATCGTTTGGCTCAAAATACGCCGCCCATAGCCTTTACCACGATACGTCGGCACTACACAAAAGCCATAGATGAATCCACTCTCTTCTGCTTCGACCATGGCTCCGATCTTCCCAATGGGCTCTCTCTTCTCGCCAAGCTCCGCGATCCACGTCCGCTCTTTAGCACCGGTAATGGTTTGGGTGACATACTCTCTCGTGTCGCTCTCCGACATGTCGAACCCTGACATATTGAGCTTAACCAGCAGTTCCGTATCCTGCTCATCCGCCAAACGAATGGCAATACCATCATCTAAATCCAAAGCTTGCGGAGTCGCTTCTGCTTGCTCTTGAAACTCCATGACATATTCCGAAAAACTGTATGTTGCACCTAGATTCGTAAGGAAACCTTTGCCGCTTTCCGACCCACGCTCATTAATAAAAATCAGCTTTGGTACTTCTCTGCGCCGACACTCGGCTATCGCTGTTTGAACCAATTGGTCAAAAATACCTTGACGCCGCGCCTCTGGATGCACCATCCCGCTAATCTCTACTTCCGTCGACATAAAGCAATATATAGCCAAAAAGCCGACAATACGGTCATTTTGGTAAAATAAAAAGTCATTCGTCACGCCTGCTGGACGGTCCGATAGTGTGCTCCAGTTCAGTTTAATCTCGATATGGTCATGGCTATTACAAACCTCCCAAAGCTTCCGAACTTCCTCCAACTCCTGCGGTGACAGTCCTGCTCTTGGTAATATGCCTTGTTTCAAAATGTTGTCCTCCATCATTCTAGTGTTCTTACCTGATGTCATTATACATGTCTGAACTATGGCGTGGTAAGCTAATAAATAATTTTACATAAATTTTCGTGCACATTGAACGATGTATTGGAGCTGTTCGTATTATCAATGAATTCAGGCAGAGAGGATGTTCACTCACTTGGAAGAGCACGAATTAATTCGTCAGGCCATACGCGGAGACAATGCCGCTCTGTCCTTGCTGCTGCAGCAGCACTTTGCTTTTGTATACAAGTATATGTTGAAAATTACGCTGGACTCGCATATAGCTGAAGATATTACCCAAGAAACGATGATCAAGTGCATAGAGAAGATCAGGCTGTATAATGGACAATCGAAGTTTTCATCTTGGCTGATCACGATTGCCACGAACCTTTTCTTGGACCAGGTACGGCGCAAAAAGCGGGAAAAGCTCTGGCACCAGCAAGAGCAAGATCAATCGCTGCGCCGGATGCAGTGGCAAGCCGGGCAACAGAACGAGAAATGGCCTGAGGTGCTGAACGCATTAGCCGAGCTGCAGCAGGAGGCTCGCATTCCGGTAATTCTCAAGCATTACTACGGTTATACCTATGAAGAAATCGGTGACATGCTGGGGATTGCTGAGGGTACCGTCAAATCCAGAGTGCATCATGCACTCAAACAATTGCGAAAGGAGCTGGCGTAGATGGAACCGGAAGATCCAAAGAAAAGAGAAGGTTCAGAAAATGGCAAAAGCAAGGATGAGATGACGGCACAACAGCTGCAAGAAGGGCTTCAACGGCTTGATGAGCTCTTTCCGGCTTTCACACCAAGCCCCACTTGGTTCGATCAGCAAATCGTTGAAACGCAAAACAAACAGCGTTCAAAGCTCTGGAGAGACTTGCTCAAATTGTGGATAGCTGCCCTGCTGCTGCTCTCACTCTTATATGTAATGATGAATGCACAGCCTGTTGTTTTCATCATTTTTCAAATTCTCGCTGTTGTAGCGCCTTTAGTCTGGCTGTTCGTTCGCAAACAGGAGGAACACCGCTATGAATGATTCAAAATGGGATCAACTGCCCCTCTGGGCATGGATCGGCATCCCTCTTCTTCTACTCACACAAAGCACATGGCTGTTCATGGATGCACACAAACGCAGCGCGAAATACCCATGGTTTTGGGGGATCTGGGGGATCATTCAAGTGCCGACCCCCTTCATCGTCTATCTATTCGCAGTTCGTAAAATACACCGTATCTGGTCACGCAAAAAGTAATCGTACAAGGAAGTGACAAATGCCAATTCCACTTCATAAAAATAGACGACTACTACGATCTCTTACTTTGTCGATCATCGTGAGCGGCATCGCATTCGCAGCAGGGCACGCGCCTTCGTATGCTGCCGCAGGCTGGCTGTTCTGGAAGCATGGCCTCGCCGCTGCCATCGTTGCGCACATGCTCGTGCACGCAGCATGGCTGCCGCTGGATCTCTGCGTCGCTCGGCGAGCGACCGCTTAATGGGGTGCCGACAATTTCATGCCGGCACCTTTTTCATACCGTCACACGAGCATATTCATCAGGAGTCTGGCCGATAATGGACTTGAAATCCTTGATAAAATGCGACTGGTCATGATATCCGAGATCCATGGAAAGCTTGGACCAGTTATGTCTCCGGCTTAGATCCGTCGTCTCAGCTGCGTTCTGGATTCGGGCCAGCTTGATCACCCACTTGGGGCTAACTCCGACGTAGTGGTCGAACAAGCGCTGCAGCGTTCTTTTATTCACATTGAAGTAATCGCAGAGGGCATCGACTTTGGTCAGATCGGGCTTCTGATTGATATAATCGATGATCTTATTAACAAAAACGACCTGTTCATCCTGTTCGGGAAGCTTGGGCCGGATCAGTTGCTCGATATGATTGACCATATGGCAATCTTCTACCTGTGCAAAAATATTCGTCTCAAGTTGACGAGGATCTATATCAAAAACGCTCATGACACTCATAGGATTGTTCAACAAATCAGAAATCGGCTGCTTTAAAAAAGGGTAAAATCCGCCAGGCTTGAATTTGACGCCGAACACGCATCCTTGGTCTTGCAGATAATGCCCATACTTCTCTTTCCCTGGACCATAGATGGCCGTTCGACCTGGCTCAACGAGGAGATTAACGCAGGGATTCGGGATAACATGCTGCAAATAAGGATCTTGGTTGGTTAAATCCCACCTAACTATCCAGTAATGTCGTATGAAATAGGCTAGATCTTCAGACGGGGTATGTCGCGAAAGCTGGAATTTCTGCTCGCCTTGCTGCAGATTCATAATACCTAGGCTGGGCTTGGTGGCTTTGGGAATCACTTCGCTCTCTCCTTGTCGCGTTTTTACAATACATAGGTTGTTCAACCATCTATAATTAATCATATCACATACCGAAGGAGTGGAAGTATATGGAACTCAAATACGAATTTTACATTGGGGCAGGACTTAAAGAAGTGTGGGATATTCTCGTGACTCCAGAGGGGACGCGTAAGATTCTCTTTGGCAGTGTGCTTCAGTCTACTTTTGAAATTGGATCCGATTATGCTTACGTGGGACCTGGTAATGACGGTGAGGAAACCGTTCATGTATATGGTAAGATTTTAGCATACGAACCGGAAAAGCTCATAAGTTGTACCGAACATGCCGGTCCATCTTACAACCCGAATCATGCGGACTTTGAATCTAGAATGACATTCTCACTTGAGACTGTTGGGAGCTGTACGAAACTAACGCTGGTCAATGATAATTGGACACCCGACCACCCAAGCTTTGAGACTACCAAGGCAAGTTGGTGGATGATTCTGAGCAATATCAAGACACTGGCGGAGACTGGAAAGACATTGGATTTTGGTTGGTAGGGAGTAAACAGGAGCAATTCGTGGTGTTATACAGAGCACTATTACACGATATTGAGCTTCTCAACAAAAATAGGAGTCTGTAGAGACTCCTATTTTTACATTTTCAGTAGATTTAATAAAATAGAAGCCTCTAAGGACTGCTATCTATGCTAAAAAGAATGCATTTCAAAAAAACTTCCCAAATAATAGCCTTTAAGGACTCTAATCTTAATCTTTTACATTAAGTTGATGAAATAGAAGCCTTTAGAGACTTCTATCCACTTTTGATACCCCTACAGAGGCTTAAGTGCCAACATCGTTTTCCCCTCAAGCCCCTCAACCATATCATGCCAAGCCTTCGGCTTATTCGCCAAAACGGAATAATAGCGTTTCAAGAACTTCACAACGAGCCCTGCGTCTAACTCATCTTGATTCTCATCTGTCGGCAAGAAACAGAGGTCGAGTTCCTCAACCGCTTCTCCATTGTTCTCCCAAGAGGGATGAACGTATGGGAAGTCGATCCGCTTATAGCCCAGATGTGACAATACCTCACGCCGTACATAAGGATCCATCGGCTTCACGCCGCCGAAAGCATGATCTTCGATCCGATAGGGATCATAAATCTCAGCGAACATTCCCAGCATCGGCTTGCCAGATTCGGCTGCCAATACTTCTAGATCATTCCAGCGTTTCCGCGCCAGAAAGCGACCGATACCAAGCCCCGCTTGACCAATAATGGTGAAGTCCGTCATCGCCACCTCGAAGTCATCATAGTAGCGATACTCCGTTGTGCCTACGACTTTACCTTCATGAACGGCTACGAATACCCGGATACCAGGGTCCTCGAGCGGTTCTTTCCACAATGCGTATTCGAGCACCTCTTCTGGTGGAAATACCTCTTTCATCAGATCATGCATGCTCCGAAACAAGGGATTATCTATGCTTGTAATCCGTATGTACTCCATAATAAGAACTTCACTCCTTCGTCAGATTCGAAATGGATTCCGCCACTCCATCAAAAGCGCATGGTTAAGTGACTCCTCATCCTGCAAATAGTTTGGCACAACCTGCACAGGCGTCCGGCCGCAGCGCAGCAAAAAAGTAATAACCGGATCCTTCAATATCCCTGCCATGACGGCCCTCACGTAGTCATCCACGCTCATCACAGCGGCATGCTTGTGATAACCTGGCATCCGCCCGCCTCCAAGCAGCCTTCTTAAACCTAGATGCACGACCACTTCGTACATAGACTGCATCATCAACTTGCCGAGACCAAATTTGCGGTAAGCCGGCATAATACATATGTCCACTATATAGAGGGTGTCGCCATCTGGACGATGTGTTCGGATGTACCCGTCGTCCGTCAAAGATGACCAACTATGGTCAGCTGCCTGCTGCTCCTCATAGTCTACGCGAAGCCCTGTTATGGACCCAACAACCTGACCGGCCACCTCTACACAAAGCGCCCCTTCGGGAAATCGGGTGATATGCTCCGTGAGCTGCTCCTCATTCCACCACAGCTCGGATGGAAAAGGCGGAGGGAAGCTTTCCTGCTGAACGCGAATGAGCGCGTCAAAATCGCCTTTTCCATAATTGCGAATCACAGCCTCGATCGGTTTATCCCCGTCGAAGACGTATAATTTTTTAGCGTACAATTTCTCCGGCTCTGTAACTTTCTTGGCAGCTTCTAAATCCATCGTGCACTGTAAGCCCCCTTGATCTCACTTCGTTAGGACCAATCTGTGTACAAATCTGTTCTGCGGTCACGCCACGTGGTGACGGAGCCTTTTTCCCGAACGAGGTTCAGCAACTCCAGATCCAAATCAGCCGTGACAACCATGTCACCGTTGATCTCGCCTTCTACCAGTATTCCCTTTGGCGGAAAAGGCACATCGTTTGGCGTGATCACCGCAGCTTGTCCGAAGTTGCCCCTCATGAAATCAACCGTTGGCAGTGCCCCGACTGTCCCCGTCGTGACCACGTAGATTTGATTTTCAATTGTTCTAGCATGGCACGTATAACGTACCCGATGGAATCCGTGCCGGTCATCCGTACAAGATGGGGCGAACAACACATCCGCTCCGCGTGCTCTCGCCATCCGTACGATTTCCGGAAACTCCACATCATAACAGACCAGAATCGCAATGCGGCCTTTTTCCGTATCAAAAACCTGCAAGGAATCCCCAGCACCCATATTCCATTCCTTCACTTCAGTCGGAGTGATATGCAGCTTCTTCTGCTCCCCAATTCGGCCATCGGGATAAAACAAGAATGCTGTATTATACAGCTTTCCTTCCTCAGAGGTAATGTGAGTGCCACCGATCAAATGCATCCCCGTTTGCTTCGCCAACCCTTGAAAAAGCGTTCGATAAGCATCCGTATACGACGGCAATGCCTCGATGGGCAGCGCCTTACCATTTTCATCCCCTATAGACATTAACTGAGTCGTAAATAATTCAGGAAACAGCACAAATTCCGCTTCAAACTCCTGAGCCACTTTCACATAATGCCCCACCTGCGCGGCGAACTCTTCGAAACTATGTATCGTATGCAAATGATATTGCACAGCAGAAACGCGCATTTTCAACGTCCATCTCTCCTTATTTCATGAAATGAAAGAAGTGTCTGCCTCCGCTTTTACAATCGGACAAGCACTCTTCCTCTGACCTTCGCTTTCAGAACCTGCTTAGCAGCCTCCGTAACTCCATCCAGCGAAACCTCTTGATAAACAGTCTGTTCCAAGCCTTTCGGCTTCAGTTCCTTCGCAATACGATCCCATAGGGGCTTTCTAACCTCCATCGGGCAAGCAACCGAATCAATCCCTAACACATTGACACCTCGCAGGATAAAAGGAAACACCGATGCGGCGAACTCACCACCACCCGTCAATCCACTCAGGGCAACAGAACCGCCGTACTTGATCCTGCTCAGGACATGGGCTAGGGAGTCCCCCCCAACGGGATCGACGGAGCCCGCCCAGTACTCCTTATTTAGCGGCTTGCTAATAGATGGAGAAAGCTCCTCTCGCGTTAATACCCGCTTAGCCCCTAGATCGAGCAGGTACTGATGATCCGCAGACTTCCCAGTGCTTGCTTCCACCTCATAACCAAGCGCTGCAAGCATGGATACACTGCTGCTGCCCACTCCTCCAGTTGCACCACGGACAAGCACGGGTCCTTGCTCCTTGCTCAAGCCATTCTCTTCCATGCGTTGTATGGAGAGCGCCGCGGTAAATCCCGCCGTACCCAATATCATCGCCTCGCGATGGGTTAGTCCCTGCGGAAGAGGCACGACCCAGTCAGCCGGTACACGTGCATAGGTGCTAAATCCGCCGTAATGCCCTGTACCTAGCTCGTAGCTGGTGACAAGTACCTCATCTCCTTCGCGAAACCGCCGATCTGATGAAGAAACGACGGTTCCCGCCAAATCAACTCCTGGTACCATCGGGTAGGCATGCACAACGCGTCCAGTCGGGCTAAGAGCCAGAGCATCTTTATAATTAATTCCAGAATATAAAACACGGATCGTCACTTCACCTGGTGGTAAGTCCTCCAGCCGCAGATCTTTCACATTGGCGGTAAACTGCTCCTCTGATCGTTCCACTATCAAAGCCCCAAAGCTTTCCATCCTGTTTTCTCCTCCTCGATCCAAAACCAGATAACATCAACTAATTACCAACTACTTACTATTTAGTTTACTACTATCAAGCTTAGGATTCAAAAGCAAATAGCGCTTCCCATTCCACCTAAATATAAAAACCGGCATACGCCGTCCTTAGTTGAGCGTGCTTATAATGGTTGTTGCAAAGCAATCTACGCCCAAGTGACGTAATGCTGAGACATTCGCATACTTATCCGTGTGAAGTTGTACTAAGTACAACTTTAGGCAAGCTAATTCACGCTTTCCAACCGATTGTTGCACAAAATACAACATTTCTTGCCTAAAGTAGCTCTATAGCCTATAAAAAGGCTAAATTGTTGTAGAACCTACAACATTCTTAACTTGCCAAGCAGAAATCAAAGAAATTGTTGTACGCCGTACAACTTGCCTTCTTAATTCTCCAATTTTTCAAAAAACCAGGAACAAAACGCTAGAAAAGCATAGTTACTTCCGAATGATCATGCATATCCACAATCTCAATAGCCTAGCAAAAATCTGTAGCTAACTATCCTAAATAAGGTAAGCTTAGTCGCCTTACCCCTAACCCAAAACCAGAAATTCTTATATGCTGACAAAAAAACTCCCCGATCACAGTGACCGGAGAGTTCCAACTACAATTACAACTGTGCAAAGCCCGCAGCCGCCAAAAACCGTCCAAAAGCCGCTTGCCCGGCTTCATCACGTTTGAACACGCCTGCATCCAGCAGCACGTCCATGAACTTGCTGCCGACTTCCGACTGCAGCACCGCATTCGCTCCGTCCTGCGGCAGCTCAGCGCCATGCTTCGCAAGCATCGCTTCAATCCATTCCGCATGCTTATGCAGCGGATGGCTGGCCTCTTCACGGATCTCGCGGCCGAATGCGGCTTCGCCGGTGAGGAGCTTGGCGATATCCGCCAGCTCCTCTTGCAGGCGGCCTGGCAGCACCGCCAGCCCCATAACCTCAATCAAGCCGATGTTCTCCTTCTTGATGTGGTGCAAGTGCTGGTGCGGATGGAAAATCCCATCCGGATGCTCTTCACTGGTGCGGTTGTTGCGCAGCACCAGATCAAGCTCATACTCGCCCCGTGCATTGTTGCGGGCGATCGGGGTGATCGTGTTATGCGGGACCCGCTGTCCGTCCTTCTCGCTGAAGGCGAGGACGTCCGCTTCCGCATCACTGTATGCGCGCCAGTCTTCGAGCAGCTTGCTCGCAAGCATATAAATCTGCTGCTTGTTGTGCCCGCTCAGGCGAAGCACCGACATCGGCCACTTGACGATGGCGGCTTTCACACCGGCAAACTCAGCATGTGAGAATGCCTTCTCACTTGGTGCTTTTTCCATCGGAAATTTATGGCGTCCGCCTTGGAAATGGTCGTGGTTCAGAATAGAACCACCTACGATCGGCAGGTCCGCATTCGACCCGATGAAATAATGAGGAAACTGATCGATGAAATCCAGCAAACGGTAGAACGTGTGCGCCGTCGTTTTCATCGGGATGTGTTTCTCATGGAAGATGATGCTGTGCTCGTTGTAGTACACGTACGGTGAGTACTGGAAGTACCATTTCTCGCCATCCAATTCCAACGGAATAACACGCAGATTTTGCCTCGCCGGGTGATTCACACGGCCTGCGTACCCTAAGTTGTCAGCGCATAGCAGACATAAGGGATAACTGCTTTGCGGCAGCGTTTTGAGCAGGGCAATTTCCTTCGGATCTTTCTCCGGTTTGGAAAGGTTGATCGTGATTTCGAGATCGCCATACGTTGTTTCGGCCAACCAGTAGGCATTTTTCTGAATGCGATCCATCCGAATATAGTTGGAATCGATGGATTGCTTGTAGAAGTAATCCGTCGCCGCCTCAACGCTCGTTGTTTTGGCAGTGTTCCAAAATTGATGCACGACCTCGGATGGACGAGGCATTAGGAGCCCCATAATCCGTGCGTCCAGCAAATCACGGTACGTTGTCGTATTCTCTTCCAAGAGGCCTGCCTCAAAAGCTGCATCGAGCAGTTCTTCTAGCAAGGCAACCGGACTGCTCAATTTCTCTATCGGCACTTCGCCTTGATAAGGTTCAGCCAGACCGAATAAATCTAGCAAAGCATTGCGTGAAATATATACATCAAGGTGCTCAATCAGCCCATTTTGCATAGCGAACTGAAGGAGCCTTTCTATGGTCAATGCGGCATGCTGCGATGCTTTAACTGTCCGTTCCATGTGCCACGTTCCTTTCTACAAAACAAGCTTCTGTTCAGCTCCGTTCTGCACGGTCTTCCCTACTCTACTCTTCGTACCCGTTCGGATGATTTTGGTGCCAGTTCCACGCGCTCTCGATAATGGATTCCAAGGAATCACGTGTTGGTTTCCAACCAAGCTCAGCTCTTGCACGCTCAGAGGAGGCAATTAACGTTGCTGGATCACCGGCTCTACGCGGTTCGATGACGGCAGGAATCGCATGTCCGGTCACTTTACGGGCGATTTCGATGACTTCTTTGACCGAGAATCCTGTGCCATTGCCTAGGTTGTAAATATTGCTTTCTGCTCCGCCACGCAGCTTCTCAACCGCAAGAACATGGGCGCTTGCCAAATCGCTAACATGAATGTAGTCGCGAACACACGAACCATCTTCTGTTGCATAGTCTTCTCCGAAGATGGAAATATGCGGCCTTTGACCAAGAGCCACTTGAAGAATGATAGGAATCAGATGCGTCTCTGGGCTATGATCCTCCCCAATTTTGCCTCCAGCATGAGCCCCAGCTGCATTAAAATAACGAAGCGATACATATTTGATGCCATGCGCGATGTCGAACCATTTCATCATTTTTTCCATAGCCAGCTTCGTCTCGCCATACGTATTCGTCGGCAAAGTGCGATCGCTTTCTAGGATGGGAATATTTTCAGGCTCACCATACGTGGCAGCCGTAGAGGAGAAGACAATTTTCTTCACGCCGTATTGCGTCATTTTCTCAAGCAAGCAAAGCGTTCCGTACACGTTATTGTGATAGTATTTCGCAGGATTGGTCATGCTCTCGCCAACTAACGAATTCGCTGCAAAATGGATGATAGCATCAATACTGTTCTCAGTGAAAACCGTATCCAGAAACTCGCCATCGCGCAAATCACCTACGTACAGCTTGCCCCCAAGCACAGCGTTTCTGTGCCCTTGCTGCAAATTATCAACGACAACGACTTCTTCACCTTTGGCAACCAGCTCTGCTACCGCATGAGATCCGATATAGCCTGCTCCGCCCGTTACTAGAATGGCCATTTATAACGCCTCCCCGACTTGTTCGACACCATTACCGATATTACAAACGTAGAAGCTTGGTGTCAGGCCTGTTTTTTCCGTATATTCTTTACCCACTTGATCGATAAACGTCTGTACACTGTCCTCATGAACTAAAGAAACCGTGCATCCGCCGAAACCTGCGCCAGTCATACGTGCCCCAAGTACACCCGGAACCTTCAGTGCTGCCGCAACCATCGTATCCAGCTCTACCCCTGTTACTTCATAAAGATCGCGAAGCGAGTCATGGGACCCGATCATCAGCTTACCGAAAGATTCCAGGTCGTTCGCTTCCAGCACCTCTATGGATTTCAGTACACGGTCAATTTCTTCAATAACATGCTGCGCTCGTTGGCGGATGGTTTCGTCTGGAATTAGATGTTTGAATTCGTTAAATTGCGCAAGGTTCAGTTGACCAAGCAAAGTGATCGAAGGAAACTGCTTTTGCAAATAGGTCACAGCCTGCTCACATTGGCTTCTTCTCTCATTGTATGCGGAGTCTATCAGACCTCTGCGTTTGTTCGTATTCCCTATAACCAGCTTGTAGCTGCCGCTTTGAAAAGGCACATGGCGATACTCAAGCGTGTCGCACATGAGCAGAATGGCATGATCTTTTTTGCCATTGGCTACCGCGAATTGATCCATGATGCCACTGTTGACGCCAACGAATTGGTTCTCTGTTTTTTGAGCGAGCAATGCGATTTTCACGGTATCAATCGGATACTTTTCAAGTGTTAATAAGCCAAAAGCTGTAACGACTTCAATGGAAGCCGAGGACGAAAGTCCGGCACCATTCGGGATTTCACCGTGGAACAAAAGATCGTAGCCCTGCGTAACAGGGAAACCTTCTTTTGCCAAGTGTACGAAAATCCCTTTCGGATAATTGATCCAGTCATCCTCTTCTTGATAGGACAAGTCATCTATGGAAATTTGTTTGCGAAGTGCCAGGTTTGTCGATGCAAATCCAATTACACGATCTTGTCTTGGACGAATGATCAACGTTGTTCCGAACGTTAGCGCTGCCGGGAAAACATAACCGCCATTGTAATCCGTGTGCTCACCGATCAAATTCACCCGACCTGGAGCATGAAAAGCTGAAATTGCCGTTGTAGAATTCCCGTAAATTTCAATAAACGTGTTTTTTAGAGCTTGCAAATCTGCCATTCTGGCACCGCCTTTAGTGGTTTTAGAAGTGATTTCGCTCGTCATCTGAGGATGATGGAGTCGTTATGCTTGGTATCTTTGTAACTTCAGTATACGAGAAGAACGTGTAATTAGCTATGGAGGCATGTTATTTCCACATGGAAAAATGTGATCTCAGGCTCACTACTTTTTCATAAGATTTATGATAAAGTGATGGTATATGAAGATGCTTCGATCGGAGATGAGGAGTAGGCATGCCAAAGTCAGAGAGCTATTACGTTGTTTCGAATCCACTACCTTCCCAAGAGAGTGAATTAACCGTGCTGTTTGCGGGTGAGAGCCAGACGAAGCCTGAGCATCGGTTAGGCCCCAAAGTATACGACTACTATCTGATCCACTATGTGATATCGGGTAAAGGGGTGTTCTCCTCTCAAGGCGAAGAGTACGAGCTTGGCACCGGGGACAGCTTCGTCATTGAGCCTGAACAGCTCATAAGCTATGTCTCCGATGAGACCGATCCGTGGCACTATTGCTGGATCGCTTTTACAGGTACGCAGGCCGCGGCGTTAGTTGCTTCAACAGGAGTTATTCCCTTGCAGCCCATTATTCATACCAAACGCAACCGCCACATCCCTGTCCTTTTTCGCCATATTCAGCAAGCTCTAAGATCCAAAAAGGCAAACGCACAACTGAAATCCATCGGATACCTGCACTTGTTACTCGGTGAATACTGTGAAACATTATCAGCTTCCACATTAGCCGGCGTGGTCACGGAAGCCGAGAGTGATCGCATCGTGCAGCAAGCGATTCACTACCTTTCCACCCAATACGCCGAGCCAATCACTATTGAGCTGATGGCCGAGAGTTTGGGCTACAACCGCGCGTATTTATCGCGCATGTTCAAGCGCCATACCAAGGTAACACCCGTAACATTTCTTCTGAAACTGCGTGTGGATAAAGCTCGCCTGCTGCTTCGAGAACGGCTGGAGCTTACCATCGAACAGATTGCATCATCCGTAGGTTTCTATGATCCGCTTTACTTCTCTAAACAATTCCGACGTTGGTACGGCGTCTCGCCAAGCGAGTATCGGAATCATATCAAATCGCTTTAATTTTAAGGTCGCAGCTGTCCCTGCTGATGACTCCATAACCTCAAACTTAAATCTACTCATGTCGATCATAAAAGTTTATTCGGAATGAGAGAGCAACATTTCGAATGTCACCCTGTGATAAAACTATTTATGAAAACATTGAAGGAGATGAGGATATGAGCAAGCTGACAGGTAAAATTGCTTTAGTAACGGGTGCAGGCCGGGGGATTGGACGAGGGATTGC
Source organism: Paenibacillus sp. V4I7 (assembly GCF_030817275.1). Classification (NCBI taxonomy): domain Bacteria; kingdom Bacillati; phylum Bacillota; class Bacilli; order Caryophanales; family Paenibacillaceae; genus Paenibacillus; species Paenibacillus sp. V4I7. The sequence goes on along the minus strand of NZ_JAUSZD010000002.1, from coordinate 7,513,650 downwards.
ACGGCGTCTAGCGCAGGATGGAGCCATTGTCGCCATCCATTACAGAATGAATCATAACGCCGCAGAAGAAGTGGTTCGTGAGATTCAACGTAAAGGCGGCTCCGCCTTTACACTCGGTGCGGACTTGAATGCCGTAAACGGCGTTCGTGATTTGTATGTGGGCTTGGACGAAGCCCTCGAGAAGCACACTGGTGGTAATCAGTTTGATATTCTTGTTAATAACGCCGGAATCGGGCAGGGTGGAACCATCGAGGAGACGACAGAACAATCTTTTGATGAAGTCATGGGCATCCATGTCAAAGCACCGCTTTTTCTTATCCAACAAGCATTGCCGCGTCTGAGAAACGAAGGCCGCATTATCAATATTTCTTCGGCTGTTACCCGTTTGGCTTTCCCTAATCTTCTGGGCTACAGCATTTCGAAAGGTGCGCTCAACACACTAACCTTCGTCTTAGCTCAGCATCTCGGGAATCGCAGCATTACGGTGAACGCCATCCTGCCTGGTATCATCGATACCGATATGAATGCTGCAACATTGCAGGATCCAAACGGGCAGAAATTCGCTACCGGTCTCTCCCCTTTTAACAGATGGGGACAACCGGAAGATGTGGCCGATGTTGCGGCCTTTCTCGCCTCTTCAGACAGCCGCTGGATAACAGGGCAATTGATTGATGCAAGCGGCGGATCTCATCTATAAATAAACAAAGCACCTCACCGATAGTCGGATGAGGTGCTTTACTCCCTATTTTATTTCAACTTGAAGCGGTTGATTTGATCCTGTAGATCGACCGTCAACATGCTAAGCGATTCGGAGGAGGAGTTGATCTCTACCATCGATTGCAGCTGCCCACTTGCCGACTTGGCAATGGCCTGCAGTTCATCCATAGCCTGCTTTACGATACTGACTGTCTCCTGAGAAGAAGCGGCCACCTCTTCGGTTCCCGCTGATATTTCTTCTGATGCGGCCGATACTTCTTGGATTTGGTCATTTACATGCCCAATAGAGGCCAGAATCGATTGGAATACTTGCCCAGCCGCTTGAACGAGAGCCGAACCTTTTTCAACCTCTGATAGTCCGCCCCGCATCGAGCTTGATGCTTCTTTCGTAGCACTAATCGTTTCACCGATAATGGAGGAAATGTTCACGGTCGCGCTACTTGTTTGCTCCGCCAACTTCTTAACCTCGCTAGCGACGACGGCGAAGCCTCTGCCATGTTCGCCCGCCCTTGCCGCTTCAATGGAAGCGTTCAAGGCAAGCAGGTTGGTTTGTGTAGCAATTTCGGAAATAAAGCTAACAATCTGGCGAATTTGCTCGGATTTCTCCTCTAAGCCGTGCACGAGTTCGGCAGTATGTTCTACGGTATGACTGACCTGTCGCATTTGGGTAATTGCTTGTTGAATTTCCCCGTTTCCACGACCGACTTCTTGAACGACACTTTGTGCTGTTTCCGAGACATTCGTGGATGATTCGGCAATTTTCTGCACGCCCGATGACATTTCACCCATTGCGGTCGAAATTTGTTCGGATGCCTGATAGTTCGCTTCGGAACCCTGCACGACCTGTTGGACAGCTACGGTGATATGTTCGGAAGCTTTCGTCGATTCACTCGCTATGGCAGTGAGCTGCTCGGAAGATGCGGCGGTGTGCGAAACAGCTTCTGATATTTTGCAAATCATCTCGGAAAAAGAATCGAGCATCGCATTGATGTTCTTGCTCATCGAGGCGATTTCATCATCTCCATGGGTTTTCAATCGACCAGATAGATCACCTTGCCCTACTCGCTGCATGAGGGATGAAATCGTCGTGATTGGGCGAATCATCATCCGCGAGACGAGCATAGCTATTACAATAACAAGCAGCGCAGCAACAGCCAGCATGATGGCTGAATTTTTCTTTAATTGATTTACTTTTTGGAATACTTCCGAATGTTCGGCGGTCAAAATAAGCTTCCAACCCGTGGCATCAATGGTTTGATGAGCAGCTGATTTCAGTGTGCCATCTGGCTCTTTGTATAGGATATACCCGCTCTTATCCTTGAATACCGTATTTTTGTAAAGATCCATCTTCTCTGCCGTGGATGATTCCGCCAATTTTTGTCCCATTTTCTTCGAGTGAACGAGATATGTACCGCTTGGTGAGAGCAGGTAGCCGTAGCCTGTTTCGCCGAATTTGATGCGATTGATGATGGACAGCATTTGTTCAGGAAAGAGGAAAGATTGCACGATGCCGCGGAAATCGCCTTTGCCGTCCACGAGGGGAACATCGATGATGATAATGTTTTTGCCGCTGCTTTCCTCCTTTATGATTTCGGACACCGATACTTTCTTATCAACGGCAGCTTTCTTAAAATTATCAAATTTGCTTGCGTCCAACTTATCGCCAGCTGTGTCAATGGACACCCCCTGCGGGTCAATATATGCAAAACGATACACTTCCGGATCGCTCTCGGCCATAATTTTCAGAACGGGTAAGATCGCGTTTGACTTACCGTCAATAAAATCTGGATGGGCTTTAACAACAGATTGCATAGAAGCAATTTTGCCATTCAGCCAGGCATTGATCTCGCTCGTACTAAGCTCCGCAATATGCATTTGCTGATCTTTGGTGTCCGACTCAACAAGAGAAGAGGATTGAGAGGTAAGAATAAGTAGAGAGACCAAAAGAGGGATCAGTGAGACGGCCAGCAGCAGCAGCGTCAATTTCACCTTGAGCGACTTGGCTCCTAACAAGGTTCGTAAAACAGACATTTGTGACATTCATCCTTCCGCTGTCATATGTAATAGATTATGAAAAATATCGAGTGGATTGGGATTTCGCCATCATTCGACATATTCCCTGTATTTTCCGACACGTATCGGTTGGAAATTGTTCACAATAAAAAACATGCACCGCTACAGGGATATTCCCCTAGCTGTGCATGTTTTTTTTATCGTTTACCTGGATCGTAAGGTTCACCAAGAGCTGATGGTGCTTTAGCCCTACCTACTGCGCCTGCCAGTACTAAGATGGTCAGTACATAAGGCAGCATGTAGAGGAATTCCTGCGGAATATTTTTTGAGAATTCGAACAAACGCATGAAGTTGTTGAGCGCCTGCGCCATTCCGAAGAAGACTGCTGCGCCCAATGCGCCAACTGGATGCCATTTACCGAAAATCATCGCAGCCATAGCAATAAACCCTTGACCTGAGATCGTGTTATGCGAGAAGGCACTTGTTGTTGTGAGCGTAATGGTCGCCCCGCCAAGTCCGCCTAACAGACCACTAATCAACACGGCGATGTAACGAATACGCTTCACTTTAATCCCTACGGTATCCGCGGCACTCGGGTGCTCCCCAACGGACCGAAGACGTAAACCGAATGGTGTCTTGAACAGCACATAGTAAGTAACCGCTACGAGAATTAAAGCAATGTATGTTGTCGGATAAGCATTGAAGAGAGCATATCCGATATACGGTATTTTGGACAAAATCGGAATTTCCCATTTGGAAAACACATCATTTAACGTTTCTGTTTGACCAGCACCATTGAACAGTACTTTAACCAAATACAACGTTACGCCTGCTGCCAAGAAGTTAATTACAACACCGCTGATGACTTGATTGGCTTTGAACGAAATCGTTGCTACCGCATGAATCAGAGCGAATATGAGCGCAAATACCATGGCTGTCAGCAAACCGATCCACGGGGACCAGATCCCCATATTCGCCTCTTCTGCATAATAAGCACCAACGGCCGAAGCGAATGCCCCGGAAACCATGAGGCCCTCAATCCCGATATTGACGACTCCAGAGCGCTCCGAGTAAATCCCGCCCAAGGCTCCAAAGATGAGCGCCGTCGAATAGACGAGCGTCGTGTTGATAAGTTCACTAAATTTCGTGAAAAACGCGTTAAGCATGGTGAGCAGGTCCATGTTACGTAGCCCTCTCTTTCTTGCGTTTACTATAGAATGGGATGAGCACCCATTTAACGATACCTTGGGTTGCGACGAAGAAGATAACCGAACCGATGACAATACGGATAATCTCCGGCGGCACATCAGCTCCGAAACTCATTCCTGCTGAACCGTAAGACAATCCACCAAACAGTGCGGCCCCGAGCACAATCCCGATTGGATTGTTAGCACCTAGCAGGGATACCGCAATCCCATCAAACCCGTAACCTGGGAAGCCTGCTGAAACAACTTGATAGTGGAATACACCAAGGACTTCAAACACGCCCGCAAGCCCGGCAAACACGCCAGAGATAAACATGGCTTTAATAATGTTCTTCTTCACATTCATTCCGGCATATTTCGCGGCATCGATGTTATGACCAACGGCACGCAGCTCGTAGCCTTGCTTCGTTTTCCACAAGATGATGTAGAATACAACCGCTGCTAGTATCGCAATGAGTGTCCCCCAGTGCATCCTCGCATTATCCAGCAGAGCTGATAGCCATGTGATGCTTAGAGATGCCGAGTCTTGGATCATGTAGGAGCGCTGCTGCTTCGGCTCCAGAAGAAATTGATTAATAATATAATTCGACAGGAACAAAGCGATCCAGTTCAACATAATCGTTGAAATAACTTCATTAACTCCACGCTTTGCTTTCAAATAGCCCGCAATAGCCCCCCACAATCCACCAATAAGTGCACCGACGATAACAGCTAACGGAGCATGAATAATCCACGGAAGACCTGTCAATTTGACACCGATAAATGTAGCCCCCGTCATACCCATGACGAATTGCCCTTCGGCACCGATATTAAACAAGCCTGTACGAAATGCGAATGCAACGGATAATCCCGTCAAAATAAGAGGGGTAATCGCACGAATGGATTCCCCTATATCATACGAATTACCGAAAATCCGAGAAAATAACGCTCCATAGGCAGCTAACGGATTATATCCACCTGCCAGCATAACGAGCGCTCCGAATAACAGCCCAAGTAGAATCGCCACGATCGGATTCACCGCTGATTCACTTGTAAAAATACGAGCAACCTTATTCATGAGCAGCTCCTTTCTCTGTGCGCTTACTGCCAGCCATAAGCAAACCAATCTCTTGATCGTTCGTCTCCTGCGGCAGTACTTCTCCCACAATCTGTCCTTCATAGATGACGGCAATGCGATCCGACACATTCATAATTTCATCCAGCTCAAAAGAAATCAACAAAACCGCTTTGCCTTTGTTCCGCTGCTCGATCAATTGACGGTGCACGAACTCGATTGCACCGACATCCAATCCCCGCGTTGGTTGCGCGGCAATGAGAAGATTGGGGTTTTTGTATATTTCCCTGGCAATAATCGCCTTTTGCTGATTACCACCCGACAAGGATCGCGCTTTATTGTAGATACTTGGCGTTCTAACGTCGAACTGCTTAATTAACGCTTCCGCATGGCGATCGATCGCTTCATAATTTAAGAAACCAGCTTTGTTATAGGCAGGATGAAAATACGTTTCCAGCACCATGTTTTCGCTCATTGTAAAATCGAGTACGAGTCCGTGCTTGTGCCGATCCTCAGGAATATGCGACAATCCAGCCTCAGAGATTTCTCTCGGCGTATGGTTAGTAATATCGCTTCCCATCAGCAGCACACGACCGCTATCAATGGAACGCAACCCGGTTAATGCCTCGATTAATTCACTCTGCCCGTTGCCATCAACGCCGGCGATCCCCAGGATTTCTCCGGCTTTCACCTCAAAGTTAAGCCCCTTCAGAGCAGGCAAACCCTGCTGGTTACGCGCAACTAGTTCTTTCACCTGAAGTACGGGTTCTCCAAGCTTCACTTCCTGCTTGTTCACTTTGAAGGAAACGTCGCGCCCGACCATCTTCTCCGCCAGAATCTGTGGATTCGTCTCCGAAATTTCCAACGAATCAATCACTTTGCCCCGACGAATGATCGTCACGGTATCGGCAATCTCCATAATTTCTTTCAGCTTATGTGTAATGAGAATGATGGATTTGCCCTCTTTCACAAGATTGCGCATAATCACCATCAATTCACTAATCTCTTGCGGCGTTAGTACTGCTGTAGGCTCATCAAAAATAAGAATATCGGCGCCGCGATACAGCGTTTTCAATATTTCCACACGCTGCTGCATACCGACGGAGATATCTTCAATTCTCGCTTTTGGATCCACACGCAAACCATATTGCTCCGATAACTTGCGTACTTTGTCTTGCGCTGTTTTGTAATCAATTTTGGACCCTTTTTTGGGCTCCATACCCAAAATGATGTTTTCTGTCACGGTAAATGGTTGAACCAGCTTGAAATGCTGATGCACCATACCAATGCCAAGCTCGATAGCACGATTCGGGCTATCGATAAATACTTCCTTGCCTTGCACTTTAATATTGCCTTCATCCGGCTGATAAAGTCCGAACACAATGTTCATTAGTGTTGATTTACCCGCACCATTTTCGCCAAGCAAGGCATGAATTTCACCCTTCATCAGCTTTAAGCTAATGGCATCATTCGCCACTATTCCTGGAAACCGCTTCGTAATGTTGCTAAGTTCAACAACAGGGACTACTTCATTCATCAGATCACCCTAAGGATCAATTTTTTTAATTACCTCTAAAACTAAAGAACAAGGCTAGTTATTATAACTAGCCTTGTTTGAACAGAAGTACACATATCGTTCGTAACCGCTACGACTTTTATACCTGCATTAAGGTTTTTCAGGAACTTTGATTTCGCCGCTAATAATTTTTGCTTTGAACTCGTCAACTTTTTTCAAGATTTCAGGTGTTACGTTTTTCTTGGAAGTTTCAGGAAGGCCTACGCCATCGTCTTTAAGACCAAGTGTAACGACTTTACCACCTTGGAATTTGTTGTCAATAACATCTTTGGATACACGAGCAACCGCTGTGTCAACACGTTTCAACATGGAAGTCAGTGTTACTTCATCACCGAACTCAAGGGATTGATCTTTATCTACGCCGATAACCCAAACTTTTTTACCGTTTTTCGCACGGTCTTTTGCTTCGTTGAACACACCATTACCTGTGGAACCAGCTGCGTGGAAAATGACATCAGCGCCATCGTTGTAGATGGTTGCTGCTGCTGCTTTACCAAGGTCAGGCTTATCGAAAGCGCCTGTATAGTTAATTTGTACTTTGGCATTTGGATTAACCGCTTTAACACCAGCTACGAAACCAGCTTCAAAACGTTTGATAACCGGGATGTCGATACCCCCAACAAAACCGATTTTGTTCGATTTAGTTGTTAGACCTGCAACCACACCAACAAGGTAAGAACCTTCTTGCTCTGAGAACGTTACGGACTCAACGTTTGGAGCTTCAACAACATTATCAATGATCGCTAATTTAGCATTTGGGTTTTGTGTTGCTACTGTTTTAAGTGCATCACCCATCAAGAAGCCGATACCCCAAGTCAGGTTGTAACCGTCTTTAACGAATTGGTTTAAGTTAGGTGTATAATCCGCATCGCCTTTAGATTCAAGGTTTTTCACTTTCGCTCCTGTTTGTTTCTCAAGAGCCTTCAAGCCTTCCCATGCGCTTTGGTTAAAAGATTTATCGTTGACGCCACCAATATCGGTAACCATTCCGATTTTGAAGTCTTTACCGCTGGTGTTGCTTGGCGCCGCTGAAGCTGTTGCCGCTGCAGTAGTAGCCGGAGTTGCTGAAGCCGCCGGTTTCGTTTCTTCTTTTTTGGCACAGCCGGAAAGAGCTAATGCAGAAACCGTTACAGCCATAAGAGCTGTTGAAAGCATTTTCTTCATGATTATTACCCCCATAAGATCATTTAATTTAAAACCATGAAATCTCACATTGTAGGTTGACCACAATTAGTTAAATTATGTAAGACTGCCTATAGATGAGTGTATCATTTTGAAACCTATGAGAAAAGCGATACACCAGCAAAATAACATAATTCGTTATGTCATACAAGTTGACATGGTCTTTTTGTAAGCCCCTACAATATAGGTTCCAAGCCCCAATTATTTATTATACTACCACTGGTTAATAAAATCTAGATTACCCTTTGTTAATTTTATCGTTCATAAGTCGCAGGAATTGTTCGGGTCCTAAAGGGCTGCTAAACAGCACTCCTTGCACTTCCGTACACTGCAAAAGTCTTAAGTGCTCCAGCTGTTCCTCTGTTTCGACACCTTTTGCAATTAAATTTAGACCTAGACGGTGAGCCATACGAATAATGGCAGCAGCCAGCAGCTGATTCTCATCGTCGTCTACCAAATCCCGGATCAATGTGCTATCCAATTTAACGCTATCGAGCGGCATACCTTCGAGCCCGCTTCGTGTAAATAAACCTGTACACAAGTCATCCATAACGATACGTACACCGAACTTCTTCAGCATAATCAATTTCTCGCTAGCCTCTTGTACATTGGAAGATGTGATACTTTCCGTAAGGTCCAGTTCCACCAACATCGGATCTATACCTGTCTCTTTCAAAACAACGGCAATTTCCTCAATAAAATGCTCATCTTTAAACTGTGAAGCCGTTACGGCTAGGGTCATTCTCAGCGGTGCGTAGCCCTCATCCTGCCAGATTCTCATCTGTCTGCATGCCGTTCGTACAGCCCATTTCCCGATGGGTAACATGAACCCCATTTCCTCGGCCGCTTTCTTCCAATCCATACTGGATGCGAGGAGGGCGTCTCCCTTGCTCCAATGAATGATCGCTTCCATTCCGATTAATTTCCGGTTTGTTATTTCATATTGAGGCTGATATAGGATTTCAAACCGATTGTTGTCTAAGGCCGATCGAAGCTCTTTCTCCATGTGAGCTTTGCTCTTCACCATGGCATCGATGTCAGAAGCATAGAATTGGAACTGGTTATGTCCTCTGTTTTTGGCCGTATACATCGCTTCATCTGCATACGCCATGAGCTGCTCAGGCAGCATACCGTCTAACGGATACAATGCTATCCCAATACTAGCTGTTATGGTTACAGGCATTCCATCTAGGATAAAAGGCTCTTCCAGAGCCATTTGAATTCGGGAAGCTACAACTCTTGCATCTTCAGGCTTTGCAAAAGATTCTAGTAAAATAGTAAACTCGTCGCCACCTTGTCGGTACACCGTATCCGACCCCCGCAGGCAGCTCAGCAAACGTTCTGCTGCAAGGCGAATTAAACGATCACCATAAGCATGACCTAATGAATCGTTGACATCCTTGAATCGGTCCATGTCCAAGAACATAACAGCCGCCAGCTGTTCATTGCGTTGCGCATGCAGGAGTGCCCGCTCCAGTCGGTCATTAAACAATCGGCGATTGGGTAATCCTGTCAATGTATCGTGATACGCCAGAAAGGCTAGTTGTTTGCTCTTTTCTTCCTGCTCTCTACTAGTAAGAAGCAGTTGCCCTACACTCTTCGCAAAAAATAGACAGATTAGTGCTTGAACAAGCATACTAATGAAAACGTAAGGCGAAAAGGAGAAAGAAGAAGCAGCAAGTAGATTAATGGTCAACAAAAAGAAGCCCAGCACGCCCAGATAGACCAACGTTTGCGCTTTCATATGCTGTATCCACTTAGAAAGTATGCCTTTCATTCTTGAACCTCCTTATCTGATATGAGAAAAAAGGCTATTCCGAATCGGAATAGCCGTAGGTGTACCTGTCTAGGTAAACTGCAACCTGTCGGCAGCCCAGCCATCATTGTTGCAAAGGCAACCTTAGACCTGCAGCTTTGCGTCCTTACCTTTCGATAAGTTTGCCTTTACGATATTAAGGGAATTCATGGGACTAATTAACTATATCATATCCATTCCGCATTTGGCTAATTTTCCTTAAATAAGCAAATTAAAGAGCTTGGGATCCTTATTTATTTCTATATAGCCATAATCCTTCTGGGATAGGCGCTCAATAAGCCCCTCATAATCATCTTTATTTTTGAGCTCAATGCCGACCAGCGCCGGAGCATCGTCCCTGTTATTTTTTTTCGTATACTCAAATCGGGTAATGTCGTCTGTGGGTCCTAAGACTTCTTCTAGAAATTCGCGCAATGCCCCAGCACGCTGCGGAAAATTAAGAATAAAGTAGTGCTTCAAGCCTTCATACACGAGTGATCTTTCTTTAATCTGCTGCATACGGTCAATGTCATTGTTGCCGCCGCTGATGATGCAGACTACATTCTTACCGCGAATCTGCTCCCGATAGGTATCAAGTGCTGAAACCGGGAGTGCGCCAGCGGGCTCAATGACAATCGCGTTATTGTTGTAAAGCTCCAGAATGGTTGTACATTCCTTGCCGGAAGGAACAATTACGATATCCTCCAGCTTTTCTTTGCAAATGTCAAAGGTAAGCTCGCCGACCTGCTTTACAGCTGCGCCGTCTACAAACTTCTCAATCGTAGATAAGGTCACGACCTTCCCCTGCTTGAGCGCTTCCGTCATACTTGCCGCGCCTTCTGGCTCAACACCGATAATACGTGTACGTGGAGAAACACTATCCACATACGTCGCAACTCCCGCTGCAAGGCCACCACCACCAATTGTTGCGAAGATGAAATCAGGAGATTCGGGCATTTGATTCAAAATCTCGAGGCCAACTGTGCCTTGCCCGGCAATCGTACGGACATCATCGAAGGGGTGTATGAACACCTTATTCTCTTGAGCACAGTAGGCTTTGGCATGGTTAGACGAATCATCGAATGAATCACCTGTGAGAATAACTTCAACAAAAGATCCGCCAAATAGCTTAACTTGGGAAATCTTTTGTCTAGGCGTTGTCGTTGGCATGAAGATTTTTCCTTCAATACCAAGCTGTTTACAGGAATAAGCCACACCCTGCGCATGATTGCCGGCGCTCGCACACACGACACCCGCTTCGCGTTCCTCCGGTGTTAAACTTTGGATCACGTTATACGCTCCGCGAATTTTGAAAGAACGAACAATTTGCATATCTTCACGTTTAAGATAAACGTTGCATTCATACAAGTTAGAGAGCAGCTCATTGCGTTGCAAAGGCGATGGTTCGATCACCCTGCTGAGCACATGATTGGCCCTAATAATATCTTCCAAACCTACTTTACTGGAAACAACCATTTTCTCTTACTTCCTTTCTCCACATTGTGCTATTAAAGTTTTAAAGATTATTGTAGCACAACTCTGCCCGCCTGTACGAAAATAATATTGGTATAGCTTTATCCTATGTTTCACTTCATGCCCAGCAGGGTATTACATAGCAATACAACTTCAAAGGAGTGATTCAAATGTCGACGCAGCCTCGCAATATCGATATCGAAGAACGCCATGTGGAGAAAAAATCGGATTCCAGTTTAGTTGCTTCTACTTTCATCAAATATGCGGCTTACATCGTCATCATCTTCGGTGTTCTGTATTTCCTAGTTCGTTATGTATTTCCAATGTTCTAAGCTAGGACGTAAGTTGTGTTGTGTCCTCATCAATGAGGGTACGATCACATCTGGAGCTAGCACAACCACAAGAAGCCTCAAACCCACTAACAAGTGGATTAGAGGCTTCTTGTATTTGTTAGGAGAGGTGTTTGCCAACTCCCCTCAACCACTTATTTAGTAATAGTAACGAGGCTGCTCCTGCAGCTCAGACCGTCTTTGCAAGAAACGGTAGAAGGCACTGGCCGCCTGTGCTTTCGTCACTTCTTGTTGAGGTATAAATTGTCCATCGTTCAGAGACATAATATTCAGCCCCACCACAATAGCTGCATCACCAACATTCTTAAGCTTAGCAGCATCTGCGAAATTGCCATTGAAGATCCCATCGAACTTCGTCAAGCTCTTGTAGCCAAGCGCCTTCACGATTAACTGTGCCATTTCTTCCCGATTCATCGCAGCTTCTGGATTAAATTCAGCACCTACATCTAGCAAACCGCGATCAACCGCATTTTCGACATACGCAAAATAAGGAGAAGATTTGCTCACATCGGCAAAAGATGCCTTCCGTTCTGCCCCGTAATAAATACCACCGTTACCGCCATTCATGGCAATAACGAGCATTTTGACTAACTCGCCACGTTGAATGGTTTGATCCGGATTCACTTTGCCATCCTTCACATCCAGCGCTTGATAATCGAGCATAAGCTGAAGCTCATTTTTAGCCCAGTGATTGTCAATGTCGCTTACTGTCACTTTATCCAAAGAAATCACTTCACCCGTTTCACTATTCCGCCATTGACCGTTTTGCGCATCCAAGAGGAAAGGTTCACGGTTGAATTTGGGAACGAGTGAATAGACAAGCTTGGCATCTAGTTTCCCGTCTGCCTTCAGATCCATGGATTGTGGGACATCCCCAGCTGCCATCATCACTCTGTATTTCTCCAGTGGAATTCCACCGGTGAACCCGCTGCCTTCCACCACATAATTTAACTTGATGTCAAACTGTGCAAGCCAAAGATCCTTGGCTTTATCAATGGCCAGCACCTGCGGCTTTTGCTGTGGATATGGCAGATTGCTGATGGAGAAGTGATACCCAACAAGTTGGCCGGTCACACGATCGATGCTTACCGTTACTTCTTCATTTCCGGCAATTACGCCATCAATTACTCGCTTAAAACTAATATCCCAATTGCGCATATGTTTCAGTTGATCTTCCGAATAATTTTTAGCCGCCTGTACTTGAAGTACCAACTGATCGGTGTAAGAAGGAAGCTGCTTTTTCACAAAATCAACACCTGTTGTTATCGCATCTTCCAGAGCAATTTTACCCTCTATATCTTTATTGTCTTCAGGACCGTAAGGGATGTAGCTGCTAAAATTCGTAATCTCTCCCGTCTTGCTATTCACGCTAGCCCATGCGCCTTTGCCGACGATTTTAACTTTGGAATCCTTCTCAGAGGCTTCATTCCAACTTAAATTCCAGTTCGAACTGGTTTCCCCTGTTTCAGGGTTGGTCGATTCATTATAGGATGCTTCTTGGAGTTTATAGTCGGAGGATAGATTGAAAACGGTTGTTACCTTCTTCACAGCCTCTTCCTTCGTCAGGTCCAAGGTAGCTGCCGGCTTAGCAGCCAATGGCTTGTCGGTTAACGGCTTATTCCCCTCAGCTCCTTCCATCCCTTTGACTGGGCTCCAGATCTCACCGGTTTCAGCATTCAAAGAGAAGGCGCCCAGCATGTAAGAAATAATGGGCAACTTCTTTCCTTTGGCACCGTAAGGAATCTGATACTGCAAAGACAAATTCGCCTTGTCGCGGAACATTTGGGCAGCTTTATCCTTAGTAATCGGCGTTACATTCTGCTGAAACGTGACATTGTCATCCCAATTGTAGTTATAATTCGTAACCTGTCCTTCCCCATTGACGACCACATTGATACCATTCAGAGCAAAAGGCACACCGCCAACAGATCGATCGAACCGAATATTGTACTGATAATTACCATTCAGCGGTGTACGATATGCGTTCTCCTCAGAATCATTGTAAACAAGCACCTTCTGCTTATCTGGATTCACTTTGCCTATAAAGGCAGAAGCTACTTCCTTGGCAGCTTTGAAATCCACCTTCGGTGGATAGCTAGGTTTGTGGTCAGGGTCATTATCATTCATGGAATAAGAGGTCAGCGTTCCGTCCAAGCCGTTAATCGATACATTTAAAGAGCCGTAATGCCGATCTTTGACTATTTTGGTGTAATTAATGTTCCACGTCGGGAAATTTCGGCCATTCATGCTGTAATAAGTGTTCAGACTGATGGATTGAAACGTATAGCCTTCCGGCAGCGTTATATAGGTCTTAGCTCGTTCAATGGCTTGTTCTTTGGTAATTTTGGCATCCAGCTGCTTATCCTCTTTACCGGGAGATACAGGGAGTGAAATGGACGTGCTTCCTACAGCATCTTCAGCCGCCCAAACCCCAGGCGCAGCAGTGAGCAGCAGTGTCGAAGCGAGTACCCATGTTCCTGCTTGTTTGATTAATTTCAAAGTCATCTTCCTCCTCAACGTTTTACGTTCTAAAAGACAGCTTTAAAGCTTTAAAACATAGAGATTCCATAATAATCCTTGACGTGTAAAACTGGAAAAAAGTTGCTTTAGAAACTCGATAACGACTATATATTTTTATTTACACGAAATGTCACTAGATCGAAACGGTTTATAGCTAAAAAACTCGGATTACTCAACAAAAAACACATATCTGAGCACCCTTTTATCGAATGCACAAACATGTGTAAAATTTACTGCCATTATGATCTTGATTGGGTGTTCTCTTTGCTAAGTGTGTGCATTAAATCCTGCATTTCACCTTGCGTCAAATTCCGCCATTTGCCAACCTTCAAATTGCCCAGATGGATATGCATGATCCGAACCCTCTGCAGACGTACCACACGATACCCAAACGCTTCGCACATCCGGCGAATTTGCCGGTTAAGCCCTTGCGTGAGAATAATTCGGAAAACGCGGTCGCCAACTTGGGTTATCTCACACGGCTTCGTCATCGTGCCCAAAATTCGGACCCCACTAGCCATTCCTTGCAAAAACATCGGTGTAATCGGCCGGTTCACCGTCACGATGTATTCTTTATCATGGTTGTTCTCCGCTCGCAGAATCTGGTTCACAATATCTCCGTTATTGGTCAAAAGGATGAGCCCTTCGGAATCTTTATCCAGTCTACCTATTGGGAAAATACGCTCCGAATGCCCAACGAAATCAACAATGTTACCTCTGATATGCGCTTCAGTAGTACTTGTGATCCCTACAGGCTTATTGAGTGCAATATAAACATGTTCCTTCTTCTCGCCAATCGGTCGACCGTCGATCCGAACCTCATCCCCAGGGCCAACGACACTCCCCAGTCCGGCAACCTCGCCATTAATCGTAACTCGCTGCGCCTCTACCCACTTGTCCGCTTCCCGTCTGGAGCAAACACCGGTTTCGCTAATAAATTTATTAATTCTCATGCTTGGGAAATTCCCTTCTATGCCGTAATCAAGTACCTACTATTATGCTGGATTCGCTCACTCGGTTCAAGTAGCGTTCAAAAGGATCGATGTATGGGACATATTTGCAGAAAAAGATCTATTTCGGCGATGCGGCGCGAACGATACGTAGTTGCTTTCGTTGACCTTCCGTTAAAGGCCGAACATAAGCATAGTTTCCCTTAGGAGCAGCTCCTGTAACCCCTCCTGCTTTGAAACCGCCTGTACCTGCAGGAATGGCTACCCGCAAACCAAACGTATTCGCCACCCATAAAATTCAGAGCAGCCGCAAAACCGCCTCTCATCCATACGGAACCGGAATCGCTAATCCCAGGCCGCCGCAAACAAAGGGAATTCTGCCCCGTCTGAATAAAGAGGTCAGGACGGATGAATCAATTAAGTTAAGAGGATACGAGCACGAGATCCTTTTTGGTATGTGAGGAAATTTCCTCCCCGAGTGTGATAAGCGTATAATAATGACAACCATTAACGTAACAAGGAGGTCCTATCATGCAAATTCTCATACTAGGAGCCACAGGTAGAGTAGGAAGAAGAATTTTGGAAAAAGCGCTAGCGGACGGACACGAAGTCACAGCACTCGTTCGAAGCGTGGAGAAGCTGACGGGGATTCACTCCGAAAGCTTAACCCTACTTCAAGGGGACGCTCGTAATGGAGAAGATCTACATGCTGCCTTACGAGGGGCGGAGCTGGTCATAAGCTGCCTTGGCACCGATGGCGGCACGGTGCTGACCGAGTCTACGCCTCTACTTATAGAGGCTATGAAAACACAAGGCTTAAGCCGAATAGTCACTGTCGGTACAGCCGGCATCCTGCAAAGCAGAGAGCATCCCGGCTTGCTGCGCTATGAGGCGCCGGACTCCCGGCGCTCCTCTACACGAGCCGCCGAAGAGCATCGCAAGGCGTGGGAGCAGCTCGCCGCCTCGGGCTTAAGTTGGACAGTCGTCTGTCCAACTTACTTACCCGACGGCGAGCCACAGGGGCAGTACCGCGCTGAGCGGGACTACTTGCCCGAAGGCGGGATGTCCATCTCCGTGGGCGACACCGCGGCTTTCACGTATCGAGTCGCTCTCGAGGGCGAGTATGTGTGCTGTCGTGTGGGGATTGCTTACTAGGGGTTATCAAAATAAACAACAAACAAAAATCAAACAAAAAAACGACTTGCGCCGTCCTTGGTTGAGTGTGTATATAAAGGTTGATGCAACGCAAATTAGGCCCTGAGAGGTAATGCTTATGCTTACTTATCCGTGTAAAGTTGTACAAAGTACAACTTTAGGCAAGCTAATCCGCTGTTGTCCACGCGATTGTTGCAAGAAATAAACAATTTTGCCTAAAGTAGCTCTATAGGCTATAAACGGGCGAAATTATTGTAGAATATACAACATTCTTAGCATGCCAAGAAGAAATCAAAGAAATTGTTGTACGCAGTACAACTTGCCTTTCCAATTCTCCATTTCTTCAAAAAGCTGCTAACAAAACGCTAGAAAAACATACTTACTGACCGAACGATTATGCATATCTACAATTTCACTTAGCCTAGCTAATATCTGCAGCTAACTATCCTAAATAAGGTAAGTTTCGTCACTTTACCCCCTAACCCAAATAAAAACGGATGGAAGCCAGTTAAACCGGCGTCCATCCGTCTTTGTTATACGAACAACTAGTAACCTCTGCTTCTTCCCTTCGCCAATGCCTGGATGTTGATCCACGAAATAACAATCCCAATCACGCGGAAAAGGTACCCCGCAACAGGGATAAAACTCAAGAAAGCCATAACAATATTGATGACCGTCTTTGTTGTGGTCCCATTGCTTGTAAGTATGGCAAAGACCAAGTTGACGAACACGAGGGGAATCACCCACGCGCACGACCACAAATATACAAACGGAATAAGACCAATCAAGTATCCGACAGCAATAGCAATTTCGGACAGCAGCTGTAGTAAGTTTAACAATCGAATCGTTTCTGGACGCATGATGCTCCTCCATTTCAAATAGGGAAATATTACTTATTGTAGCATAGCGCCGACAGATAGTCTTTAGCCTTGTTAATGAGCTTCGTCCACGAAATGGTGGTGTAGTTGAGCTTACGGACGAAAAACAAGGGACGACGGAAACCCGCGTCCCTTGTCTCCTGGCCAATCTACCGGCCGCTACGCACTTCGCTCTCAGCGGCCGATGCCGTTTCCGGATGTCCCTGCTGCAGCTGGTACATCTGATAGTACCGACCGAGGAGCTCCATCAGCTCCTCGTGGCTGCCGCGCTCGACGATCTCGCCATGGTCGAGCACAAGAATCTGGTCGGCGCTCTTAATCGTCGACAGGCGGTGGGCAATGATGAAGGTGGGTCCGCCCCTTCGAAAGCACTTCGAGCGCGGCCTGAATGATGGCCTCGGTCTCCGTATCGATGGATGCCGTCGCCTCATCGAGGATCAAAATCGCCGGGTCGAACGCTAGCGCCCGGGCAAAAGAGATCAGCTGCCGCTGCCCAGCTGACAGCGTGCTGCCCTTCTCGATCACGGGCTCATCGATGCCGTGCGGCAAGCTCTTGAACATCTCATCTGCGCCAACCTCGCGCAGCGCAGCCTCTACCCGTTCCCGGGTGATGGACGGATCGTCCAGACTGACATTGGACGCGATCGTCCCTGTAAACAGGAACGGATCTTGCAGCACGATGCCCATATGCTGACGCAGCAGCTGTTTGGGCATCTCCCGTACATCGCGGCCGTCCACCGTGATCCGGCCTTCCTTCACATCGTAGAAGCGGAAGAGCAGATTCAAGATCGAGCTTTTGCCTGATCCGGTATGGCCGACAAGCGCCACCGTCTGCCCTTGTTTGGCCTCGAAGGAGATGTCCTTGAGCACATCCTCCCCTTCTTTGTAGGCGAAGCGAACATGTTCGAACTTCACATTGCCCAGATAGCGGTCCGCTTTCTCCACAGCCACGTCGATGCCCTGCTCATCAAGCAGCTCGAATACACGGTCAGAAGATACTAGAGCACGCTCTAAATTCGGAAGCTGGTTGACTATCCCGACCATCGGATGAAACATCCGATTCAGATAATCGACGAAAGCGTACAGTACACCGACGGTGATCAATGTGTTGATTGAACTACCCCCGACATACCAGATCAGGCCGAAGAAGAACAAATTCCGAACCACATTCATCAGGTTATGAGAGGTCAGCGAGTTCAAGCTAAGCAATTTATTCTGATATCTCGTATATTCATCGTTCAATTGTTCGAATTCTTGGGTCGTTTCCTTTTGCCGGCGAAAAGCTTGAATGATCGCCATGCCTTGAATTGCCTCATTGATCATCCCATTGATCGAGCCGATCCGTTCCCGAATTTCATGATTATAGAAGGAAGCGTATTTACGGTAAACAATGATCCATACATAAAGCAGCGGAATAACCGGGAGTGTGAATAAAGCCAATCTGTAATCTAGAACGAATAAAGCCGCGATGATGCCTACGATATAGATCGTACCTGTAAAAAAGTTCGCAAGCACCTGAACATACAGATCCCTCACAGACTCTGTATCATTTGTAATCCTCGATACAATTTTACCAGCAGGCTGATTATCAAAATAGTTGATCGGCAGCCGCTGAATTTGTGCAAAAACATCACTTCTCATGCGCTGAATAATCCGATTCGCCGCCGATTGAAGTAAATACTTCTGTCCATAGGTAAAGCCTGCTCCAATAATAATTAGCAGCAAATATAAACCTGCAAGCTTCATTAGACTGTTAAATTCCGGTTTATAGAACGTGTAAAGCTCTTGAATACTCAGCTTCTTAACCGCATACTCCGCTTTTTCCGTCCCCTGTGTAATTGTAAGCTTACCCTCGTCTGCTAGATTGCGTACGCCATCAAAGGCGATCGGCTGATCCACCCAAAGGAACTGGCTGCCCACCTGTAAAATGCGAACCTCCTTCCCCTTCGGCTCACCTTCTGCAAAGTTATCGATTCGCTTATAAAAAGTCCCCTCCCAAGGGACAGCCTTCTTAGTTTGCGTCGCTGATGTAGTCTCGTACCACGGCTTCTCGATACCGAGAATGTGGGTATCAATCATCTGTCTCGCGATAAAAGGTCCTGCCAGCTCCGTTGCCACCGCGATCGATAAGAATACCAGCGCAATGAGCAGGGGCTTTTTGAATAACGCTGCGTATTGAAATAATCGCTTACCTGTCTGTTTCAGGGTTCTCACCTTCTTTTCTTCGGATATCTATTTACTAAACCTTCGTCTGTTCTTCTAGCTGCTGACGGTCATACTGCTCTTTATACCAGCCGCCGAGCGCGACAAGCTGCTCATGCGTACCTTCTTCAACGATATACCCCTCATCCAGCACAAGAATCCAATCCGCATGCTGAACAGCGGAGAGTCGGTGCGTTGTGATGAGTGTTGTTTTACCGGCTCGTTCCGAACGAATGCCGCGAATGATTTCAGCCTCTGTTTTGGCATCTACCGCAGAAAGAGCATCATCCAGCATGAGAATTTCGGGGTCTACATAAAGCGCACGCGCAATAGAAACGCGCTGCTTCTGACCACCTGATAAGGCGACGCCTTTTTCACCCACCAACGTTTGAAGGCCTTCTGGTAAGAACTCCACGTCCTTGCGGAACGCGGCCAGTTCAAGCGCCTGCAGCAGCTCTTCTTCCGTTCCTTGGCTGCGCCCGAACATAATGTTCTCTTTTACTGTTTTGGAGAAAAGAATCGGCTCTTGCGGCACGTAACCAATCCAGCCATGAAGCGTGTCGATGGTTAACTTCTCGATCGGCGTTTCCGATATAGCAATCGTACCTTGACCTAATGGATACTCCCTCAGCAGCTGTTTAAGCAGTGTTGTTTTTCCACTTCCAGTACGTCCTACAATTCCGAGCGTCTGCCCACGCAACAGGTGGAAAGAAATATTCACCAAGTTATCAATAGAAGAGGAAGGATAGCGGAAGGTTACTTCCTTAAAACTAATCGTGTTTGGCAGCAGCAGTGTCGTCGCTTTAGGGTCTTCTTTTACATCCGGCTTGTAACCAAGTGTTTCATTTACCCGATCGAGGGAGGCATTCCCGCGCTGCATAATGTTCATTAACTCGCCAATGGCGAACATCGGCCAGATCAGCATCCCAAGGAATGTATTAAAGGACACGAGCTCTCCGAGCGTCAGTTCACTGTGAAATACCAAATATCCGCCGTAACATAATCCGATTAAGTAGGAAATGCCCACTAGAATTTTGACCGTTGGTTCAAAAAGGGCGTCGATCACGGCAACCGCGATATTTTTGCGATATACATCGTCTGTCATCGTTTTAAAGCTTTGTTCACTGGCTTTCTCTTGTACAAAAGCACGGATAACGCGAACCCCTGCAATCGTCTCAAGCACTCGATCATTCATCTGTCCGAAGGCATTCTGAGCGAGTAAAAACCTTTCATGGATGCGTCCCCCATAGATCGTAATCGCAACTGCCATAATGGGCAGCGGGAGAATCGAAGCAATCGTTAGCTTCCAGCTAATGAAGAAGCCCATCATGCCTAGGATGGTAAGCATGAATAGCGTCGAGTCTACGAATGTCAAAATCCCAAAGCCCGCTGTCGTCGACACCGCTTGCAGGTCATTCGTTGCTCTCGCCATTAGGTCACCCGTCCGGTTGCGCTCATAGAAGGTAGGCGTCATCCGCAGCAGCTGCCTCATTAACCGGGATCGAAGAATACGTTCCAGCACGAAAGCGCCGCCAAATAGCTGATACAGCCAGATGTAGGATAACCCGTACCCAGCTATAATTAAGGCCCCCCAAAAAGCGAGCAATTGGATCAATTTACTGCCCGTTAAAGTTCCCATGTGTATACCATCAATCGCGTAGCCAATCAATTTCGGTGGAATTACATCAATGATTCCAACAATAATAAGCAGTCCAATGGCGATCGTGTAACGTATCCAATTCATTCGAAAAAACCAAGCCAACTTTTTTAATACCGTAAACATGTATCATGTCACTCCTCTCAAATGGTGCTGTCCAAAATGACCTAAATCCACACAAAAAAGGCACACCGCACGCAGCGATATGCCTTCTATGAAACAGAAAAGCGCTCGTTACGAACTTCTTCGTAACCCGCGCTTTTAATTAGCGTATGTGAAGGGGCGGCAGCAGCCGAACAAGCACAAATCATGCGCTTCCGGCTAACAATCGGGTTACAAAATATGAAATTGTATGGTTTTTATCTGTAAATCTACGATGAGCAATAGGATCCATAACCATATCAATCATTTTGAAACCCTCCTTTAGTGTTGTTGTAATGTCGTAAGTATCTTCTTTTCCAAAAGTTGTATATTCGTGCTTACAGAGGTGATCTTAACATCCTTGGCGAGTCTGTGTCAACCGGAGAAAAAGACTATAAACGAACTATCTTACCTCGACCTTTCGGATGAATTTACTCGCCTTTTTAAGCCCTTTGAATTGTCACACATGTTTCAAAATATGGCGGCATATCCATAGTATATAGGTTCATAGCGCATAGGGCCAACGCTTACGAAGATAGCTTTCCTACGGAAAGCTTTAAGGGGAGTGGATGTGCATGGTCGATCAAGTGTTTGCTCTAATGGGTTGGATTGTCGTTTTCGGAGTTATTATTGGGGGAGTCATCGCAGGCATCGCCCGTTTTGTCGAAAGGGACTCGACACAGTACGATATGACATTTTTGTGGGAGCATCGTTATACACTTGAGGAGTTGGAGTTGGATCGGGACAAGCAGCTCTGACCAATCAACACAAAAAAAGGGCTATCCACAAGGCACAAGCCTTTGGATAACCCTTTTCACTATTTCGCTGGTGCTACTGAAGGCGTCGGTGCAGTGGATGCACCTGGTGATGCAGCTGGAGCAGTCGTCTTAGCCGGAATCGGTTTATGTACCATTTGACCACCAATGTGCCCTGTATAGCCAACAAGGATAACTGCCGCGAGCGAACCAACCAAGTAGATGGGGTTACGACCCAATTCATTCTTTTTCCAGATCAGTAAGCCAACACGTACAATCGCTAATACGATAGCCAAAAACATCGTTAATCTCGCATAAAACTCATGCGGAACCACTAGTGGATTACGCCATGGGGACGGGCCTGTAAGGACACTTGCGATAGCTCCGAGTGCGCCCACAACTAGACAAAGCATACCAGCGGAGTGCCATTCACGTTTTTTCACAATGATTGCGATGAGATCAAAAATAAAACTAAAAATAAGAAGTGCAATTGGTACATGTGTTACGATGTAGTGTAAATTTTTAATGATATAAGCCAATTTTCTCTCTCCCCCATAATAAAAAAGCTATATTTTTCCACACTACAAAGTGTAGTTTTGGGGACCGAAAAAGTCAAGCTTTTTCTGCAGTTTTTGTCGAAGCCCGTCAAATTATCTGACATGGGCTCCGACTGCTCAATGTGAATCATTATAATCAGGGTATCCTATCTTAGATAAGTCCCACAAGTAAAATAATTGTTAAGAGCGAAATGAGTAGCCGTACAAGGGGCCATTTGAATGAGATTTTCATCTGTGGATCGAGAATGTGCATAATGCGAACATTCGTTGATGTTTCGGCGAATGAGGCGTGAGATAAGGATACATGTGGTGTTGGTGCTTGTTTGAGTAGTTTGAGGAGAGCACTGCCTAAGTGTGTGGACTGTTTCATTTGTGTAATGGCATACTTGTCTGCCCGAAGCTCAATCATAATGGGGTATTTCTCTGCCATCCAAGCGAATATCGGAATGTACCACATCGACTTGGATATCATCGAAAGCAGGAAGATCGCGAGTGGATCTCTATACCTTATATGGCATTTCTCATGTTCGATAACGGCATGCAGCTCGTTTGGCTCCAGCATATCCATAAGTCCTGATGATAGGATCATCCGCGGCTTCCACAGCCCTATGGTCATTGCGATGGGAGCTTTGTAAGAAATGATCTGGAACTGACCTTCACCAAGCTGAAATTTATCGCGGAACTGATCGGATAACAAAGGGTCATGATACATCTCAACGAGCTTCATCGCTTTAATGGCGTCCTTGGCATGCCTTGCCGATATCCAAAGGATTGCACTAAACGAGTAGAGGATAAGAGCATTTACTACATTAAAAGCAATGGGTGCAGGTACATGAAGATCTTCAAATAAAATAACACACAAATCAAATATATTATACAACGATCTCCATTTGAAAATATGCTGGAGTGCATAGAGTAACATTTGTCCTAAAATAGCCCCCGATAAGGCGAGTGTCGTAATATACAACCATTTAAACCGTTTTTCCATCATCGTTATCGATCCTTTTTGATTTCTTTAATTTTTTGCTCCAGCTTGTCAAGCAGATCGGGGTCTACTTTATCAAGCGCATCCACCATATGGGTGACTGCCAAAGAACCAAATTCTTCGATAAGGTCAAAGGTAAGCTCTTTGGATTGGGTTTCCATGAACTCATCTCTCGTAACGACGGGTTTGTACTTAAATGATCTTAAAACGGATTTCTTTTGCAGAATTCCTTTGGCTACCAAGCGATTCATAACGGTCATAACGGTATTGAAATTGATGATTTTGGCTTGATCCAATTTCTGTTGGACATCTTTAATCGTCATTTCAATCGAGTTGGTCCAGAGAATTTCCATAATCTTTGCTTCAAGGGGACCAAAAAAGCGATTAAGTCCGCTTCCTTCATATTTAAAGTTTTGCATTTTCATTATGATCACACTCCTTACATTAGAAATTGTAGTTCGGGGTAGATGCGAAGTCAAGATCTATCCAAATTTGACAAGCGATAAGGCTTTGACAGGCGGATAAAAAAGACTTATAATACTTACATATAGTAAGTAATTAAATATTTTATAGCAATGGAGTGGTGCCTTATGAAAATTCAAGTATTTTCAGCTGAACAACAGGGCGTTGGCGCTTTTGACGGAGGAAAGTTCCTAGAACAAAGAGCTATCAGCTTTCCGGGTGAGAAAACGGCTGTAGACCGCGTCGGTTCCTTATTCTATTGGGCTTGGGGCAAAGCCTCCGAAGTATCTGAGATCGGTATGCATCCTCATAAAGCGTTCGAAATTGTCACTTATGTCATTGATGGTCTCGTAGAGCACCAAGATTCCCTTGGTTCCTTGGAAACAGTAACAAATGGCGGCGCGCAAGTCATTCAAGCCGGCTCCGGCGTCTATCATTCGGAAGCATTTCGCAGAGCTGGCAGCGAAGCGATGCAAATCTGGTTTGAGCCTCACCTTAGTGAAACCGTGAAAAAGCCAGCCGCTTACCATCAATATGAACATGAGAAATTCTCAACCCTCCATAATGGTGGAACAACAATGAAAACTGTAATAGGTGGAGATTCTCCCATTAAGCTGGATACGGATGTTAACATGTACGATTGGAGCCTTGAGCCTGGTTCCGAGTTCAGTTACACACTTACGCCAAGCCGTCCGCTAGCTTTCCTTGTTATTCGGGGGCAAGGCACAAGTGAAATCGCCGCGGAGAAGCTTCAAGCATGGTCCCACAAAGACTTCGGGATAGTCCAAGCCACCACGGAAGGTGAAGCTCTTCACCTGAGAGCTGATAGCGATCAAGGACTACGTATCATTGCTATTGAAGTGCCTGAAGATCCCGGCTATACGTTATATCATAAATAAGCAGCAAATAAGCAGCAGAAACGTAACAGCCCCGCTCCTTTGTAGGAATCGGGGCTGTTTATATTATTGGTTACTCTGGAGCCTTGCCTTTTCATCGTTCAGTGATTGGACGGCTTGCTGCACGGCTGGCGAATCGGATTGATCCGTTGCCTGCTCTAGCGCTCTTTCCGCATGAGTGATTGAATTCTGAGCCTCTTCCGTCGTCTGAGACGTTGGATGAGACATCGCACGAGAAACGGCTGCATGGACATTTTCTACCGAGTTTTGCGCTGAGGATATCGGATTTTGTGATTGTAGACTTGAATCTGGCTGTGTCATGGCTATTAAATTCCTCCTCTGGGGTTAATTCGTTACACCCGCTATGTTGAGGCATTTGGTCACATTTTATACCTTCTATTTGATTCTCTTCCGGCTAAACTTCGTTTAGCGGCTGCGAAAAGAACAAAAGATATACTGGCGCCTAGTAGATTCAATATCACATCATCGACATCGAAGCTGCCTACTCGCAGCAGCATTTGCAGCAACTCCAACCCTACAAGAGGACATCCGAAGTACAGGAGAAACGTACCATAACGTTTTGCGGAGCGAAATAAATAAGGCAGTAAAATACCATAAGGCATGAAGACACCAATATTGCCAAACAAATTAATGACCCAAGTCCTGGTAGAAAACGAATCGACATGCAGCACATACATACCGATTGTTCGAAAAGGGACAACATTGTAAGCAAGTTGACCTGTCGTGTGCATATTCCGCCCGAAGCCTAGAAACATCCAATACACCAAACAGCTCGTGTAGCCTATGAAAAGCAGCCAGATGAGCGGCCGAGCGAGCTTGATAGTCATGTGTTTGTATCCCCTTTAGTGAAGTCATCTAAGGTTAAAACAAGAAACCTCCCTTCAGCCTGGACCGATGAGAGGTTTCCCGATTAGCGCAGCTCTATTTTTTCACACCGTCCAAAAATTTGAACGACTCAAAAGCCTTATTGAGCCGAGCCTGATTGGCTTCGGTGCGTACCGCATCATCAATACGGAGCGTTGCCGTGTAAGAAATATTATTTTGATTGAAAATGTAGATCGTTTCCTTGTAAGGAATCTCGGCACTTGCATAGCTGATCTCATACTTTTTGGCTTTCACATCACCAAAAAGCGAGATTTCCGTATCGGTAAACGTATAGTCATTATCGTTATCGTGACTTTTCTTCTGAGCGGCATCTTCCTCTTTAACCATCTCTTCGTAAGTCGTTTTCGTCTCTGCACCAACGCTCAAGTACCCGCCTGTGAAGAGGAACGTCTTATTCACTTGATCTTTGTTATCGTACGAGTTGCTGCTGGTCCAGATCTCTGGAATTTGCAGCGTGTATTTGAACTTCTCATTTTTGTAAGTAACTGTACGATTCGGATCCATGAGTTCATCCAGATCCTGAATGAAGCCAAGCTCTTGATCCATGCTGTCTTTGTCCACTTTGATGGTAGCCGTTAAGGTTTTCAAGAGATCCTCAAGCGCTGCCCCCTCTTCCTCTTGCGGATAGCTCACGTCCACCTCATATTTATACTTATCCTTGATAAAAAAGAGGGAATAGCCCGCACTCCACTTATTGCCTAACGTACTTGCATAGCTTACTTTCAGAGCAGGCACACCGGCTAAAGTCAGCTCCTCGGGTTCTTCCATACTGCGGTAACTAGGTGCATATGCCTCTTCAAACTGTTTGCGCTGACGATCCACCCACGCTCCCAGCGTATCACCGGAGGAGGCAGAGGTTACGCTGACTTGAAGCATTTGGGAATAGTCATCACTAAAGAAGGAGGAGCCGGCCGTATAACCGCCTTGCTGCCAATTGGAGGGCAAATCAAAGGATAAGCCATACTCATTCGTATAAGTTGTATTGCCGCCAGAGTAGACAGAAATGTCTTTAAGCGACTCATCCTTATCATTAAAGGAAAGCTTGAAACTATCCAACAGATCGTTGTAGCTATTTTGCTTAAAATTGTTATTGTAATGCTCTTTTGATACAAATAATTGCACCGTATATAAGCTGCCTTGGTGAAGGTATCCACGGGTCTGGATATATCCTTCATCCCCTGAACGACCGACAATTTTGGCATAGGGATTACCTTCACGCTTCACATACTGACGCTCCAAAATGGTTGAAGCCGCGCCGGAATAATCGTCCTCATCCTCACTAACCAATCGGTTCAGAAGTGCCGAAGGTGACAGTTCGTCGCTTTGATTGCCTTCTACTTGAATCGTTAGGGAGAAATCCCCCTTCGCATCCACGAAACTGACGGAGTCGCCATCATCAGACTGATGACCTTTCACTAAGCCCGCGGGGTATTTCATGGACCATCCATAGTGGCTGTCGCCGATTTTCGTTTTGCCGCGGTCCGCATCCAAATAAGATCCCTCAGCGTCCTGCGTACGTATCGTTTCCTGATGCTGCGCTTCTCCGAGTGTAACCGACTTCGATTTGGTGGAACTACCAGACTGAATCGTTAATTCAATCGCTTCACCCGGCAAATACTTCTTAATCGCCTCATTGTAATCCACCAGCGTCTTCACTTTACTTGCACCGATCGATACGAATAGATCATCTTGCTGAATGCCAGCCCCAGCCGCTGGTGAATCTGGATCTACGTAAGCAACTCTTAAACCCGTAGAACTTGGTAAACCAACAACCGCTTCCCAGCTTTCTTCCAACTCCAGACCGAGATAAGTACGTTTTACTTTGCCGTAAAGTTGAAAGTGCTTTAATACATATTTAACAGTATCCACCGGAATCGCAAACCCGAGATTTTCGACGCCGAAATCCGCATACTTCATCGTATTAATACCAATAACTTCGCCATTCATGTTGATCAACGCGCCCCCGCTGTTACCAGGGTTAATCGCCGCATCCGTTTGAATAAGCTGATATTGCGAGTTCACAGAGCGGTCAAGCCCGCTGACAATCCCAACGGTGACGGAGTTCCTTAGGGCAAAAGAAATCGGAGTCCCGATTGCGGCTACGGTTTCACCCACTTTAATATCGGAAGAAGAGGCGAATTTCGCAGGCGATAAGCCAGTGGCATCGATTTTGACCAAGGCTAAATCGCTCTCCTCGTCGATATTCGTTGCACGTCCATTATACGTTGTCCCGTTCGATGTAACGACGACGATATTCTTCATATCTTTGACCACATGCGCATTCGTCACGATGACACCGTTCGATTCCACAATAACACCCGTGCCGTGCGCGAGATTAAAGCGGTTCATGTCTAAGGATTTATCCGAATCAGATGAAGGCTTTCCAATAATGGCTACAACAGAAGGTGATGTCTTCTCAATGACCTTCGGAACCTCAGCATTCACTTCGGCTGCATAAGATGGTGCAGGACCCTGCAGAGACACAAGTAAGAAGGCTGCAAGCAGCACGGTGATCCCTTTTTTCGTAAAAACATTCCAATTCCCCATTGTTGAGTTCCTCTCTTAACAAAAGATGGCAATAGCTAGAATCTAGCATAATTAAGATAGAGAAACAATACAAATATTTCCACAAAAAGGGGCCTTTATCGACATTCCGTTATGCGTTCGGGGTGCGTATACACCGATAATTGATCCCGCCGGATGAAGCCAACAACCGTAATCCCTAGATCCTGAGCCAAGCGAAGCGCCAGATCTGTCGGGGCAGATTTCGACAAAAGGATACCGACGCCGATCTTTGCGGCTTTGAGAGCGACCTCGGAAGAGACTCTTCCACTGAAGGCTATGACCTTATCACGAACAGGAATTCGCTGCCTTAACAAATGTCCATAAATTTTATCTAGTGCGTTATGCCTGCCGATATCTGCTCTGCTGAGGAGCAGTTCGTTAGCCGTGCAAAGGGCTGCATTATGAAGACCTCCCGTGGCCTGAAAATCAGCCGATTGCTTCTGCAGCTGATTCATAAGATGAAAGCACTGCTGAATCGATAGTTGGAGCTTCGTGCTAACGGTTTTGGCCGTGCGAGCGTCGTTGTGAAAATAGAACTGGCGGCTTTTCCCGCAGCAGGAACCGATGAAGCGTTTGGATACCATCTTTTGGCTTAATTGATGGAGATGACGAAGTTTCACATGAACGAAGCCCCGCTCCTCTTCCAGCGTTAACGACTCAATCTGATCCACGAATCGAATCAGGCCTTCGGAGGCTAGAAAACCCGTAACCAGATCGATGGTATCCGTCGGTGTATAGACGAGTGTTGCGAATTCCTCGCCATCAATTTTGATGGTGAGCGGCGCTTCTGTTGCGATGGTATCCTCTTGAGAGAGTACCTCCGTTCCGTTATAGCGGTATATCCCCCACGATGTCGTTGATTGAAGTGGGGGGTGAGCTTGAGATGCTGTATCTCCATTAGGAGCATGTAAGTAGTCCTGTTCTTCGTCCATCGTCTTCACTCCACTTCTGTCTCCAGCTCTTGTATGCGCTGCTCAACGTAGCGTATATCCTTATGAGCGTGATAGGTTTCTGCCTTCTCTACTATGACAGCTGTGTTATACTCCGGGATTCCCGCATACTGCTCATAAACACCCTTAGGAATCAAGGAATTACCTTCAGGCCAATGTACCTCTATGTTGCCTTGTTTTACCTCGGCACGCTTAACCCTTCCGTGCATGCTGCCGTAGCTGTTGTAGATGACGATCGCCTCTCCTTCTTTCAAAGAGAGAGCGCTAGCGTCGTCGTTATGAATAAGCACATCGTAGCGATCTGCTTCATTGAATGGATCGATGTCGCTATAGATCATCGAATTGAACTGCTTGCCGCGGCGCGTCGTCACCGCGAAATGCCCTTCCGGCTTCCGCAGCTCCGGAAGCTCGATCGGCAGCAGCGCGCCGCGGCCATCCGGCGTCGGACAGACGCCGTCCTCGCACAGCCACGCGCCGCCGTATTGAAACACATCACCGCGCTCACGCAGGTGCCCAATGCCGTTGTAGCTCGGCGCGGCTAGAGCAATTTCCGCGCGGATGGCTTCTGCGCTGCCGCAGCCCAGCAGCCCGGCGGCATCCGGCTTCACGCGGCGGGCGAGATCGACGTAGATCGCCCACTCCGCGCGGGCTTCGCCGATGCGAGGGCCGGCGATCTCGGGTGAGAAGTACACCATCCGCTCCGTCGAGGTGGACGTGCCCCCTCCGGGCTGCTCGTAGCGCGTCATCGCGGGCAGCACCACCACAGCCTCCCGCGCGTCAAGCAGCGTGGAGGTGTTCAAGATGATGTCCTGGTGGACACGGACATCGATGCTTGTAAGGGCTTCGCGGACGAATGCCGGGTCCGGCATCGTCTCGAGGAAGTTGCCGCCGGATGTGTAGAACATCCGGAGCTTCCGCTCCTGCTCCTCGGGCAGGAGCGCGTTCTCGAGGGTGACACCCACGATGTCACCCTGCCAGCTCGGCAGCTCGAACCCCCAGAGCTGCTCGATTCTTGCACGGTCGGCGGCGCTGGAGATGTCGCCGCCTGGCAGGCTGAAGGGATCGGCGCCCATTTCGCCGGATCCCTGCACGCCGCTGTGGCCGCGGATGGGCATCAGCCCGCAGTGCTCGCGGCCGAGGAAGCCCCGCAGGAGGGCGAGATTCGCCACCTGCGAGATGTTGTCCGTGCCGAAGCGGTGCTGTGTGAGCCCCATGCTCCACACGAAAACCGCGCTCTTGGCACGCGCCAGCAGCTCCGCGAACTCACGCATGCGTTCGCGGGTAAGGCCGGACGACTGTTCCAGCGTCGTCCAATTCTGCTGCGCCACGTGGGCGCGCAGCTGCTCTAACCCGTTCGTGTGCGCCTGCACGAACGCATGGTCAATCGCGGAGCCAGGCACGCGCTCCTCCATCTCGAACCATACCTTCATGACGCCGTTCATGAAGCCGATATCCCCGCCGATGTTCACTTGATACACATCGTCGGCCAGCTTCGTCCCGAATAACGCGGATTCGGGAATCGAAGGAATCCAGTACTGCTCCATGGACGGCTCGTAGTACGGGTTAATGACAATGATCTTCGTCCCTTTGCGCTTGGCCGCGTACATATACTTCGTCGATACCGGCTGGTTATTTGCGGCCACGCTGCCCCAGAACACAAGGACGTCCGTACCGATCCAGTCCTTGTAATTGCACGTCGAAGCGCCCACGCCAACGGAACGCTTCAGTGCCGTCTTCGACGGGGAGTGGCAAATACGCGAGGCGTTGTCGATGTTGTTCGTACCGAGCAACCTTGCCACCTTCGCTGCCACATAGTACGACTCGTTCGTAATGCCTCGAGCCGTCAAGTAAAAAGCCATCTGCTTCGGATCAATCTCACGCATCTTTTCTGCAACCAAATCCAGCGCCTCATCCCATGTGGCTCGACTGAATTTCCGCTCCCCATGGCGGCGGATGAGCGGATAAGGGATACGCCCGAGCTGTCTGAGCTCGGTGCTGCTCATGCGGCTCAGCTCGTCAATGTCCGCATGCAGCAGCTCCTCGCGAATCGCCGGCATCGTGTTCAAACGCAGCACATTCAGCCGCGTTGTACAGAGATGCGGCCCCGCCAGCGTTTGGTCGTAGAGCCCTGACACGCCTAGCGCGCAGCCGTCGCACACCCCCTGCGTTAGAATACGATACGCATACGGCAGATTATCGCGATTCTGCCAGGCGATTTTTGCCGTTTCGCGAATATGCTGCGGCTTTATTTTCCCGAGTCCGAACGGCACTTTGCTGACCCACAGCTTCGGATCTGGTTTAGCGGGCAGCTTAATTGGCCCCGTATGCTTCGTTTTCCCCATCTTAAAAACGCTCCTTCGGTTCTATTTTTTTCTCTTCTACTCTTCTACTCTTTTGCCCGTGCTCTTGCTACTGCTCTTACTCTACTCTTACTCTTAATCTATGTTATTTTTGCACCTTCGTACCAACGAACAATTCCCCGATAACACTTACTCAAACACTCTACTCTAGCCACTATCCCTTTGGCTCAGATTCCCGAGTTACTTCCCCACTTCCTTCTCGCAGAGCATCCTATCGCTATCGCTTCCCCCTACTCCGCACACCCAATTGCTGCCCTAGCAACACCCCAGCAAGCAAAAAACCACCGCAAAACAATCCCCAGACCTCCTCTCATCAGAGGAAATCTCAAGTCTTGTCTTACAGTGGTTAGTCTCCGGCAGGTTCGCTACCAAGTGCCAAGCACCTTTACCTATGTATATGCTACTAATTGGACTGATATTTATAGAAATTCTCTTACTAAGTGGCTTCCATTTGCATCGCTACTGCATAAAGTGCAGCAAACAGGCATGTCCACGTCAATAACGCCAACATCTCTATTTACAAAACTTCTTTTCCAGATCCTTATCAAAAACGAACACCGACATCCCCTCATCCAGCTCAATATCGATATCGACGAACAGCTTAACGAACTTCGCGCCAAGCAGCTCCTCCATCTCGACAGGGGGGTGGTCCTTATAAATCTCTTTCACCATTTCCGTACGAGCCGTGCGGAGCATTTGTCTGCCATCGCCGGTTTTCGCCATAAACTTCTCTACGGGAGAGAGATTTCCTGCCATTTCGCATATCGCCCAGCACTTACAGAAGGTCGTCGTCACGCGCTCCGGTCCCTTGCCCATATGCTTTTTGCGATAAGCCTTCACTAGGTTACTAAATTCGGCCTCCATTCGGTTCATCGGCCAGCCACCTTTATATGTACTACTTCAATCATAGCAAGAAAGCGTATACCTGACAACTGAACTGCTAGAATCATTTATAAAAAAAGAGCGGACAACATTGTCCACTCTCTCACTTGTTATTATAAGTAATTCTGCTTTAAACGAATTATTTTTTCGGAAAATACTTCTCCAAGTCATCCAGCAATAAATTAGCCGCTTTAATTCCGCCTGCCGTATTCCAAACCGCATCACTTACTTTATGCACTTTGCCTTGTTTCACGACATCAAGGTTTTTCCAAAGCGGGTCATTCGTCCATTCTTGCTCGATTTTATTCGCTTCTCCCTTTTCGTTATCCCATGTGAAGTAGAATAGAATGTCCCCATTCATATCTGGAATACGTTCTTTCGTCAGATCATCTGCGAATTTATCTTGATTCTGCGAAGCAGGACGCTCGAAGCCTAGTTTATTGAGAATAACACCTGAGAATGTATCCTTCATATAGATACGAACTTTACCCGGCATAAAACGAACGATCGAAATCTTCGTCTTTAACTGATCGCCTGCTTTTGCTTTGAAATCTGCTATGCGTTTCTCGAAATCACCAATGATTTTATCGCCCTCAGACTTTTTGTTCAAAGCTTCTGCATACAGTTTGAAGTTGATCTGCCAATCGCCCGATAATCTCTCCGAAAATACGGTAGGAGCAATAGCTGACAGCTGCTCATATACTTTTTCCTGACGCACCTTATTTCCGATGATTAAATCAGGCTTTAGGGAAGCTATCATTTCTAAATTCGGTTGGTTTTCGTCCCCAACTATTTTCACGCCTTCCATATCTACTTTGATATGATCATACCAATCCCCTAATGTAAAAGACTTCACCGCACCAATAGGCTTAATCCCCATCGAGAGAACGGCTTCCGTACCTTCATTCGTTAACACGATAACCTTTTGGGGAGTGCCCTTTACCTTTGTTTCGCCCATGGCATGCTTAACGGTATATTCTTTGGATTGAGCGGGTTGACTTTCTTTCTTCGTATTCGTGGTAGCTGCAGCATCCGACTTCGAATTGTCTGTTTGTTGTCCGCAACCAGCTAGAATTAGCATAATTATCGAAACGAAAAGAAGCAGCTTACCTCCAAATGTACGGTTTGCAGCAGAAAAACGGTTAAGCATAATGACGTATCGCTCCTTTAAATGGTTAAATATGTGAGAATGATTATCATTATCTTAAAGCCTTTACTTGCACATGTCAAATTCCTAACGATTCATGCTCTTTTTCAAAGAAAAAGCCAACCCTTCATTTCAGGGCTGGCGCAATAGCATTCCATCTTTTATTCAATATCTTTTTCTATCCTCAATCGTTATTCGTTATCCTCTTCATCCCATTTACGGGAGTACGCTTTCTTCGTTACCCAGAATGTCAAACCCACTATGATCAAAAGGGCAATAACACCTAAGATGATGGCACCAACCATTGTCTGACTCTCCTCTTTTGCTTATACTAAGCCCCAATGAAGTATAACCCTTACTATAGCCCGAAAATCTGTAAACACGCAAACAAACAAGCCCTTTTCAATTGCTAAAACAAATCCAACTGCCGTGGTCCCAGCCCTTCATATTCTAAACCGAGCAACCCCATCAATTCCTTCGCATTCCCTGCGGCATGTCCGCCTGAATTGTTATTGAAGATCACGCATATCTCTCGCGTGTGCTCCTGGAGCTCTAGCAGCCACGCCTTCCACTCCAACAGCTCCTGCTGATTGTAATGGTATAAGTACCGTACGTCGCGCCAATTCGCTTCGTTGTTTTGCACCCAACCTCCAACATTGCGGCCGTGGAATCGAACCATCGTCATCTTGGGGTGTGTAACCTCCAGCACTGTCGGCACCGAACCAATCCCTGCCTGCGGCTCGTCACAGATGCTGTGCATCCAACCCTCTCGCCGCATAAAGGTGAGCGTCTTTTCGCGCATTTCCTCCGTAAACCAGCTCTGATGGCGGAATTCCAGCGCTACGGGTACATCGCCCATCTTCTCTTTAGCATCACGCAGCACATCTACATTCGTCTTGTTACAATCAAACCATGGCGGGTACTGAAACAGAACAGCTTTAAGCTTCCCCGCTTCTTGAACAGGTTGGATCGACTGTAGGAACACCTCAAACATCTGCTCTATCCCACCAGCAAAAGGACTCTCTCCCCTCAGGTGACCCGTCATCCCTTGGTAAGCTTTAATAATGAAACCAAAGCGTTCTGGTGTCTCTTGGTTCCATTTTATATAATTACGCTCAGGTTGGATTGCGTAAAAAGAAGTATCAACTTCCACAACCGGAAAGTGTGCGCCATACTCCCGCAGCTTCCCTTTGCTGCCGCCTAACTCATGGTCGCCCCATCCGGCTAAACCGATGTTGATCATGCCTTTCACCTCTCGGATATTCGTTAATTCCATTGTATCGTGCTGATACCAACAGAAACAACTTATCTGATCATAAAACATGCATTCCTCCCTGACATTACGTTGTCAGTAACTTGTTATATAATGGAATTTACAAAGCAAATGATCGTTCAAATCATAGGAGGCATGTGCACATGTCGTTAATTAATTCTTCAGACGAGGGCTGCGCTAAAACGGACATTCCTAAACCAGCCATGACCGGCTGTGCTAGCCAAATCCTCAGTCAGCGTGCCTTAAACCGAGCACTATTAGCTCGGCAATTGCTCCTCGAGCGCTCGGACATGCCCATCTTCCAGGCTGTCCAGCACCTCATCGGCCTGCAGGCGCAAGCTCCTAACCCACCCTACGTGGCGTTGTGGACTAGACTGCAGAACTTTGGCCATGAGGAGCTATCTCAGCTCATCATGGACAGAAGCATCGTGCGCATCGCCCTCATGCGCTCGACGATCCACCTCGTCACGGCCGAAGACTGCCTGACGCTGCGCCCCGCCCTGCAGTCCGTGCAGGACCGCGCCTTAAAGGGCACGTTCGGCAAGAAGCTTGCCGAACTGGATCTAGACGCACTCGCCGCCGCCGGGCGAGCGCTTCTTGAGGCGCGGCCGCTCACCTTCAGTGAGCTCGGCAAGTGCCTCCAAGCCCAGTGGCCGCAGCGCGATGCCACGGCTCTGGCTCAAGCGGTGCGCTGCAGCCTACCGCTTGTCCAGGTGCCGCCCCGCGGCATCTGGGGCGCCAGCGGGCAGGCCGCCCACACCACGGCGGAGGCTTGGCTCGGCCGCCCGCTGGCACAAGGGCAAGACCCCGAAGCCATGCTGCTGCGCTACCTAGCGGCCTTCGGACCTGCATCCGTCAAGGATATGCAGGTCTGGTCCGGGCTTACTCGGCTGCGCGAGGTGATCGAGCGGCTGCGCCCCAGCTTACTTTCTTTTCGCGACGAGCAAGGAAACGAGCTGTTCGATCTGCCGGACGCACCTCGGCCAGACCCTGCTACCCCAGCTCCGCCACGATTCCTATCGGAGTTCGACAATATGCTCCTGTCCTACGACGATCGCACCCGCATCATGCGTGATGAAGATAAGCATCTGGTGTTTACGGACAATGGCATCATCCGAGCCACGCTGATTGTCGATGGTTTTGTTCGCGGTATATGGTCCATCACGCAGAAACGCAAATCGGCTATTTTGACCATCAACTTATTCGAGCCATTATCCCAGGTTGAACACGCAGCGGTTGCCGAGGAAGCGGAACAGTTGTTTGATTTCATCGCACCTGATGCCAATACGCGAGATATTCTCTTTACTAATCAAAAAAAATAAACCCCGAGGCTGCCCTCGAGATTTTCTAATTTATAGGGAACTATGGTGTAATGGACTACTAGCTTTTCTTAAGGTCAGAATAGCCAAAATCCACACTAAATTGCTTGCAATAGATAACAACCTTACTATAGACGCTAAGGTCTGTATCCTGTGGAAGCTCATAGTTCTGATTTCCAATGTTGCCTTTCAGTTTACCCAGGTTAATGCCTTCACCTGTTTTACTTCCAGGCTTCGCCAAGAATACGTACAAATCCGGTCCATTGGTCGCATCCAGATCTTCTAGACGAAGAATCGTCGTATCCCCATTAACGAACGTAACGACTTTCCCCTTCGCATGGTGCCCTGGCTCCCCATCGACAAAGGCTCCTTCAAACATGGCAGCAGTCTGATTAGCTGTCTCCATATCCGCAACTGCCATGGTCGGAGTTTTGTTCTCCAAATCGCCGGTTTCTTTGTCCTTATCAGCTGTCTTTTCGATGCCTTGCTCGATTTGGGATGCGATGGGCAAGGCTTCATTAACTTCCTTATCAATAAACAAAGGCTTCAGAAGCCACCATCCTACAACCAGCAGAGCGACACCGAAACCAACTGCCGTAATTTTCAAAGTCTTCTGCAGCTTTCTCATGCCAAACACCTCCATCACCTACATGAATTTAAGCTCTACTATCACCATAACGTAACTATCTTAAGAAAGTCTTACGAAATCCATACAAAATCAAGTTTGTATTCGAGCTATCGGCTTATGCTGTCATTTTTGATGATCGTGTTTATCAATGTTCCTTGCAGAAATATAAGTTGGATTCGGTAAAATTTATCATTATAAAATTATTAGCCAGTCCGAATGTTTGATCAAAGGGAATCTTGTATTTTGTACAACAATGGGATGGCTATTTCGCATTTTCCCGGCCATTGTTGTAGAAATTGCAACATTTTCTCCCAAAAGTAGCTCTATAGAAGGAAATTAGGTTATATTGTTGCACAAAATACAACTTCGACAGCTCAAGAAGAAGAAATCAACGAAATTGTTGTACGCTGTACAACTTTGACCCATTAGCCAAGAAAAAATGAATACAAAAAACAAACCCCGAGACCGCCCTCGAGGTTTGTTCCTATCCTTACCCTGTTACTCTACAATTCCAGTACTATTTCAGTACTTCTTCTCTACTTCTTCTGTATTTCTTCTGTATTTCTTCTGTACTTCTTTTGTACTTCTTTTGTACTTCTTTTGTACTTCTTCGGTACTACTTCAGTACTTCTTCTGCACTTCTTTATTACTTCCCCTGTATTCCTGCACTTCTCCTGCACTTCTCCCGTACTTCTCCTACACTCTCCCACCCTACTTCTACGCCTGCTTCTCCCATTTCGCTTTCAATGTGCTTTCTATTTCAGCCAATACCTGCTCGGATGTCTTACCTTCCGTGGAGATGCCTAATTTAGCGGCTTTTTTATTCACTGCTTCTGCCTTTTTGCCCTCTTTACTCACCTTTAAAGCAGCGCGTATTTCTTTGGCTGTCTTGCCTTCCGTTGTGACACCCGCTTCTGTTGCTTTCTCTTGCAGTTTTGATAAAGCTGCCGCTTGCAGCTCGGTTCTAATCTCTTTATTTGTTTTTCCATCAGTAATAACACCAAGATTAGCCGCTTTTTCCTGCAGTTTCGGTAAAACGGCTGCCTTAAGCGCTGTTCTCAGCTCTTTATTCGTTTTCCCATCCGCACTAACACCTAGCTTAACTGCCTTCTCTTTCAGCTTCACCTGAACAGCAGCTTGAATATCAGCTTTAAGCTGTTCCGCTGTTTTGCCGTCTGTGCTTATGCCCAGCTTCGCTGCCGCTTTGTTCAGTTGCTCCGTGTGTTTGGCTGCACTTAAAGCTTTAAGCTCAGCTTTGATCTGCTCACTCGTTTTGCCATCTGTTGATATACCGAAAATTTGCGCTTTATCCTGAAGCAGCTGCTTAACTGGTTTAGTGGACTTGCTTGTTGGTGCTGCAGCAGCCTCCTGTATGTTCTCGGCAAAAACCGCCACCGGAACAGACAATACAATCGCGCCTACCAACGCAAGGCCTGTTAATTTTTTCAACATAAGTATCGCTCCTCGATTCGTTTATGGTTATGTTTACCTTACAAACCTATCTTACCGAATAGTTATGTCATAAGTTTGTCATGCGGCGAAGCTTAGGCGACTGCAAAAATATTTTAAATACCGTACCCCTTTGAAGTTGAGATTCCACTCGAATCGAACCACCATGAGCTTCAATGATATGTTTACTGATTGTCAAACCGAGGCCTGCGCCGGAACGGTTGCGACTTTCGTCCGCTTTATAGAAACGATCAAATAGATGCGGCAGTTTCTCAGGTGCGATTCCTGGACCGTTATCCCACACTTCGATCCAGCGTTCATTTTTGACCACTTTCACCCTTATACCTGCACTAGATCCTTCGGGAATATGGTTAATGGCATTATCCAGCAAATTGATAAAAACTTGCCTCAATCGGTCTGCATCCGCATAAACCAAGTAAGGCCCCTCCGCCTCCGAACTCAACTCGATCTGCTTTGCTTTGGCTTTCATCTTGAGTTGGGTAACCACCAGCCCTATTAAGTCAGGTACATCGACATCCTGGAGGTTTAATTTGACCTGCTTCTCCTCAAAAGATGACAGCTCCATCAAATCATCAACCAAATGGCTTAGTCGAAGGGTCTCCTGAAGAGATACTTGGATGAATTCCTTCGCATCCTCAGGCTCAACAACGCCATCCGTTATCCCTTGCAGGGAAGCTCGAATTGTGGTCAACGGCGTCCGCAGTTCATGCGAAATTTCGGATAGAAATCGCTTACGCCCCTCTTCTACCTTCTGCAATTTACCGGCCATACGATTCAGAGATCCTGACAGCGAGGCGATTTCGTCCTTACCTCTGACTGGCACCCTTCCGCTGAAATCTCCCAGGGCCAAAGCCTCTGCGGTTTTACTCATGAGCTGAATCGGCTTCATGAAATGTCTGGAAACGAAGTACAGGATAGCAATCGCTAGTAACGCAACCGTTAAGGCAGATATGAATATCGCTCGATTAATGCCATTGATAGTCCCTTGAATATTGATAATTGGCGTGTATAAGAAAATCCCGCCAATGATGCGGTTCTCCTGCATGACAGGTCGCCCGACAATGAGCATTTTCACCGTACTATTTTGAGCAAAATTGCTACGCACCGTCACTTGATTACCCGACAGCACTTTATCCACCCATTCCTTACGTGCTGGGGCCTCGCCTACCGACTGAATCTTATCCAGATTTGCTCTTGGATGCTTGATAACGGCAACGCGAACGTTCGACGTTTTCTCAATGGCGCTAATCTGCTTACGGAAATCCTTCAGCTGTGTTGAGTTATCGAACAAGTCCTTGGCCAGTTCATCCACTTGCTCCACCTTTTCTAGCAGGAGCTTCTCGCTGCGTTCATAGGTTTTCTGTTTCATCGTATAGCCAATGGTTCCTGAAATGGCAAGAATGGACACAACCGTTATAGAAATATAGATAAATAACAGCTTACGGTAAAAGGAGTTCAGCATGCACCAGGACCCTCAAACTTATACCCGACACCCCATACGGTACGGATGCTCCAGTCCTCTTTCCTATTCGTCAAAACAGAAAGCTTTTGTCTCAAACGTTTAATATATAAATCCACGACGCGGTCTTCGCCCTCGAAATCCCAACCCCATATCTTGGCGATCAGGTCCTCCCGGGTAAATACTTGATTCGGGTTTCGTACGAAAAACAGCAGCAGCTCATACTCTTTCTTGGGCAAGGCAACGAACTGCCCTTCTACAGTCACGTCATGGGACAGACTATCCACTCGCAAGCTGCCCACTTCATATAGATGAGCAGGCGCAGCAGCTTCTGTGCGGAGCAGCGTCCTGCGGAGAATCGTGGTCACACGAGCAACCAGTTCATTCGGGTCAAAGGGCTTCACTAAATAATCATCGGCGCCCATCTGCAAACCTTCAATTCGCTCATCCACGTGACCTCTTGCCGTCAGCATGAGAATGGGAACATCACTCTTCGCACGAATTTTCTGGCAGACCTCCCAGCCATCGCGTTTTGG
The DNA here is from genome assembly GCF_030817275.1 of Paenibacillus sp. V4I7. Lineage (NCBI taxonomy): Bacteria > Bacillati > Bacillota > Bacilli > Caryophanales > Paenibacillaceae > Paenibacillus > Paenibacillus sp. V4I7. The sequence continues at coordinate 7,473,632 of NZ_JAUSZD010000002.1, read as the reverse complement.
CATCATAATATCAAGTACAATGAAGTCTGGGTTCAGCTCATCGAACTGGGTTAGCGCCTGTTCACCGTCATTTGCGGTTATTACCATATAGCCATTTTTCTCCAAATACAACTTCGTAATCCGGCAAATATTTAGATCATCATCTACCACCAATACGGTTGTCACGCGGCACTCTCCTTAAGAAGCTGCTTTCTATATGATTTCGTTTATGAGACCTGTTTTCGTCTCTTCAATCAAATAGTACAGGAATATTTACCAAAAAGCATTAAACGAGAATCTCCTAGCACAAAAAGAACCCGATCCTTCCCTAGCCAATTGCAGCAAGGAATAATCGGGTCTACCGTTTTTTTCAACTCAATCGAAATAACTTACAAGCTTTCAGCCAACGATTTAAATGCCTGCATCTGCTTCCTAAAAATCCTTTTCGTGAACCATCCGAACAGCGACCCCATCAGCCGCGCGATCCAGTGATGAAAGGTAAGCTCACAATCATACTGCATCCGCGTTCCCCCGCTGATCTCCGTAAAACGGTAACGTACGTCAACACTAAACATCTTATTGAAAAGCTTCACCCCAAGCAGTTTCGGTTTTTCATAAGCTGTCACTTCACCATCATACTCCTGCACCCGGCCGCCTTCTTTGATTTTCTGCTTAAACTTGGTTCCTACAGGCTGGTTTGGATCATATTTCCCTATATATTCCGTACCAACTAGCCCCTCCATCCAAAGCTTTTGCTTCTCTTCCTCATCCACACATACAAACACTTTTTCAATTGGAGCTTTGATGTCCTGTGTAAACGTTAATTGCATAGAAATGCCCCATCTCTCATCCTATCTATTATGGAAAAAGTTTGTCCACCTTCTGGAATCTGTATGCAAAAAAGGGAGTCACCCCTGTGACCCCCTAATTAATATTGCTTACACTTCAAACGAGCTTTTCAACGAGACAATCAGGTTAAACACCAGTTTGTCGCTTGTGGTATGTTTCGGATCTACGTTGAAATAGCCGTGGCGGAAAAATTGGAACTTATCATGCGGCTGCGCTTGCTTCATATTATCTTCCACGAAACCTTGCACAATTTGCAGCGAGTTCGGATTCAAGTTCTCCAAGAACGAAGCATCCTCGTTCTCTTGGTTATCGAGAATCAACGGCTCATACAGGCGGAACTCCGCAGGTACAGCACTCTTTGCATCCACCCAGTGAATCGTTCCTTTGACTTTACGACCGGTAAAGCCGCTGCCGCTTTTCGTTTCCACGTCATAGGTGCAGTGCAGTTCAACCACTTTGCCGTTCTCATCTTTGATGAAATCATTGCACTTGATGAAGTAGGCGTTCTTCAACCGCACTTCGTTGCCGGGAAATAACCGGAAATATTTGTTTGGCGGATTTTCCATGAAATCGTCTTGCTCGATGTAGATCTCGCGGGAGAACGGAATTTGGCGATTGCCCATATCCGGATTCTCTGCGTTGTTCTCCATATCCAGCATTTCGACTTGATCCTCAGGGTAGTTCGTGATCACGACTTTGAGCGGATTCAGAACACCCATCGTACGCATCGCCTTCAACTTCAAATCCTCACGGATAAAATGATCCAGCATCTTCGCATCGACAACGCTATAGCTGCGAGCTACGCCGATTTCGCGAGAGAAATTGCGAATGGATTCAGCCGTAAAGCCTCTGCGGCGCAGACCGGAGATGGTAGGCATCCGCGGATCGTCCCAACCGTCAACGGCTTTCTCGTCGACAAGCTGTTTCAGCTTTCTTTTACTCATCACCGTATTCGTTAGGTTGAGGCGTGCAAATTCATACTGTCTAGGCACATTCGGCATCTCACACTCGCGAATAACCCAATCGTAGAACGGGCGTTGGTCTTCGAACTCGAGCGTACAGATGGAATGCGTAACACCTTCGATGGCATCTTCCAGTGGATGTGCGAAAGCGTACATCGGATAAATGCACCAAGCATCTCCCGTATTATGGTGATGGGCATGCACGACACGGTAAATGATTGGATCGCGCAGGTTGATGTTCGGCGAAGACATATCGATCTTAGCACGAAGAACACGCTCTCCATCTTTAAATTCTCCGGCACGCATACGTTCAAACAAGTCGAGATTCTCTTCGATACTGCGTTCGCGGTAAGGACTGTTCGTACCCGGCTGTGTAAGCGTCCCGCGGGTTTCGCGGATTTCGTCTGCTGTTTGGTTATCCACATACGCCAAACCTTTGCGTATCAGTACCAGTGCGCGGTTGTACATTTCCTCGAAATAATCCGATGCAAAGAACAAGCCATCCCACTGAAAACCAAGCCATGCCACATCGGCTTTAATAGATTCTACATATTCTGTATCTTCCTTAACCGGATTCGTATCATCGAAGCGAAGGTTCGTTAACCCTTTGAATTCATCCGCAAGCTCAAAATTAAGACAGATCGACTTCGCATGTCCTATATGAAGGTAACCGTTCGGCTCCGGGGGAAATCGGGTAATGACCTGACTGACTTTGCCTGATTTCAGATCTTCGTTTACAATGTTCTTAATGAAATTGGATGGAGTGCTTATCGTTGTACTCTTCGTTTCCATATTCGCCCAGCCTTTCTCCCACGGGTTAAAGTTTTATTTTCTATCATACACTAAATCTTACTAAAATATAAAGGAGCCAGCGACATGGAGACATTCGAACATTATTTAGATAAATATGCAGAGCTTGCGATTCGTGTAGGATTAAACGTACAAAAAGACCAAACTGTCGTCATCATGACTCCGATCGCCTGTGCTGACTTCGTGCGCAAGCTAACGAAAAAGGCTTACGACGCTGGCGCCAAAGATGTCGTCATCGACTGGGACGACGATGAAGTGAAGGCGCTGCGCCTCAAGCACGCTCCGGAATCCACGCTTCGCGAGTACCCCATGTGGCGAGCAAGCGGCCTAGAGGAGATGGCGAAGGACGGTGCAGCCTTCCTCCAAATCTACGCGCCTAACTCCGATTTGCTTAAAGATGTAGACCCTGAGCGGGTCGCCATCTCTAGCAAAACTACGGCTACTGCGCGTGAAGGGTTCCTGAAATATTTGCGCAGCAATCAGGTGAACTGGCTGATGGTCTCCTTCCCAACAGCGGAATGGTCGGCTAAGGTATTCCCGGATTTGAGCGAAACCGAGCGCATCAACAAGCTGTGGGAGCAAATTTTCAAACTAACTCGCGTGGATAAAGAAGATCCTGTTGCCGCTTGGAAACAGCATATCGAAACGCTGACAGACAAGCAGAACCTGCTGAACAACAAAAAGTACAAGCAGCTGCATTTCAAAGCTCCTGGTACAGATTTATACATAGAGCTAGCCCCTAAGCATCAATGGGTCGCTGCAGGGAGCGAGTCAGAACGAGGTATTTTCTTCGTGCCGAACATCCCAACCGAAGAGGTATTTACGATGCCTGCACGAAATGGCACGAACGGAACCGTTCGCAGCACCTTGCCTCTCAGCTATCAAGGTTCCCTAATCAATGGCTTCAGCCTGAAATTCGAGAATGGCCGAGTTGTTGAAGCGACCGCTGAGGTGGGTCAAGAAGTGCTGAATAAGATGCTGGACATGGATGAGGGCGCTCGTTACTTGGGTGAAGTGGCACTTGTGCCTTATGACTCCCCCATTTCACAGTCAGGACTCATTTACTTCAACACCTTATTCGACGAAAATGCTTCCTGTCACGTAGCCCTCGGTAATTCATATCCGTTCACGATTGAAGGCGGAACGACGATGAGCCCTGAGGAGTTAACCCAGAATGGTTACAATAAAAGCTTAATCCACGTTGACTTCATGATCGGCGCAGCTGACATGGAGATCGATGGCATTCTGGCAGATGGAAGCCGCGAACCTTTGTTCCGCAAAGGAAACTGGGCATAAGAACGGCACCGCAGGACTTAATAAAAAGACCGCCACAACATGGAACAATATTCTCCGTGAGATGGCGGTCTTTTTTTAACGTAACTTGCCAGGCAGCGTTTTGACAATCGAGGAGTCCTTTAAAATCCATTTTCCCTTTTTCCATTTCCAAACGGAGAGGGCGTATCCAAGTGTATCTGCATTCGCAATACCTGTGATTCGCTGAATACCCCTCAGCTCACAGTACCCATCCCGATCTACATCCATCGGCTTCAGAGCGCCATAATCATTGACATTCACAATAATGGGCTTAACTACCATGCCATTTTTGTACACACCGAATTTATCATAATCGTCCTTGCGGTCTTTGAGATCAATTTTGAATGACTTCCCTGTCTCTTCTAGTTTCAGCTGTACCACATAGTTTTTCTTAAAGGTAGCCTTTACACGAAGGGGACTAGGCAGCGGGATCGCAGTCGGAACATTATTTTTCAGAGAGTAAATATAGTAGTAGGATAGCCCCCCACTGCCCCCTGTTTCGGCGGATACATATATTTGAGGCAGCTTGTCCTGAATAAAGTCACAAAAATCCATCTGGGGGTTATATCCACCTTCAAGCGGGATGACCACTTGGGTCTGAACCGGTCCTACAACGGTAATAAATAGCTTATCATAGTACGGGCTGCTATTATCCGACTTCATCCCTATCAGGGATACCGTATCTGGTTTGCCTTCACCAGTGACATCAATTTCACGCGTTTGTATAAGTTCGCCTTGCTGTGCAGTTTGTGGCGGCGGTGTTGGCGGTAACTCTTCAGCGGACACGGGTCCACCTCTCCATACGGATGTGCTGCTCAATAGCAAACTAATTACTGCTGTGTGTAGGACGATTTTAACGTATTTTCTAAACATGTAATCCGACTCCTAATATAGGGATCTTTGAGCGTAGCTCAAAGTCTCTCCGCTTTGAGATTTGAATTCGGCTTATTATTTCAAAATTTTCCATCGGGTATGCGGAACTCCACAAAGGGAATTCTTTCTCTGAAATCGAATGTTAAAGTTAACATATATGAATCGATGAGGTGCTTTTCTTGAAAATTGATCGTCTGCTTGCCATTACCATGCTGCTTCTCAATCGAAGAAGAATTAGCGCTAAAGAGCTTTCGGAGCGTTTTGAAGTGTCTTTACGTACGGTTTACCGAGACGTTGAGGCCATTAACCAAGCTGGCGTTCCTGTCGTTTCTTATGCAGGGATGAGCGGTGGCTACGAAATTATGGACCAATATCGGCTGGATCGCCAATTTCTGTCCCTTGATGAACTCCAATCTATTATTGTAGGCCTTAAAGGAATCCGCTCTACCGTCGGCGACCAAGAGATCAGCAACCTTCTTGATAAAGTCGGTGCTCTCGTGGCGAAATCGGAACAAAACACCGTCGCTAACCTAAACAATCAACTTATTATAGATATGAATCCTTGGCGTGGCAGCAATCAGGACAAAGAGAAGCTGAGTACCCTGCGCACTTCAATTAAGGAATCCAAGCTGATTTCCTTTCAATATATTACTTCCCAAAGTGAGCAGTCTGTGCGAACTGTAGAACCTATGGGCATTGTGGTCAAAGGCTTTGGCTGGTATCTGTACGGCTACTGCCTGCTGCGTCAAGATTTTCGCGTCTTCCGATTATCTCGTATGAAAGAGATTGAAGTGCTTCAGAGAACCTTTGAACGTAAAGAAGGAACCTTAGAACAGCTAGATCATACCTGGGGCAAAAGAGACCCCTCCTCGCTCATTAAACTCGTGCTGCATGCGCAGCCGAACGTTCGCGCTCAAGTAGAGGATTATTTCCGTCCTGAGCAAATTATCGTTCAAGCTGACGGCTCTTTGATGATTACCGCCACTCAACCGGATGAACCATGGCTGCATGGCATGCTTCTTAGCTATGGTCCCAGCCTGCGTATTCTCGAGCCGGTCCATATTGCAGCCATCATCAAAGATAAAGCTGAAAAAATTGTTCAACTCTATGCAAATGAACACTGACAGGACGTTGTCAGTGGTGGTTGTCTATAATGAGGTTATGAAGTAGGCGAAACCAATTTATGAATGCTTACTATGCCGGTTTTTCTGGCGAAAAACGCAAGCTTATGCTTACGACGTCAGTTTTTCTGGCGAAAAACTCTAAGGAGGCTCACCCATGTTTAGAACAATCGAAGATTTTGTAAATGAATGGAACAATGAAGCAAAAGCTACCCAGCGCGTAATGGACACTTTGACAGATGCTTCACTTAAACAGCAAATTGCGCCCGACTTCCGCTCTCTAGGACAATTGGGTTGGCATATCGCCACTACCATTCACGAAATGATCTCACGTACTGGTCTTACATTCGATGCTCCCGAAGGCGAAGAACACGCGCCAGCATCCGCCAAGACAATTGCCGACACCTACCGCTCCTCCTCAGCCGGGCTAGCCGAAGCTATCCAGGCCCAGTGGACGGATGCTAAACTCGCTGAAAGCACCGATATGTATGGCGAACTGTGGCCCAATGGCCTAACGCTGCGTATGCTTATTTCGCATGAAATTCACCATCGTGGTGAAATGATCGTCTTGATGCGTCAAGCCGGACTTCGAGTCCCGGACATTTACGGTCCGACTCGCGAGGACTGGTTGGAGCGCGGCATGCAGCCGTTGGTGTGATTTTTAGTAGATCAATAGTTATGAAGTCGTTGAGAACGAGCTAGTCAGTGGAATAGCATGAAAGAACATGAAAGAGCTTGGAAGAACTCGAAAGAACTTGAAAGAACTTGAAAGAACTTGAAAGAGAATGAAAGAGCTTGGAAGAACTCGAAACAGCTCGAAAAAGATGAAAGAGCACATCCGTGTGCTCTTTTTGGCTTTTTAGGGATTGTATATATTTTGAACGTCATTCGATGGGAATTTCCTTAAACGCCAATTTTACTCAATAAACAGTGAATTCCATTGTATACTTTACAACAGAAGCTCCTGCAGCTTCCTCTCTCTCGGATACCACTGTATTTGTTACAACAGAATTTAATGATAACCCCTCAAACAATACAAGGCATACGCTATGAGCTATTCCAAAAAAAGGAGGCGAACCGATGCAAAATCAAAGGGTTATCGTAACGGGCGCTAACTCAGGAATGGGCCTGGCTACCACCGTGGCGCTAGCCAGCCAAGGCGCCAATGTCATCATGCTATGCCGCAACCGCCAAAGAGGCGAGCAGGCACTGATCGAGGCGCGGAAGCAGAGCGGCTCGGAGCGCATCGAGCTTATGCTGTGCGACCTCGGCTCCCTTGCGAGCATCCGTTCCTTCGCCGCGGAATTCCATGCCAAGCACAGTGTGCTGGATGTGCTTGTGAACAACGCGGGGGTCATCACCGTGAAGCGGCAGACTACAGCAGACGGCTTCGAGGCGATGATGGGTATCAACCATCTCGGCCACTTCCTGCTGACCAACCTGCTGCTGGACGCTATCGTCAGCTCCCCGCAGGGGCGGGTCGTGAACGTCTCCTCCGGCGCCCATAAAATCGGGCGCATTGATTTAACCAACCCTCACCTCACCCGAGGGTATCGTGTCTGGAGCGGATACGCCCAGTCGAAGCTGGTGAATATCCTGTTTACCCGCGAGCTGGCGAAGCGGCTCGCAGGCACTTCCGTCACGGCCAACTCCCTGCACCCCGGGGCCGTCAGCACGAACTTCGGTGTCGATCGCGGCACCGGGTTTGGCAAGGCCGTGCATGCGATGCTGCGGCCATTCTTCTTGACGCCGGCGCAAGGCGCCGAGACGGCGGTGTATTTGGCCACGAGCCCGGATGTACGAACGGTCAGCGGCGAGTACTACTACAGGCGGAAGATCGCGCCTGTCTCAGCCAGAGCCCAAGACGAGGAGCTAGCTCGTCAGTTTTGGACTTGGAGCGAACGCCAAGTAGGATTAACACCAACAAAAGAGTAGGCATTGGAATCCCCTCAAGAATCCCTTCAGTCTTACCATCCAGCATGGATAAAAATTGGAAAACAAGGAAACATTATACGAGCATTTACCCTCATTTTCGGAGTGTGACGTGAATTGGACTTCTTTCATAGCCAAGAATCTCTAACCACGATCCAGTGGATATTGCGCGCTGTGGTAGGCTATCTCTTCTTATTAATTGCGGCCAAAGCTTTGGGGCAGCGCTCCATCTCCCAATTGCGTTTTCTGGATTTCATAATTGCTCTCATTCTAGGAAATATTATTGCCCACCCGCTCTCGGACGAGAAATTAGCATTAACTGGCTCCATGATCACCACGATTGTACTCATAGTCCTATATCTGACAACCTCCTGGCTTAGTCTAAAGTGGAAATTCCTTAAGCATTATTTAGACCCGCCACCTCTTAGGTTAATTAAAAATGGACAGATTCAAATGAAAAATCTGCGCAAAGCCAAAATTTCCGTTGATCACCTATTCTCTGAACTACGCAAGCAGCAGATTGAGGATATAACCAAAGTCGCACTTTCGCTGTGGGAGCCAGGAGGAATCATTTCCGTGTTCCTCGAGCCTCAGTATCAACCTGTCACCGCAAAAGATATGAACATACCAACATCGTCGTTCTCTCTCGTGAAGCCGATTATTGTTGAAGGTTCCAGCGATGATAAATTGCTTGCTCAGCTGGGAAAAGACCACGCATGGCTGGAAGCTCAGATTCAGGCAATACATCTCGATATGAAGGATGTTGACCTAGCTACCATAGATGATCAAGATCAAATACGTGTATATACCAATTTAGATACCAATGAGAAAACCTCTATCGAGGCCAATCAAAGATGAGCGACCGCGTTTAGATGTAGGTTTTATCGCCAATAAGAAAGCGGTTTTCGGGTACCGAAAATTATACTTTCTTATGTGGTAAAAAAGACGAGCAAACGCTGTCCTGACAGCCTCTGTTCGTCTTTTTGGCTTTTAGATGAGAAAGCGTTGGATCTATCCATTATTTATCCCTTAATTTGGAATTTAAAACTATACGACATTCGCAATTTATGTTATTATTTAATTACGTAATTACGTAAATAAATAATTTAGATGAGGTGATCCTTTTGACCACAATACGGGATTATGGTACCGAGCTAGATGCGTTGCAGGCACAGATGAATGATCTTCAGCAGCTTGTCAGGCAATTGATTCCTAACCAAGATGAGAATAACAAAGTGTTTACTGAGAACAAAAGTTCAGCAGCTGAGCTTGGGAGTGTATTTTACTCCGGACAATATCGGGGAGATCAGGCTAGCTTCCGGTGGGAGCCCCAAGAAAAGCATGTCCGTCAGTTAATCCAACTGGACGGCGATAAAGCAGCCAAAATTTTGGGCGCTCTTGCTCATAAGCAGCGACTTGATATTTTAAGATCCGTCTTGCAAGAACCTCTTACCGGACCGGATCTGGTAGAACGACTGAACATGGGGACAACGGGACAACTCTACCATCACATCAAGGCATTAGTAGGTGCGGACCTTCTCGTTCAAGAAGAGAGAGGCGGCAAGTATACCATTCCAGGCCCCCGTGCGCTTCCACTTTTATTACTGCTGGCGGCGGCTTCTGACCTCATGGATACTAGTGACTATTTAGCGATGACTGAGGCAAGGACGAATGCGCATGCTTATTTGGGCGGAGCACAAGAAGTATATGATCCTCACTTACTGCTATGGGCTGTTGTTGAGAACTGCATTCTGGAGCATCTGCATGGCACCTGCAGCGAGGTTAGCCTCTTTTTACATGCGGATAGCAGCATCACAGTTGCAGACAATGGACGTGGTATCCCCGTTCAAGCGCTTCCTGGTAGTGAACACCCACGTGTTCAGACTGTTCTTACAGACATGAGCCGACTAAGCACAAGTGCTACATTTTTTGCACCCGGCAGTGAAAAGGGCATCAGCATGCCCGTCGTCAACGCGCTATCACTCAAGCTTTCCGTTGAGATCAGACGCGACAGCCGAGTGTTCCAACAGCACTATAAGCATGGGATTCCGCAAAGCGAGCTCCAAACCGTAGGCTTGACCAAGGAAACCGGAACGAGTGTTACCTTCCTGCCAGATCGCGATATTTTTAGTAAATCATTTGAGCTAAGCATGCTTGAGAAACAAGCCGAAGATCTTGCCGTTTTGTATCCAAAGCTAAATATTCATGTGTATAGTGATCTTGCTTAAATAACCTCCACCCCGACACCCAGCTCTCGCCAACGATCAAAAAAGTCTGGGCATGTCTTCGAAACACAGCCCGGATCCGCAATCCTGACGCCATCTACCCTTGCGCCGATCAGCGAAAGCGCCATCGCCATCCGATGGTCGTCGTGGGGGTCGAGCAGCGCGGGTTGCGGCTCCCCTGGGTACACCGTTAACCCATCTGCATGTTCCTCCACCTGAATGCCAAGTTTGCCAAGTTCCTCACACATCGCCGCAATGCGGTCGCACTCGTGATGTCTGATATGCGCAGCATCCGTCAGTGTAATAGGACCATCCGCGAATGGGGCCAGTGCAGCTAGTGTAAGCGTCTGATCCGACCAACGCTGCATACTTACCGTGAAACCGCCTTTAAGACGGTTTGTACCCCGAACTTCAATGTAATGTTCACCATGTGTCACCGAACAGCCCATTTTCTCCAATACAGACAATAGCTCTATATCCGGTTGTCGTGTCTGCGCGGAAATTCCCTCAATACGTACACGTCCATTCGTCAGGGCAGCGAGAGCCCAGAAGTAACCGCAAGTTGATACATCGGGCTCCAGCATGAATGTACGTGCTTCATAAACACTCGGCTGAATCGTAATCGCTTGCCCATCCTCATGAACCTCTGGCCTCACACCGAACGCCCACATCATATCCAATGTCATCTCGACGTAGTCCCGCTGCACAATTTGATCAGCGATCTGAATGGTTAGAGTTTCTTTGGCATAAGGAGCTGCGAGCAGCAAGCCACTAATAAACTGACTGGAAACCGCTCCGGAAACCGTTACTTCTCCTCCGTTAAGGCCGTCCGCATGAAGTGTCAGCGGTACACATCCAGGATTGCCCTTATATCGGATATCCGCTCCCAAACTGGATAACGCATCCAATAAAGGCGCAAGAGGCCTTTCGGTCATACGCTTACTGCCATCAAGTGTCCACTCCCCACGACCAACTGCAAGCGCCCCAGGTAAAAAGCGTGCAACCGTACCCGCAGCTCCCACATACAAATCCGCTTTCGAGACAGACCAATGTCCTTCATTTCCCTTGATCGTAACTGTATCCCCATCCATCTCAATTTCAGTTCCCAGCTCTCTGAGCGCGTTCATACACCAATAGGAATCATCGCTTTGTAAAATACCCTGCAGTTTAGTAGTCCCCTTCGCTAGAGCCGCAATAAGAAGTGCGCGGTTCGTGAAACTTTTGCTGCCCGGTATCTTGATAGTCGCATCTACCGCTCCATGAAGCGGAGACAACCGTACCTCCTGTCCTTCCAGATGCTGCGACCATGGAGATCTAGCCCTCCGATCTGGCTCGTGTTTCGTTGAATTTTGCATCTCATCCACCCTCTCCAATTGTGCGTATCCTTTAAGCCAATTATAATGGGAGGCAGAGGCATAGATGAAATCACCAAATAAGCACCTTCCCATAAAGGAGCTCTATATCATGATCCATTTAGAATGGTACCGAATTTTCCTACATGCCGCCAAAGCAGGCAATTTAACCAAAGCAGCTGGGGAGCTTTACATTACCCAACCATCCGTCAGCTATGCGATTAAACAAATGGAACAGGCTTTATCCATGAAGCTTTTTCATCGGCAATCCAAGGGTGTGGAGCTAACAACTGAGGGGAAGCAATTACTGCTTTATGTGGAGCAATCTTTTGCGCTTTTGGAGGCTGGAGAGAAAAAAATGTCCGCACTCAAGCACCTCACAGGAGGCGAACTTCGTGTCGGAGCGAGTGATTCGTTATTCAAGCACTTCTTGTTCCCTTATTTGGATACCTTTCATAAACAATATCCCGATGTCCGCATCCGCCTTTCTCACGGCAAAACATCCGAGATTACAGCTCGAGTCAAAGAGGGCAGCATCGATTTCGGACTTATTCATTTGCCAATTGCCGATGATCCTCATCTCGATGTCCAAGCGATCATGACCCTCCAAGACTGCTTTGTGGGCGGTGAAGCCTATCGTGATCAAGATGACCACTCACTTTCCGCGCAGGATATCAGCCAATTCCCCTTACTGCTCCTATCTCCCGGAAGCAGCACTAGGCGCTTCATTGAGCAATGGTTTGCATCCCAAGATGTCACGATCGAAGCCGACATCGAGCTCGGCAGCATTGATCTGCTTATCGAATTCGCCAAGCTAGGCTTTGGTGTTGCTTTCGTCCCTCGGTCTTACGTCGTAAAAGAATTGGCTGAAGGTAATCTGCATGAGCTAAAAACTACAAAAGCCATCCCTGCCCGCAGCATCGGAATCACGACCCGTCGAGATATGACGTCGTCTGTTGCGGCAGCTAAATTTCTTGAGATGCTTTCGTCTTAATTACATAAAAAAATTACATAAAACGCTTCTCGATTTTTTTGCTAATCACGAGTGAGATCACAATAAATAAAGCCACATAGATCAACTCATATGGATTCTCAATGAATCGCTTAGGATCGTGTCCGATGAAGCTAACCGACAGCACCATGACCGCTTTTCCCGCCGCAACCGCAACCAAAAAAGAACGAAACTTCATGCCTACCAGCCCAGCTGCCATATTTATCACAACGAAAGGTCCTACCGGAAAAAGACTGAGTATAAACACATAGTTGAAGGCCTGACGGCGCGCCCAGAGGAGACTTTTTTGGACTTTGGGCTTTTGTGCCCAACGCTCTAGATAAGGATGGCCGGCTACTTTTTTGACGATAGCAAAAGTCACCAAGCACCCGCACACAATACCTATCCAAGAGTAAAGAAAACCAAGCCATAGCCCATATACAGCTGCATTTACACTAATAATGACAAGTGTAGGAAGCGGCGGAACGAATGATTTCATGAAAGGTAAAAGAAGGCCGGGCAAGGGGCCGAGTGATCGATACTTGTCCAGGATCATCGCCAAATTTTCTTCCGTGAGGTAGGACAAGAGTTCTGTTATACCCATATGTATGTACACCTACTCGCTTAACAATTAGTTGAAGACAAGGATAAACGTTCGAATTAAAGAAGGATAAAGGCTTACGCTGTCCATAAGGATGAGTTCGCTTGTCAAAGCTGATGCGAAGCAGCGAAGTTGCTAACTTATAAATTCGATTCAACTGAAAAAAAGAACCTCTTAGGCATAATAGCACATGGAGGTTCTGGTTGCTTATTTTTAAGTTAAAAATACGAAATTGACACATGAAGGATTTCGCCTGCGGATGCTCTACATTAGCCACAAAATTGTGCAAAACCACTAACTTGTCTGCTCTCAGCAGATGAGAAGTCTTTTTCAGACGTCTCGCGCCACTTTCGCTCCATTCGAGCCTCCGAGACAGCCTTTTCTGCCTTCTCAGGCTGCAAAACCACTAACTTGTCTGCTCTCAGCAACTGAAAGGTTCTTCTCAGACGTCTGCCGGGAAGTGGCCAAATTGTTGTATTTTTTGCAACGATGCACCTAATTCCTCAGAGCCAGTATTGCTCCAAATTGTTATACAAAATGCAGCATTACTTGCCCATTAGTGGGCTTTGACCGACTCGTGGAGCTAACAATGAGTTACTGGCGGAAAAAAGTAGCAGTGGAGCAAATGGTGGAAATGCTAAACAACTGAAACAGCTAGAACAGCTGGCGCCGCTGGAGCTTACGCCTCCAGCGGGTTCACCGCTTCATGGAGCAGCTGCTCCAGCTCAGCGGTGTAAGCCTCCAACTGCGCTTCGTCCCAGCCGAAACGCTCCGTCATGAAGGCGATCGCAGGCGCCTTCCACTGCTTTGCCCACGCAATGTCGAAGAAGAGGGCACCCGTGCGGCGGATGAAGAAATCCGCCGGCTTCACGACCATCTCGCGTTCGATCGCGTACACGAGCGCAGCGAGTACAGCGGCGGGCATGCCCCGCTGCGCCGCCTCAGCCCGGTGCTGCTCCAGCAGCTCGAATACGGCATCCACGTTGGAGCCGTACCTGTGCGCGAGCAGCGCAGCCTCTGCCTCAGTCAGCCCCAGCCGCAGGCCTTGGCTGACCTTGCCTCGCAAGAACGGCGCCAGCTTCGCGGAGCCGCCCACATCGCCGCCGGAGATCGGCAGCGTCCGGGTACGGCTCGCCGGCAGCGCCGCCGAGACCTTGCCCTCCGCCAGCAGCATGGCGGCGATCTTGTCCACGACCGACTCCGCCATTTTGCGGTAGCCGGTCAGCTTGCCCCCGGCCATCGAGATAAGGCCGGAGTCCGACACGAAGATTTCATCGCGTCGCGAAATCTCAGAAGGATCCTTGCCCTCTTGATGAATCAGAGGGCGCAGCCCGGTCCAGCTCGATTCTACGTCCGCTTCCGTCAACCCGAGGGACGGAAACATCTCGTTCGCGGCACGCAGCACATAGGTGCGATCCGCTTCGGTAATACGGGGATTCGAGATATCCCCTTTGTAATTCGTGTCGGTCGTCCCGATGTAGGTTTTGCCGTCCCGCGGAATGGCAAACACCATCCGCCCGTCCGGCGTATCAAAATAAATCGCCTGCCGCAGCGGGAACTTGCTCTGATCGAATACCAGATGCACCCCTTTGGTCAGATGCAGCGTCTTACCATGCTTTGAGCGGTCCATCTCGCGCAGCGTATCGACCCACGGCCCGGCCGCATTAACAACCTTACTTGCGTAAAGCGAGTAAGATACCCCACTGCCGCCAATCTGATCTACCACAAGCACACCAACCAGCTTGCCATTCTCCACCAGCAGCTCTTCAACCTTAGCGTAATTCACCGCCAGAGCCCCCAGCTCAACAGCCTTTTTCATGACTTCAATCGTTAAACGCGCATCATCTGTGCGGTATTCCACATAGTAGCCGCCGCCTTTGAGATCCTTCTTCTTCAAAAGAGGCTCATGAGCTAGGGTTTCCTCTGGGCGAAACATCTTGCGGCGCTCCGATCTTTTGACACCCGCCAAGAAATCATAAACCCGCAGACCCAGCGAGGTTGACAGCTTCCCGAACGTGCCCCCTTTATAGAAAGGCAGCAGCATCCACTCCGGCGTCGTCACATGCGGCCCATTTTCATACACAATCGCACGCTCTTTACCAACCTCAGCAACAACCTTCACATCTAGCTGTTTGAGATAGCGCAGCCCGCCGTGAACCAGCTTTGTCGAACGGCTCGACGTCCCCGCGGCGAAATCCTGCATATCAATCAACGCGGTGCGAAGCCCTCTGCTTTGTGCATCCAGCGCAATACCCGCTCCCGTAATCCCACCTCCAATTACGATCAAATCAAGTGTTTGCTTCGACATGGCCTGCAGCATTTCTGTTCTTTTCAGCGCATTAAACCCCTGTTGTTGCCCTATATCATTGGTTTGCTTAAGTTCCTTCGTCATCTCAATCTCTCCCTCGCGGATATAAAATAAAAAAACCACAACATACCTAACACGTTTACACGTATAGGCCGCTGTGGCTTCTCCTAGTCTCCAACCGAATATTAACTTGTTATTAGTATATCATTGCACACGCTTATTTAAAAGCCATTGCGGCATTTACTGCTTTTTTCCAACCGTCATACAAACTCTCTTGAAGCTCAGCTTCCATTTCCCGTTCAAAAGCCTTATCCACCTGCCACTGCGCCGCAATCTCCGCTTGATCCTTCCAAAAGCCTACAGCCAGACCCGCCAGAAAAGCCGCGCCAAGCGCTGTCGTCTCACTAATCATCGGACGTTCCACCGTGACACCCAGCATGTCACTTTGGAACTGCATAAGGAAGTCGTTCTTCACAGCACCACCATCCACCCGCAGTTTCCTAAGCTGAATGCCGGAATCATCCTCCATCGCCTGCAGCACATCCTTGGTCTGATAGGCAAGTGATTCGAGCGTTGCCCGAATGAAATGCTCCTTCGACGTCCCCCTAGTAAGCCCGAAAACCGCGCCCCGAACGTCGCTGTCCCAATATGGCGTACCTAGTCCGACAAACGCTGGCACCACATACACACCATCTGTTGATGCAACACGCTTCGCGTACTCTTCACTATCCTTCGCCGATTTAATCATCCGCAGTCCGTCCCGCAGCCACTGAATCGCCGATCCTGCCACGAAAATACTGCCTTCCAGCGCGTACTCCACTTTCCCATTCAATCCCCAAGCAATGGTGGTCAAAAGTCCGCTGCACGATGGAATCGCATGATTGCCGGTATTCATCAACATAAAACATCCTGTGCCATACGTATTTTTGGCCATCCCTTTTTCAAAACAAGCTTGCCCGAACAGAGCCGCCTGCTGATCCCCTGCCGCACCCGCAATTGGAATCGCTGAACCGAAAAAGAAGCTTTCATGCGTATAACCATACACCTCAGAAGAGGAGCGAACTTCCGGCAGCATGGAAGCTGGGATGTCCAAATGCCCCAGCAGCTCTTCATCCCACTTCAGCTCGTGAATGTTATAGATGAGTGTGCGCGAAGCGTTCGAATAGTCCGTCACATGCGCTTTCCCGCCTGTCAGTTTCCAGATCAGCCACGTATCCATCGTGCCAAAAAGCAAATCCCCACGTTCCGCCTTCTCTCTGGCACCGTCAACGTGATCGAGAATCCATTTAATTTTGGTCCCCGAAAAATACGCATCAATCAGCAGCCCGGTGCGCTTCCGAAACAGGTCACTAAGTCCCTGCGCTTTCAGCGCTTCACAAATATCTGCTGTCTGCCTCGACTGCCATACAATCGCATGATACACAGGCATCCCTGTGTGCCGATCCCAGACAACCGCTGTTTCCCGTTGGTTAGTGATGCCAATTCCCGCGATCTCTGCAGGCTGCACCCCAGACTCCGACAAAACCGCCGCAATGACGCCCTGAATCGACATCCAAATTTCGTTCGCATCATGCTCTACCCAGCCCGGCTTCGGAAAATACTGCTTAAACTCCTTCTGGGCTGTATGCACAATACTCCCTTTTTCATTAAATAAAATAGCTCTAGAGCTTGTTGTTCCCTGATCGAGGGAAAGGATATAAGAAGGTTTTGTCCCCGTAGTTGCCATTGCCTTACCTCCAAATGTTCAGGATTATTGATGATAGTGCTGCCACAGCTCCGTATTCGATGTAGTGACTGCCGTTGCTCCGGCTCCTAGCGCAAGCTCCACATCCTCCACCGTACGAATGAGTCCTCCTGCAAAAATAGGAATGCCCGAACGCTCCTTCACTTCCGTGATAATGTGCGGAATTATACCGGGAAGCACCTCAATGAAATCAGGTTTTGTCCTTTCCAAAAGCGTGTAGCTTTTATCCAAGGCAGTGCTATCTAGGAGAAAAAGCCGCTGAATGGCGATCAAGCCATTCTGTTTTGTCTTCATAATTACATTTCCCCGCGTCGAAATGATACCCGCAGGACGAATACTCTGACACAGAAATTCCGCCGCATAATCGTCGTTTTTGAGCCCTTCTATTAAGTCAGCGTGCAGCAGCAGCTTCTTTCCGTTTGCTTTGCCCAGATCCACGATACTTTTTAACTGCCCAATATGACAATCTAACAGAACAATATACGTATAGTTAGATTTAAATAGCTTCTCTAGGTCTCTCATTTTGCGAATGGCCGGTAAAATACGCTGCTCTTCCAAAGACAAAACCATCGCCCCCGTTTCTTGAAAATGATCATTACTCCAGAATAAGTGGAAATGACAGCAAAAAAACTCACCAAGTATTGCCAATGATATTCAATGGGCAATCCAAGTGAGTCTCCTGTCTCCGTCACATGTTATTAACTTACCTTCATTGTACTGAGGTGAGTACATCATGTCAATGACAATGATCATCCAGCTACCTTAGGTCGACAGGGCCTTACGTACGGCTAAAATATACTTCGACTGATCCAGCGGATTGACCCCACGCCGCTTACGCTCCGCATGAACGTCCGGCGGACTTGGCTGATAGCCTGAGAAAGAGGAAGTTATCACACCTCGTCCGCCTGACATTGCACTCAGCTTCACTGGATATTCCAGTGACGTAGCGACAGGCAGACGACCCTCGACTACAAATCTGCCTCCTGTAATTTGCGGCGGATCAAAAGCCGCTCTCATCTGCACAAGGTCGCTGAGCACCTTGCCGCCGAACTCTTCAGGCACGGTAATGCGAACCTGCAGCAGCGGTTCGAGCAGCGCCGTGCCCGTCTGCGCAAGGCCTTGCATGATGCCCATCGGCGTAGCGACAGCAAAGTCGAGCGGGTGAGTGTGCCACACGTGATGCTCACCCTCGACAAGCGTCACCTTCAAGTCGGTGACTTCCCAAGCGAGCAGCCCTTGCTGGAGTGCCTCCGGCACGCGGCGCTCCACCTCGTTCTGGTACTGCACGAGCAGATGCTCGCCGCGTACCAGCGACTCATACACGAGCCCGCTGCCTGGCGCCCCAGGCTCGATGCGAAAGCGTAAGATCGCCCAGCACGGCTTGGGCATCGTATAGGCAATGAAGCCTTCGCCCACTTGCGAAGGCGTTTCTTTGTAGATCACGGAAGGTTGGTCGAACTTTACTTGGAGCCCAAAGCGCGAATTCAAGAGACTCGTGAGAATCTCGAGCTGAATCGCGCCCATGACTTTCATATGCAGCTCACGTTCCTCCTGCAGCCACTGCAGATCGAGCAGCGGATCCTCGTCCGTCAGCTCCTGCAGCGCTGCGACGAGCGCCGGGTACTGCGCCTCGCTTTCGGCGTGAACCTGTACGGTCAAGAGCGGAACCGCCATCTGCGGCGTAGGCGGCACACTATCTGCTCGGCCTAGTACATCGCCGATCCTCACCTGCGTAAGGCCGCAGACAGCCGCAATATCGCCGGCCGTAACAAACCCGATATCTTCAGCTTTACGGCCGTCGATTTTGCGAATCTGGGTCACCTTCTCCTCCACGCCCTGCGTGACATTGACGACGGTGTCCCGGTTGCGGATCGTCCCCTCGTAGAGGCGGACGTACGCCATTCTCCCCATGGTCTTGTCCCGCTCGACCTTGAACACCACGGCCGAAAGCGGCTGCTCCGCAGAGCCGCTCGGCCCAGGCAAATAATCAAGGATCGCTTCCATCAGCTCCTTGATACCGAGCCCCTTGCTGGAGGCGCCCACCAGCAAAGGAAAAACCTCCCCCTGCCGCGCATACCGCTGCAGGGTTGCTTTCACCTCGCGCGCCTCGATCGGCGTGCCTTCAATGTAGCTCGTGAGCATCCGCTCGTCTAGCTCCGATAGCTTCTCCACCGCGGATGCCAAGTCGAATCCGCGTACCCCATCCGCGGCGTCCGCATCCGTCGCACCATCCACCAACACGTTCACCGCACCGCGGAACGTGTCCTCTCGACCAAGCGGTGCATGGATCGGCACCACCATCTCCGTGAGCTGCTTGTGAATGTCGCGCAGTACGCGCTCGGGATCCGCGCCGACACGGTCCATTTTATTCATATACAGCAAAGTTGGTATCTTGAGGGATTGCAGCGTATGCCAGATCATTTCCGTTTGTGACTGCACGCCTTCTACCGCTGAAACAATAAGAATAGCCCCGTCCATCACCCGAAGTGAACGCTCCACCTCAGACAAGAAATCGACGTGCCCCGGCGTATCTACAAGATTAATCAACGTATCCTTCCATGAAAAAGAGGTCGTCGCGCTGCGAACCGAAATCCCCCGCTCTCTTTCCACATCCATAGAATCGGTCTGCGCAGTCCCGTTATCTACACTACCAAGCGCACGAATTCGCCCGCTATGATAAAGAATATGCTCTGTCGTTGTCGTCTTACCCGCATCCACGTGCGCAAAAATGCCCACATTTCTTCTGGATTTTGCTTGATTATCATCCCTCATCAGAGCTCGAATCCCTTTCTATCACTATCTTACTTTCATTATACTAAAAGTGCGTACAATTGAGTAAGCTTGCCTGTTACCAATAAACTTTTTTCAAATTTTACTATACCTGAAGACTGTTGGCTATTATGATGGAAATACTGAACCTAAGGAGGTTTTCACGCCATGGAAACTACGGAATTCGAGGAGTCAAGCAAGTCTATCCAACCTGAGGTAACTACCATACTATTGAATAAAATGCATCCTGCGATAAAAGCCTTGTCCCAAGCAGACAGCAAGCTAGCTAGTCTCATTGAACTGATCGGTGACCTTACACTCACGCCCAGCTACAAGCCATTTGAGTCGCTCGTAATGTCGATTATTTCCCAACAACTCTCTGCAAAAGCGGCAGCAACGATTAAAGCCAGAGTGAAGCTTATCATACCGAACGTCACACCTGAGCTTGTGCTCGCTGTGGAAGAGGAGGCTATTAGACAATGCGGGGTCTCCTATCCCAAAATCCGTTACATCCGGGACCTCAGCACAAAGGTGATAACCGGCGAGGTGGCACTCGACAATCTGCAAGATTTAGATAACACAGAGCTGCTCAAACAGCTCACAAGTGTCAAAGGCATCGGCGCATGGACGGCGGAAATGTTCCTCATTTTCACATTAGGCAGACCCGATGTTATGTCAATTGGTGACGCCGGCCTCCAGCGTGCGGCCAAATGGCTGCATACCCTTGCCGATCGCAAGGACGGTAACTATTTAGGCGAAATCGCACCAAACTGGGCGCCTTATCGCAGCTTTGCCTCGTTATATTTATGGCGTGCGATTGATATGGGCTTTGTGGACTCAGGCCTACAGGTGGAGGCTTGCACGAAACCCAACTTGGAGCAAGGATAACCGACTTAAGCCTTCTATTCCAAAACCTATAATCTAAAAAAGCGCAAGAAGCCATCCGGCCCCTCACGCTTATTCTCATTTCACTGCCATTCGTAATCCTCTTAAATATGTTTGAAGCAAACGCCGTAGACTCTCGTCTTTTTCCAGCTCCATTCGGAAGCCATTTCTATGCTCGAGTGAGGCAAAGCCATGCACCATGCTCCGAAATCCTCGTACTACGTGCAGTGCATCTTCTTCACTTAGTCCATAAGGTGCTAAAATGCGCAGTAGGAAGAGCACAACTTGGCTGCCAGCTTCCTTCAACTCAGGATCCTCGTAGTCAGGCAATGAGGAGATGGCCTCGTATAACCCCGGCTGCTTCCTAGCGAATATGACGTAAGCGAAGCCTGCTGCCAGAAGCGCGTCATCTTCAGATTTGCCGATAGCAGCTTCTACCATCGCTTCTTTAATGAGTACGAGACCTCGCCTTGAAAGCTGCTTTCTAAGGTCAGGCAAGCCTTTGATATGATTGTATAGTGACGGTGTTTTTACGTTCAATTTAGCTGCTAATGCAGCGAGTGTCAGCTGCTCAACACCTTGTAAATCGGCCATTTCAATTGCTGCTTGGAGCACAGTCTCTGCGTCTAACCCCTGTCGGTATGCCACGAAAGTTCCTCTTCTCTGTCTCTAAATTGTTGCTGCATCTGTATGAAACTTTTTAGCTGCTTCTTCCAAAATACGATCCATAGTAGGGATCGGCTGCTCAATCATCCGTCCGTGTCCGACGGCCAGAACGCTTGGCTCTAGCTGTCTCAGCTTGCGTGCACTCTCCAACGACACTTCTTTATTCCAAGTCGCCATCGCTGGGAACGGAAACCAGAATTTCATAACGCCCGAGACCGCTGCACCGCCACGAACTTGAAAAGCGTCCCCAGCAATCAACGCCCGACTGCGCACATCTAGGAAAGCCATCATCCCTGGCGTATGCCCAGGAGCTGATACAGCTTGCAGCGATCCTACGCGGTCGCCATCCTCCAGCAGTACATCCGGCTTCGTCTGTACAGACTTAGGAACATCTCCCTTAATCGGCGAATTCGGTTCGCCAGCTTCTAATTCTTTGCTGCCCGCCAGCAGTTTGGCATCTCTTCTTGAGATATAGACCTTAACATTCGGCAGCACCTTTTTCAAACCGTCAAGTGCCCCAATATGGTCTCCATGTGCATGTGTAAGGACGATGCGAGTGATCGGCTTTCCAATCTGTTCTGCTGCTTGAAGAATGCCTTTGACACTGAACGGCAGCGCCGCATCAATAAGCGTTAATTCATTCTCTTCCTCCACTAAATAACAATTCACCGGAAAAAATCTCGGCATAAAAGCCAGTTGATACAAAGAACCGATTCGTGTCATTTTCATAATAACGCCTCCCGTTTACTATTTATATTAGTATAATAACTAATAACATTAGTTTTGTAAATAGAGAATTGCCTTAAATCCATTTTTTTCTGCATTATGGTAAAATAGATCTCATATTTGCACCAAAGCCTATTTCGATAAAGTGAGGAACCCCACATGAATACAGAAACGTTAGAGCTTTTTCGGACGCTGACGGAAATGCAAGCAGCGCCCGGTTTCGAACGAGAAATCCGCAAGTTTGTTCGCGGTGAATTGGAGAAATATACAGACGAGTTCGTACAGGATGGACTCGGCAGCTTGTTCGGTATCCTGCGCGGCGATGAAACAGGCCCTAAGATCATGGTGGCCGGCCATTTCGACGAGGTCGGCTTCCTTGTTAGCGGCATCACGGAGCATGGCACGATCAAGTTCCAGCCTCTCGGTGGCTGGTTCAGTCAAGTACTGCCCGCGCAGCGCGTGCAGATTATGACGGATCAAGGGCCGATCATCGGCGTGATCGGCTCGGTGCCCGTGCACTTGCTGGACGAAGCGGCACGCAGCAAGCCTGCAGACATCAAGACGATGTATGTTGACATCGGCGCTGAAGATAAAGCCGATGCGCAGCGCATAGGCGTTCGTCTCGGGCAGCAGATTGTTCCCATCTGCCCGTTCACACCCCTGGCCAATCCGAAACGGATTATGGCCAAGGCTTGGGACAATCGCTACGGCGTCGGCCTGGCGATTGAGCTGATGAAGGAGCTTCACGGCGGGCCGAAGCTCCCGAATGTCCTGTACGCCGGTGCAACCGTACAGGAAGAAGTTGGCGTGCGCGGCGGACGCACGGCTGCGCATCTCATCCAGCCGGACTTGTTCTACGCGCTGGATGCCAGCGCCGCCGGGGATATGACCGGCGACCGCAATGCCTTTGGGCAGCTAGGGCGCGGTGCGCTGCTGCGTATCTTTGATCCCACGATGATCACCCACCGTGGGATGGTCGAATTCATTCTCGATACGGCGGAGACGCATAAGATTCCGTATCAGTACTTCATCTCTGCGGGCGGAACAGACGCCGGACTGGTGCACGTGCAAGGCAGCGGCATTCCCTCTGCCGTCATCGGTGTCTGCGCGCGCTATATTCATACATCCGCGTCCATTCTTCACGTGGATGACTATGCCGCCGCGAAGGAACTTCTGATCAAGCTCGTGCAAGCGAGCGATCGCACAACATTGAATACGATCCACGCTCAAGCGTAATCGCATTCTTTATTACCTTTCCAATAAGTGTTAGCACGAAAAGTGGTTGAGCAGAATGTATTTCCTGCTCAACCACTTTTTTTGTTTTGTTTCATCGCTACTTTCACTTCAAGTAAATATAGAACTTATGTTCCAATATATGGTATAATTAGCAGAATCATTGGATTATAGAAAGAAGGACGACTATGACGTATACCATTCGTGAGGCTACATCCCAAGATACTAAACAAATTAGCCGGTTTGTTTCAGAGAGTACCGGCAAGGCCATTTCACCTTTACATATTGAAAATAGGCTGCATTTTATGCGTGAGAACCCGGATGAAGCCCTCTATGTGTATGAGGAGAAGAATCAAATTCTCGGTACATTAGGCTTTCGGATTCGCCATGGTGCCGATAAGATTTTGAAATTCAGTGAAATCTCCGTCATTTCTATGGATGAAACGAAGAGCCGGCAAGCAGCCGCAGATAAATTAAAAAGCTATGCCGAGCAGCTAACCAGTACGCATGCCTGCTCCGGTATGTGGTGGATCACTGGATCAGAGAAGAACGATGAGTCACGGACAGCCAATGAGCCATTAGGCTTTCATGAAACG
The DNA here is from genome assembly GCF_030817275.1 of Paenibacillus sp. V4I7. Classification (NCBI taxonomy): domain Bacteria; kingdom Bacillati; phylum Bacillota; class Bacilli; order Caryophanales; family Paenibacillaceae; genus Paenibacillus; species Paenibacillus sp. V4I7. The sequence continues at coordinate 7,449,696 of NZ_JAUSZD010000002.1, read as the reverse complement.
GGTTACCGATTCGTTAAACGATTTCTCTAGAAAATTAGGAATATGCTTACACTAAGGAGTGAAAGACATGTCATCTGGGTTTAACATGGGGCCTTTTCCTGGTGGGAGCGGCGGAAATCTTTTTCTAATAATCTTTATAAGTGTATTCGTTCTCGTCATTGGCACTTTTATCATTCTGATTATTAAATCACTTATGACATGGTCATCCAATAATGCCTCCCCCATCCAAAGCCGGAACTGTAAGGTCGTAGCCAAAAGAATGCATGTCAGCGGTGGCTCCGGAGATTCAAGTGCAAGTACGAGTTATTATGCCACCTTTGAATTCGAAGATCGAAGTAGACTCGAGTTAAGGGTGGGACGGGAACAGTTTGGTTATATCGTAGAGGGTGACCAAGGAACATTAATGTATCAAGGCACAAGGTTCAAGGAATTCTCTCGTCCTCTAATATAAAATTCATAAGGAGTGCTTCATATGACACATCAGTTTGTAAGCATCAAAGGCTTAGAATTGGTCGCCAAAGTTAGGGCTTTCTGCATGGAACTGCCGGAAGCAGAAGAAAAGGTAGATGGCTTCGGTCATATCACCTTCCGAGTGAAAGATAAACCCTTCGTGATGATGGGCGAGACGGATGGTCAACCATCTACAGCTATTAAAACGAACCTGACAACACAAGAGTTCCTTCTTCATCAAGAGGGTACTCCCTTCCACAAAACGCCCTACATTGGACAGCATGGCTGGGTTTCGATTCTAGATACAGACAAGGTTCCTTGGAAGGAAATTGAAGATCTGATAATGGAAGGATATGCCCGGACAGCTCCGAAAAAACTTCTCAGTCAGCTGCAAGCAACTCGGAAATAGCTGCATTTTCGGGTTGTTTCTTGCCATTAACCCGGTTATTCAGCGTCTAGTGCACAAAGTTGACTCCCCAAGTAGCCTAGATCTCTAAGCCTCAGTCAATATTCAATGAGATTCATCGCTTATAAGCTGGAAAGTTCACATTAAAGAGCCGAGTAGATAGGAATGGCGTTAGTTGGATCATGCTGCGGTTGGAAGAAAAGGTTATGGAAGACAGCTTGGTAGAGCTCGCGATATCCACACTCACAAAGTGAGGTCCGCCCTGGATTTACCGGTTCACTTAGCGGCCATAAACAATAAATCAGGATTTCGCCTAAAAATAAAGTATACGGAAGGAATTCAACGAATAACCTGAATTTGTCGGCAAAAATTGGATTTTATCGAATAATCTGAATATTTACAATATTTTAATAATGGGCTATTATAAGAGCAGGCCCACTTGAAGGACAAGCCGCACAGACGGTACGGCACCCTGATAGGAGCCAGGATATTCTCAACTTAGGAAGGGGATAGTCCAATGGACCACGTTAGCGAAACATGCCCACTTTTACTTCAAACGACGGAAGAAAAGGTGCGGGAACGAACTTCGTTCATCGGGCATGTGGGAATCCAACACGGTAAATGTGAATAGCGTTTATTCGAGGAAAGGATCCGTTCGTAAGTAAAGTCGTAATTTGCAACGTTAGTTGATTGAATGGAGTTGTGTAGGTACAATTGAATACCATTATTGATCCTTAGGGACCTCCGGTTATCTTAGATAAGCGGGGGTCTCTATTTGCGTTCACTCCTTACTTTGGCAAAGGGAGCTGAACCGTAAATATGGTCTTCTTTTCCGGCGCACTGACTACGGAAATAGTTCCCTGATGCATTTCGGTAATTTTCTTCACGATAGATAGGCCAAGTCCATTACCGCCAGACGTTCGATTTCTGGATTTATCTGCTTTATAAAACCGTTCAAAAATATGCGCTCGATCCTCCTCCGAAATGCCCGCCCCATTATTCGAAATTCGGATAATCGCTTTTTCCCCGCTGCTTGTGAGATGAACGCCGATCGTTCCGCCATTAGGCGTGAATTTGATTGCGTTATGAATCAGATTGGTCCATACCTGGCTCAGCAGGTCTTCGTCAGCAATCAGTGTAATCTCCTCTAGTTCAACATCCATCTCTATGTCTTTATCCACCCACTGCGGTTCGCAGGCCAGAATATGATTGCGAATTTGCTTATCCAATCGATAACTTTTCGGCTCAAATGGGTGGTGTTGCGATTCTAACGAAGATAGCTTCAGTAAGTTATCGCTAAGTTTGGATAGCCGTGTACTCTCAGCTTCAATGATTTCTAGATAATGCTTACGCTCCGTAGCTGTAATCTGGTCATTCTGTAGAGCGCGGGAGAAGCCGCTAATCGAGGTCAAGGGCGACTGTATTTCGTGGGATACGTTGGAGATGAATTCCTGCCTCATTTTCTCTAACTGCCCTAATTCAACGGCCATGTTGTTGATCGAATCCACCAGCTCCACGAAAGGACCACCATGTGGATTATTATCAACGGACACGTTAAAATCCCCTCTCGACATACTTTGAATCGCCTGAACCATCGTTTGAAAGAAGAGCATTTGCTTACTGCGGAGAAACCTGCCTAGGAAGGCCATGGTTATTCCCCAAAGAAACATGCCACCGAGCGAGTTGATCAATTGGACAACAACCTCGGAAGGGCGCTTGTTTATAGATGTATATAGCCATTCTGTTCCGTAAAAGACTGCCAACCAATAAAGAATAATAAGCACAAAAATGCTTACAGCAGACAAAAAGCCACGTACTCGCTGAGTTTTTGTCATTTTGCTCTTCACTAACCTCTTTCGCTTCTTCATTCTCATGTTCGCAGCACCTCCATCCGGTAACCTAACCCACGAATTGTTGCGATCCGAAAAGCATGCCGCTCCTCGGGAAACCGCTCGCGCAATCGATTAATGTGAACATCTACGGTACGTTCGTTACCTTCGTAATCGAAGCCCCAAATCTGCTCGATCAACTGATCACGCGAGAAGGTTTTGCCCGGGTAGCTCGCCAACTTATAGAGCAGCTCGAATTCTTTAAGCGGTAAGGTGACGCTCTCGGAGCCAACGGTTACTTCGTAGGTTTTGCGGTTCATGCTCAGGTCTCCGACCTGAACCGTTTGGGAAGAAGCAATTTTGTAACGCTTCAGCAGCGCTTTCACTCGCATTGCCAGTTCCACAGGCTCGAATGGCTTGACGAGGTAATCGTCGGTGCCAAGCTCGAAGCCTTTGACCTTCTGCGAGGTTTCACCTTTGGCGGTGAGCATGAGCAGAGGGATATCATAATGCTCCCTGAGCTCTTTGCACAGCTCCCACCCGTCCATATTCGGCATCATGATATCCATGATCACCATGTCGACTTGGACGGTTTCGAGTTGTTTAAGCGCATCAGCGCCGTCCGAGGCTTCGATGACATCGAAGCCTTCTTTCAGCATGAAGACACGGACCAGCTCGCGTATATAAGGATCATCATCTACGATCATAATGGGTGCCATTTGCATCTAGCCTCGCTTTTGGAAATCTTCTTTATTCTTTCTAGCATACAACAGCAAACGGGATTTAGACGAATTCAGATTGCTGCAGCACCGAGTCTTTATTCGGTCGTACATCGTTATCGATGGGATTTGTCACTTGCGGCAGCATCCTTGCCTTACCTAAGAAGAAAGTGATGATGACTCCGGCAAAAACAATGAGACTCCCTACCAAGAATATGCCGCTCAAGCCATGAACAAATACCTGCTGCAGCTCTGCCAAAATGTCTGCAGGCAGCTTCGCTCGCGCATTCGCATCAAGCAGCAGCTGTGGATTGGCGAATTGCCCCAGCTGCTCCGCAGGGATTTGGCGGAACTTTTCGCCCATACCAGAAAGGCCTTCTGCCATTCGATTCGTCATCATGACCCCCATGATGCTCACCCCTACCGTTGCCCCAATAGAACGGAAAAACTGAATGAGCGATGTTACGATACCGCGACTAGTCGCCCCAACTTCACCTTGCACCGCAATGTTTAGTGTGGGCATAATGAGACCCATTCCTAGCCCAGCCACGATCATATAGAGGATGATGAGAAGCTTGGAAGTACCTGCATCCATGGTCGACATGAAGGTGAATCCGATACCTATGAGAATCATCCCCGTACCTATTAAGGTGCGATAAGAAACTTTGCTCGACATCCTTCCGCCCATAATGGCTGATGCCACAACGGATAACATAAGCGGCGTCAAGATATATCCAGCAATCGAAGGGCTGACGCCGATGACGCCTTGCACGAATAAAGGAATGTAAGTAATTGCACCGAACATGCCTACGCTCATCAAGACGGCAATCATGCTGGTGACGGAAATGACTTTATTTTTAAACAAATGCAGGGGGATCATTGGCTCCTTGGCTTTGGTTTCAACCCAGAGGAACAGACCTAGAAGAATGGCACACGCCGAGAAAAGACCGATTATTTGTGGAGAACTCCACGCATAATGCACGCTTCCTGCTGCCTCCGGATCTCCCCCTAGCACCAGACCGAGCAAACCTGAAACAATAGCTCCGCTTAATGTGAGTGCACCCAACCAATCTATGGAGCGTTTCTCGTTGTTCCGGCTTTCTTTAAGTGCTGAACCGATAATCACCATTGCTGCGATACCAAACGGAAGATTCACATAGAAAATCCAGCTCCAGTTCAAATGTTCCACGATAAAGCCGCCGATCGCTGGCCCAATTATACTAGACAAAGCCATTACACCGCCGAACAAACCTTGCATTTTTCCACGTTTCTCTACGGGCATAATATCGCCAATAATCGTCATTGCGATCGGCATCAATGCACCGGCGCCAATACCCTGCAGACCGCGGTAGATGATAAGCTCCGTCATGTTCGTCGCCAGCCCGCATAGCGCAGAGCCAATTACGAAAATACCAATCCCTACGAGGTAAATACGCTTCCTACCATACAGATCCGCCAATTTCCCAAAGATGGGCATACTAGTCGTCGAGGTTAACATGTAGATGGAGAACACCCAGCTGTACATCGCAATCCCGCCCAAATCTCGAATAACGGTTGGCATCGCCGTCGAGATGATCGTCTGATCCAGGGCTCCCAATAGCATTCCGAGCATCAATCCTACTATAATCCACGCTACTTTCTTTGGTTCACTACTCATTGCTAATCGCTCCTTTGCCATTTCAATCGGATGAAATTAGCATAAGGGACATTTATAAACTGAATTTAAACCAGTGTGGGCAATTTATTATGTAAAGGCTTTTATTGGAAAAATTTTTGTGATACATTTTGGGAAAAGGAACTGTTTGGGGGTATATACCTATATGGCCAATCATACATATGCAGATCTCAAAACGCTTCCCACCGGCGAAGCAGAAAAAGCGTTTCAAAATGAAGTCTTCTCCGAGGGATACTCCGGGTTTCGCCGACTGCTAGATGGCATAACGGAGGCGATCAAAACAGCCGGGGATACTGACATCGAAGGCATTGAGATGACCATCGCCAAAGCAAGCCGTCTGTTCCCTGAGCCCGTTATTTTCAGCCCCTCGTGGGAATGCATTTGGCCAGAACTGAATGCTACCTTAGCAGCGAAAAAGCATGTCTTATCTACCATATCCCCAACAGACCGCAAAGGCGAGTGGCAGGTTATTATGGATAACCCTCAAGTCGTACAAGAGGTTGTTTGCTACCCCGGTCTGGAATTCCATGACGCTGCCTATCTGTACGCCTACTTCCGGCCTCAGCTGGAAAAGTCCGAGTATATCCGGCTGCAGAAGATCCAAACGGTCATTCAGGAAATTGGCGGTTGATCTATCCAAAAGGAGAAATGCCATGATTATCATGATCAACGGAGCTTTCGGAGCAGGAAAGACGACAGCCGCCAATGGACTGTTTCCCCTAGTTCCAGGCAGCATGATTTTTGATCCAGAAGAAATCGGTTATATGCTCAGAAAGCTAGTTCCTGTAGAGGAGCGATTAGCCCATGAGCGAACGGATGATTTTCAAGACATGGAGCTGTGGAAAGTTCTCACGGTCAAGACTGCTGCTGAGTTGAAATCGATGTACAACAAGCATCTCATTGTGCCGATGACCATTTATAAACGCCAAAATTTCGACTATATCTATGATGGATTCAAAGGTGTGGACAAGGATGTCTTTCATTTCTGCCTTAGCGCTTCCGCGGAAACACTGCATAGACGTTTAACCAACCGTGGTGATGAGCCGGGGGGATGGCAATTTCAACAAGTGGACAAGTGTGTAGCCGCGTTAAAGGACCCTGTCTTTGAGGATCATATTATGACGGATGAATTGGAAACGGAAGATATTATTCGCATGATTTTAAAGAAAATATCCTACTAACATCTTACTTACGCGAACTTCAAAATGGGGGTTATCTCAGTGGTCGTTTCATTAATAGCAGCAGCATCAATTAACGGCGTGATAGGTATGGATGAGATTATTCCATGGCGCATACCAGGTGAGCAAAAGCGTTTCAAGGAGCTAACTCTCGGAAAATCCATCATTATGGGGAGAAAAACGTATGAGTCTATTGGCAAGCCTTTGCCCCAAAGGAAAACCGTTATCATTTCTAGAACTCAACAAATCACGGAAACGAATTGTATAACGGTAAAATCGCTGAATGAAGCTTATGAGCTGTTGAAAGACGAGGAAGAAATTTTCATCGCTGGCGGTGGAGAAATTTATAAAGAAGCGCTGCCCTCTGCCGACAAATTGTATCTTACGGTTGTTGAGCAAGAAATCGAAGGTAATATTTATTTCCCTGAATTCGAAAAGGAAGCCTTCGACCTGACCTATCATCAGAAAATGGATGGCACCATTCCGTATACCTACTACACGTATGAAAGAAAAAAGTGAATCTACTTACCTTTCCGAGGTTTTAGCAGGAACCATTCCACAACAATGAGATTGATAAGTAAACCGATCCAGATGTTTATTTCTAAAATATCAGCGACCATTTGCTCACGACCGCCTGCGGGAAGATGGAACCCCATCTTAGCGATATACAGCAAAATACAGATTGGGACAATCAACCTTGCCGAAGTGGCGACGAGTGTAACCGCGTAGCTGCGAATCATCCATACACGATGCTCATCGAATTGCCTTTTGACCGCGTATCGGAAGCCTTTCCAGGTTGTAAATAGCCAAAGTAGACTCAACGCGAAAAATGCCATGGCCTTCGTAAAGCTTTCGATATACAAGGTCATAACGAGTCCCAAGAGACCGCCCAGCATAACGCTGATGACATACACACGCCCCAAAGCCCGATGCCATGCCGGATAGTTGGTGCGGAAGCGGTTATGAAATTGAAATAGACCACTAACGAGCGCAACGAATGCGAATCCAATATGTAGAACAAGTACGGTATAGTGTAGGGAAAATGCCGTATTTAGCTTTACTCGGCTGTCGGCCGGATTCAAGGTGACGTAGGGAAATATCGCGGCAATCGCCACACCTATGATAATGATCACAAAGAAAATCCCTAGCTTTTTACTCATATACAGCCCCCGTTTATATTCATCACTCCTTCTGTTATCTTACCTCCCTGGTCTAAAACCCTTCTAAACTAATCCTTAAATAAAAATAAACTCGTAACATTTATTTGAGCTTAGACTTCATCCATTCGCACCAGACCAAGTCTGCGTCTACTTTGAGCGTTGCTTTCTGGATTAGCACATAAAGCCCGAATAGCGGATCATGGATCTCCAATTCCTCAAGAGGTTTAACAGCATCCTGTTTAATTCGTTCGTAAGATTGTGCGAACCGTTCTTTCTTTTCCTGGTAGTATACCTCACGCTCATGAAGTACTTTCCGTGCTTGTTCTTTGTCAACCAGGCCAATACAGAATACTTTCAGTGCCAACTCATCCCTTACAACGGGCTCATCTGTAGGCTCTGCAATCCATTGCTTGAGTGCCTCCCTGCCATTATCTGTTAAGGAATAGACCTTTTTATCCGGTTTATCCGACTGAGGAACATGCACAAATTCAACATACCCCTTCTGTTCTAATTGGGCGAGGAGAGGGTAGATTTGACTATGCTTCGCTTGCCAAAATGGCTGAATGTTTTGCGTTAGTTCATAGCCAGTTCGGGAATTTCTGGTTAAAAGGCTTAGTAAGCCATATGAAAGGGTATTCATAGCCACTCCTTTGTTATGTCATTATTGACATATAGATGCATTGGTAGTATGATGATTTTCATTCAAATTATAGAGAATACTACAGATAAGATCAATGGATAGAGTGGAGGCATTACTTTGAGCAAGGATGAATTACAGCAAGTGCGTTTCTGGCCGATCATGATTGCTATTTTCTTCGGGTCGTTCGTTGCGATCCTGAGTATGAGTACAATTAATATTGCGATACCGATTTTAAGTGATCATTTTCAAACTGACTTAAGCAAAATTCAATGGACAATTACCGGCTTCATGCTCGCTAGCGGAACGATTGCCCCAATTACAGGCTATTTGGGAGAGCGGTTCAGCTATAAGCTTCTATATGCAACGGCACTCGCAGGCTTCACAGTGTTTTCCTTTTTATGCGCGGTCGCTTGGGACGCTCCTTCCCTCATTGCCTTCCGCATTGCGCAAGGCGCCTTCAGCGGACTCATCATGCCGGCGACTATGACCATTGTGTATCAAGTGATACCGCGGGAAAAACAGCCGATTGCGATTTCCCTTTGGTCCTTGTCTGCCATGATGGCACCTGCTATTGGGCCTACCTTGGCCGGATGGCTTTTGCAAAATTGGAGCTGGCATTGGTTGTTCCTCATGAACGTGCCTGTCGGTGTCATTGCCATTTTTCTCGTATTTAAGTTGATTCCTTATTATCGTCTTTCTGTACCGAAAAAGTTTGATCTAATTGGCTTATTAACAGTCATCGTAAGCAGTCTTTCCTTACTCGTCGCTTTCTCTCAAGGTCATGCTTGGGGATGGACGTCAGGTAAAGTTGTTGGCTTGTTCGCGCTTGGTATCCTTGTACTTCTGCTCTTCATTTGGAGAGAGCTGCGCGTAGAGACACCGCTGCTGAATATTCGCGTATTAACGAATTCACGTTATACACTAACACTAATTATTTCTAGTATTGTTACGATTAGTTTGTACTCAGGCACTTTTTTGACTCCTATATTTCTGCAAAATATTCAGCACGTGACGCCGCTTGATACGGGCTTAATCCTGCTTCCTGCCTCACTTGTGATGGCATTAAGCATGCCAATTGTGGGCAAACTATATAGTATTGTAGGTCCGCGTATTCTCATATTTATTGGTATTTCATTAATCGCTATAGGAACATTAACGCTTAGCTGGCTAAGTGTCGATGTATCTCGCGGTTATATCGTGTTCTGGATGATCGTTCGGAACCTCGGGATCGCCTTTGCAACCATGCCCTCAAGTAATGCTGGGATGGAGCAAATTCCGAGAACGCTGTCCGGTCATGCGACCTCGATCAGCAACTGGGTGCGCAATGTGTTCGGCTCCTTTGCCATTGCCCTGTTCACTTCTGTCCTTACAACGCAAACCGCCACGCATGCCAAGAATTTGGCCAGCAGCGGCTTGTCGGATAAGGTACAGATCGGGATGCAGTCATTCACCATGAGTGTGAATGATGTTTACTTGCTTGCCACATTCATCGTGCTAGCCGCGCTGCCGCTCAGCTTGTTCATTGGCAAACAGACTGAGCCTACAGAGAAGCCTACTGCTGCTCCGACTCCCGTCGTTATTCAACCCAAACCAGCTGAATAAGAAGGTCTGTGGCTGACACAGTCTGCCTAGCAACACACTGAAAAAACCTACTGTATGTACATTTCAATAAAAAAAGCGTTACGGACATGGGGCTGCCGCCTCAAACGTCCGTAACGCTTTTTTTACTCAAGATTTATCGACGTAGTTATTCATTACTAACATGGCTGCGCCTACCACGATCGATTTGCTCTTCAATTCGGAAGTCAGGATTTTAAACGTGTCACGAAAAGGTTCCCACACTACCTGCCCGCACTGCTCTTCGATTAAAGGCACAATCTCACTGTAATTTTCCACCAAATCACCACACAGAATGACGGCATCGGGATTGTACATGCAGACGATATTGTTAATGGTTATACCAATGTAAAGCGAAGTTCTGGAAATAATATCTTGGGCCCAGTTCTCTTCGTTTTGTGCAGCAGCAAACAACTGCTGGATATCGGCGGTCTCCTTGATTCGGTTTGCTTCATGCAGAATGGCCGATTCGTCGATATACGTTTGCAGACATCCTCTTTTGCCACATTCGCACATGTTGCCATTCGGATCCAGCGTGGTATGTCCTAACTCCCCGGCACTGTTCGAACCCCCACGAAAAATGTCGCCATCTATAATCAAAGATGAACCGACGCCGGTGCCCAATTCAATCAATGCCGTCTTTCTCGATCCGCGGGCGGATCCTAATAAATACTCAGCAAGGATTTTCACTTTCAAGTCATTGTCAATGACCGTAAGAATGTGCAGCTTGTCCTGGATGAACTGGGCCAAAGGGATATTTCTCCAACCCAATGTCGACGAGTATTGGACGATTCCCCGTTCATGGTCGATCACACCAGGCACGCCGATGCCGATGCCAATGATTTTCGACTTGTCCAAATTTTTATGCGCAATAATCAAGTTGATTGTCTCGGAGATGATGGCGGCCGTAGCTTCAGGGGTTGTTTGCAAAGCGATATGCTCAACTCGCTCCTCATGGAGAAGTTCGCCGCTGAACTCCATGACTCCGAACTTAATCGCCTTTTTACCGATGTCCACCCCAATTGTATAAACCGCCTGGGGATCGATATCTAACATAATCGCCTTACGTCCAACGCCTACCGAGGTTAACGCAGTTTCCCTCACCAATCCTTGTTCACATAACTCACCTACGATACGCCCGACGGAAGTTGGACTCAACTTGGTGATTTTGGTGATTTCCGCACGGGAGATGGGCCGACTCTTTTTAATAATTTCCAAAATCATCTGCTTATTGTGCAGTCTGATAACATCTTGGTCATGCTTCTCAATTTTTTTCATTTGGATTCCTCTTCTTTATTCCACCCATGTTAATAAATCTAATGTTAACCATCCTATACACCGCAGTCAACCATTAGCAACATGATCCCTACCTATATTTTTTATATCTTTAATTTTTTCTATATCGATCTCATTTAACGGATTATGATCCACCCGTACCCCTCTGCCGAAATGAATCTCTTTAACACCAGTCGATTGAAGGAAGGAGGGAATTGCACTTACCGTCAATCCACTTCCGGCTAAAATTTGCAGGTGCGAATGTTCCGTTTGTTTAACAAGCCGGCTTATCTCTTCTTGCGCATCAAGCACGTTTGGCTTTCCTCCAGATGTAAGCACCCGATCAATTTGGCTATAAGATAGAAGTTCCTCTAAAGCTTTCTCCAGGTTGCTTACTTCGTCAAATGCACGATGAAAAGTCACGGATAATCCTTCCGCCTCATCTAACAATCGGCGCAGCGTCTCGTGATCAATCCTACGGTCTGGGGTAAGCGCCCCAAGCACAACGCCATGAGCCCCAATCCGTTTCACTGTCTGTATATCTTTCATCATCACGCCCAGATCTCTCTGGTCATAGCAAAAAGATTGGCTATGCGGGCGAATCATCACTTGAACAGGGATGATCGTGCTATGCATAACCTCGTCAATTAAGCCATAGCTAGGCGTTAACCCACCCTCTAGAATCCCAGTTATGAGTTCGATACGATCCGCACCGCTCTGTTCGGCCAATAAAGCATCCCTTACCGTAGTTGCAATAACTTCCAGCAGCATGATTCTCCTCCTAATATAGGGATCTTTGAGCGTAGCTCAAAGTCTCTCCGCTTAGGGATCTTTGAGCGTAGCTCAAAGTCTCTCCGCTTCACCAATTGAAGTCGTTATCCTTTGACTGCACCCTCTGTAAGACCTGATACAATGTATTTTTGAGCAAAAGCGAACATAATCACAACCGGAATCAAGGATAAAATACCCGCTGCGCTCATTTGTCCCCAGTTAATATCAAATTTTTGCACAAAGCTGCTTAGTCCTACAGGGACTGTTTTGGTGCTTTCACTATTCGTAAACATAACTCCGAAAAACAAATCGTTCCATGCTCCAGTAAATGCGAATACAAGGGTAGCAACAATTCCCGGCCGCATAATAGGCAGAATAATTTTGGTCATCGTTTGAAATTTATTACACCCGTCAATAAGAGCCGCTTCCTCGAGAGATACGGGAATTCTCTGAAAGAAACTGGACATCGTCAGTAAACAAAAAGGAATGTTCATAGCCGTATAGGTAATGATCAACGAAGGCAGCTTATTTAACAAGTGTAACTGACTGAAAGTAATGAAGAGTGGAACTAAAATGACCATCACAGGAATCATCTGAGTAGCCAAAAAGGAAATTAGAAATAACTTCTTGCCTCGAAATGAATATCTGGCCATACTATAGCCACCTAGAATGGATACAAACAACACAAGAATAGAGCTACTCATACTCACAATAAAGCTATTCATAAAATACAGCGGAAAGTTAGAATTCTGGAAAGTGTCTATATAGTTCGAAAAAGTTAAATTTTGGGGCCAAAGCGTTAGCTTCCCGCTATAAATTTCCTGTCTATCTTTTAAAGAAGTAACTAGCATCCAATAAAAAGGAAACAAAGCACCGATTAGGAACAATGTTAACGTAATGACTCGAGAAACCGTCGGGGTTACATTCCGAACATAGGAGATCATTAGAAATCACCTGCATCATCATATTTAGTCGTTTTCAAGAAAATTAACGTATAAAGAATAAGTATCACTAGCATCATAATTCCTAAAGCGGAGGCTTGCCCGTAGTCCGTCGTATAAAAGATTTTATTAAATATATAGGAAGGCAAGTTATGGGAAGTATTCGCTGGACCCCCATTGGTCATGATGTAGATCAAATCGGCTGAATTGAATACCCAAATCACTCGAAGCAGCAATGTAATAATAATCGTCGGTTTGATATAAGGAATCGTAACCCGAAACAGTTTGGTCATTCGGCCTGCTCCATCCATATCAGCAGATTCATAGATGTCTTTAGGTACATTTTGTAGAGCAGCAAGAATCATAATCCCGAAAAAAGGCACTCCATACCAAACCATCGCAGCGATGACTGGGAAAATAGAGACATGTGGAATAGCCAAAAAGGGGATGCCTTTTTCCAGAATTCCGAGGTTCACCAATAAGTAATTAATAAGCCCATTCTGTTCATTAAACAACCATTTAAAAATCATCCCGATTAGAAAAGCAGACACAGCCCAAGGCAGGAAAACAATAGATTGGTAGATATTTTTCCCTTTAAACTGTTTATTTAGCGCTAGTGCCAAAATAAATCCAAGAATGAATTGCAAACCTACCGTTAAGATGACCCAAAGTAACGAATTGCCTAATATTTGAGGGAGATTCTTATCTATCAGCAAAGATCTAAAATTTTCAAAACCTGAAAAGTGGATATTACCCGGTTCAAATAAGACATAATGCATAAAAGCAAGCTTAAGTCCTGATAGTAACGGATAAGCAAAAAAAGCTAGAATAATTAGAACAGCAGGAGTGATTAATAAATAGGGCTCGAATGATTTCCATCGAATTGCTTTTAGCATGCTTTCTCTCCCCGCCTTTTCAATACTTAGAATAGATAACCGGGGATTCATTCGTGTCCCCGGTTATCTGCTTTCTTTTTTATGGATTTTCTTTCATATAAGCTTGTTGTTCTTTTGTTAGAAAATCTGCAAGATGCTTAACAGTATCTTCGAGCGATTGCGCTTTTGTCAAATATTTTTGCGTCTCTTCTACTGCGAACGTTCCCGTGAATTGACCAAGCTTCGTTAAATGGCTCGGAGGGCCTGCAAACACAATGTTGGAATCCGCCATGGAACCAGCATACCCAGCAATAGGACCTTTGCTGAAGAACGGATCTTTCAGGTTTTCTTTGTAAATAGGAATCGTAGAGTTTTTAATGCTGTACGCTAGGTTATTCTCAGGAGAGCTTAAGAATTCGATAAGCTTCCAGGAAGCCTCTTTATTTTGTGATTTGGAAGACATCGCGTAAGCGGCTGTGTAACCCCAGAAAATATAACGTTTTCCGTCATCGGCTTTTGGCATTGGAACTACATTCCATGTGCCTTCTTTCATATTTTTCTGAGCTGTAATAATGACTTCAGGCGTTTGATTTAAAATAGCAGTTTGACCGTTTAAGAATCCTTGAACCATTTCGTTGAAGCCCCAATTGACAGACTCTTTAGGAGCATTTCCGTTTAAGTAAACATCATAAAATTTCTTAAAGGCCGCAGCGCCTTCAGGTTTATACAAAATCGATTTGCCATCCTTATCAAACCAACTGTCAGAGTGGACCGCCGCCATGACATATTCCATTGCTCGAATAACGCCGTTGGCTCCTCCCCTAAAGGAAATACCGTATCTGTTTTTCGCAGAGTCTGTGAATTTTTGCGCTAAATTAAAGTAATCATCCCATGTCGCAATGGTCTCGGGCATATTCAGTTCTTTAAACCAATCGCTTCTGATAAATAAGCCCTGCAGCAAGAATCCATCTGGAATCGCATAGACATTCCCTTTGAATTTGTTTCTCGCTTGTTTGGTTGCTTCCGTCAAATTATTTAATTGATCCCATTTGTCATAAAAGGGCTGCAGGTTCTCGATATACCCAGCTGAAGCCATGGCGACTAAGGAAGTATCATCAATACTCAATACGTCGGGAAGAATCCCAGCTGCACCCATGGTCATCCATTTCTTATTCGCATCATCCCAAGGGACAGACGTATATTCAACTTCAATATTCGGGTTTTTCTCTTTGAAATTGCTTCAGAAGCCCCTGCATAAGCGCTGTTCTTTCCGGGCTTGGAAGCGGATCGAGATACGAGATTTTCGCTTTCTTGCCTGTGGCTTCTTTGGCTCCTGCGGCTCCAGTGGCTTTTGCCGCATCATTCTGCCCGCCATTTGTAGAACATCCTGCTAAGGCAAAAGTAAGTACAAGACTGGTGCATAAGGCTAGAATCGTAGCTTTTTTCTTCATTTTATAACCCCTCCTGTAATTTGATCTATGTTATAAAATCTTGCTGAAGATCGTTTCCTCAACATAATTTAGTAACTAAGCCTGGGTTTCTATATGGTTTCTAAGGTAAACACTGCTTTGTTCGTTCCGATAATCTTACGATTGTCGTTAATCATGTCCGTTGGCGTGAGTTGATACATACGGTCAATCGTCTCTTGGTTACTATAACCAATCTGTTCAAGGATGGATGCCGTAATGAGGGGCCACTCATCCTCAGAACCATCCATCACTTTAAGCGCGACAACCTAGCTGTTCTTTTTTCAATCCAAAGCAGTACACACCTTTAGCTCCGCCCTTAGCGACAATATTGGGATCCATAAGTAAGCTGGAGCAGATTCGATCTGAACCGGCGATCATCTCGTAATGCTCGTTCATAAGAGCGGTAATTCGGATGACGGCGGCTCGAATTTCTAGATCTTCAATCACCTCTGGACAGGCCAGCTTCATGAAGGCAGTTGCTAAATGCTTAAGAGGAATAGCGAACACCGGAAAACCGCAACCATCTGTACCTATGTGGATGTGTTCTCTTGGACATTCAGATAAGTAAGCGAGCGTGTCCACGATCTCGATCTGAGCAGGATGTTCAGGTTCAAAGTAGCCTTCGGTCGGATATCCCATTGTTTTACACAAAGCAAGAATACCAAGATGTTTTCCAGAACAATTATGATAAATCGAACGTTTAGGCTTCTGTGCTCTAAGCATGGCTTCTGAAGCAGGTACACTTAAGGGATAAGTGGGATGACAGACAAGTGCTTCCTCTCCCACTCCAATTTTGGTCAGCATGGATTCCAATGCTTCAACATGGAAGGTCTCCGCACGATGGGACCCGATCATAATAGCCGTTTCTTTATCAGATAGGCCAAACCTTCTATCCGCGCCATGCTTAATGACAGGAATAGCTTGAAACGGTTTTCCGGATGACCTTAAATATGTTAATGATTCTACATCCCCGACTGCATACTTAACTGCACCCGAGATGGAGACTCCGCAAATATGCCCGCTATGCACGCATTCCAACGCACCTCCACGATACTCTTCAACTAATGTTTTATCCATTTTGTCTTCCCCTCTTTTGCGTTTAATTTCATAGTTTACTGTTGTTGCGAGGCTAATTATTCCAATGATGTTATTAAATATTGAATAAAAACAATGAAATAAACAAATTTACAGAAATAATTGATTAATAGTATGATATTTATCTTTTATTTATTCCAGTGATGTTAATAATTAAATATTAACAACTCACCCAATCTATTGTCAAACATTTTTTATTTTTTTGTTATGTTAACTAACAGGTAGCGCTTTCGTAGTGAAGTTTTACAGAATATGACACAATTAAAAAATCAACTCATGTTAACTAAGTTAACTCTAGTATTAATAAGAGTAGACCTAGTTTGTAATATTGATTTAAATCAACTAGGATTCTTGCTATATTAGAAGTAGAAATCCGGCGTAACCTTTTGCCGCCGTTTCAATTTACTTCGAAGAGGATGAGAACATGCGGTGGATTCCCTTTATTGCTTCCCTACCTATCATTTTCCTGCTAGGGGCTGAATCCTCTTCAGAAACCCGTAGTCCAGATATAGAATTGCTGCAATTCCGATCGCAAATGCAAATTAGTTCAAACATTGAACCTATTAACGCCTCTCTTCAGGGTGCAGACCAATTTGAGGTCGCTTGGCGATTGCAGGACTCTTCTCCTCAAAAGCTGTTTATTGCTAATGACAGCTCGGCCTATTACCAGTCCGATGGTCAGTGGAAATCTGTCCTTCCAAGCGGAGAACGGCTGCCGTTTAAGCAAAGCGCTAAGCTCCCGGAGGCATGGGTACCACAGATTTCGCTAAATTTGAAAGCAACCGAGCGCAGCCTGACCCTGCTCGAAGATCAAAAAGCACTCTGGACCTACTCACTTCCTGAGACAAGCCAAATTCGTCCAAGTACCCTTCAATACGATGCGGCTGAGCATATCTATTTTCAAGATAACAGCGGCAGTTGGTATTCGCTTGACCGGAACGGGAAAGAGCGCTACAAGCTGCTTCTGCAAGCTCAGGACAATCAGCTTGTATGTAAGGCTGCACCCTCAGGAGACGCTTTCTGCACATCACCAAGCCTCGGCGTTCTTGCCGTACGCGAAAAAACAAACGCCCCTCGCCTCATCATAGATGGCAAGGAGCGCTTTTTCCCACAACGTCCAGAAATTATTAACGATCACACATTCGTTCCGCTTCGTTCTATCTTCGAGGCTATGAATACAAAGGTAGTCTGGAATCAGGAGACTCAAACGGTAACAGCCGTAAAAGGAAGTCGGACCATCAGCCTGACTCTGGATAGCGAGAAGGCACTGTTAAACGGCAAGAAGATTCAACTTGATGCTCCACCGGTCCTCTATCAAGGAAGCATGTACGTACCGCTACGCTTCGTTGGAGAAGCGCTAGGCGCGACCGTGATATGGGAGAATGCGACTCGAACCATCCAGATTATCAGCTAGACACACATGCGAGTCTGAGGCCATATATAGTTATTGTGCATAGTCTCCAGTATAGTTAATAAGAGACACATCCTACACCCCTTCAATTCTAGACAACTCATTCACAAAAGCCGTATTATCATCCCGCAGACGCATCTCTAGCGTCAATTCCGTGAAATTTTTACGGACCGTTTTCGATTTCACCTGATAGTTCATTTGTCTTAACCTTGTACGCAGCTCTCCTATGGATTCGTCTGTATGACGAATAATCAATAGGTAGGGCTGTTCTCTTATTTTGCACCTGGACAGGAATAGAAGAGCTGCCCCCACAGCGACAGACCCTAGCAGTGAAACCGGGTAGAGCTTCGCCCCAGTCGCAATACCAACCGAAATCGCCCAGAACATGTAGACAATATCCAGCGGATCTTTCACCGCCGTTCGGAATCGTACAGATGCGCTGCCAATATCTGTATTGTAACGTCATTCCCTGTCTGATAATATTTCAAAGATAGATCATGGAGGAGGTATATCTCATGCATTTCCGTCTTCATCGTGTGCTCATTACTATAAGCCTTATTCTGGGGATATTTTGCGTATTCGGCTACCGGAAACTTATGGCAACTGAAGTAATAAACCGAGTATCTTACTTTCCCGCGGAAACGAATCAAGTTCTGAATAACCCTTTTATGGGGTTTGTCATAGATGCAAGATATAATGAAGCCAAGCAACCCTTTCGGCTTGCTTATGCAAATTTGACATGGGCTGACCTGGAACCAGAAAAAGGGAAGTATGCATTTGATGCAATTGAAAAAAAGTTTAAATTTGCATTATGGAAGGACAAGGGAGTATCCCTTATTCTCAGAGTGGTTCTCGATTATCCGAGTCATACACCGCATAAAGATATTCCGGACTGGCTATATAAAGAAATCGGCGAAAAGGGGGTTCAGTACGATTCTGACTACGGGAAGGGATTTAGTCCCGACTATAATGATCTTGTTCTGATCAAAAATCACGAGCGCCTGATCCAAGCATTAGGTAATCGATACAATAATGATCCCCAAATTGCCTTTATCGAGCTAGGCAGCGTAGGACACTGGGGCGAGTGGCATACCAACAATGAAGGAAACTCACCAATCGAATTTCCTAAAGAAGAAGTTACTGATCAATATGTTGAGCATTATTTGCAAAATTTCAAACAAAAACGTTTGATGATGAGAAGACCTCATGAAATTGCATTGAACAACGGGCTTGGTTTATTTAATGACACTTTCGGCTCACATAGCTCAACGATAGACGAATTCCTGAAATGGTATACCTACGGCTATAAGTCTTGGCTTACTCAAAATAATCAGCCGGCCATGCCGGACTTCTGGAAATCGGCGCCCAGCGGCGGAGAGTTTGCGTCTGGTGGAAACTACTTCAATGACGCTCATATTGAGGAAACCCTGTTACAGTCGAAGCTGACTCATGTAAGCTGGCTCGGTCCCAGCGCTCCTTCTCAAGAGCCACCCGGCGGCAGCCTTCAGTCGAATATTGACCGATTTTTGAAAACCATTGGTTATCGGTTTGTTATTGCAAAGGAGTCTCACGAAAAGGAAATTCATGCGGGAAACTCGCTGCATATCAAACTTACCATGATCAACAGAGGGGTAGCCCCCTTTTACTTTGCTTGGCCCTTGGAGCTATCACTAACTGATGAACAGGGAGCCATCGTCTCCCAAATGCGATCAGCAATAGATATTCGCGAATGGCTTCCAGGAGAAAAAGAGGTATCAGGCACATTGCCAATTCCTACGAACCTTGCGCCTGGAAACTATAAGGTCAACGCTGCGATCCTCAACCCGCAAACTGGCAAACCGGAAGTGGACTTCGCTAACGACGGCAGGAGAAGTGACGGCCGTTATTCGCTTGGAACAGTCAGGGTACTTGATTAATTGCATTCATAGAAAATAATCGGCAAACTGTATCGGATTCTGTTTGCAAAGGATTTCATAAATGCGCATAAAATGGCTACGCTGCCCCTGAACGAGAGTGGTTGCAAGGTAATGTCGGGTTTGAACGTCCCCATGCGGTGCTATCTTGCGCGCTCAGGATTCGCGCGCGTTGGATGCAAAGCAAGGTTCGCCGCCCAAGACGTGTTTGTTTGAACATTCGCAGTTGATTTAGCACTACATTTTTGTAGAATTTTTAAAAAAAAGGAAACAGCCTCACCCAAGGTAATAACCTAGGCAAGGCTGCTCTATTCATCCTCATATTCCCAGATGATATGAGGATCAAATAATGTAATGAATTGCCACGCCGTAGCAGCAACTGATGGCCAAGCATGAAACTCATACGGTTCTGGTGCATACCCCTCATTCGTATATACCAAACCGCCGTTTGGATCAGCGTCCTGCAAGGTAAACATCGATTGTAGAAGATTATCCGTATTTACACTTTCTCTCATGAAGAGATTGATGACTCCCCATGTTCCTTCCGTCCAAACGATAGAAGGTGCACCAGGATAAGATTCATCATCTAAATAAGGTTTATACCCTGAAATTGAAGAAGATGTCTGATATGTCATGTTGAACCGATTCCGATCATCACTGAGCACCATTTCTCCATCATCCACTTTAAATTTTGCAAGATATTTTATTGCCGATAACTGGAGATCTTTTCTCCCGATGGAACCAAGAAAGATACCTCCCCAAGAGTTCGTATCCAAAGCCCCTGCGGGATCGTTGATCCCCTGATTAAACCGTTGTTCGTCCGCGTTCCAATGATATTTTAACAAAGCCTCTTCTATTTCTTTAGCTGCGGTTATATAACGTGAATCTCCTGTCAAAGTACCAAGTTTCCTCATAAAAAAGTAACTATCGATGTTATGTTCCGTGGAATACCACTTCACTTCCGGACCGCCGCGAATACTGCCGGTCTTCTTATCTTGTAGTGAGAGTAAGTATTCAGCTATGTGTACTGCAAATTGTCGATACTTTGGATCCTCAAGCCTTTGTTCATACACCAACGTTGAATAACCGACCCATGCCAAGGAACCGCTTCTGATCATTGGGCCAGTCTCACCCACATATGTATCGTAAGACATGTTTAGCGAACCATCCGGCTTTTGCAATTGCTGAAGTGTATTCAATATGGTTGAGGCCCGCTTCCGATCATCTCCCAAAGTAAATGCAATGACAGCCAAGGCATCGTCATAAATCCAACTACGCCTGTGTATTCCGAAAGTATACATGGGATCTTTCATGGGTACATCATAGGATCTGACCAGCGGAAATGCCGGATTATCGGTAGTTCCTACCACTTATCCATCATGAACTCGAACCACTTTGGCTACTTTCTGTCCTTTCCTGACTGGAGGAAAAAATCCGGATAGATCGATACCGAGAAATTCGACAGAATCCCGAGTGGAAAAAGTCCCATCCGCATAAATCGGTACTTTCGTTTGAAGATATGGAATATCAGTAACCGAATAAATCCAAACCTCATACTCTTTTATTTTCTTTTTGGAGGCTGATTTTGTGTAGGAAATGATTTGCTGGTCACCTTGCATCAATGCAATAATAGGCTCTCCGCGAAACGTGACGGTGCCGCTCGTTTCCCAGGTTCCATTCTCTTTTAAAGTGGCAGCGGCTATCTTATACCCCCTGTCTGTTTTGTCGAAAATAGCAATGGAGTAGCTGTTGATCTGACCAGACGATAGTCCTCCCCATTGACCCTTGACCGTTCCTTTATATCCCCGTTTGTATGTTTCGGATGTCGAAACGTAGGGATCCATTTCTTCTGTATAAGGAAGAGTATTTATAGCTACCGTCCCAAAAACATTCCCGACATAATCGTCAAGATAGGTTTGGTTAAATGCTACCTCAGTTGGCTGAGCTTCAGTGTCAAACTGTTTCTTTAACCAATTTAGCGCCTGTTGCTTGGCTGCAGATTCCCTGTCTCCAATAATCGCCGCCTTGCCTTTCACTATTTGAGTTGGGAGAGACGGAAGCATGATCATGAAACATCCAATAAGAAGCATGATCTTGAATGCCAATTGCTTCAACCATTCTCCCTCCCTGCTCATTCAGATACTTGATTCAAAACTAATGGTTTATAGAGATTCTCCCAAAAAGGTCTTTCATAATATAGTACGATTTCTTTAATCTCTCATGATATTGCGGGATATCCCAGTCTGCCCATTGATAACGATACATATCGGAGGAACTGATCTTACTATCGCTTACTTGTGGATATGTATAGACAGATGCTCCACTTCCAAGACTTTCTTTTTGTTGCGTCCTATCTTGTTTATAGGTAACTACCGCCATCTTGATTTCTTTTATAATTTCCGAAGCACCTAGTCCTTTACCCCAGATGTCCCCGATAGTCTCGTGTTTGCTTGGGTCTCTAAAATTAAGCAATTGCCATGGAATTCGTAATTCTAACACATGATCCTTGGCATTCAGAGACACATCCGTTAACGAATTAAAGTTCGGATGATTCGGATTTCCATCCCCTGAACGTAATAACCCAGTTTCATAGCTTTCCAACGGCAATACAATGGACTTCCCGTTTACATTGGGGATCGTCAGCGGTTTGTTTAAGACCAGCTGCATGGTATGGAAAATGCCATTACCCTTATTCTTGGGATAGTCCAGCTTAGGCATCATACCTAGCGTATGCCCATAGGTAAAATAATTCGTATCATAGTAGCTGTCTACCCAAATTCTTGAAGTTTTATCCCCCTTCAGATCAATCACGAAATCTATACCCTCTTCCATCGTGAGATCTGAATCTCCCGGAACACGGTGCTGCCCTTGGTTTGGAATTGTACTGAGCAGCAGCATCGTATTTATTTGTGACCAATCTAACGGCTGTTCAGTTCTATTGAAATCCAAACGGAAATAAACATATCCTTCGTCGCTTGTGACATAAAATTTCTTTAGGGACGCTTGCCCATCGACTTGATTATTAGTTGAACTAGCGGAAGAGCCATTTAATTGGATCGGATTTATTTTCTTGGAGTCCCAGTCGCTAGTCTCACCATCCACATAAATCGACTTATCAACTGGACCCGGTTCAAAACTTAGCAGTCCAAAATGCTGCTCTCCGGTTTGCATATTAGACCAGAATGGACGACGGTCGCTATTATCCAGTTCTTGCGTATTCCATGTTCGCTTAAACCATTCATTCTGCCAACTGAAGAGCAATCCACCGGCCAAACCTTCGTGATTTATATCCTCAAAAAGTCTCGCATCGATATTTCCTTGTTCCGTTTCATCAAGATTCCCCTGATTCCAACCGGCTACATTTCGGTGGGCCATCCCCCGGGAAGAGGGTACTCCAAATTCTGCGATTAAAACAGGTATTTGGTGATTTTGTTTCAGATCGTTTAAATAACCGGAATAATTATTCTTCTCACCGCGAAAATCGATGTAATTGGTATATTTAGGCTCATAATTGAGAAAATCAGGATAATAAGGATAAACGTGATAGGAAGCGAAATATCCCCCTTTATAGCTTGGATTTTCTTTAATGAGATTCGGGTTTATGACAGCCATATCTTCCGTTTCACTAGGTTCCGTGGGGTGTTGCATCAGATCGGTTGTTACCCAATTGGTGAAGCTGATTGGTCTTTGCCACTGATAACGATCCGATTCATACACGGCGATTGATTCCATTTTATCCGCGAGCCAGATCTCAAAAGGTTGTGCGTTTTCTGTCCGAAAAAATCGTCCGTTATAATTCTCCATTCCCTTATGCTTGTTGTTGGTAGAGTCCACTACTGTCGGGTCCCACTCAACACCCAAGATCCAGCCTACGACATAAGGGGAGACATCGGCTTTGTATGCACCGGCGGCATGCCCCGCCCGTTCAGGCAGATTGATTTGTCCATGAATGACATCCACTATATTCTGCATGTCTTTCTTAAAGTCATCCGCTGTATTTCCGATAAATACATCCTTCGACGCAACCATATCCTCTTCATCGACCCATATGCCATGAAACAAATAAATGGGCTGGTTCGCTTTCGAATTGTACTCTAGCAAAGCCTCGTAAAATGCTGGTGGATGCAAGGTGTAAATCCTTATGGAATTTACATTCATATCCCCCATTTGTTTGAACCATCGCAAGTAATCAGCCTTGGCAATCCCCATTTCCCCAGGGAATAATCCCGGTTTGGTAGCCCCTAAATTCACACCTTTAATCATCATATCCTGCCACTCGCCATTATGGTTAATCTGTATGTAGGAACCCCCGACTTTAGCGGGAACTTTAACTCCATCTATGGTTACTGGTGTTATCGTCGATACTGGCTGAACTGATGTTTCAGGTGCTATTGGTCCTGCATATTTATCTCCTCGCAGCACAATATAAGCAAGAACCCCCAGAACAAGAACCAACATAATGACTACCAGTGCATTTTTTCCTTTAAACAACCCCATACCTAAACTTTCCCCTACTTTCTTTTCTCTTTCGATCGTTCAACAAGTCCAGATACCTATGATGAAACGCCCTTTCGCTTCATTTCGCCCCAACCCTGTTTTTTTCCCATTATCGCTGACATGAGTGCTTTTACCCGCCAATATGTCATAATCGGCCGATACCAAAACGCCTCCGACAAAGCAAAGAAAAATAAGCAATTGAGTTCGGATACCCGCTTATGTTTTCCTAGCCTCCATTCCTCAAGAAGCACGGAGCCCATGGACAGGAAAGACCCGTACATAACCATGAACAGAAGTAAAGCCAACGAATATTGAATATTGACTTCCCCCAAGATCCAACCGATAAATACGACAAGATAACCTATCATTTCAATGAGAGGACCAAATAATTCCACGAAAAGGAAATACGGAATAGCAATTAATCCGATCCTCCCATACTTTGGATTCAGAGCCATTTTTCGATGAGCCCACAAGCTTTCGAATAACCCCCGGTGCCACCTTACCCGCTGGTTCCTCAATATTTTTATTTCCTCAGGCACTTCGGTATAACACACTGGATCCGCGACGTATTCAATTTTGGCTCCCCATTTATTCTCGATGTTCATTCTGTGAAGACGAATAACAAGCTCCATATCCTCGCCAATTGTTCCCAGCTTATAGCCACCCGCTTGAATGACTCTTGCTGTTTTGAATACCCCGAATGCGCCGGAAATGATGAGAAGAAGATTATTTTTGCTCAATCCGATTCTCCCCATAAGGAAAGCGCGCATATATTCGATTGTTTGCATAATGACCCAAGGATTCCTGGAAAGCCTCATTTCCTTCATCTGCCCATGAACGATCGTGCTTCCGTTCGCAATCAGCACATTGCCTCCCGCAGCGAGAATTTCCTGTTCGGTATTTTCTATGATCGGCTTCATAATCTTGAGGAAAGAATCCGGTTCCAATATGGTATCTCCGTCAATAGAAGCAAAATACGGATATTTAGAAAGATTAATGCCCGCGTTCAATGCATCCGATTTTCCACCATTTGCTTTGTCAACAAGCAATAATTGAGGATAAATTTCCGACTTATAGACCGCTTTGATCGGTTTGGTTTCGATTCCGTTGCGTTTTTGAAATACTTTATCTTTCAAGGGTACCATTTTAAACCGTTCAATCATTTTTTGCATAGTTTGGTCCTTAGATCCATCATTGACCACGATGACCTCATATTCGGGATAGTCCAATCGTCCGCTTCCTGTGACTAGTGATAGTACAGTACCGATAATTCCAATCTCTTCATTGTAAGCCGAAACCAGAACTGATAAGGGAGGAGTGAACGCAGATTTTTTGACTTTCTTATAAGGCTCTACATTATGAAGGCCACGTTCTCGCTTTAACCGATTGAAAGCTAGAAAGAAAAGGATAAAATAAAAAAAACAAACGAATACAAGATAAAAAAAGATTACTTGATTCACGATCCGGAAGAGAAAAACAGCAAGATCCCAATAATTATTCATAATCCATGCTCCTCTCTAACCATTCCTTAGCAATGTTTCTGGCATAACTGTCAGGGTGTCTCGTGTTAATAGAGTGAAGGATATCCCTTCCATTCTTGTATTTTCGAATGGATTTGGCAGCCTCTGATCTTATGACATAACTTCTATCGCTGATGAACAGCTCTAGGTACTGCAAAAAACGTTCTGTTTTTATATTTCCCATGAGCCTGACATACATCAGTTTTTCCCCCGTGTACTGCGGGCTCTGCCATTCTTCCATTTGGGACTGCTCATCAATAATCTGCGTAATTACGTCAGGAGAGCTAATATAACCAAGGCTCGCAATTGTTTTGGTTGCCCGCACCCTCTTCTCCTGATCGGTTGCATTTAACAAGCTTTCCAGCAATTCTTGAAGTTTCAACGAGCGGAAATTTTTATCTCTAAATACGTCTAACATACTTAACTGCCATTCATAAGGGAGATCATAGAAAATATCTACATAGCTCTCAAAATTATCTGTAGTAATAACCAGGCTAATCATCTCGTTTAACAGAAAAGGAGGAAGCCCCTTCGATTCCTTAAACAGGTCCTGAAGATGGATGTATCCGAAATCGGCCAAAAGGAGATAAATCTGATATCTCTCTTCCGATGAACACTTCTTGCTCTCTAACAGCTTCAATAAATCGTCCTGCATCCTATCAATCTTTAAAAGATCGATAAAATACAGCGTATTCATTCGGGTACTCCATTTGGAATGAAAAAGCCTTTTTCTGTACCACGGAACAAAATATTCCTCGACAAACGGTTTTACCGGATTAAAACTAGGCTCGATTTTGAAATTACTCAGAAAATCGCCGAAAAAGTCTTCAAGGGCTTCAAACTGATAAAGTTCAATTGGGCGACACCGACGGCTTATTAAGGAATAATTCCTCTTCCCAGCGACAAAGTATCCTTGAAGCTCGTTCATGATCTGTTCCAGCCATGCCTTTTTCCGTTTCTGAAACAGGTTGGTCCTTATTTTTCTCAAAACCAAATATATATAAACAAAGCATAGCAGCAGAAAGAAAACGACCGTGAGTGCTATGACAGTGAAGAGATTAATCATCGCGTCCCCCGGATTAATCGTCTTATTCGGGCGCGCAGCTCTTTAATGCTGAATGGCTTGACCATATAATCATTGGCGCCTCTTTGAATCGCCATTGAGATTTCCTCTTCGGAATCCCTGCTGGTTAACATCATGCACAAATACCTGCGTCGGTCGTATTGCGTCCGGATCTTCTGCAGAACCTCCAAACCATCCATCTTAGGCATGATTCTGTCAATAATGAGAAGAAATCGTTCATTCTGGCGATGCCAAGGGTCGTTGAAAAATTCCTCTCCGTCCGGATACGCTCTAATCTCTACCTCAAAATCTTGATCCGCGATATCCTCTAATTGATGCTTCAACATTTCACGAATTAACCTGTCGTCATCAATAATTCCGACTTTCAGCTTCCTCAATGTGATGGAGGTGAAAGTCGCCGTTCCGTCCATAACCCACGCTTTCCTGTCGGCAACAGCCTGATCCTTCGGAAAAGTCATAAGTGTTAAACATTGTTCAATGGTCTGTAAGGGATCCATAAAGTCCAACACCCTAGCCGAGAAGGTACCGCTGATCTCTCCTGCTGTTGTCTGGAAACGGAGCTGAGCAAATCTTTCGATCAACCGGTGCATTAATTTCATAGCGTCTTCTTTGACGGTTTTCGGAAGAACGAGAACAAATCCTTCTCTATGAAATCGATATAAGGAATCCGCAGGTCGGATGCTTTTTTGGATAAATTTCCCTAGTTCCTTCACCAACTGATGTCCTATAGCATAGCCATATGTTTCCTGAACGATAGGGAGATCATCCACCTGTACATAGACCATTGCGAACGGCTCATGGGAGCGTTTCAAATCATTAAGTTGATGCTCGACTTCTTGTTGAAGATTATTGTAATTTTTTATTCCGGTCATCGGATCAATAAGAATCTGATCTAAGATTCGGTTTCGTTTCCTCAAGTTTCTGATCACCCTTGTGACTAATTCAACGGGATCAACGCAGGAACCTATAACATCATCTGCCAAGGCCATACATGCGTAACGTAGCTTCAAATCTTCCTTATCCAAAGATATCAGGATCGGAACATGGTTATCTTGACACAGTTGAACGAATCCATTTAATACATGAACGCCATCATCTGCTATTAGGCTTGCGTTAATAATGACATAATCAGGGTATAACTGATAGAAGAGTTCCGCGGCTTTCGGCTGGTTATCCGATTCGAAAATAACCATCCCGTTTTCTTTCTCCAGATGTTCTTTGTAAAAGGAAAGAAATTCTGGGTCATCATTAAGAACTAGTAAAAGAGGCTGGTTTTCAAATGTTGAATGACTACGGTCTTTTGCTTCATAATTTAGGTTGACATCATTCATGTTTCATTGACTCCTTGACTGGCTCATAATTTTCTCCTAAATACGAAGTACTGTACGATAAATTTATGCCTTTAAATTAAATTTGGAAAGCGGTAAATTTCTCCGACGCTACTACTCGTTCACAGTCAACCCGAACGTAGTCCTTTAGAACTAGTATAACCTATAGAAATGTCGAAAAATAGTGAATTTTGCGTAAGTCTCGCAAAAAAATGACGTTAAAGAAATTTGCTGTGCTGCAAGTTCCTTCCACCAGTATGATTCGATTTTCATAAAAAAAAGCCTTCGGCTCAGGGAATCCATCCCTTTTGCCGAAGGCTTTTCTTTCTTTAACCCAGCACCACGCGGTCATCCGACAACTTGTTACCGCTGATGTGCTCGAACTCACCGAGCAGCTGCTCCACGGTGAGGACCTTCTTCCGTTCCTCGCTCACATCAAGGATGATGCGGCCTTTATCCATCATGATCAGGCGGTTGCCGAGACGAATCGCCTGCTCCATGTTGTGCGTGACCATCAAGGTGGTCAGCTTCATTTCGCGCACGATGTCCTCGGTCAATCGTGTGATGAGCTCCGCGCGCGAAGGATCCAGCGCGGCGGTGTGCTCATCAAGCAGCAGAATCTGCGGCTTGGTGAACGTCGCCATCAGCAAGCTGAGGGCTTGGCGCTCTCCGCCGGAGAGCAGGCCCACCTTCGCGCGCAGACGGCCCTCCAGGCCGATGCCGAGGCGCTGCAGCTGTTCCAGGAACAGCGCGCGCTTGCGCGTGGTGACGCCGAAGCTTAGCCCGCGCTTCTTGCCGCGGGCATACGCCATGGCGAGATTCTCCTCGATGGTCATTCGAGGAGCGGTCCCCGCCATGGGGTCTTGAAAGACGCGGCCGATCCAGCGGCTGCGTTCGTATTCCGGCAGGTGGTGGATCACCTCGCCGTCAATGCGCACTTCGCCGGCATCCGGCGTCATGACGCCAGAGATGATGTTCATCAGCGTCGATTTACCGGCGCCGTTACTGCCAATGACCGTGACGAAGTCACCGGGCTTGAGGGTCAGGTTAATACCGATTAGCGCGATTTTCTCATCCGCTGAACCGGGGTTAAATAACTTAGAAACGTTCGAGAGCTGAAGCATTAACGATCGCCTCCCTTGTTCATTTTCACAGCAAGGGCGATAAGTTCAGCTGAGCGCCGTTTAGCTGTTGCTTTTTGCTTAATGGCTCGTTGCACGGAAGGTAGAACGAGCGCGATAATAACGATAATAGCGGTGATTAACTTCAAGTCTGATGCTTTTAGCCATTCGACTCGCAGTGCCAATGCGACAACGATACGGTACACGATGGAACCTAGTACAGCAGCCAGTGTCGCTTGAAAAACCGTACGAGCGCCAAAAATCGCTTCCCCAATAATAACGGAAGCCAGTCCAATGACGATCATCCCGATCCCCATCGAGATGTCGGCAAAGCCCGACTGCTGCGCGATGAGAGCTCCAGATAACGCCACTAATCCGTTCGATAAGCTAAGGCCTAGAATCGTGGTATTGTCCGTATTTGCGCCGAAGCTGCGGATCATTCGCGCATTGTCGCCCGTTGCTCGCAGAGCAAGTCCCAGATCCGTATGCAGGAACGCATCCAGCAGCAATTTGAATACGATGACAATAATGAGCACAACGGCAATCGGCGACATCGAGGTGAACAACGTATCCACCCCAAGAAGCGAGATGTTAGGTTTGCCCATAATGCGCATATTGATAGAATACAAGGCAATCATCATGAGAATGCCTGATAAAAGCCCATTAATTTTACCCTTCGTATGGAGCAGTCCTGTACAAGCTCCAGCCACAAGCCCGCCTG
The DNA here is from genome assembly GCF_030817275.1 of Paenibacillus sp. V4I7. Classification (NCBI taxonomy): domain Bacteria; kingdom Bacillati; phylum Bacillota; class Bacilli; order Caryophanales; family Paenibacillaceae; genus Paenibacillus; species Paenibacillus sp. V4I7. The sequence continues at coordinate 7,420,001 of NZ_JAUSZD010000002.1, read as the reverse complement.
CAAAAGCAGCCAAACAAGCTAGCAGCGGCGAATAGCCATGAGCAATCATGATAGCTGCAATAGCGCCGCCTGTTGTAAAACTCCCGTCCACCGTAAGATCAGGGAAATCGAGAATGCGAAACGTGATATAAACACCAAGCGCCATCAGGGCATAGAGAAGACCTAGCTCGACGGCACCATTCATTGAATCCATCATGTGAATAACCTCCTACTTTGAAAAAAAGGGGTGAACGAAAGCGACGTTCACCCCTTTTGTGTCTTAATCCTTACTGAATGATGTTTTTCTCTTTATCTTTTACTGCATTTTTCATAGCGTCTGTTACATCAATGCCTTGAGCTTTTGCTGCCTTCAGGTTTAAGATCAGATCCATTTTTTCAGGAACAGTTACTTTCATATCTGCTGGTTTTTTGCCATTCTTGAGAATGTCGACAGCCATTTGGCCAACTTGGTAGCCATGATCATAGTATTTGAAGCCAACTGTTGCAAAAGCACCTTTTTCCACCGTATCACGGTCACTGGAGAAGAACGGAATGTGTTTTTCGTTTGCAATTTGAATGATACCATCCACACCGCTAACGACCGTGTTATCAAGGGTAATCAAGAAAGCATCTGCGCGGCCAACGAGGGATTGTGCAGCTTGTTTTACTTCAGATGTATTAGTAACCGGCGCTTTAATGAGCTTAATACCATGTTTCGTTAAGGTTTGCTCTGCATTTTTGGCCATGATAACAGCGTTAGGCTCCCCTTCGTTAATAACAAGACCAACTGTTTTCACTTTAGGCATGTTCGCAGCAACGAAATCCATCAATTGCGCAACAGCCATTGGGTTCGTGTCCGAAGCTCCGGAAACATTACCGCCCGGCTTGTCCACATTGTTAACAATTTTGGCTGCAAGCGGGTCAGTAACAGCTGCGAAAAGAATTGGAGATTTCTTCACTTGCTGTACAAGAGCTTGTGCGGATGGTGTTGCGATACCAAGCACCAAATCGTAGTCAGCGGAAGCAATTTTTTGAGCAATGGATAAGTTATTCGGTTGATCGCCTTGCGCATTGTTGAAATCGACTTTCAAGTTGGTACCTTCTACGATACCGCCCTCTTTAAGTGCTGCTAGGAAACCTTGACGTGTTGCATCCAGAGATGGATGTTCCACAATTTGGGAAATTGCTACTTTATAAGACTTTTGCGCGGCTGCCGTAGCTGCCGGAGTTGCTGTAGCCGCAGCACTTGCTGCCGGAGCCGGAGCTGCCTTCTGCCCACAACCTGCTACGACCATAAGAGCTGCTGATAAAACGAATGATACGAGTGCTTTCTTCTTCAACATAATTACCCCTCTCTAAGTTCCCATTTATCGCTTGGACTCATTGCTCACTCACCACTTTAACGCTTTTGCGGGACAAAGTTTGAGGATATGAAATACCCAAGGCTCCATATTAATTAACCATAGTTTAAAGGGCTCTTGGGTTTCCGTCAATTGTTTTATCCGTATTTATATGTTTTCTGTAAAGATCTGGAGAAGATTGCTCAGGACTGCTGATGAACATAAAAATCACGAAGCAATTCATCCATCACCCGATTCGTTCGCGCTGCAGTCCGACCGGTACTAGGACTTGTACCAATACCACGCAGCTCGTCAACCACCGATTGAATAAGAGGCTGTTGAACATGATCCGGATACGGAATAGCATACTCCTCGATCTGACCATCTGCCATCACCAAGCGAATATCATCGCTAAACGTCGAAAATGCAATTTTACCAAGATTCCCAGTAATTTCAGTTACGTCGCTGCGCTTGAAAGCATTGAAACTCCAAATCCCAGTACCCATAACACCAGACTCAAATGCATAGGTCGTTGTCACGATATCTTCAACTTGATACTGCCCCGACTGATTTCTGGCAAAACCTTTCACTTCGCCGATTGGGCCAAGTAAATAATCAAGAACATCCAGCGTATGACTCGCCAAATCAACGAATAAACCGCCTCCGGAAAGCTCCGGCCGTATCCGCCACGGCTGCTCCTGTCCATCATCTTCCCTCATGGTTTGGAGAAAAGTCGTCTGCACAAATCGAACCTCACCAAGGATACCGCTGTCAATCAATCTCTTGATCTCAACAAATTTCGGCAAGCCTCTGCGATAATAGGCCACGAATAAAGGTACCTTTGCTTCTTCGCAAGCAGCTATCATTTCCAAACATTCCGCATGATTCCTTGCCATCGGCTTTTCTACATAAACAGGCTTCCCCGCCCGTGCTGCCAGCAGCGCATATTCTCGATGAAAACCTGGTGGTGTCGCCACATAGATCGCATTGACATCCGGATCGTTGACCAGCGCTTCCGCATCATCGTACCAAGCAGCAACTCCGTGCCTTTTGGCGTAATCCTCAGCTAGCGCTCCATCTCTTCGCATTACAGCGACAAGCTCCGAGCCCTCCGCCTTTTGTAAAGCAGGACCGCTCTTGACCTCAGTCACATCCCCACAACCAATAATGCCCCATCGCACCTTATCCATCTTTCTTCCAGACCTCCCAACAGGTCACAGTGATACAAGATTTTATCATACATATTCGACACGAGATCGCCTCCTCCTTGTGACCTTTTCTTATAAAATGCAGCTGACAACATCATTGGTCCAATCGATTTATTATAAATTGGCACTTCTTCTAAGCCATTTGAATGGCTATAATTTATTAAAACCAATTAGGCAGGTGAATATATATGTACATTCCATCACACTTCGAAATAAATGATGACTTAATTACTTACGATATTATCGAGCAAAATAGCTTTGCTACACTGATTTCTCTTCATCAAGGCGGTCCATTCGCAACTCACCTCCCCTTATCATTGGATAAGAATAGAGAATACTTATTTGGACATTTTGCACGCCCTAATCCGCAATGGAAAGATATCGAAAAGCAGGAAGTCTTAGCGATTTTTCATGGTCCGCATTGCTATATCTCTCCCTCTTGGTATGAGACACCCACTACAGTTCCCACTTGGAATTATGCAGCTGTTCATGTATATGGCCAGGTTGAGCTTGTAGACGATGTAAAAGAAGTGATGAGCTCGTTAACTGATTTGGTTTTAAAATATGAAGAACCGGGCAGTTCCTATCAATTAGACCAAGTAGATGCTAGTTACTTAGCAGGTCTGAGTAAAGGTATACAAGGATTTAGAATCAGAATTACTCGCATCGAAGGTAAGGCAAAATTGAGTCAAAACCAGCCAGCAGAACGACAAGAGCTTGTTATAAAACGATTAGAAACAATGGCTGGTGAAGATGAACGTAAAATTGCCTCTCTTATGAGAGATAATCTTAGAGCTTGAACCTCTCTCCTTAAAGTGAACCGGTGAATTTAATAAGGACTCCTTACTCACAGTGTATTGATGTTGTAGGAAGTGCAGCAATTGCTACCTATATCCTGCTTCTCTCGCTTCAATGTTGTAAAATCTACAACAATCGGGATCCCATATAGGCATATTTGCCACAAATGGATCAGAATTGTTGTACAAACTGCAACAACAGCTTGCAAAATAGCCATTGAGGGTGGGAATAGCATTAAAAAAAGCGTTTCAAACCCCGAAGTTAAGGGCTTGAAACGCTTTTCGCCTACTACCAGCTTTCCTATTTTAGGAATGAACCTCGGTAGATGACACGGATGCCAACTGCGAGTGATCTAAAGACGTCTGCACTTGCAGCTGCAGCTGCTGCGTAGCAAACTCGCGGTACATCTCATGGGACTCCAGCAACTGCTTGTGTGTCCCACTGCCCGTCACGACGCCTTTGTCCAGAAAGATAATTTGGTCGGCATCTACTACCGTCGATAAGCGATGCGCAATCACCAGCGTAGTGCGTCCTTGCATCAAATTTTGCAGCGCTTGCTGTACAACGACCTCCGATTTACTGTCCAGACTCGATGTCGCTTCGTCCAGCATCAATATCTTCGGATCCCGCAGCAGGGCTCGCGCAATGGCGATCCGCTGCCGTTGTCCACCTGACAGCTTGATGCCGCGTTCACCGACCTCGGTCTCATACTTCTGCGGAAGGTCCTCGATAAAGTCATCGGCATATGCCATCTGTGAAGCCCGCTTCAGCTCCTCCAGCGTCACTTCATGCTGCAAACCGTAACAGATATTGTCCCGAATCGTGCCTGCAATCAGCGGGCTCTCCTGCGAAACATAGCCAATCTGACTCCTCCAAGAGATGAGCGAGAATTGATCAATTCGGTCAGCCCCCAACGCGACTGAACCTTTTTGCGGCGTATAAAATCTTTCCAAAAGAGAGAACATCGTCGTCTTACCGCTCCCGCTCGGTCCTACAATTGCCGTTACTTTGCCTGCTTCCATGGTGAAGCTGACATTTTTCAGAACAGACTCCCCTTCTTTGTAGCTGAAAGATACCTGATCGAAGTGAATCGACTGCGAAGCATTCGTGACGTGTACTCCAGCATGCGGATTCTCTTCTTCGTAGTCGAGTACCTTGAGGATCGTATCGGTCGCCCCCATCGCCTTCTGTACCTGATTGAAAAACTGTGTAATTTGCGTAATCGGCGCTACAATTTGGAACAAATAGAGCATGAAGGCAACGAGCTGACCAGCTGAAATAGCCCCGGAGGCAACCTGCATGCCGCCATACCCGAAAAGCACGACAAACAGCATTAGCATGACAAAGGTGACCAGCGGTGCCATTAATGCTTGAATTCGGCCCTCTTTAAGCCCGAATTTGAAAAGCCTTTGAATCCCTGCAGCACCTTCTTTATACTCAACTGGCTCGGCATTGGCTGCCTTTACTAAGCGCATTTCCGATAGCACTCGATTCAGCACGGAGGTGAAACCAGCTGTCTCGGCTTGCATGCCTTTGGATATTTTGTACATTTGCCGCCCCAGCGGAAAAAGAATGACGAAGGCTATCGGGAATACGCTGAACATGATGAGCGTCATTTTCCAATCCATAAATAGAAGAACGACAATAGATCCAATGATCGAGATGATCCCCGTGACGAAACCCGCCATATGCTCGGCAATGAGTCCCTTAATGACCGCCGTATCATTCGTCATCCGAGAGATGGTATCTCCCGTCTGATGGCTATCATAGTAGCTAATCGGCAGCACGAGCAGCTTCTTCCACAAACGATCCCGAATGCCTGCCACAACGCGCTGTCCCGCAAAGTTCAGTAAGTACACCGAAATCCCGGCAGCTACAGCCGATGCAACAAAAGCGATGGCCATACCGCTAATTTGTGCCCAATTCAGGGAACTAATCGAGAAGCTATCGACGACATTCTTCGTAAACAGCGGGATCACCAATCCCACCAATGTTGAAATAATGCTTAACCCTAATGCTATGCTTAATACGAGCTTAGGCGGGTTAGCTTGTGCGAGCAACCGAGCGAATCCGCGCCAGTTGCTCTTAACCTTAGGCTCTTCTTTCCTTGTAGTTGCCATCTATCTCTACTCCTTTACCGATTGGATGTTCATCCGTCTCTCTGGTATGATTCCTTACCTAGGTATCATACACTTCTATTTTAAACGGAATATAAACAAGATCCCATCGGCCCTCAGGCGGAGAAGCAGCCTCCTATTTCTTTGCGCTCTCGCGATAGTAAGCTACTGTTTCGGTAAGTGCTGTACACAGCGGCGTCGGATCGAGGTCTGACATATTTTCGCCGTCTGCCCAACGGTGTACCCCTGCCTATTTGGCATCGTTTTCATGGGATGATTACGATTCAGTTGCTATCTGCCAGATCACACCGAAAGGATCTTCCAGACGACCGAACACCGTCCCCCAGAACATGCGTTCGAAAGGCATTTTCACAACGCCACCCACAGATAGTCCATCAAATATACGGCGCGCTTCTTCTTCGCTCTTAAATTCCAGCGTCAAATCAAGTCCTTGGCCTCTATCCACCGTATCCTTACCTGAATCAGCCATGAAGAAACGAAGGCCAATAGCCTGCAGCTCTAGATGCATGACGCGATTCTTGATCGACTCATCCACATCCGGCATATCTGCGAACGTACGTAGGCTAACTATTTCCCCGCCTAGCGCCTTCACGTAAAAGTCAGCTTGTTTTCTTGCATCACTGCTGTAAATGTATGGAGTTAACGTTGCCATGCTGCTTCCCTCCTAATTGGTTATGTACCTAGCTGGTTCCAGTCCGAGTATGTCAGATCTTCTAGTCCTCTTTCAATTTATATACAACTTTTCTTGATATAACTTCATCTTATTATCATTTCCCAATTGAAGGAAGAGCTTACTTTTTTCATCATTTTGTAACGCAGAATGGGACTATCTACTGGCTGGGAGATCGGCCTTTCGTCCGCCAAGAGACCAAGGCAGGAGCTGTCGTCATTCCTTAGCAGAGTCCAAACTTTGTTTTTCACTGTTTCTTCTATACAATGAATGGGTAAGAACATTCTACCTACAGATTCACTGAGGAGGTAATTCGATGAATAATTTTACATTTCATAATCCAACCACACTGCATTTCGGTCAGGGACAACTGGAGAAATTAACAGCTGAGGTACCTAAATATGGCAAGAACGTGCTGCTCGTCTATGGCGGCGGGAGCATTAAGCAGAATGGCATCTATACGAACGTCATGCATCTGCTGAAAGGTTTGGATGTAAATATCTTCGAACTAAGCGGTGTAGAGCCTAACCCGAGACTAACAACTGTTCATCGAGGTGTAGAAATGTGCCGCAAGCAGAACATTGACCTCATTCTCGCTGTCGGCGGTGGCAGCGTTATCGACTGCGCAAAAGCAATTGCTGTAGGAGCGAAGTACGCGGGTGACTTCTGGGATATCGTTACACGGAAAGCTTCTGCAACGGGTGCGCTGCCCTTGGGAACTGTTCTCACAATCGCAGCAACGGGCTCAGAAATGAACTCCGGTTCTGTCATTACGAACTGGGAGACGAAAGAGAAACTCGGTTGGGGCAGTCCGTTCGCATTCCCTAAATTTTCGATTCTCGACCCAGCTCACACGATTTCCTTGCCAGAAAATCAGACCGTATATGGCATGGTTGATATCATGTCTCACGTGTTTGAACAGTATTTCCATCATACGACTAATACACCATTGCAGGATGGCTTCTGTGAAACAATCCTTCGTACGGTGATCGATACGGCTCCGCGCTTGCTGCGAGATCTTGATGATTTGGAAGAACGTGCAACGATTCTATATAGCGGTACAATGGCGCTTAACGGTGTCCTGAGCATGGGCGTTCACGGCGATTGGGCGACCCATAATCTCGAGCACGCCGTGTCTGCCGTTCACGATATTCCGCACGGCGGCGGCCTAGCAATCCTCTTCCCGAACTGGATGACCTACACACTCAATGCCAACGTGGCGCGGTTCAAACAGTTCGCACAGAACGTCTTTGACATTGATGCGATAGACAAATCGGATCGCCAAGTTGCGGAGGAAGGCATCGCCGCTCTTCGTGAATTCTTCGCCTCCATTGGCGCTCCAAGCCGACTGTCCGATTACGACATCGACGACTCGACAATTGAGCTCATGGCCGATAAAGCCATGGTTTACGGGGACTTTGGCAACTTTAAGAAGCTGACACGCGAAGATGTTGTGAACATTTATCGGATGTCATTGTGAAATTAGGAGTGAGCTGACAGTATTGTCAGTTCACTCTTTTTTCTTTCCGGGAAAAAAGCTGCAAATCATTTACAGACAGGATTTCATATGAAATACTTAAAGGGAAATTATCCCTTTTATGGAGGTTGAGTTGATATGAGCGAGGTTCGTGCGTCAAGTCCGATTAAGAATCGAATTAGCAACGCCTTTATTCCTGTTCGGAATATTGAGAATGCGCGGGATTGGTATTGTAAGTTACTTGGTGTAGCTCCAGACGGGGATATCTTGTTCGGACACCTCTACGCTCTTCCCATGGATGGAACATCCCTTGTGCTTGATCAAATGCCCATGTGGGGTGGCAACGAGCCCGGTGGTCCCCCAACTTATCAAACACCTGCTTTTATGTTTCAAACGGAGAATATTCAAGCTTCTTATGAATTCATGAAAAATAACGAGGTGGAGCTTGTTACGGAGATCCAAAATGAGCAATGGTTCGCTTTTCGAGATCCGGACGGTAACCTGCTTATGGTTTGTAAATAACACGTAATAACTACTGAATACTTAAAGCGACGAGGATCATACTATATCCATGAAAAAACTTACTTTTACAGCCGATCAATTGGTCAGTTCCACCACGGCTTCCAAAAAATTTGGCGAGCTGCGTAGGAAGGCGAAGGATCTACCCCAATTCATAACAGAGAATGGTGTTGTCGATACGGTAATGGTTGGGTACCCTTACTTCGAGCAAATGTTTGAACGACTGACTCAGCTAGAACAACAAGAGGAAGAGCGAATCCTGAATGAACGAATAGATCGAATCACGCAAGACCCTGCCTCTATTTTGATTTGGAAAGAAATCCGCAAAGAACCACACGAAGGAGCGATTGGCTATTCGTTTTGATGTAGGAGCAGCTCAGGAGTATTGGCAGTTAGATATTTCCGTATTAGATGAAGTCAATCAAGCAATCGATGAATTGAGTTACCGAGCGAATGAGGTTGGCGAAGAGCTTAGCCATTATTCAAATTCAAACCCTAAATTCACAGGTTGCAAAGAGATTTACCTACAAGAGGCTGGCATCCGAATTGTTTTCAGGATAACAAACGATATCGTAGAAATTCTGCGTGTGGTCCCTGTTTCTAAAATAATGACAGCTGAGGCCCCTAATTATAAGGCATTGGACCATTTTCCAGGCAACCATCGAAATGAATTCATTTTAGCTATCCAAAAATGGAAACAAGAATATGAACTGCAATAAAAGGCACATACCTGGTTAAAGCCATTCAAGAAATTCAAGGCGATTGCCGAATGGATCATTCAAATAGAATCGTTTTACTCCCTCATCGTCTCTTGCATCATCTGGAATGGTTTGTATGTTATGATTCGCCAAATATCTCTGCAACTCGTCTAATTGGCTTACCTGAAATGCGGGATGAGCTTTTGTAGCAGGAACAAAATCCTTTTGAACCCCGATGTGAACCTGATGAATACCGCATTGAAACCAAACACCGCCGCGTTTTCTTAAGTTTTCAGGCTTCGGGATTTCTGTCCAGCCTAGTAATTTTGCGAAAAAATGTCTCGCCTCATCCTCACAGCCTTCAGGAGCCGCTAATTGAATATGGTCAATCCCATAAAATGAAAAGTTCATACATAACCCCTCCAAGAGAAATTTCATGCAGTGAAACATGGTTTCAATTTAATTTTATCAATAACTTCCTATAAATTCCACTGCTTATTCGTAATTAATGAGTTAGGGGAGCATAGGTAGCTAGATATCTCATTTCATTGGAAATATCCAATAGATTTCTATTCATGCTATGGAAATCGCACTTTCATTGGAGATATCCAATGGAAGGGCATTGATTTCACCCTAAATTGCTCTTTTAAGACACTTCTATTGGAAAAATTCCAATAGCATACTTATCTTATCAACCTGAATCAGAAAAACACTGTAAAAACTCCAATGGAATCCATTGATTCTCAACAAATTCCTATTGAAAAAAAGCGAAGATCCCTCTAGGGTTCTTCGCCTTTTCTTGTGCTTCGCTCTAATAGCGCTGTGCCTGGAGCACAGTGTAATCGCGCCACTCTTCTGGCAGCAGACGTTGATAAAGCGGCTGCAGGTAGCGGTCGTCGATCAACAGTAGAACGCCACAATCCGTTTCCGAGCGGATCAAGCGTCCGCCGGCTTGCTGCACTTTGTTCATGCCTGGGAACACATAGGCATACTCGTAGCCGTTTTTGCCGGTACTTTCCATGTACGCTTTGATAAGGTTACGTTCAGGCCCCAGCTGCGGCAAACCGACTCCGACGACGGCCACGCCTTTTAGCCGGTCTCCCACAAGATCAATGCCCTCCGAGAAGATACCGCCCATCACAGCAAAGCCCACAAGCGTCTTCTCCGTTCCCGCTTGAAACTCCGCCAGAAAGTGCTCCCGCTCCTCCTCCGACATCTTCGTCTGCTGTACGAGAACTCGGAGCTGACTTCTCGGCTCCTCTTCTGGAAGCATGCCCTTTTCCTGTTCACCTACGAGGTCAGTGAAAGCCTCATATACGCTGCTCATATAAGCATACGAAGGAAAAAATACCAAATAATTACCCGATCGCTTCGCCATCTGCTCATACAGCGAGCGGGCAATCGGCTCGCGACTGCGCTCGCGATCCTGGTAGCGAGTTGATAGTGGCTGAACGAAGACATCCAGCTGCTCTTTGGAAAAAGGGGACGCCACCGTCACGGAATAGTCGTCCTCCCCAGCCCCTAGCGTGTCCATGAAGTAGGACAGCGGCGAGAGGGTCGCCGAGAAGAACACATGCGACCGATACCCCTTGCCCATCTGCCGAAGCAAATGGGAGGGATCAAGGCAGAACAACTTCACGCTGACCTCGTTCCGTTCACTTGCCATGAACGTCACATACCGTTCATCGTACGTTTTCGCAATGCGCACAAAATTTTGTGCGCCGAAGTAAGCCTCCAGCAGCAGTGGTGTTGTAGGGGGTGTGGCTCCTGCCCCAGCCAGCTCTTTTTCCGCTGCTGAAATAAACACGTCCAGCAGCCCAATCAATGGCTCCGGCAGCTCCGGTTCCACCTGCATCTGGCGATCCCCGATCTGCTTACGCATCGCAATAAAGTACTGATTAATGGCCTTGGCCGCATCATGCAGCTCAGCTCGAACGCCCTTGAACTCCCGCTGCAGCTCAAGGAAATCCGATTTATTTAAAACGCTGGAGTACATCTCCCGCGCACGATCCACTAGATTATGAGCTTCATCCACAAGCAGCGAGGTTTGCCGCTTCTGTTCCTCGAACAGCCTTTTCAGATTCACACGAGGGTCGAAAATATAATTATAATCGCAAATGACTGCATCTGCCGCATAAGCGACATCAAGTGAAAACTCAAAAGGACACACCCGATGCTTTCGCGCATACGACTCAATGACTGTACGGGTCATAATAGTCTCATGTCTCAGCAGATCGAGCACGGCTTCATTAATCCGGTCATAATAGCCGTCGGCGAACTCACAATGCTCCTTCGAGCACCGCACTTCCTCCTTAAAACATACTTTCTCCTTCGCCGTTATCGTGACGACATGCAGCTGAAGTCCCCCAGCTTGCAGAAGAGAATAAGCTTCTTCCGCAGCAGTACGGGTAGTCGTTCTCGCCGTTAAATAAAAAATCCGCTGCAGCAGTCCCTCACCGATCGCTTTGACCGAAGGAAATAGGGTCGACATCGTTTTCCCGATGCCTGTTGGTGCCTTGGCGAACAGCTTCCGCCTTTCGTTTATTGTTTTGTACACCGCACCGGCCAGCTTACGCTGCCCTTCACGATAATTGGGGAATGGGAAAGACAACTCCTTGATGCTCTGATTCCTGCGCTGTTCATGCTCATTTCTCGCCTGTGCATAAGGATAATACCGTTCCACTACGTCAAACATGAACTGCTCAAGCTCTTCGGATGACACTTCCTCAACAAATCGCCGAATCTCTTCCGTATCAATCTGCATATACGTGAGTTGAATTCGCATACGGCTTAGCCCTCGATCTTTGGACACCATATAGGCATAGCATTTCGCTTGTGCCCAATGAACCGGATAGGAATTCTCCTCGATCTGCCCAATATCGGATGAGGTTGATTTGATTTCGTCCACTGTAACCGTTACGCCATCCGCATCCAGGAGAAGCCCGTCACAGCGGCCATCAATGACAAATAAAAGATCCTCATAGGGGATCTCTGCTGAAACATAAACCTCATGCTGGTCCAACTCGCCGTATTGCTTCTGTACTTTTTGGTGCGCTTTGGTCCCTTCTGTCAATGACCGACTTGTCCGAAAACCTGACTCAATACTGCCGCTGCTAAACACATATTCCACCAAAGAGCGCACGGAAATGTTGACGTTAGGGATCATCTCTATTTTTTTCTCCGTCCTAGAACATTTGTTCCTTATTGTAGCATGCACCAGTACTAAATAGCTACTTTTCCCTCTATAATTGGAAGTATGTTAAAATCATTACAATCGATTATTTTTTACCATTTAGACTCATGAAAGGGCACCTAGCATGTTCTATTTCAGTAAGTTTTTCCTCAAACTGCTGCGCATGAATAACAAGTTTATTTTCAGCGTAGCCATCGTGTTTATCGTACTATCTTCCGTGAGCTTTTACCTATTGGAAAAAGAAACGTTCGGCAGCCTTTTCAATAGCTTGTGGTTTGTCATGACGACCGTAACGACAACAGGCTATGGGGACTACTTTCCGAAAACCGTGGCAGGTAAGTGCCTGGGCATGGTTCTCTATATCTTCGGAATAGGCCTGATCTCCGTCACCATCAGCAAAGTCATCGACTCATTATTCGTATACAGACAACGAAAGGAAGAAGGCAAAATGAGATATCAAGGCGAGCAGCATTTTGTGATCGTAGACTGGAGTAAAAACGCCGAGTTGGCGATTCAAGAAATTCTGAACTCGGACTCGGAGATTGAGGTCGTCCTCATTGATACACTGGAGAAGACTCCTTTCGTTCATGACCGGGTTCATTATATCCAAGGCAATCCTGCCCTCGTTGATACACTGGAAATGGCCAATATGAGCAAAGCACGTTCTGTATTCATCTTTGCCAATGAAACGACCGAAGACCAGGCGATGCTGCGCGATCCCTCCTTCGTTGACGGCAAAACGCTGCTTGTCGCCACGACCATTGAACGGAATTACCGCAACGTGCACTCCATTGTAGAAATCAAAAATCGCGAAAACATGCAAAACTTCCTGCATGTCAACGTGAACGAGTTCATTTTTCCCTCCGAGACGATCTCGCAGCTTGCGGTTCGCTCAGCCTTTTCTCCAGGTTCCTCCCGTATTGTGTCACAGCTTCTAACCAGACAATCGGGCGACAACCTTCATGTTCTTGGCAAAAGAAAATCGTGGAATACCTACCGTGACGCTTTCGAGCAACTGCTCCAAGAAGGCGCGACACTGATCTCCGACGGCGATCAGCTGAATATCAACCGCAAGCTGGATCAGCTCATTCCGGAAGACGCTCGGCTATTCATCATCTGTGATATTGATACATTCGAACACATCTCTACTCGCACATAGCACAAAAAAGGACACCACTCTCTGTAAATGATGAGAGTCGGTGTCCTTTCAAATTTACCCCTTCGGCTGAACCCAACGAAACGGTGTCGTATTAAAAAACAAGTTCGGATTGACCTGCACATTGTGCGCCCAGAAGGCAAAGTGCAAATGCGGTCCGGTCGAGAACCCAGTCGTGCCGACGAGCCCAATGATATCGCCCTGCTTGACCCGATCCCCCGTTTTCACGCGCAGCTCTGAGAGATGGGCGTACTGCGAGAAAAGCCCCATTCCATGGTCAATATAGATGGCATTGCCGGTCAAATACAGGGTTTCCGCCAGCGCGACTACCCCGTCGTTCGTAGCTTTGATCGGGGTGCCTTCCTTCGCGGCCAGATCAATGGCCATATGAGAGCTGTCGTATTTACCGTTCACATAACGGGTGTGCCCATACGGTGTCGTCAAAATCCCCTCGACGGGCTGCACGAACGGCCCGCTGAACAGAAATTCCGGCGCGGACTTACTTCGCGCCAGATCGATCTTCTTCTGGTCGGCTGCAATGCGACCCGTGTCCTGCTTCATGCTTTCCATCTGAGCCGTTACCTTCAGATACTGCGTATCGAACTTCTTCGGTTGAATGGTTAGCGTCTGATCACCGATCGGATAGTTCCCCGGCTTTGCACTCATCGTAATCGGCAAATACGTAAAGTATCCCGTTCCATAGGGCTGAAGGGTATATGTTTTATTCAACCAAGTGATACTCCCTGGTTCGTTATGACGTACCAACACAACATCCCCTGGAGCTGCGCTATCCGGAACAAGCTTCCATTTCGAACTGATAACCGCTTTGGCATCATCCTTGGTTCCGTAGAGTGCCGATTCCATCTTCAATTGCTGCAAATGATTTTTCTCTTTCTGAATGGCCTCTTTGACATCTGCCGTCATACCGTCCACCCAGGTCTGTCCACCATCTGCCGTTACGAGCAGCGGGTTTTTACTATCCTTCGTACTGGCGAGAAGCACCCATCCGATGCGAGGCGTCAGGAATTGCGATTGCTTCACTTGTAACGAGGCATTGCCCATTGTAACCGTAAGCGGTTTTGGGCTGTCCTGACCGACCGAACCTGAACTTGCCTCTAGGTTAAGCAGCTCCATGATCGGTCCGCCTAATGGCATGGTGCCTCCTGCTTCCTCGGTGGTGATGTCTGTTCCCAGCGCTTCTTGCCACTGCGCCCCACCATCCTCAGTTCTCGCGATCCCATCTGCATATTTCACCCAGCCGCGATCAAAGTCGAGCATACGGAATTCCACAGCCTCTCGCGGTGGTGGCGTTGGCAGCGGTGTTGCTACTACAACAGCAGGCGTATTGTCTTTCCAAGAGAATGGGGCACCGAATGGCGATTTACCAACCAAAATCACCACACATGCGGCAAGTAAGCAGGCGCCGGCCAATAGCGGCCATTGTCGACGTTTTCTTGATTTCACTGACATTTTTCCTCCCCGCTTACAAGTAAGTTGTTTCTTCTATGCTTGTTTTACGTTAATAGGAACACAAAAAACCCGAAGACATCCGTGCCTCCGGGTTTCGTTATATTAAATTTGCACGCCCTTTTTGAGCGCTTTCTGATCCGTATTCGTGTTATTAACTAAAGGAAGTAACTTGACACTTCGAACCATAGTGGACTGACATAAATGACAAGTCGGCACGTGATCGAATGCAAAATTATCTCGCATCCAGCCTTTACAGCCTTCTTTTTCACAAGACCATACCGTCACATTTTCTAGAGGCATCTCTTCAAGCGACTTTTTTCTGGAATACATGGATAAACCTCCTTAGAGTTTTACGTTAGTAAAACTAGCTTGGTAAGCATTGACGTAGTGTTTTGCTATTTGCAAAACGTTCTTCGCCCTCATAAGCTAAATTGAAAAAGACTGCCATTACACAAGTAAAGGCAGTCTTTTTAATTATATTACAGTTTTACAACGTTTTCTGCTTGTGGTCCGCGGTTGCCTTGAACAACGCTGAACTCAACGTTTTGGCCTTCGTCCAAAGTTTTGAAACCGTCGCCTTGGATTGCGGAGAAGTGAACGAATACATCGTTGCCGCCTTCAACTTCGATGAAACCGAAACCTTTTTCTGCGTTAAACCATTTTACTGTACCAGTAGCCATGAGAAATACCTCCAAAAATTATTAACATGTTTTTTATTCTTCAAAGAGAAAAAATTCACACATTGTAAAAGGTTCACTAACAAAAATGAAAACCCTTTACAATATGTGAATTCAGGTTCTTTTTGTCGATTGGATTTATCATACCATACCTACCATGAAAACGCAAACCATTTCCAGTTAATTTATTACAAAGTAACCGCTTTCCTCAAGAAATGGGCGAATCGCAGAGGATGTTTTTTAACCCCTACTTAAGTCTAGGTATTCACTTAGCCTCTGGACCGTGTGCCGTATGAAGCAGGGGAACTATACTGAAGATATCGATTCTTAGGAGGGTTTTCATTGTGTACAGCATAAGTGTTCAAATCATATTGTCCGTTTGTTTATTATTCGTTATTTTCACCTGGATAGGCAGTGTCAAAGCGTCTCGATTGCTATATAACCAGAGTCTGGAACGGATGCATCGCAAAGCAAGCAAGCTCCTTTTCTGGTCATGGTTTCCGGCTATTCCAGCTGCCATTATCATTGGAGCAATTGTCTGGATGCAGCAATCCATGGATCCGGTCTTCTGGCAGGACCGCGTGTTTATTCAAGCGCCTCTGGTAATTCTTCCTATTCTAACCATATGGTTCGTATCGGTTCCTAAACTGATCAAACTGCGTTCCTTAACGAAGCAAAGCTTAGCCGAAACTGGTGCCGCAATAGAGCCAACTATTTACCATAGAGCTGCTAGCCCCAGTCTCATTATTCCTTTTCAAATGACGGCTCTAGGCGCGTTAACCGCATTATATTTTTCACTCGTACCTCCAGTTCCATTTCGTTGGTTGGAAATTTCCATACCTCTGGCTGCCCTTGTACTCGCAACGGTTGGGCTATGGTGGAGACACCAGATTCGCTTCAAACAGGTAAGTAAAATGGAAGTATACGTCATTCCAATCTTATGGAAACGCGCATTAACGATGGTAGGTGTTTTGGCTATTGTGGCGGGATCTGGATATTACTTGTTTATGTTGGCGATGAATAACAGTCAATTACCAGCGGAAATTGATATGGCTAGTGGTACTCACGATTATGACGCTCAGGCAGTAACGGCGAATATGACTCCGCATAATCACGGGAAAGAGGGAATGAGCGGCTCCTCTGCCAAAATGGTGTCTGTTACTGACCTAACAGGTCCGCGCGAAGGGACGCCTGATCGTCATTTTACACTTACAGCGCAGAAAAAGACGGTCACACTTAGCTCCGGCAAAACCGTGGATGCTTGGACGTACAATGGGCAAATTCCAGGGCCGGAACTGCGTATGAAAGAGGGAGAGCTAATCGAGGTCACTTTGGTCAACGAGGATATCGAGCATGGTGTTACCGTGCATTGGCATGGTTTAGATGTGCCGAATGCCGAGGATGGCGTTGCTGGAGCTACGCAAAATGCGGTTATGCCGGGCGAGACCTACACGTATCGCTTCCGCGCAGAGCAAGTGGGCACTTTCTGGTATCACTCCCATCAAGATTCACAAGAAGCCGTTAGTATGGGGCTTTTCGGAGCGTTAATCGTTGAACCGAAGATGGAAACCATACAGCAAGTGAAGGACATCACGGTCATGACACATCGCTGGAAAGGCACTTTCGCCATTGGCGCGTCAGATCAATTAGAACGCATGACGATCGCGCCAGGGACGCCTGTCCGCATGAGACTTATTAATACAGACGATTGGGTGCAGCAAACATACACCCTTGTCGGCACTCATTTTGAGGTGGCAGCCATTGATGGAACGGAACTAAATAAGCCAGGTGTGTTAACTAATACGCATTTGGTTGTGACTACAGGTGGTCGGAATGACATCACGTTCATCATGCCAGAGCGTCCTGTGTACCTGAATGTCGGCGGTAACCGCAGCAGCGGCATCTTGATGTCACCGGATGGGAAGGGTGAAATTCCTGATCTGCCACAAACCGTTGCTTTCGATCCCCTTCAATATGGTAGCCCGACCTCGACACCCTTTGATGCAAGCAGCCGTTTTGACAGAGATTTCACCTTGATCTTGGATAATAAACTCGGATTCTATAATCGTAATCTGGATTTCCTTTATACATTGAATGGCGAAGTATTCCCGAATACACCAATGCTCATGGTGAAAGAAGGCGATCTGGTCAAAACAACTATCGTTAACCGCGGAAACGTCGACCACCCGATGCACTTACACGGTCATCATGTGCTGGTGCTATCTCGTAACGGTAAGCCTTCCACGGGCAGCCCTTGGTGGTCCGATACGCTGGCTGTACTGCCGGGAGAAACTTACGAAGTGGCTTTCGTTGCTAATAACCCTGGACTATGGATGGATCATTGCCATAACCTCGTACATGCCGCAGCAGGAATGACGATGCACCTGATGTATGAAGGCGTAACGACGCCATTCTCAGTAGGAAGCGGTACGATTAATCATCCAGAATGATGGACTCCGTTTTCATAAAAGAGGGAGGGGATGTCAGGATAGGTAACACAGACTGTTGACAAAATGACCTGTATCCGTTTACGCTAGAGGAAAGCAGGAACTGAATACTACCCATTTCGTATAACCTTAATAATTGGATTAAGGGTCTCTACTTAGAAACCGTAAATTTCTAGCTACGAAAAATGTGCGCATGACAGGCATATTTTTCGCGGCTAGTTTTTTTGTGTCCATTGCTTCATACAATAATAGGAGTAGGAGGTTTATAACGATGCCAACCATTCTAATTAAAGATGCGCAAATTGTGACTATGAACAGCAATGGAGATATTATTACAGGGGATATTTTCATCGAAAATGACCGAATCACAGCAATTGGACCGGATTTGAACCCCGCACAGGTAGATAAGGTGATTGACGCCAAGCACCGTACGATCATTCCAGGCTTCATTCAAACCCATATTCATTTATGCCAAACCCTATTCCGCGGCAAGGGGGACGATTTGGAACTAATGGATTGGTTGAAAAAGCGGATATGGCCGCTAGAAGCCTCGCATGATGAAGAGTCGATCTATTATTCCGCCATGCTTGGCATCGGCGAGCTGATTCAAAGCGGTACCACGACGATCGTCGATATGGAGACGGTACACCACACCGACTTTGCTTTTCAAGCCATCGCGGAGAGCGGCATGCGCGCTTTATCCGGCAAGGTGATGATGGACAAAGGGGACGAGGTTCCTTTTGCTTTGCAGGAGAAGACCTCCGAATCACTCCAGCAAAGTGTCGACTTGCTCGAGAAATGGAACGGCCACGACGATGGCCGCATCCAGTACGCATTCTCTCCACGATTCGTCATATCGTGTACGGAAGAACTGCTGCGTGAGGTTCGCAGCTTATCGGAGCAGTACCAAGTGAAAGTGCACACGCACGCATCTGAGAATCTCGGCGAGATCGAGATTGTGCAGGCAGAGACTGGCATGCGCAACGTCGTCTACCTCGATCATCTCGGTTTGGCGAATGAGCGCCTTATTCTGGCGCACTGCATTTGGCTTGATGAGGAAGAGAAGCGCATTATCCATGATCGAGGCGTGCATGTGAGCCATTGTCCCGGCTCTAACCTGAAGCTTGCTTCAGGCATTGCCGAGACGCCCGACATGCTGAAGCTCGATATCTCCGTCAGCCTAGGAGCAGATGGCGCGCCGTGCAATAATAATCTCGATATGTTTAACGAGATGCGTTTGGCTGCGCTTATCCAGAAGCCAATACACGGGCCGACGGCCATGAATGCGCAGACGGTCTTCCGCATGGCGACCATTGGGGGCGCCCGCGCGGTCGGCATGGAGAAGGAGATCGGCAGCCTCGAGGTCGGCAAGAAGGCCGACCTCGCCATTCTCGATCTCAACAACTTCCACACGTATCCGTCCTTCGACGTGGATCCGATCTCTCGCATCGTTTACTCAGCGACGCGAGCTGACGTAGAAACGACGATCATTAACGGTCGTATCGTCATGGAAAACCGCATCATGCGGACGATTGATAAGGACATCGTCCTGCCCGAAGCGAACCGCTCCATCCAGCGGCTGCTCAAGCGAGCCAACCTGCGCTAAGCGGCGGCTAACGCATACAGGCCTGCAATCTAACTAGCGCAGCATGCTAGTTGGATTGTAGGCTTTTTTGTACTGCTCTTTAGCTGTTGATCGGATCACACCGAATAATGTGGGGAGAGATTGATTGGAGTAATTAGCTCCGAGACGGTGTTTAGATCACTTGGAGTAGCCAGCACTGTTTCTATATCTAGATAAATTGGAGCAGCCAAAGGTCAATGTCATTAAGTTAAGGCGAAAGGCCAAAATCAAGAAAAAGAGCAGGTTATCGAAAAGATAACCCGCTCTTTTTTTACGTCCAAAAGAAAAAAGAACTTGACAAGCAGTTGGAAATGTGTGGCGAAGCCCCTTGAAAAAACGAGGAGGTTACGCCAATGGATGAGTACTCGAATTCGCTAAAAGAAACACTGACATCCCTCATACGAGAAATGTCAGCTGCACCAGCACCTTTTGTCAAAAACCCCGAAAAAGATTTTACCCGAAAGAAAAAGCTTCCCTTTGAAACGGTTATGCAACTCCTGATCTCAATGGGGGGCAACAGCTTATATAAGGAACTCTTGGAATCGCAGGGCTATGACGTAAATACCGCAACCACCTCTGCATTTGTCCAACAGAGGAATAAAATCCTGCCATCTGCTGTGGAATTCTTGTTTCACGAATTTACGCAATCGTATACCGATATCAAGGACTACCGTGGGTATCGATTACTTGCCGTTGACGGTTCGGATTTGCATATCGCAACTGACTCTGCGGACACGGACACCTATTTTCAAAATCAACCGAACACAAAAGGCTATAACCTTCTGCATTTGAACACAGCCTATGACTTGTGCAATAGACTTTACGTGGATGCGATTATTCAGCCACGAAGGTTGAGCAATGAGGGAAGGGCGCTGGCTGCTATGGTTGACCGTTCCCCCATCAAGGGCAAAACCATTGTTACTGCCGATAGAGGTTATGAAAGTTACAACAATTTCGCTCATATTGAACGAAAAGGGTGGAATTATGTCATACGGGTAAAGGATTTGGATTCCAGTGGTATTCTTTCGGGTTTGTGTTTGCCCTCTGGCGGAGCGTTTGATCTGGACGTTCATCTGACACTCACCAAAAAACAAACCAAAGAGGTCAGGGCTCATCCCGAGATTTACAAGTTCGTCCCTTCCACGTCTACCTTTGATTTTTTGGATTTGCATGAGAACTTGTTTTACCCGATTTCCTTTCGGGTTGTTCGTTTCGTCTTGCCAAATGGCGCTTATGAAACCGTCATTACGAATCTTTCTGCCGCTGATTTCCCACCCGATGAAATCAAGTCCATTTACAACATGCGATGGGGCATCGAAACCTCTTTCAGGGCATTAAAATACACGGTAGGTCTGACGAATTTTCACGCAAAGAGACAAGAGTCCATCACCCAAGAGATTTTCGCAAGAATGATCATGTACAATTTCGCTGAAATGATTACCTCGCACGTAGTCATTTCCCAAATGGATAAACGGCACCAATACCAAGTCAACTTCACAGTTGCCGTTCACGTTTGTAGACATTTCCTGCGCTCAAGGGACGATGAACCCCCGCCCGATGTTGAAGCACTGATTCGCAAAAACATTTTGCCGATTCGACCCATCCGCCCAGGACAGCAGAATACGCGCAAAATCCGCTACAAATCCGTTGTTAGCTTCGTCTACAGAGTAGCATAATTCGTTTCACATGAACATTTTTTTAAGCGGAAAGTTCATCCGCTTTGTTTGCTGTACGCTTTTTCCTTGCTGGCGCAAGAAAACAAACGGCACAGGGCTTTTCCCATCCGTTTTGGATTCTATTTTTATTCACGGTCTTGTCTTTGAGCCTAACTTAATGACATTGAGCCAAAGGTTCCCCCTTTTCACGATTGCTCATATAGTAGTACTAATATGTTCATTGAAAGGGGACCATCCATTGGATCGAAGACGAGATTCCCTCACCCTTGCCCGATTGTCGCAAACGTTGCCCCATGTTGTCACAATTGTTAAAGCAGCCGGGGCAGTCGGTGATATTCAAACGAATTCAGTCACGAATCGTGTCTATTTTGTTCATAGTGAAAACCAAGTAGGCGTCCTTGATGGGAAGACCAATCGGGTCCTCCGAAATGTGAAGGTTGGTGATGGCACCAATTTCCTCGCGGTGAATTCTCGTACCAATCGGATCTACGCCACGAACTTCCGGGATGCTACCGTTTCCGTGATCAGCGGAAAATCAAACAGCGTACTGACGGCTGTGCCCGTCGGACAGCGCCCTTTTGGCCTTGGTATCCACCAAGGCAGTAATCGAATCTATGTAGCCAATCTAAGCGGGACGATTAGCGTCATAGACGGCAGCACCAACCGAATCCTCAAGACGTTGAGGGTTGGCGGATCACCAGCGCTTGTGTCCGTTAATGAACGGACGAACCGCATTTATGTCACGAATGTAAGCATTGATTCGGTTCATGTGATTGATGGGAGGACACTTCAAGTCCTTACGACGATCAAAGTAGGTCGTAATCCCATTATTACACCAGCTATTAATAGCGTTACCAATCGTATTTACGTGGCTAACAACCTGAGCCGTTTTGCTTCTTTGATACAGGGCCGCACCCTAGGGAAAAGCATTCCCATTCAACTAGGGAGCCGGCAAAGCGAAATCACTTTGAACCCGCTGACGAATCGCATCTATATCACAAGCGCGCAGCAGGAAGGCGGAGGCAAGCTCTTCGTCCTTAACGGACAAACGAATAGGATCATAAAGACTTTAATGATCCCGACATTTTCATCGATTCTCGTCAATCCGCTCACGAACCACTTTTTCGTCGGGGATTCCGAAGGAAGAAATTTATTTGTTTACAATGGGCGAACCAACACGCGTTTGACAACACTTCGCACGGGGAATTCAGCGGGGAATATGGCCTTGAACATACGAACGAACCGCATCTATGTCGGAAATACGGGCACCATTACCGTTGTTCAAGACGGCATATAACCAAAAAGCCTCCAAGCCCACGAGCGATCCGTGGACATGGAGGCTTTACTATATGATCACTCGAATGAAGCACGAAGGTCGCTATTTTTCCGTTGAACAGACTTCATTAAATCGGCATTAACTTCTTTCTCGTCCGCCATGCTAATCAGCGCATGAACATCCTTCGGCAAGCATTTCCCGCCGTACCCGCGACTATCCTCATACACGAAGGTATGGCTGCGACCGATTCTAGGGTCCTCGAGCCAAACTTCCCGCAGCTCATTGTAATCAATCCCGTGTGCTCCGGCAATATCATAAAACTCATTGCAAAACGACACTTTAAGCGCAAGGAAGCAATTCTCCATATACTTCGCCATTTCGGCTGTGCGGGCATCCGTCCGTCGGATTCTCACTTCTGCGTTGTACACTTGCTGATAGGCGCGGATCACATGGCTAACATCCTCAGATTCGCCTCCAAATGTAAGCCACGTCCGATGACTCAAATCCGAAAAGGGGTGATCGACGGTTTCTCCATAGTATTCCGGTTGGAACACGATTCTTTTCCCCGTTCGTTCCTTCATAGCGTCGGTGAACCCTACGGGAACAGTCGAGCGAATCACAATGACTTTGGCTGTCAGCCACACAATCACTTCTTCCACGATGGACGTGTCGCATTTGCCGCTCGGGAGTGAGGGGGTTGGAACACAGACGAAGACGACATCCCTTTTGTTTACCTCCGCTTGGCTGCCCACCTGCATAGGTGCATCGTATACCGCAGCGTTTGGAAACAACGCATGTATGGCCTTCCCAACATGACCGTATCCAACAATTCCTATGTTTATCGTCATTCAGTCCTCGCTCCTTATGCTTAGCCATTCGAAATTCTTAATGCTGCTATCACGCAGCCACTTTCTCTTCTTCTACCTGCTCCTGTTCATGACGCTTCTTCTGAACCGCAAGCAAGATGAATACCAAGAAGTAGTATCCCCAGTATCCGACGAATTCTTCCAGTGAAGGGTTCTGCGTATAGCCTAGGAAAGCTTTGAAGAAAATGCCAACTTGACCGCTAATAAGCGGCTCTTTACCCATGTCACGAAGATACTGTACACCATCAATTGGATGCTCCGGCATAAATCCCGTTATATTATAAATTTCACCGATTTGGTGTCCCGCCGTTCGATATAAGCTTCCAATAATACCTAGATCCTGCATGATTCCGATGGCTTGCACGAACAAACCCGCAGAAATCATCATCAGAAACACACTGGTGATGCGAAAGAACGTACCCAGCCGAATTTTCTTCGTCCCTTTGAAAAAGAGCAGGCCAATGACGAAAGCCAGAATGAGTCCAAACAGTGCTCCCCAGCTTTCGAGTGCTTTCTGTATATTTCCTCCCGTAATGGCGGCAAAGAAGAAAACCGTCTCCACGCCTTCGCGCACAACGACTAAAAACGAGTGGATGACCATATTAATGGCGCCGCCAATGGTTAGAATATGTGCAACCTTGCTCTGAACCTTCCCTTGCAGTTCACTATTTTGTTTGCCCATGAACATGATCATATGCGTCAGCAGCCCGGTAGAGACGAGCATGATACCGATTTTCAAGTAATTTTGGCTGCCCATACTGGCAAATCCGGTCAATAAAACCTGGAAAGCCAGGGCCAAGCCATAACTCACGATCAAAGCCAAAAACACACCAACCCACACCCATTTATGCCAGTGCACGGCATCAATACGAGTTAAATACGTAATGATTACACCAACAATGAGAATGGCCTCAAGCGCCTCACGAAACGTAATGAGAAATGCCTGTAAATCCATAATCTGCCCCCTGTTCTCTTCCTTGCTCCTGCATGCTGAAAGACACTTGCGCCTACTAGGCACAAGTGTCTTCGCTATGAACGAAATGATTAACGAAGAATAATGATTTCACCGTTTTGGTAAAATACGCGTTTGCCGAACAACTCAGCCACCGCACGTAACGGGATGAATGCACTGCCGTTTACGATAACAACCGGTTGATCAAGTTTCACTTTGTCGTTAACCACACCATTTTGTACAACTTGATCGGATCCTAATGCGATTTCAGTTTTCTTGCCATCTTTTGTGATGACAACGGATTTAGATGCATCTACCCATTCAACTTGCGCATAAACAGCTTGTGCAACTACTCGAACCGGTACCAATGTGCGACTGCTTTCTGCGTTGATGAAAGGAGCATTTTCAGCTGTGAAAGCAGCTCCATCCACTTGATAATCCTTGCTGCCAATTTTCAAACTGGAACCATCTTTACCCACCAGGAACTCTAGAACTTGGAAGCCATACTCTTGTGCAGCAGCCAGATCAGATGCGTCTACAGCGTTTGAGAATTTCGTTGCTACTTCAAGAGCAGCCGCATACTTCTCTTTACCTAAGAAAACTTCTTGGCTAGCAAGGAACATGTTGCCTTCTGCCGCATATCCGCGTGCACCTTGCAGGTCGCCAGCTTCAAGCTTCGTGAATGCTTGCTTCACATATTCGGATACTTTACCGATCATTGTACGGTGTAACGCATTTTGGATTTCATCTTTTTTGATTTTGCTTGCATCGCCGGATGCGAAGGCATCTTTCACGAAGTTAGCGTCAGCGATACTGCCGCCTCTGAGGTACGTGTATACCGGCATGTAGAAGAAGTAAGCTTCTGTGATAGCTGCAGGTTGGTCAGCAGGAGCCTTAGTGGCAATGCTTTCTGCGTATGTAAAAGCAGCAAGTGTATAATTTTTGATCAATGTTTTGTCAAGGAACTGGCGGTGAACATTGAAATCATTCAAGTTGTTTTCATTAATATCTTTTTGGATAAGTTCAATGGTTGTTTTCAACAATGATTCCATATTCAAGCTATATTTGGCATCGCGTTTCACTACGTTTGGTTGCAGCGCGCCTTCATAGATTTGAACCACTTTATCGAAGGCGGCTTTTGCTCCGGCAACATCACCTTTGGTCAAAGCAGGACGTACTTGGTTGCTCATCAGATCACGAAGTGCGAAGAAGAAATACCATTGCAAGCCTTTGTCGATAGCTTGTTTCGCTTGGCCAACTTGCAAATCGCCTTTAATCGCGCTGTCCAATACAAGTGTGATGTTCGCATCAATTTTAGGATCATCTGCTTTGATGTTCACATCAAGACGTTTAACATCTGTTTGGAATTTATCTACATATAATTTCTGAACATCAGCAAGTACCGTTTTGTCTGTAAAAAGTGCTTTAATATCCGTAAAAGATTGAAGTTTTGCTGCGATCGTTTGATCTTCTGTAATTTGGAATTTACTTTCTGCAAAAGCAACGGAAGTAACTGTAACCACGCTGGATAAAGCTAATGAAACACTTAAAGCAACAGCTAAAAATTTACGCATAATAAGTTTCTCCTCTATTCATCTCATATTTTGTAATTTACTATTAAATCCACTTTCTTTTACGAGCAAACCATACGCCCCCGCCCAGAAGAACGATAACCCCTCCGATAACAGCGATACTGATAAAGGGATTCGTTTTATCGGAACGCTCCATAGGTGCATGTGCGGACGCTTCTTTCGCCGAATCCGCTTGTTTTGCATCTGAACTAGTTGCTTCAGATGCTTTAGCTGGCGCTTCTACGGTCGCTGAAGGCTGGGCTGCTTCCGTAGTTGGTGCTGGACTAGCACTAGCCGTTGCACTAGGCTCAGGGGACTTCGTCTCCACTGCTGCAGCTGCATCGGGTGCCTTCGTCTCTGTCGGTTTAACCGTTGACTCTGGTTGATCTGGCTTGACCCCTGCCTCGTTCTTAACCGGCGCAGTTGTTGCCCGCGGCTTGGGAACGGGAGTAGACTCACTTGGAGTGGCAGGCTTGACATAAGCCGTGTAAGGGAATAAAGGCTTCACCTTACCATAGATAAAATTGACCTTTTCCTTGAAGACATCTGGTTGTACATCCTTCTTCCCTACGCCGAACAACCCAGGATTCCCCAGCGCTTCAAGCGCAGCATCGAAAGCTTTATTCATTTCACTCGTACCCGCCCCGACATAAGGCGCCAGTGTGTCAAAGGTCGCCTTAGCTTTGGCTAGCAAGAGTTTAGACTCTGCATAATCATCAATGCCTTTAGCAGCGTAGGTGAACCGTCGATCCAAGTTCATAACGAGGACGGCTTTGAAATTAGCAATGACTAATTTACTATCTTTGGCCTGGAAATTAGCATCTAGTGTGGCACCTATTCCTTCGCCGAAGTGCGATACGAGTTCTGCTCTTCTCTCCTTGTAGGCGCCTTCCGCAGCGTTCCAATCGTTCGCCCCATCTCCAATACTGGATTGCACCAGTTTAAAAGTTTCAGCAACATCTTCTGTATTAGCGTCACCATACGAATAGGCCAGCGCGGAGGACGGCAGGATGATCAATGCCGCTAGAACAAAAGTCATGCCGGCTAGTAGCCATCGTTTCATATCTTCACCCCTGCTATGATTGTTTGGAATCTCGTTGTCGTTGATAATCATTTTCATTGATAATGATAATCATTATGTATTCATGTGTCAACCATTATTTTGCTCTACTAAAAAGAAAAAAACCGACTTAACGCACCCACTCATATAAAATGACGTGAGCATAAGCCGGATCAAACAAAGCGTCTGACTTAAAGTCGCCGATCTGCTTCAAATGCTCCTTCACCGATTTGCCTTGCTGCTCAAAGCCTCGAACAACATGATCGGTTAGCAGTACTCGCCGCTCGGGATTCGCCCCAGCCAACGCTTGAAAGTACCCATACGTATAGATGCGCTCATGATCGTAGTCCGCCTGCAAGTACTGCAGAACTCTCGTTTCTTCCCATGTAAACAGCAGGAGAGACTCTTGCAGGCTGCTTACATAGTCATGAAGCTGATAAACGGCTGGCTCTTCCACGACCTGCCGTTTCTGAAGCTGAGCCCCGTAGACGACTTGAATGGATATGAGGCTAATGAGGAGGGCGTATAGGATCGTTGGTGCTATTCTCAATAGACGCTTCCCACGCGTGGGTGTCCTTAATCCCTCTGCGGTACGAATGATAAAAACAAACATAAGAAGCAATATCGGGGCAACGACAGGAACGATATGACGCGGTTTCTCAATGTTTTGACCAAAAAGAGCCCATAGGGTGTACAGAACGGCACAGCCAACGAGCCAGAAGATATAAAGGCGATTCTCATTGCCCTGCACAGCTGGAGGAGCGAATCTCCGACCCATAACTGCTGCAGCAACCATAATAACAAGCCAAAAGCCAATGAGAATGGAACCGCCCAGCAGTGCTGATCCCAGTAAATTGTGTCCGATGAGTTGATAGATTCGTTCTCCCAGCGGCATCGGGGTAGAAATGACGCCGCCGCCCCATTCGGAAAAGTGTCCTTCAACGAAAGCTATAGAAAGCTTCCAGAAGCCAGCTATGGTTCCTTCGGAAAGCACCAATCCAGCTATCCAAAGCAGTTGAAACAACAGCGCAGCCAAGGCCGAGCACCCCAGTCTCAACCATCTCCGCCAACCTCTCGCACCATACTTCCAAATCCCGTACCAGAGCGGCACTAGCGCTAGACCGTATGGAAAGAAGGATAGGCGTGTACCCATAAGGAAGCCGAACATCAGCAGCGCTAGACCATGGCGAAGCATTGAACCGGGACGATCCATCGCAAAGCGGATACTCCAAAGAAACCACCACAATAAGGCCATACCCGCACACTCCGACATGGGACGTGAGGACATGAGCCAAATGTAGGGGCTGCTTAATACGAGCGCAGGCAGTAAAAGACTCTTTATGCCGCTGCTCGTCAGACGATTTGCCAGTAAAAACATCGGAAGCGCGGAGCTTAAGGCTGCTAGGGTATTGAAGACAGATAAAGCTTTAACGGGATTATTCATCCACTGGTTAATAAGCCATCCGCCTAGAATGAAATACGGATAACCTGGAAAATGAGGCTGCATGGCGAGAAGATCATACCTATGTAGAGCCAATGTAAAATCGACCTCGTCCCACGTTCGCGCAAAGGGGCTGGCGTAGATAATACTCAGGCACGTCACTCCAGCAATAACCGCAGCTGCGAACAGCGCCAACCATCTTGCATTGCGTCTCATACGCCCGCATCATCTCGATTCGTCTGTGGATTCACATTGCGTTTGGCGACAGGGCGTCTCATTTCTTTATAGATCGCCGGAAGAACGGAGGTTACATATTGTCTGAATTTGATGAAAGATTGGCCTTTGGTCCGGACTTGGTATGAGATAGGAATCTCCTCCAATCGGTAGCCCTGACGAACCAAGTTTAACGTGAGCACCTGGGCGTAATTGTAGTCGTGGACAATAACGGCATTCTCCATCGCATCGCGGGAAAACCCGCGCATCCCGGATTGGCCGTCATAAATCCATCTGCGCAGCAGAATCGCCTGCAGCAGTGTGAACGTATAGTTGCCTAAGCGGCGATGCAGCTTCATGCCTTGAATTTGCCCTTTGAAGCGTGAGCCGAAGGTGTAGTCCGCGCGCCCGGCGATGATGGGTTCAAGGACACCGGGAATTTGCTCCGGCGGATACTCATTATCCGCATCAATCATGATGCCAATGTCAGCGCCGAGCAGGCAGCATTGCTTCAGCCCTTCACGAACGGCAGCGCCGAGCCCTTTATTGTGCGGGAACGACACGATGTGGTCGGCTCCCGCTTCCCGAGCGACGGCGACCGTGCGGTCCTTGGACCCGTCGTCGATCACGAGCACCTCCACCTCATACTGGGGGTGGAAAGCTCTCGGCACGCGGGCAATAACCCCGCTGATATTCTCTTCTTCGTTATGCGCAGGCATAAAAACGATGATTTTCTTCTTAGTCATGATGCTTGATAGCCTCCGATAGGACGGGTCCGCGACTATGGCTCGGGAATGGCGCGCCCAGTAGATAAGCTAGAGTTGGAGCCATAGATACAAGGGAATGCTTTTCATCAATGCGATGGCCGGACTCAATCGCTGGACCATGCAGGAAGAAAGGCACATAGCGCTCACCTTCATCCAAATGGCCATGCCCGCCAATACCATCAGCCTGTCCATGATCGGCACATATGATAAGTGTCGTATTCTCCATCATGCCGCGCTCTTCAAGCCAGCCTACAAATTCTTCAATTAATTTATCGGCTTCTGCAATTTTTTGCGTGTAATCGTCATATAAAACGCCTCGGCTGTGACCCGTTTGGTCAACACCAATCAATTGGGCAACGAGTAAATCCGGGTTTTGTTCGGCCATGATCTTCTTCGCCCGTTCGATAATATTACGATCTGCGACATCGTTGTGCATCACAGCGGTCACACTCTCAACATCGTCTCCCATGGAGTCGATTAAGTGCGCTATACCGAGCAGACGCCCTTTTTTCCCAACCTTACGCAGCGAATCAAAAATACTTTCAACCCGAATACCCAGCCTCCAAACCATATTGGAGCGAATACCATGCTCGCGCGGGTAAGTCCCCGTGAACATCGAAGAGAAACATACCACGGTACGCGCAGGATACACGGTTTCCATTTGAGCATACTCTGTGCCTTCTGCTCGCAGTTTCTTCATAAATGGCGCGTCAGCTTCTTCAAAGCGCTCTTTGCGCATCCCGTCCACGACAATCACAATAACCTTCTTGTTCAGTGCTTCTCCGCCTGCTTGTACATCGCTTGAATCGCGTGTGTACGTAGGGATTTCGGCTGGTTTCCAATCAAACAAATACCGGTGGAGAATGAAGCTGTATATCAGCAATCCACCCGCAAATAGAAGTCCCGTACCCACATCAGCGGAAATACCCCCCTCGAACTGACGGTAATAATGATTCCATACGAAAAGCAGCAGCAAAAACTTAGGCATCTGCTCCTGCGCATTGCCGCTAGTTGAGTCACTATTTTTCAGAACAAGCTTCCAGAACCGTGTGAAATTCCACCAAGTCGTCCCAATTCGTAGATGATAGTAAAAAGTGCCCCAGAAATACACCGTAAAGAAGTAGAACAACCCAAGCGCTAGCAAGTAAAGCGAGAAATCAGACCGCTCCCAAATCAGCAGCGCAGCAATTAACGGCATCCATAAATAATTTCGTAAAAAAAGCGGAAAATCGAAGCAATAATATAGTACAAAAAGAGGGAGGGTCACCAGCAACCCTAGTCCGGCAGCAGACCAAAAGCTAGGATCGGACAATACACCGATATGATAGAGCAAAAAGACGCCCACAACGAAAATCGGGGTAAACGGTTTTCCCTCATTTAGCAAGTTCCAGCAGCGAGCTGCTACAATTTCAAACGATGAAGCTTTTTTCATGTTAATCATCCTTCCGTACGTTGCCATTCAATGATGGTTTTTTGTGACTCGTAAGCCGTCCAATCCAGGTTTTCATCTCGCTCCAACGTAAGGGCATTCGCACAAGTGAATACGCCCCTAATGTATAGGCAAATAGAAATTTAAATGTATGCGACACAAGCGCCGCTCTATAAGCATCCTTACCATCCACACCCAACAAGACAAGAGACCCGCTCATAGTACTCTCATAAGTACCTATCCCACCTGGGGTAATATGAAAAATTTGTCCGGCAATCGTCATACTATTCGCCCAAACGAGCGAGATTGTCCCAAGCTGCAAGCCGATCATGTGAACAACAGCAAAGATAACACCAGCTTCTAGGATCCAGCTTAGAGCAATTAAGCCTATGATGACGACCCCTTTGCCAGAGAGCATTTTAAGATGAAAATAGGCCGAATGCTTCGCTATAAACGGAATTTTGCGAATCACAGGCAGGTAATGCGCTGTTGCCAGAATCACCGTTCCCCCAGCCAGCACCGTCACCCATATCCAAGAAGAGGGGAGTCCTAACCGTACGATGCCGATTCCCCCAATGCCAGCAAGCACGAGCATATCAAGCAATCGCATGACCGCAACGGAATGGAACGCATCTTCCCACGATTTTCCTCCATGCTTCATATATAAACCGGCACGAACGCCATCTCCCGCTTTGACCGGAAGTACATGATTGACGAGCAAGCTATAGCTAATGGCATGAAAATAGATGCTGAATCGCACCTCGGGTCCTGCGTAAATTCGCCAAGCTGCTGCCTTTAGGAGGAAGGAGAGCAGGTAGATAACAAACATGAAGACCAACCATTGCGGTTGATGAAAAAGCAGCCCTACGTCGCGTAGCCATTCCTTTGAATCAAACCATTGCCATGTTAAAAAAATAGAACAAACGATTAAAAGGAGCGCCATGAAACGAACAATTTGTTTCTTAGTTGGCATATTTGTTGTGACCTTCTTCTTTTAGTTAAGGGTACCTCAAACTATATAAATGTGAGAATGAGAATCATGGTCAGTATAGGTGGTTTAGGGGGCTACGTCAACCTAATCTTACTCTTTTGTAACTGCAAAGATTTGTTCGATTGTGAATGAATTGTGTTCATTACTCTCATTTTTCGGGTGGGCAATACCTTTTATACTTAACATAAAGGTGTTATTGAAATGAAAGGCGGTTTATCCCGATGAAGCCTGAAACTAGCATGTCTCCCCAAAAGCTTTCTTCACGCAAGCTGACAACAGCTTTTACCCTGAAAGGACGCTGGGAATCGCCCATAGCTGGGTATCTATTTATTTCCCCGTGGTTACTTGGATTTCTGCTGTTAACCTTATGGCCGATGATTCAATCGATGTATTACTCTTTCACGAAATATACGTTGTTAGATGCGCCAGAGTGGATTGGTCTGCGAAACTATGAGCGTATTTTTGCAGACGATGAAATGTTTCGTCAATCATTGAAAATAACGATTCTTTTCGTCGTTTTATCCGTGCCCCTCAAACTCTTTAGCGCCTTAATGGTTGCTATGGTGCTCAATAAGAAAATAAAAGGGATTTCTGTTTACCGAACGTTCATCTATTTGCCTTCACTAATAGGGAGCAGCATTGCTGTGGCTATTCTTTGGCAAAATATTTTCGGTATTAGCGGTTTCATCAATCGATTTTTAAGTTATTTCGGTATTGAAGGAATCAGTTGGATTAGCAATCCCAATACGGCATTAGGCACCTTAATTATTCTGGTTGCTTGGCAGTTTGGTTCTTCGATGGTTATTTTCCTAGCCGGATTAAAACAAATACCTGCCGAGTTATATGAGGCTTCTTCCGTGGATGGGGCATCTATAATCAGACAGTTTGTCAGTATTACCTTGCCTATGCTGTCGCCTGTTCTGTTGTTTAATCTGGTGCTGCAGACAATCGGTTCCTTTCAAATGTTTACCCAAGCCTTCATCATTACGAAAGGCGGACCCATTAACTCCACGTATATGTACGCTTTATACCTATATGATCGCGCCTTTTCTAGATATGAGATGGGTTATGCTTCCGCTCTGGCATGGATACTCCTTGTGGTGATTGCGATCGTAACGGCTTTAATTTTCGCCTCATCCCGTTACTGGGTATTCTATGAAACCGAAGGAGGGAGAAGAAAATGAGAAACCATCTGATTGGCTTCCGGACTTTCCGAACGCATTTCTTATTAGCATTATTTAGTCTAGTCATGATATATCCCATGTTATGGTGGGTGGGAGCTGCCTTTAAATCAAACGCGGAGATGAGCTCACCTAGTTTTTTCCCTACGGAGTGGTTATGGAGCAACTTCAGTCAAGGGTGGGTGGCCATCCCTAAGTTTACCTTTACTCATTTTTATCTGAATACATTTGAACTGATTGGCGGAGTTCTAATCACTTCTATCGTTTCCTGCAGCTTGGTGGCTTTTGGTTTCGCACGATTGGACTTTCCTCTGAAAAATTTCTGGTTTTCCATTCTGATGGTCACCCTGATGCTGCCAAGTCAAGTGACACTGGTTCCCCAGTACATCATGTTTAATTCTTGGGGTTGGGTCAATACGTATCTGCCTTTCTATGTTCCACATGCCTTAGCAGGCGGTATCGGAGGACCTTTCTTTATCTTCCTGTTGGTGCAATTTATTCGCGGGATTCCGCGGGAGCTGGATGAATCGGCCAAAATGGACGGCTGCAGCTGGTTCGGCATTTACCTACGAATTGTGCTGCCCTTAACGAAACCCGCACTCGTAACGGTCGCCATTTATTGTTTCCTTTGGAATTGGGACGATTTCTTCGGACATTTGCTGTATATCAATTCTGTGAGCAAATACACCGTCGGTCTTGCCTTGAAGCTGTTCGTCGACAGCCAATCTGCACTTCCGTGGGGACAATTACTTGCCATGTCACTCGTTTCTATTATTCCGTCACTGATTCTCTTTTTTATGGCGCAGCGCCATTTTGTCGATGGCATTGCTTCAGGTGCAGTGAAAGGATAAAATAATAGGATAAAAAAAAGGTTGCGCTACCTGCAGCCTTTTTTCCACTTTTATGGAAGTAATTGAGGGGGAGCTGCTGTGTTTAACTTATTCAAGCGCGTTCGCATCGGTCGCCTGTTCTTTGGAAGCTTCGCCGCATTCATTGCCGTGCTGCTGCTCATTTCCTCCTGGATCAGTTACAGCTTAACTTCACGTGAGTTAGCTAGCAATACCGCCAACTATCAGCAGGATTTGTTAAATGAATTGAATAAGCGCCTAGTGACTCAGCTGAACTCTATTGAGCAAATGTCTCTCGCAGCCTCCAGAAATATCGATATTATCGGGTATGATCCTCTGGAAAGTGACTTGTTTGAGCTAAAAAAACGTAAGGAAGATTTAGTAAATCTACTGGCCAGTATTACCTATAGCACGACGATGGTACAATCCATTTATTTATATATCGATCGTCCGTTTGTGACAGATGCCCACGGTCCAATTCGCGTTTATGATTGGCGTAAGGTAAAGGATGAAGACTGGTTTTCAGACATCCAGAATAATGATTTTGCATGGATTAAAGAACGTACGATTCAAACCAATACGGGCTCGTTAACGGTTACTAGCTTTGCAAGAAAGCTGTACAATAACTCGGGCATCTATTACGGTTTGCTATTACTCAACGTGAAATCATCCGAGATCCAGAATTTAATTCGAGGTGAAACGGAGGGAAGAAGCAGACTGCTAGTTGACGCTGGCGGCAGAACAATTGCTGCCATAGGCGATCCTAACTTACAAGAGAGTGAGCTGGAGAAGATTAGGTTGATTCAAGAGAAGTCCGGAAGTGTTCATTTAAAAGCGAAACAACAAAATGAATCCTTACTCGTTTGGAGTAAATCCCCCTCGAACTGGACATTAGTTGAGGTGACACCGTGGAAGAGTATTATTCATGGCAGTATCCGATTAGCGCTAATTCTCTTAACCGTTGGTTTATCCGCCATTTTTATCGCTTCCTTTTTCACTTTCTTTATATCCAGACAATTCACTAATCCCATTCGACTTTTGGTTGCTTTTATGAGTAAGCTTCCCGATCGGGGTCTTGTTTCGGACTTGCCTACGGATTACACCAATGAGTTTGGAAATTTATTTAACGGCTATCGTAAACAAATGGAACGAATTGAGGAACTTTTAACATCCTTGAAAGCTCAGCACAAACGCCAACGCGAAGCCGAAATTAAGGCGCTGCAGGCCATGATCAATCCCCATTTTCTATACAACACATTGGATCAACTAAACTGGCTAGCTATTGATTCCGGTCAAACTAAAATCAGCAAGATCCTCTCCTTAATGGGTAAAATGTTTCGCATTGGCCTATCCAATGGTGAGACATTGATTCCCATCGCAGATGAGATGACTCATGTCGAATGTTATTTGCAAATTCAGCAAATTCGTTGGGGCGATCGCTTGGCGTTTACCATTTCCGTTGATGATACAGCCAAAGATCTCTATATACCGAGATTAACCCTGCAGCCATTTATCGAAAATGCGATCATCCACGGTTTTCACGGGCGAAAAAAAGGAGAAATCCGAGTAAGTGTGCAGCTGCTAGGGCAAGACATCCAATTTCAAGTTTGGGATGATGGTGTAGGGCTGCGACCCAATTGGGATCAACCTAAGGCAAGGAAAACAGGCGGTTACGGATTACGAAATGTGAAAGAACGAATTGAGGCTTATTTCGGGTCTCCTTATGGGGTCCATATTACAAGTACGGAAGGCAGGGGCACCGAAGTCACCCTTCTTTTGCCGCAAATCCAAAATAAAGAAGAAGTCGAGGAGAGGTATCATGTGGAAAATACTCATTATTGATGACGACTTTCAAGTGTTGGAGGGTATGAAGAAGGCTATTCCTTGGGAGTCCATTGACGCAGAATTAGTGGGTGAAGCCAGTGATGGCGCCGAAGGTTTAGATATGGTCAGACAAACCCAACCGGACATCGTGATTACGGATATTTACATGCCCGTGATGAACGGCCTGGAAATGATCGAGAAGCTCCGAGAGACGAACTTTCCCGGTGAACTGATTATCCTTAGCGGTTACGCCGACTTCCAGTATGCCCGGCAGGCTTTGCGGCTGCAGGTTAGTGATTATTTGTCCAAGCCCGTAACCATTGAAGAGCTGGGGGCTGTGCTAGCCAAAGTCATTAAAGAACTGGAAACGAAAGAGCTGAAAAAAATAGAGCAAGAAGAAGTCAAAAGAAGGCTGATGATGTATGAGCCCTTTGTGCAGCAAGAATGGTTGAAGTCGGTCATTACCGGCACCTTTAATGAAACGATTGCCGCGGAAAGCATTCAGCTATCTGAACAATCCTACTGGCTGCAAAGAAACCACCTCGTGATGGGTATAGAGCTGATGAGCACTGTTCGCACGGTTAACCTATCGCTAATTGATTGGAATTTGTTTCGTTTTGCATTAGCCAATATTATTCGTGAAATCTTGGCTGAAGATTGGCCTGAGTCCGACTTTATTGAGCTTCACAGCCATCATGCCGCGATTATGTTTCATATTGAGCGTTCGAGTGTAATAGATGACGTTATGCGTAGGATTCAATTGATTGGCGAGCGTATCACGGACTGTGTCCTTACTTACCTGCGGCTAACGATCCGTCTAGGGTTAGGCCAGATGAAGCAATCCTGGCAGGAAATATCGGATTCCACCGAGGAAGCCTTTCTAGATTTATTACAAATGACCATCAACCCGCCGCTTGCACAAGAACATCCCTCTACGGTTCCATCAGAGAAGGAACTTGCTATTCGTCCTATTAAGTTTTATCA
This sequence comes from Paenibacillus sp. V4I7, assembly GCF_030817275.1. NCBI lineage: Bacteria > Bacillati > Bacillota > Bacilli > Caryophanales > Paenibacillaceae > Paenibacillus > Paenibacillus sp. V4I7. Next base: position 7,383,528 of record NZ_JAUSZD010000002.1, on the reverse strand, counting down.
AGAGCTTGCGGAAGCGATTGTCTATTCCAAAGAAGAAACCGCTGCACAGATTGTGGAAGCTTATATCAACCGTCTGCAATCCATGTCAACCATAACCCCGGCATACTTGCAGTATTTATGTACAGAGCTGTGGACTATATTTGCTTACTCCTTATACAGCGTAGGGATTGTGCTTGATGAACTGTTTCCAGAAATAAAGCTGCAGTCGGAAATTATTCAAATCCAAACGCCGGAGCAATTACAGCAATGGCTGGGGGGCAAAATTCATATCATAGCAACTAGCCGCCATTGGAACGAGAATTCCAAACATAAAGAAGCGGTTGATTTCATGATTCAGTATGCACACGATCACTATGCCGAAGAGATCAGCTTGGAAGATATGTCGAAGCAGCTTTACTTGTCTCGCAATTATTTGAATCAAATATTCAAGAAAGCGACCGGTGAAACCTTCACGAACTACGTTATACAAGTGCGGATGAAGAAGGCACAAGCCCTCCTGGCCGAAGGCAAATATTTGATTTATGAGATATCCGAAAAAGTTGGCTATAAAAACGTCCCTTATTTTAGCTCTATTTTCAAAAAATATAATGGCATCAGCCCAAGTGAAGTAAGTAAGAGTGGGTTATAACCGGGAATGTACCTATTTGTATAATATTGTGATCAATAGTGAAAGAAGTGTGTTCATTACTCTCCTTTTTCTTCTTTTTAGTTGTCCTATAATTAACTTGTAAAGATAATGAGGTAGTGAAAGGGGATTTTCAATGAACGTGCAGATGAGAAAATGGAGCATGCTCTCGATGACTGCCATGATAGCGCTGTCCCTAAGTGCATGTGGTTCCGGAAACACACCAAGTACTACGGGAAGCAGCCCTGCAGCTGCAACAGCAGCACCCGCGGCTACAACCTCCCAGCCCGTTAAGCTCCGCATTGTATGGTGGGGTTCACAGGCAAGGCACGACGCTACATTAAAAGCACTAGATGCGTATACAAAGAAACATCCGAATGTGACCTTTGAGCCAGAATTTTCTGGGTTTGATGGATACGCGGATAAGCTGGCTACTCAAGCTGCAGCCAAAAATGCTCCGGACATTATCCAAATGGATCCGGCATGGCTCGCCGAGTATGCAGGAAGAAACCAGCTGGCTGACTTATCCAAAGGCATTCGTACCGAAGATATCGATAAATCGCTCGTGGATTCAGGGAAGTTTAAGGATAAGCTTTATGCCATCGCTCTAGGCAATAATGCAACGGGCATGATCTACAATAAGAATGCCGTTGAGAAACTAGGGGTCACTCCTCCCAAAAACGGTTGGACATGGGATGAATACTTCCAATTCGGTAAAGATGCTAAAGCCAAGCTTGATAAAGACAAATATGTGTTGATGGATGGGACATCCGATTATACCATGTATTCTTCTTATCAAATTAGCCAAGGCAAAGGCTACCCGATAACGGTAGACGGTAAATTCAATTTCGATAAAGAAACGTGGCTAACCTATGTTAAAAAATACACGGAGTTGCGAACAGCCGGGGTCATTCCACCCGCTGAAATCGCCAGCACAGATAAAGAATCGGACGCGAAGCTGGATTTAATGAACAATGACAGTGTATTGATGAAACGCACTTTCGCCGCTCTATTCCCTGGTTATGAGGGTGTTAAGCCTGGTGCTTACTCACTCATTGCTCAGCCTAAAGGGCCACAATCCAGCGGATTTCTGAAGCCTTCCATGTTCTGGTCCATAAGTGCTGATTCCAAGTATGCCGAAGAATCCAAGAAATTCATCGATTGGTTCGTGAATGATAGCGAAGCCGCAGACATTCTAACGACAACACGTGGCGTGCCGGTTTCCAAAAAAATGCTCGATTACTTAACACCTAAGTTAACTGCCGCAGATAAATTACAAATTGAACTCATTAAAACTGTTGCTCCTGACGCTCAGCCTTTCAATGCTGGGGCTAAAGGCTGGAGTAATTATACAGCTAAAGATTATAAGAGTATCGGTGAAAAAGTGATGTTCGGCAAAATAACACCAGAAGCTGCTTATGAGGAGCTTGTGAAAAAAGCAAAAGATTATCAATAATTTACATGAGTAAGGAGCCTCTTAGAGGCTCTTTATTTTTATATGGCTGCCTTTGGAGCAGAACGCAAAAAAGAACGACCCTCAACGTGATGTTAAGAGGCCGTTCTTCGAGAATGCTATTTGTGCAAGCTAAGCTTACAGTTTTACAACGTTCTCAGCTTGTGGTCCGCGGTTGCCTTGAACTACGTTGAACTCAACGCGTTGGCCTTCGTCCAAAGATTTGAAACCTTCGCCAGTGATTGCGGAGAAATGTACGAATACATCGTTGCCGCCTTCAACTTCGATAAAGCCAAATCCTTTTTCTGCGTTAAACCATTTTACTGTTCCTACTGCCATGGGTAATACCTCCAAAGTTTTATTAACATGTCTTTTTTCTTGTTTCGAACAAAAAAATTACACATTGGAAAAGGTTTCATTAACTTAATGATAACCCTTTGCAATACGCAATTCAGGGTGAATCTTTAAGACTTAACATTACTTTACCACACAATATCATGTAATGCAATTGTCCCTAGAAGGGATTTCTTGCTAAAGATAAGAACTCTTCCCTGTCCTCTATTTTCAAGGCAATAGCAAGTGCTAATGCGACATCTTTCGACGGCTCGATTCGACCATTTTCGATAGAATTAAGGATGGAATAGCTGATTCCAGCCTTCTCACCAAGCTTACGGAGAGTTAGATTTTGCTGCTGTCTGAGCTCTTTTAATTTCGTATGAAACGCCACTGTTGCGCCCTCCTCAGCCATTTTGGTTGCCTTGCTGCCTGCGAATTTCGGCTTTAATTTTGTCGAATGGGTCCTGCCAATGGGGGGGCTTGATGGTCTTGCCGGTCTCATTTTTATGAACTTGTCCATCGGGCCATACCTTGGACATATTTGCATGCTGAACAATATCAAAAATCGGTCCAGGCTCTACACCCATTTCAACCAATGTACCAAGGACAAAATATAACTCATCGATCATCGCATCCACTTCGTCTTCCAGTGTGGCTGCTTCTTTAAACTCCTGGAGTTCCTCCTCCATCCAAGCTAGACGAGCCGCTTTGCGGCTTTCGGAAAGGCGCTTTGGAGATGTGCCTACGGGATGCTCAAACGTCTCATGAAACTTTTTAACATCATCAAATGCTTTTTTTAAGGTCATTTCGTTTCTTCTGCTCCCTTGCAAACGGTTTTCTTTTATATACCATTTAAAAGTACCCTCGGTCAACAAAAAGCCCTAACTCGATTCTCCTTCGATGGTGGTAAGTACTTCACCATGATAGGAGATCGAGTGAGGGCTTGAGGAGGTAGATTGAGGCTTAAGCGCGGATTTCGCGCTTAAGCAGGCTTGTCCATTTTTATAAACGACGGCCTGTAATGAATCTATCTTTCCAGTAGCTTTGGTTTAAATCAAGAATAACTACACCAGAGCTTGGCGTGTTGCTAATGAATTTACCATTGCCAACATAAATACCGACATGATTAATGCGGCCGGGTTTCGTCGTGCTGAACATGACTAAATCACCCTTACGCAAGTTTGCTTTCTTTTTAATAGGCGTTCCTAGCTTTGCTTGATCATCGGATCCCCAAGGAATCGTGATGCCATTCTTTTTGAAAACAAGCTGTGTGAACGAGGAACAGTCTAACCTTAAACGTTGAATGTCTCGGACACCGAAACGATATTTCACTCTGCCTACATAGGACTTGGCTGTACGGACAATGCTATCTGCTCGCGACGCACTTATCGCTGTGCTTGTAACGTCAAGCGCATCTATAGTGCTGCCTGCTTCAACAGCAGCATGGGCAGCTTGCGGGCTCCACAGTACGCCTCCCGCGGTCAACAAGGAAAGACTAAGGCTTATCCCTACTAACGATTTACTAAGGCGGTTCTTATCTATGAAAATCATGATTGATTTCCTCCTTCTTGATCGTGAATATTAGGTATGACCTGTGCTACAACCATAGCACAAGATTACCCGCCTAATATTTACCACAAAAAAGAGAAAGTCGCTAACCGCCTAGCTTTATTACCATTTCTGAGAATTTGATGAGAATTTGATGAAAATCATTCCCTTGACACATATTTGTCTGGTTTATCTCCCGAATTCTCCTGACGATATTCCGAAGGGGTTACGCCGTACTTTTTGCGGAAAACTTGCGAGAAGTGGCGCATATCATGATACCCGATACGTTCGGCCACGTCAGCAAGCTTGAGTTTGGGATTCATCAGCAGCTGTTTCGCTTGCTCCAAACGCAGGTGAATAACGTACTCCTTGAAGCCTTGACCCGTCTTCTGCTTAAAAAGCTGACTAAAGTAGACAGAGTTTAAGTAAACGATCGAAGCGACCTTCTCTAGCGATAGATCGGCATGGTAGTGCGTGCGGATATATTGCAGGGCAACTTCTATAGAGCGATCGCTGCCGCTGGCATGGTGCTCGTAGACCTGCGTCGTAGACGCTTGCCTCATGCGCTGTACTTCTGCCGGCACCGCCTGGAAGCAGTCGATCAGCTCAGAGCTCATCATCTGGAAGGGCACCTTCAGGTACTTCACGAGATGGCTGCGCAGCTCATCCACCAACAGGGTCATGCTGCCACCTTCCGGCAGCGTAACAAGTCCTAGCAGGCTCTTGCTGTCGTGCACCGTCACGAAGCCCTTGCCGTAGCGCTCGATAAGCTCAAGCAGGACGTTCTCGATAATGAAATTTTCGAGGAAGACAGGCTTATCCGTCTCCATTTTAACCATAATAAGATGAAAATAAGGGTGCTGCTCCATGAAGGGTCCCATATCGATGCGCCCCGTGTCCAAGCCTTGTGCCCAGCGCTGGAAGACGGCTTCCTGCAAGTATTTGCGGTTGGTCTTCAGCAGTTCAGCCTCTTCGATCAGCTCCGTATCACGCGTAACTTCTTCACTAAGCTTGCTGATCATATCAATCAAAACCTCTTTGCCGATCGGCTTAAGCAAATAGTCCTTCGCCCCTAGCCGCACTGCCTCCTGAGCGTAAGCAAACTCCGAATAGGCCGAAATGACAACCCATTTCACATGGGGATGCCGGCTCCGAGACATATTCATGAGTTCTAGACCGGTCATGCCCGGCATCAGAATGTCCGTGAGAACGATATGAATCTGATGGCTGCGCAGCAGCGTGACGGCTTGCTCCGCATTCGCAGCCAGATGAACCTTATGCTCGGGGAAACGGTTCTGCAGCGTACGCTGAATGCCCTCTCGTATGACTGTTTCATCATCTACGATGAGAATGTCCATGTTTTACATTCCTTTCCGAGGAAGCGGCATCGCGATGATGACCGTTGTTCCTTCCCCTTGTTTACTATGAATACGGAGCCCGTAGGCATCTCCGAACATTAATGCTATGCGGCGGTGAACATTGGTAAGTCCAATGCCCCGTCTTGTTTTCACAGAAGGACTTGCCGCTTGGCCGGAGTTTGGCGCTATAGACTGCTCCATTTTCATCGAAGTAACCACACCGCTTACCTCCGTTGTATCCGCGCGCAGCAGCTCCTGCATTTCCTCTAAGGTGCTCTCCGGCATACCGACCCCGTTATCATTAATAATGATATGAAGCTCTTGCTCATGGACCTCCGTAAATACATGGAGATTACCCGGCTCACGGGAAGGCTCCAGCCCATATTTAACGGCGTTCTCGATGATCGGCTGCAAGGTCATTTTCGGGAGGATGACATCCAGATAATCGGGATCAATTTGTATGTCTGTGCTAACCCTACCCTCTAAACGGCTCTCAATAATCGTGATGTAATGCCGCATTTGATCCAGCTCCTGCCGCAGCGTCGTCTTAGACGCTTCCTGCCAGTCGCTGCTGTATCGAAACATATGGGACAGGGCCAAGATTACCTTGCCTAATCGATCGTTCTCCCGCTCATCCAACATCCAATAAATCATATCCAAGGTGTTGTAGAGGAAATGAGGATTAACCTGCGATTGAAGCGCCTGCAGCTCCGCATTCTTCTCACTCATGGAAGAGAGTGTAATGCGCTCAATAAGCTCCTCCATCCGGTTCACCATTCGATTAAACGATGAAACCAACGAATTAATTTCCTCAAACGACTTCACCGTCACAGAGCCTTTGAAATTCCCCATTTCTACTTGCTTCATCTCGCGGATGAGAAGCTTGAGCGGTGATGCAATGTTGCGGGAAATGAGACTTGCCAAAGCGGTCGACAAAATAACGAGTACAACAATAACCACATACAAATACTCTCTTGTTTTCACGACCTCAGCGTTAATATCCCCTTTGGGGGTTAAGCCGATGACCGTCCAATCCGACATCTTCGCCTTCGCGGCGACGATCAGTTGATCCGTCCGATCATCAACGATGATCTCATTGGATTGAGGACGCGGAAGCCCGCTGAAAGAAGGCGGAATGACCTGCTCTTCCGCGGTAGAAGCGATCATCCGATTCTCGCGATCAACAATATACACGAGGCTGTTCGGACTGATGGTCACATTCGAAAGTGCATCTAGAATCGGACGCGGATTCGTTTCAATGAGCATAACGCCTATCACTCGGTGGTCTGTTAAATCATACAGCTTGCGCCCAAATATGAATAACGGATCCTTCTGAAACTGATTGATGACAGAGCCTTGGAATAGCCCAAGCCAAACCATCTCTCCGGATGAATCCTGCAGCTTCCGGTACCACACCGAGGATGGATAGTTCGTGTCCATAACACTATGGAATCCTCGTTCGTAGTTATAGTTTTTGCCGGCATTCGTAATCACATGAATTCCGACAATATCATCGCGTGAGTAATAGATAGCCCCTAAGATATTGGTAATCGTGCGCTCATTAATAATGCTAATAGCTTCATCCTTATTAGTATCGCGATCTTGGATTAATCTGAGCAGCTCAAAATTGCTGTTCAGTGATTTCGTAATACTGTCATAGCCTTGCAGCAGCAAATCAAATAAACCTACCGTTTGAGAAATATTTTTCTCCGCCAAATCACTAATTTTACTATGGATGATATCCGTCGTCTTCTTATAATAAAGCACGCTTCCCAAGAGGAACGAGAACTAACATGCAGGAGATAAAGAGAAGAAATAGCCGGTTATGAATGGAGTGTAAGCCTCGTGTCACTTGGTTGTCGATCCCCTTTCGCTATACGCTATTTCCTATTTTATCATAGGCATCCTAAGAAACAGCAAAAAGAGAGGGGTGAATTAACCCTTCACCGCTCCCGCTACCATACCTTTTGTAATTTTATCAGCTAACAAGAAATAGATGAGAATGACCGGCAGCGCGCCCAGTACAAGGAAGGCACCGATTGCTCCGTAGTTAACCGAATATTGACTGACGAAGCTGTTCACCCCGAAAGGCAGCGTCTTCAGCCGCTCGGACGAGATGAAAGTCGCCGCGAGAATGTACTCGTTCCAAATACTAATGAAAGTTAAAATACAGACTGTCATCATTGGAGGAACCGAAATCGGTAAGATGATACTGCGGAAAATCCGGAAAACCCCCGCGCCATCCATAACCGCGGATTCCTCAATCTCACTCGGAATGGATTTCATAAATCCACTGAGGATAAAGACCGCAATCGGCGTCTGGAACGCTATATATGGAAGAATGATCGATATATGCGTGTTCAGTGCATGTAGATTTTTGAAAATAATCATGAGCGGCAATAACGTTGCCTGCAGCGGCACCATCATCCCGATGAGGAAAATGACCATCACGAGCTGACCATATTTCCAGCGGAAACGGGAGATCGCGAACGAAGCCAGCGAACTGAGCAGCAGGACGCTCACCATCGTAACCGAAGTGACGAATAGGCTGTTTTTCAAATATTGAAAATAGTGCCCCGCCTTGATCGCATCCGTGAAATTCTTCCATTGAAGCGTATGAGGGAGAGCAAAAAATTGGCCCGACAGGATTTCTTCATTGCTTTTTAATGAATAAATGGCCAGCCAAAGCAGCGGATATACTTGCGTAACCACGAGTAGGGAAAGAAAGGCGATCACGATGATTTTGACGATAGAGAGGCGTTTGCGTCTCCGAATGGTTGCAGGCTTAGCCGAAGCTATTTCCCGTGCGGTCTGCATGGTAACACTCCCCTCCTTCATGAAAATCTTCTCTCTAGTCGGTTGAATACCGCATTAATAATAACCGTTGCGATCAAACACATGCCAACCAAGAAAGCCGCAATCGCGCTTCCATACCCATATTTCATGGAGAGGAAGGACATGTTGTACATATGCGTGGAAATCACGTCTGTCGCGTGTGCTGGTCCCCCTGCGGTCATGACCATGACCATGTCGAAAGCTTGCAGCGAGCCGATGAAGGCGAGGACGATCGATATTTTAAAAATCGGAATATTCATAGGGAAAGTAATATGCCAGTCGGCTTTAAGCCCCTCGGCTCCGTCAATCCGGGCTGCTTCATAAATATCAGCAGGGATGTTCTGAATACCGGTAAACTGGATCAGCGTATGGTAACCTAAGTACTGCCATAGGGCTACAAAATAGAGAGAATACATCGCAATCTTAGGATCTGTCAGCCACGATCTCGTCCAACCATGTAAATTCAACATGTCGAGCACTTGATTGAGCATGCCCCCCATCGCAGCGGGGTTATAGATCGTTTTCCACAATTGACCGATGATGACGACGGATAAAATAACAGGTAAAAAGTAACTCGAAACGAGAAAATTCGGTTTTTTGATAAATCGGTTCAAGAGAATAGCTACACCTAAAGCGACCGGAATTTCAGCCATGGAAAACACAGCAAACATCAATGTACGGCGAACAGAGGGCCAGAATACAGGATCTGCGAAAAGCAGCGTTTGAAAATTTTTGAGACCGACGAATGTCGACTCGCCAATTCCGTTCCAATCCAGCAATCCACTGTAAAGAGACACGAGAATCGGGACGAAAACGAGACTAACATAGATCAGTAAACACGGTAGTACAAACATGGCAATCGTCCACTTGGAGACTCTTAACACATTCACTTGGCTCGCCTCCTTCCTGGCATATACCAATCGGAATTTACCTTCAGCCCTTTGCGGCGCTCAAGATAAATTCCGATTCGGCTGCTAATTCATCTTATTTTTTATTCGTTTCGTAAGCGGTTTGGTGCTCTTTGCCCACTTCAGCAGGATCTTTCTTCTGTACGAAAAGGTTTTGGATGCTTGTTAAGTGTCCTTGAGCTGTTCCTGGGTTCATCGTATTGTCGAACGCAAGGTCGCCGCCTTTCACTTGTTTGAACAAACCAAGCACTTCCATCGCCATATCGGAATAACCAGCGGCTTTAAAGTCGCCGTCTACTTTTTGTGCGATACCTACAGCGCCTTTTACAGCGAAAGCTTCTTTAGGGAAGTTCAGCATGAAGTAGTTCAAGAAATCTTTGGTTTCTTTCAAATGTTTGCTGTTTGCAGATACGGCGAACGCGCTTCCTGGAGCAAGCATGAACTCGTCTGGGTTCCCTTTACCTTTAACAGTTGGGAATTTGAACACGCCAACTTTACCATTAACGGAAGATGTTTCGATTCCGCCAGTTGCCCAACTGCCCATGTAGTACATAGCAGCTTTGCCTGTTTTGAACAAATTTTCACCCGCATTGTAGTCAAAAGAAGTTGCGCCTTCTTGGAACGCGCCAGCTTGAACCAAGTCTTGGAAGCTGCTTACAGCATCTGTAAATGCCGGATCAGCAAACGTCTTTTTGCCATCAACAACGGCTTGCAGGAAGCCTGGGCCGCCATTTGTGCGAAGCAATACGTTCATGAACAAGAAGGAACCCGTCCAGGAATCTTTTTCACCGATAGCCATTGGCTGAATGCCTTTGCCCTTCAGTGTTTTTACAGCTGCAACCATTTCTTCGAAAGTCTTCGGCACTTCAACGCCAGCTTGTTTGAACAAGTCTTTGTTGTAATAAACGAGACCGATGTTGTTGCCATCAGGCAAAGCGTAGATGTTGTTGTTGAATGTGTACCAGTTCAGGATGCCTTCTTGGAACGTCGCTTTAAGTCCGTTTTGCTCAACCATGTCGTTCAACGGTGCGAACAGGCCTGCATCAACGAAAGGTTTCATTTGAGCGGACGGGTTCACGATTGTGATATCAGGCACTTCTTTGGAAGCCGCTTGTGTTTTGAGCTTCAGCTTTTGTTGATCTGTGTTCAGGGAGTCAAGCTCGATCTTGATGTTCGGATTTTTCGTTTGAAAATCGTTAACGATTTTCTTCAACATGCCGTTCTTTGGATCGGTTGGATCCGGATATATATTTTGGAACGTGATCGTAATGTTCTCCTGCTTTTTAGCTGGTGCTGTCGCTGTCGGAGCCGCGCTTGTTTTCGTATCTGTTGTGCTGCCGCTCGTGCTTCCACCCGCACCGCAAGCTGTTAAGCTGATAGCTAGGAAGCTAGCTGCAACGACGCTTAATGCTTTGTATTTAGTTACCAATGTGAATCCCCCTCGTTTGTTGGTTGTTCTTGATGTCCTTATTATCGCTCGAATATGGTAACCCTTACAATGTGGGAACTATAGGTATGATGTTTGATTTTTATAGGTTTATGTTGGAATGGGTGTGGATGTTTGGTATGAGGAGTGGTGGGGGTGGGTGATACAGTGAATGTTGGATAGGAGTGACAAGTGCGAGTGGCGATGGAATGACGGACCCATACCTATACCCGACTAACCTCTCCCTTATCCGCTTCCTTGCAAAAAACAAAATAATCCTCCCTTCTGGCCGATAGACACTTATTCATACTCTCAGAGCTATTTTCTATATAAAAAACAAATAGCTTCCAATACGGCAAAAAGATCAACCTCTCACGCTAGTTCAGCGAATAAGAGGTCGATCTTTAAAGATAAATGATGAGTGCAGCTTATAAAAACTAGTAAGCCTTCGGTACCTCGACTCTGTTCGTTACACCATCTTCAGTGAAATAAATATGTGTGTCGAAGCCTTGATCATCCATGAAATAGGACACGTATTTCGGCTCGCCGTGCTTGATCGGCACGAGGAGTGTCGCGATGCGGTGGCTGCGTGCCGACTTCGTCGTTGCCTTCAGATGCCAGTGCAGCGGCAGTCCCTCGATTTCGGCTGGATCCACATCCGAAAAGCCTTGATGCTGTGTCAGCTCCAACTCACCAGATGAACAATAGACGAAACGGCCGTCCATATCCGCCTTGCGGCCTTGGACTTTGAAAGTCTGTCCGTTCATCTTCATTTCATACAGGGTCTGGAACAGCCAGTCAATAGAGCCTGTCTGCGACAGGTCGATATGGTCGACGACAACAACGTACGTGCCGAAGAAGTATAGCTCGCGTACGTAACGCTCCAAATACGGAACGTACTCCTTATATGCTGCTGTTGCGTTACTACGGGAATAACCGTAGCCTTTGCGCTGCTCGGCAACTTCAACAAACCCATTAGCCGCCATGTTCAGCACTTTATTCTTCTCGGCATATTGACCCAAACCGTCAATCAAAATATTGTTCGTCGAATGCGTCTGTCTGCGCCAGTTCATATGCATTGTGCTGCTGAATGCCACGTAATAACCGCTTTCAATGGCAAGCGGTTCCCCGTAAGCATGCAGCAGGAAGCCATTCTGGTCGCCATGACTATGGCTGACGGAGCCGTATTTGCTGCTCTTCGTCAGCAGCATGATATGGCGCTCCGGATCGGCCATTTGCGAGTGAAACGCCACCCAGCCGATGTCGCGGAACCATTTGACCGGCTCGATATTCGCATCTGTTGGGGCGATAGCTTCCACTTGCGGATAATCATGACGGTAGACCATTTCGTCGAATCGGAAATCCCACCAACCATAGTTGTAAAATTTCATTTCCGAATCGGTATCCGTTTCACGTACCCGCTCAAAATACCACTGGTACAGACCGTTACCAGTCACACCGGCGAACTGACGGATGTTAAAGCCAGTTTTCAAGCTAACCGGATCGCCAAGTGTCGATTGGTCACCGAAGCTTGCGCGAAGGGTATCCGGGCTGAATGCGTAAAGCGGGAAATCGCCTGTTTTCGTGAAAAACGGTCTTTGATAAAAATTAATGCCTGTATATTTCTTCAGCAAATTCATCGCTTCCGTGACAAAGGCCATCCCGGTCGTCCAATACATCGGACCTTCCGCCCAGCCTCCATCCGGTCCGCCCCAAGGCGAATATAAGCACGCATAGTATTCAAGGGTATAATCAAGCCATTCACGAACTTCCGGCTCCTCATTCAAGAGCGCGATGCAGCACGGGACCAATACACTGGATAACGAACGCACCGCATGGCTGTCGAACGGCACGTGATGAATCTTGGAATGCTCAATAACATGCTGGGCGATTTGACGCGTACGGGCGAGCAGGACTTGCCGCACCTGCTTACGCTCATCCTCTGTTAACCGAGCATAAAGCCAATCATAACCCCATGCGATTGCTCCAGCCATACGGAAGGAGGCTTCGTCGTTGTAGTCGCGGCTTGTTGTACCGTTCACGTCCCAGCTGCACAGATGGAGCAGCCACGTTTTCGCGCGATCTAGCAGCGTTTCGTCATTCAAAATTGTACCGGCTACCACGAGATGGCGAACCGCATAGAGAGCTTCCTGGGTATCCATGTACATTTGTCGCCATAGCTTAGCTACACGTTTATTACCCGGATATGGCAGCGGCTCTGTAATCAGCTCACGCTCAATCCAAGGCTTAACGGATTTCTCGTAAAAGATGTCAAATCCGCAATATACCGGATCTGCAGCTAGCCCGCTGCGAAAGGCATCAAGCTCAGCCGACTGCAGCCATAATCTAGGATGCTGGGAAGATGCTTCCGCGTATCGGCGTTCTCTGTTAGGCAGCGGTGTTTCCGGTAGATCGGCTGGCACCTCGAAGCGTCGAACGAGGCTCCAGACGGTTTGGGAGCCATCTTCCTGGAGAAGGGCGTACCGCCAGAAATAGGTGCCTGGGGTTAGCGCATCATCCGGTGTATATAAGTTATATGGAATTGGCTTTATCGTTTGTGTGTCAGCCTGAGAGAAGGCCTCTGAATGCGAGATTTGCAGTACATAGCGATCATGCTCCAATTGTGCAGGAATCCACGTGAAACGAGGTGGGTTTTCCAGCAGTACGGTCTGCTCATTCGGTTCGTATTGTACAGTTAAAACGCCGCTCTGCGGTTCGTATAATGGCGACAATGAAGTCATATCCATTCTCCTCCGGGTGTTCTTATATTAAAAGCAAGCCTTTATCAGCTATTAATTGAATGTGTTTTGAGCTGTTCGTTTGTCCCGGTATAGAAATGGCGATTTCCTGTGTGGAAACGCGAGTAAGTTCAGCGCGGCTGCCTGCACGATACACATGAATAAAGTCAGCCTTGCAGTCATTGCGACGGTGAAGCATCGCTGTAAGCGACTGACTCGGATCAACGGAGTCACCCGGTGTCTGTACAGCGAGAAGCTCATCGCCCGGCTGCACAAGCGCCGTATGGAACACGGTCGCGGCGGAGCCGTTAGGATCAGAGCCTAGGGCATAGGATACGCTCAATTGAGCTGAACCACTTGCCTCGATCGAATCGCTAGGCACGAACTGGCCGATGATCGGCAGATTTTGCTCAGTGACAGTGATGGCATTGGAAGCAGCATCCTTCTGTTCAATGAGAAGTTTGTAAACTTCATCTCGGCTGAGCGACTGCTCCGAATGCGTTTGAACAGCAGGATGCATCCACCACTCGATGCTCTTCGGCTCTTCTCCTGAGAGTTCGACTTGGAACCAATCCAGCAGCCAATCGCCAGTAAGAAGCAGATGGCGATTCAACGTACATCCTTCGTAGGCTTCTGTTGACTGCAGCCAAGTATAGACGGTTGAATCCGTAGCTTCATAGCGGACGCAGCGCCCTTCATGCGGCGCTTGGGATCGGCCATCCAGCGACACGGTGTTGTGGCTGGCTGTTTCGGCAAACCACGATTTCCGCATGGGCGAGCCGTAAGGCACCATCCCGAAATCGGGCGTCAGGGTTTGCTCCGTATGCATCAAGGTCAGATGCAGCTTGTCGTAATGGCCGTGGGACCCGCCGTGCTCGCCGAAGTCGGCGAGGAACGAAAGCGGGTTCCCGGCTGCGCGGCCGATGATGAAGCCGGCGTCCGGCCAGAGCCGCGACTCACGCGGCTCTAGGGCAGGCGCGCGGTCAGCGGCCTCGCCAGCGCCGTAGAGCAGCGCCTCGAGCTGCTCGCCGCCGGCAGCGCCTAGCTGCCGGTACGCTTCGCGCAGGACCGGCGCTAGCCCGGCGATGCCGTAGATCGCGAGCCCCTGCTCCGCGATCTCGGCGATCTCGCGGGCGTAGGGGTCCCGCGCGAGCGGCCCGTCATGCAGGGCCGGCAGCGCGCCCTGGTCGTCGGCCAGATCGGCCAGGGCCTCGAGCATGCCGCGCATGGATTGGCCGTCTGCGCCTGTCGTGGCGTAGAGATCAATACCGAATCGCCGCGCCATCTCTGCAGAGATTAAGTACGCGCGAAGCACGAATACGTGGTAGTACGTGCTTCCCTCGAACTCCAGCTGATCGGCCTTCACGCCGATCGATAAGTGATGCTTGAAGCCGCCTTGGCCTTCAATTAACTCTTCCAGTTCCGCTTGCTCTCCACGAGCTGCATAGACACAAGATAATGACGCGTTCAGCCAAGCGGTGTAGTTGTTCTCCGCATTGTTCCGCTCATGAATCAGGATGTGCCGATATTCTTCCATACTCCCCGCGAGTAAACCTAAGAAGGCGTCAATCGCCGCCTGCTCCTTCGCCTCGAAAACAACCCCCTCATCGCGCAGTAACAAATAAGCGCGAATCAAGGTCGTGGACCAGATCGCCTCGGTCAGTGCCTGGTGAAAAGCACGCCCCTTCAACATCCAGCTCTGAGCTTCGGGATGCACGGGGTAGAGCGGAAACTGCTCTGCGTACTCTACGAGCAGCCTTTTACTAATCTGCGCGTACGACTTTTCGCCCAGAGCTGCATAAACAGCCGCTGACTGCAAAGCCACCCGTGCAAGGGACTGGTGCTTAAATACAAGCCAAGCTCCTCGGTATACTTCTCCCTCGATTTTGCAACCGTGCGGACATAGAAATTCGGACGCATCCAGCTGCATTGTATCGAACATCAGTTCGGTATGATGGTGTGGACAGACATACTGGTGCCACCAACCCCCAGGATCCTTAGGAATGGAAAGGCTGCCTGCTTGCAGCAGCCTATCAATTTCCTCTTTCAATATATGTGCTGTACGGCCTGCCCAAGTCAGTTTTCCCAGCTTTTCGCCTAGCCTCAGCGCGGTACTCATCGCATCATCATCCCGCCGTTAATTTCGATCGTTTCACCCGTTACGTAGGCAGCTAGATCGGAAGCAAGGTAAAGCACTGCGCCTGCTACATCATCTGGTGTTCCTTCACGCTGCAGCGGAATGCCATTCACAGTTGCTTGGCGTGCTGTTTCCGTCGTGAATGTCGCGTGGAACATCGTATTGCCGATAAAGCCAGGGGAGACATTATTCACAGTAATACCACTTGCCGCTACTTCCTTGGCTAATCCCTTGGAGAATGTTTGTACAGCTGCTTTACTTGCTGCATATATGCTGGAACCAGGTCCGCCGCCGTTATGCGCAGCAACCGACGTCATATTCACGATACGGCCGTAGCCCTTCGCTTTCATGCCGGCAAGCACTCTTTTGGACATGAACACGGCACTCTTTACATTTACATCCATAATACGGTTATACATCTCTTCAAACATTTCGGAATTCGCAACACGTTGAACGAGATGGCCTGCATTGTTCACGAGAATATCAATCGTCCCACCCAAAGCTTGCTCAACTTCGCTAACGAGTCTGTCGATTTGCTCCAAATTCGTAACATCCGCCTGTACCAATACAGCCTCGCCACCTGCCGCTTGAATGGCTGCTACAACTTCTTGCCCTTGTGTAACGTTATTCAAGCAGTTCACACCAACCTTCGCCCCATTGCTAGCCAGAGCTAATGCAATTGCGCGTCCAATCCCCGCGTTAGATCCTGTCACCAGTGCAATTTTCCCCGTCAAATCGATATTCATATGAATTCCTCCCATGTATGTGTATATACAATTTTTCTTTGTCCCACTTAGCGCTACAAAACACCCTCACCCGCGCAACCGAGGCCTCACCGTCTCCGGCATTGTCATCGTCAAACAGGTCCCTCGTCCCCACTCACTGTCTATAGACAGTCCGTAGGCCTCGCCGAACACCATCTGGATCCGACGGTGGACGTTCATGAGTCCAATACCGCCACCTTGGGATTCGCCTGTCTCTTCCGGCTCCGCCAAACGGTTTTCCTCCAGCTTCGTGCGCAGCTCGGCGAGCCTCTCCGGCTTCATGCCTGTGCCATTGTCTTCGATAAACACTTGGAACAATCCGCCTTCTTTGCGGGCATCGATGCGAATGAAATGATGCGGTTCCACACCATCCGGGAATGCATGCTGAAAAATATTTTCGATGAGCGGCTGTAATGTCAACCGAACCATCTTCTCCAACAGCAACCCTGGCGGGATCGCAACATCAATTTCAAACTCTTTTCCCGTTCGGTGCTGCAAAACAATCATATAATTGCGTACATGATTCAGTTCATTCGCTACTGTAATTTCTTCTAAATTCGTCTGCACCGAGTAGCGGAGCATGAAAGCCATCGCTTCTACCATCTCTGTAATTTCACTGGAATCCTGAACAATTGCATAACAATTGATCGTTTCCAATGTGTTATATAAAAAATGCGGATTGATCTGCAGCTGCAAGGACTGAAACTCTGCCCGCTGCCGTTCAAGCTTCGTCTCACCTAGCTCAAGCTGGTTCTTTTGCTGCTCCAGCTCGGCTTCATACACCCGCTCGATCATATCGGAAAGACGCGTCACCATTAGATTGTAGCTGTGAATAAGCCCCCCGATCTCATCCGTTCGGCCAATCTCGTCGATGTACTGCCAGTTTCCTTTTTCCGTTTCCCGCATGCTGTCTTTCAGCCCTCGTATGGGGGCAATAATAGACCGGCCGAAACGGTAGGCCAACCATAGCGCGATAGCCAGTGTAACCAGACCAACGATGATGGTCGTTGTTCGAATCGTATCGGCTGGACGACGCAGCTCCTCAACTGGCATTGATGCGACAAGGTTCCAATCTGAGTAGCCGGATTTCCGTGATACAAACATACGTTCTTCCCCGTTGTATTTATGAAGGAATGTCTGATTGCCACTCGCCAAAACGAGCGATGACAGTTCGTCTTGAGGCTTCCGCTCGCTCATCGAACGAGGATAGATGTAGTTACCGGCATCGTCCACGATGAAGAAAAAGCCCTTTTTCCCTAGACTCACACGATCCCAAGTCTTTGCTAACTCATCTAGCTTAATCTCAATGGCAACAACCCCACGATTCTCATCTCCGTAAGAAGGCCCTCTTACTTTACGTGCCATTGTCACGACAGAGCCTTGATCAACCGGACGTATGCTCATGTTAAGCAGTGCTATTTTGCCATTACCAGGCGTCATTTTCATCAAATTATCATACTTCTCTTGCACCAACACGGGATCAAAGTTAAACAGATTTTGGTTTTCATAGATGACTGAACGTCCATGCTGCCCCACTACATAAATCATGTTTAACTGCTTATACAGCGTGACGATAGACTCCACAGATGCGAGTGCAAATTTCTTGATTTTATCCGAATACACATAATACTCATACGCATCATCTGGTTTGATTTCCATGAAAGCCCGCACATCAGAGTTGGACGAAAAGGCATTGCTAAGCAGCTCGTAAGCCTGCAAATAGCTATCCGTCTGATAGTTCGCACTGTCGACCATTTGCTCCATATACTGCTTCACTTGGTCGTCTAACGCCCGTGATGATTGCCAATAAGATACTGCGCCTACGGACAAAAGTGACAGCACGATCACAATGAGAAAGTACGTATAAATTTGACCTGACAACGTCTTTCTTTTCATGAACGGATACCCATTTGTTGTCGATATTCGGACGGGAGGCAGCCTTCGTATTTCTTAAACGTTTTTGTAAAATGGGGATGATCGGCGTAACCGACCTCACCCGAAATATCTGTAATTCGCCACTGTGGCTGTTGAAGCAGCTTCTTCGCCTTTTCCATGCGTCTGCGTGTTCGGTACTGCACGAATGTTTCTGTCGTACTTTGCTTAAACAGTTGGCTGAAATAAGAAGGATTAAGCCCGATAAAGTCAGCCACCTCTTCTAAGGATACTTCCTCAGCGAGATGCGTCTCTATATAGTGCTTGGCTTCCTCAACAGGGTCCTTAAGCTTGCCTTTGCGTTTGATTCGAAGCTCATCCAGATACCCACTTACCGTAGTCGTGAAGCGAAGCCACGCTTCCTCCTCGCTCACAACGCCGGTTAAATCTAGCTCACCCTGCATGAAATATACATCCCTCACATTTAACCTTTGGTGCAGGAGGGTGTGGATCTCTTGCAAAATATCGCTAACCCGGTTGAGCTTGAGCTTATTCGCCTTCAGCTCCGCCTGAATTTCCTCTACGACGCCATTTAATTCCTCCTGCTGCAGCATCCACACGGCTTGCTCCATGCGCCCTACCCACTGTTCCAACTTCGTTACAGCAACGAAGGATTCGGAGCTTACTTTACTTTGGTTACGAATTAGCTTCTCTAACACGTGCTGAAATCCCTTAATGTTGACGGGCTTCAGTAAGTACTCTTTCACCCCGTAAGACACGCATTTCTGCGCATATTCGAAATCACCATAGCCGGAAATGACCACAACTTGTATGTCGGCATCCATTTCTGCAACACGGGCACATAACTCCAGCCCATCCATCTTAGGCATCCGAATATCGGTGAACAGGAAGTCAGGTCGTTCCTCTTGAATCCGCTGCAGCGCGACAACGCCATTCTCAGCCGTTCGCAGGCTTTCGATGGGGAGCTCCGATTGTTCAACGAGTTTCTGTAAGCCTTTGCGTATCATCGGTTCGTCATCGACAATGAGTATGCGGTACATGAGGAATGCTCCTTTCAAACCCTTATGAAATGCACGCTCCCCACGGGCTTGTGGGCACGTGAGGAGGCGGTCATGCTCAGCAGATGAGCTTATTTACGCGGCATCGACACCGTCGTACCGGATTCTTTACTATTGAATTTCTCTGTTGCTTCCTTGATTACTTCATTTCCGCCTTTGGATTTCCACTCCTCCAATACTTTCGGCCAGTCGGAGATCGGCTCTTTGCCGTACACCATTTTCACCATGTGCTGGAGAATGACTGGAGGCGCTTGGTCGGAAAGCGGTGAAATATCAGGGTTTTTCATTAAAGATTCAAGACGTGGCTCGAAGCTCATACCATCGCGTCCTTCATTTTTTAACGTTGTATCATAGACATTCATTAATTTCTTACCTTCTTCAGTCAAGCTGAGTGTCCCTTTATTATAAGTCGTATCTTGGACAAGCCACAAGAAGGATTGACGGTAACGCTCTTCATCTACACCTGCTGTATCCGTTGGGGCTTTGTAGTCGATTTTGCCATCCACCGTTTTGTAAGTGTCACCTTCAATACCGAAAGTAAAGTATTTCTCTGCCTCATCGGACATCATCCAATCGAAGAACTGGATGATTTGCGCAGCATTTTTAGCATTTTTATTGATGAAGTAAGCACGCGGCGCAGGTCCGTACAAGTAGTGGCCGCCTTTGCCATCCGGTCCTGTCGGGGATGCGATAATCTCGATATCACCCGTTGGAACTGTTGTTTTTAGCTGTGTTTCCCATTGCAGCAATTCATTTGCATTCATGGACCACATCCCTGCTTTACCCGCAAGAATAGTGTTTTTGAATACTGTGGCGTTGATCGTTGCGAATTCTTTATTGATCAAGCCTTCATCAAACATTGTTTTGTACGTTTGCAGCGCTTTCGTCATATTCTCTGTGTCGAAGAATTTAGGCAGAACTTGATCGCCTGATTTCTCGAACATGGATAGGTAAGGGAACACATCGAATGCACCGAAGAAGGAGTCTGAATACTTGAAGTTTTCACGACCCATGTACGGGTTCTCAACGCCCATTTCTTTGAACTTGCGAAGTACGGCCATGTACTCGTCCACTGTTTTTGGAACCCCTAGGCCTGTTTTGTCGAGTAAATCTTTACGAATGAAAATGGCGCGGCGGGATGGGTTGGACAAGTATTCAGGAATAGCGAAAATTTTACCTTGGTAAGTTACGTTATCCCAGGCGTCTTTCGGCACTTTTTTGAGCAGATTCGGTCCATACTTCTTCAACAATTCATCAAGTGGCGTGAACACGCCAGCCTTCACGGAACCTGCCATTTCTTTACCGTTCACACCACCACTGCCCTGTACAACGTCAGGAATGTCATTGGTTGCAAACATCTGAATCATTTTTTGCTCATATTCTTTGTGAGGAACAAGTACGATATTCATATCGGAGTTCGTCATTTCTTCTAACTTTTTCACCCATTTGTCTTGATTAATATCAGGTGACTTCTCTACATGTCCGAATGCGAGTGTACGCAAGGAGATGGAGAATTTCGTTTTTTCAGCAGGCTTTGTGCTTGACGTGCCAGCCGCCGCGCTTGAAGCCGGTTGTTCAGCGGTTTTAGAAGAGCATGCAACCAGCAAACTGGCCATCATTACTGCTGCCATCGTGGTGGGAATCCATTTTTTCATTTCTACCCCTCTTTTCATTTCACTAAGATATGAACGCTTTCACATCTTCATTGTAAAAGCGTTTACAAATTGCCGATATGGAATGTCTTTAGTTCGATTTGTCTTTTTTTTAGAATGCTGTAGAAATTGTTGATTCCATACAGCACTATTTCCTTAAGATTTTACAGAACCCACCATCATTCCTTTAACAAAATGACGCTGCAAGAACGGATAGATCAGAATAATTGGGAGCGTCGCAATAATAATGGTCGCCATCTTGATGCCTTCCGGATCCATATTCGCAAGTCCGCTGAATTGGGAAGCGTTCGGATCAATACTGATATCCTCGGACACTATCAATTGACGGAGCTTTACCTGAAGCGGCCATAAGGCAGGCTTGTTGATGTAGTACAGTGCACTCTGGTACGTATTCCAGTGACCCACCGCATAAAAGATCCCTAGAGAGGCCATAACCGGTTTGGACAATGGAAGCACGATATTCCAGATCATTCTGAGCTCGGAACAGCCGTCAATACGTCCGGAATCAATCAGCTCACTCGGAATTTGCAAGAAGAACGACCGCATGACGAAAAAGTTGAAAGCACTGATAGCGCCTGGAAGCATTAAAGCCCAAAGGGAATTCGTCAAATGTAAGTTTTTCATCAAAATAAAGTTTGGAATCAGTGGAGCTGTGAATACCATCGTAATGAGAACCATGATTACTACAACGTTACGGCCAGCATATTCTGGTCTAGACACCGGATAGGCCAATGATGCCGTGGCGATGAGATTGATCAGGGTACCCACTACTGTAATATACACGGTTACTCCGAAGGAACGCCAGATTGCTGCGTCACTGAACACATATTGATAGTTGATCGTTGTAAATTGAACAGGCAGGAAGAGCACCTTACCATTCACAATGGCTTCCGAAGAGCTGAACGATTGGGCTATCACGTTTAAGAACGGCAGGAGCATCGCCAGCGATAAGAGAGTCAGAAAAAGCACATTAAAGATGTTAAAAACTTGCCAGCCGGCTGTCGGCTTGCGATTCATAAAGCGTTCACCTCCGTCTTAATACAAGCTTTCACCCGTTGTTTTTTTACTTAGCATATTTCCAGTGACAATAAAGATCACGCCGACTAACGCTTTGAAAAGTCCAATAGCGGTCGTATAGCTGAATTGTTGACCTAGCAACCCTGCGGTGTAAATATACGTATCTAGAATTTCACCATTTTCTTTATTTAACGGGTTCAAGAACACATAAACGCGCTCGAATCCAAAGTCCAAAAATTTACCGATATGAAGGAGGAACAAAATCATAATGGTTGGTAGAAGCGACGGTAGCGTAATTGAAATGGTTTGTCTCCAGCGGTTCGCGCCATCCACCTCAGAAGCTTCATACAGATCCGGATTAATTCCTGCTAGTGCGGCCAAATAAATGATCGTACCGTAGCCGGAATCACGCCAAATACCCGAGGAAATGAGCACTGTACGAATCCATGACTCTTCACCCATGAAATAAATCGGCTCGAAACCTAACCAAGTGATGAAATGGTTCAAAGCTCCCGTTGAAGGAGAAAGAATACCAATCGCAATCCCGCTCACAATAACCCACGATAAGAAGTGAGGCATGTAAACAACGGTTTGAAGTAAACGCTTGTACACTACAACGCGCAGCTCGTTAAGCAGCAAGGCGAGTATGATTGGCGCCGGAAAAGCCAGTACCAGATCATAAATGCCGATCAGAATCGTATTCTTCAAAATCTTGAGGAAGTCATAGTGGGCAAACATCCGTGTGAAATGCTCGAACCCAACCCATTCACTTCCCTTGAAGCCATCAAAAATGTTGTAATCTTGAAAAGCAATGACTGAACCTAACAAGGGCACATACTTGAAAACAATAAAATACAAAATCCCTGGCAGCGATATCAAATACAGCGCCTTATACTTCCAGAACGTTCGCAGAAAGGAACTGCCTTTACGTGCCTGCGAGCGCTGATTCATCTTTTTTACCGCTTGTGCGTTGACCGCCATTCTTGGCCCCCCTCACTATTCTTCGCTGATGTTATATCTACATCGTACCCTGCTAAAGCGCTTGCAACAATGGATTGTCTTTTCACTCACTTGTGTTTTTTTTAGGTAATGGGAAGTGGATCTGTACGGCTTGCACTAGACGTAAGACTGAATTTCATCGTTAAAGCCACCACATTCACAACAAAAAAAAACGCCACCCACAAATGTGGGAGGCGCCTATCAATCCATTCACTTCATGCTCACGCGGTTCTACTCTCCGTGGACACTTGCCTAGCCGCTGACTTCCGCTTCATCCGCAGTGCCTCAGGCATAGCGAGCAAAGCCGGCAGCAGCATCGGCAGCAAAATAAAGCAGAGTACAACGAGCCCCACGATCACGGCAACGGCTAGCTCAATCAGCAAAACTAGGCCTGATGGAACCAACGTCGCGAAGGTACCGCCGAGGATGACCATAGCCGAGATCACCACGCCGCCGATATGCTTAGCGGCCTGAACAATCGCCTTAGACGGCGATAAATCGCCCAGCTCTTTATATCGCATCATCAGGAAGATGCTGTAGTCGACACCGACGGCGATGATGATGATGAAGGAGAAGAACGGTACGAAAGACGAAACGCCGTCTGCACCGATGATTTTATCTGTAACGATATTGGTAGCGGTCATCGCAACATAGTAGGAAATCACTAAGGACACGATGATATAGACCGCTGGCCAGAAGGACCGTATCACGAACAACAGGACAATAAATACGCCAATGATCACGATGATCGCCGTGCTATTGAACGATTCTAGCTGTGCTTTGTTCGTGTCATAGGTCGTGGAGCTTGGTCCCGCGGCACCGACTTTCGCTTTCTCCAGCATCGTGCCTTTCAAACTAGACGCTAGCTCGGCGTTAATCCCCTCAATGGTGTCCATAGCCGCTGATGAGTACGGATCATCCTTCAGAATGACAATGAGTTTTGTACTCTTGCGATCTTTGGACATGAAGCTATCCAGCGATTTGACGAAATCCTCGCTAGTTAGCGCTTCTTTCGGAATGAAGAACGTTTTCGAGCTGTTCAGCTGCGTCAGGAACTGGCTCGTTTTTCCAAGCCCTTCGGACACATCGCCAAGTCCGTTGCCGCTTTGGCCGAGGCCGTCCTTCAACTGGCTCATCCCGCCAGCCAAGCCCGACAAGCCCTCGTTCAGCTTCTGCTGACCGTCCTTGACGCTGCCCAGCGCGTCATTCAGCTTCGCCATGTTCGCGGCGATCTCTTGGCTGCCCGCACTGCCTTGCTTCAGCCCCTTCGCGAGCGCCTCTGAGCCGCTCTGCAGTGAAGCCAATCCCGCAGCCAGTTGCGCCTGCGCGCCGTTAATCTGCGTAAGTCCCGCAGCAGCCTCAGCGAAAGAGCCATTCAACTTGGCGGCATTCGCGCCAAGCTCCTTCAGCCCGCCGTTCAGCTGGGCGAGTCCGGATTCCAAGCCCTCTCCCGTCTGCTTCAGCTTGATGTAGTCGCTATCCGAAGACAGTTGGCTGTACTTTGCACCTAGCCCGCCAATAAGCCCGTTCATCCCAGTCAGCCCCTGCTGAATACCAGGAAGCTTTCCTTCAATCTGACGATAACCGTCAGTTAAGGCACTATAACCCTGCTGCAGCTGTGTAAGTCCGCTGCTAATCTTCGACGTATTGGCATCGACTTGCGTCATGCCGTCCTTTAAGCTCGCAATGCCCGCAGTTAGCTCCGCAGCTCCGTCGGCACCCTGCGCAATACCCTTCGATACTTGCCCAAGCGCAACAGTAATCTGACTGTAACCATCCTGAACCTTACCCGTTCCCTCAACTAACTGGTCGGTGCCGGACAAATCCGGACTGACCAGTTTGCTCTGCATCAAATTCAAACCATCTTTTATTTGATTGACACCCTTCTGCGAAGCCGTAATTCCTTCTGCGACAGTCGACGTTTGCGTCGAAATATAGAAGTTATCAATCGGCTTCGACTGTGGCTGCGTCACACTGGACACCTTATCCACGCCGGGTACACTCTTCAATTTGTCCGTTAGCTTATCAATTGCGGCTAATCCGTCATTATTATCAAGTGCTTTATCATTCTCAATCACGACCATGGTCGGCAGTGCTTGGCCTCGGCTAAAATGATCCGCTACAAGGCTGAATCCTTTGGTGGATTCATGGTCATTCCCTAACTCTTTCAACTGGTCAAAAGACAACTTCTGATGGTTGGAAAGGGCAATCGGAATCATCACAATCAGAATAAGCAGCGTTGTGATCACTGGTCTTTTCACAGCAATGGCCGTCAAGCCCGCCCAAAATTTACTTTCCTTATGTCCGGTTGCACCCTTGGAAGGCCAATACAACTTACTGCCCAGTACTTTCATAAGAAAAGGAGTCACTGTCATAATTTCAAGTAAGAGCACCGCGGTACCAATAGCCACCACATTGCCTGATTTATAAATACCAAAATCCGAGAACGTCAAGCTCGCGAAAGCAATAAATACAGTCAAAATACTATAAAAAATCGTTTTCCCAGCCGTTTTATACGTCACAATAATCGCTTCATCCACGGACAAACCATGGGATAATTCTTCTTTAAACCGATTAAACAACAAGATGTTATAGTCAGTTCCAATGCCGAAAAGAATTAAAATTAACAGCATTTGCGTGACACTTGTCACTGGAAACTCGAACTTATCAATAAGCTGCGCGGCAATCCCCATGGAGCATAGGTAGGAAATACCCACAGCAAGCAGCGAGACGATTGGAATAACAATGGAACGGAACATAATGACTAACACCGCTAAAATGAAAATCACCGTTAACGCCGCACTTTTTTCCACACCCGACTCGGATGCTTTGATGTAATCGTTCTGAATGAAGTCCTCACCTGAGAGGTAGTAATCCACGTTCACATCTTTCAAAACAGCATCAAATTCCTGCTGAATCTCATCGACATGACGTCCTCTTTTATCCAAACTAAAGCTAGCCATTAACGTCGTCTGATCCTCCGAAATAAGCGAGGACTTCGCATCAGGCAGTGAGAAAGGATCAAGCAATTGATCGAAACCAAGCTCCGCTTGATGATTCTTCATAGAAGTTATACCTGACTCGATTTGCTTCATATCCGCATCTGACAGTTTATTCGGGTTGTGGAACACGATGATATCGCTAGTCCCTTCTACTCCATTCATTTTGTTCAAAATCGATGCAGCAACCTTGGACGGACTGTCCTTTGGCAGCGGATCTTGGCCCCTAAGCCCTAAAATAGCATTCACATCGGGTTGAAAAACCGTGAGAACTACGGTGGCTACCAACCATAAGGCGATAATCGTCCAGCGCCATTTAATAATTTGTTTCATCTCTCTAATTCCTCCTCCGATTACAAATCGTTAGTAAACAAGCGTTCATTTTTGAGTCAAAAAAATTTTAGCACTGTCCTTGAAGCTTTATTTTTTCTGAAATACCCGCAGAATACAGGTACAACAGCTCATCAACTAGCACCTTAATGGTATCGCCATCCTCATAATCGCGCAGAATAAGGCTCATGCCCTCTATAAGCGTGACAGCTAGCATCCGGGCAGATTGCTGCTCATTCACTTCGAGCGGGGCCGGAGTTTCCTTCGTGGTGGCGAACACGTTCTCCAAAATTTGATACACCAAAGTAATGAGTTCCTGTTTCACGGTTTCGTACCGTGAGCCTTCACTCAGATTTAGGAGGATAGTTAATTCAACACTCGATTGCTTGAAAAGCTGCAAAATCGTCGCATCAATTTTACGCAAAATAACGAGATGATCAGCAGTTTCCTTGCACAATTTGAAATCAACCTCATTCTTGATCTCTAGGGTGTAAGAAGCAAGCTGCTCATAGACCGGTTGAATCAACTCATAGAATAGGTCTTCTTTGTTTTTAAAATACCGATAAATATTGCCCGGTGTAATACCCGCAGCGTCTGCAATATGCCGTATAGAAGCTTTCATATAACCATGTTTCTTGAATTCGGACAATGCCGCTTGGCGGATACTCTTTTTTACGTCATCTTTTAATACCTGCATATAATAAACACCCGTTCACTTTTTGGCGTAATGGAATGATTATAACGTGTGTACTTCCTTTTTTGCAAGCATGAAATCAAAAAAAAAGCCGACAACCTAAGCAGCATGCTACTTGAGGCCGTCGACTCTTCTTTAAGATTTACTCTGCCTTCGTTTTGAGCGTCTCGATGATTCTTTTCGACTTGAAAGGCTTGAGATCTTTGAACTGTATGAACTTCTTTGATTCCTCGTTCCAAATACGGAACTTAAGGGATTCTAAGCTTGTCCTCAGAGTAACCGTCTGAACTTTGCGCAGCTCAGCGTTCTTGTTATGAACCTTTTCCAAATAGTAATTAGGAACTCGCGGGCTCAGATGGTGAATATGGTGAAAGCCGATATTACCTGTAATCCAGTGCAGAACTCTAGGCAATTTGTAGAAAGAGCTTCCATGCATAGCTGCCTTCATATAATCCCATTCCGCGTCATTCTCATAGTATGAGTCTTCATAGTTGTGCTGAACGTAGAAAAGCCAAATCCCAGCCATACCTGAAATTAGAAACATTGGACCTTGGACTAGGAGGAATGATTCCCAACCCATACCCCAACAAAGCAGCACGATACTTCCAACAATGCCCAAGTTCGTGATGTACGTATTCATACGTTCTTTCATTCCTGCTTTTTTGCGATTAAAACGGTAATCAATCAAAAAGATGAAAATGGGTCCGACAATAAACATCACAAACGGATTTCTGTAAACCCGATAATAAAGTCTTCTAAGCGGAGAAGATGCCATATATTCGTCAACCGTTAGTGTCCAGATATCGCCGACACCTCTGCGATCCAAATTACCGCTGGATGCGTGATGGACGGAGTGGGTATGACGCCACTGATGATAAGGGACAAACGTCAAAATGCCTGTAAGTGTACCAACAATTTCATTCGCTAATTTATTTTTGAAAAAAGATTTGTGACAGCAATCATGGAAAATAATGAAGATTCGAATCAGGAATCCTGCTGCAATAATGTCTAGCACGAACGTAAGCCAGATAGAAACCGAAAGACTTAGAAAAGCGAAATACCAAAGCATAAAAAAGGGACCTAATGTATTAATGATTTGCCACACACTGTACTTGATATGTGGTCTTTCGTAAGGCGCGATGTCAGACCGCCACCCACCTTTGTCTTGTTGACTCATTCTAATTAAAGCTCCTTCTCTCCGTTTCATACCGGACTGATTTGTGCCACCTGATGTAGTACGTTAGGAATTCAATTAAGTTCCCCTTATAAGAGAAGAAATGTTACATTGCCCTCTCATCATAAGTTCCAAAATGCTTTTTGTAAAATGCAATATAAGTCATATGTGCATGAAGTCATATTTTCACTATTCTACATGACCCAAAAATCATCCTGCGAATGGCAACCTAACCCTTATTTTCCCATAAAAAGAGGTTTCTCATATGGAAGATACTTCCACTCGATTTAGTAAATAGGAAGTTGTACTTATTACAACATTAGGCGAACAAGTCGTCGTTATACCCTTCAAATATTGCAAAAATACAATAATTTCTCCCTATCTCAAACATCCCTTAAATAATTGTTTCCATATATGTAATAATTATGTTCATTTTATAAGGGAATTTCTGTGAACAAATAGGTAAGTCTAAGTGAACAAATGATGAACATTGCTTTCTGGTCACAG
Source organism: Paenibacillus sp. V4I7 (assembly GCF_030817275.1). Classification (NCBI taxonomy): domain Bacteria; kingdom Bacillati; phylum Bacillota; class Bacilli; order Caryophanales; family Paenibacillaceae; genus Paenibacillus; species Paenibacillus sp. V4I7. The sequence continues at coordinate 7,355,056 of NZ_JAUSZD010000002.1, read as the reverse complement.
GAGGTATCTACTCCTAGCTTGGCCAATTTATGCGGGCCTTACTTAATACTGGTATAGTAGTATATATAAAAAATGGAGGACTATTCAATGATACCTATATCCGTTTTAGACTTGGCTCCCGTTATTGCTGGCGGAACGCCAAGAGATTCATTTCACCGTTCCGTAGATCTAGCCCGACACGTTGAAAAGTGGGGCTACCATAGATATTGGCTCGCCGAACATCATAACATGCCGGGCATTGCCAGCTCCGCCACATCACTCGTCATCGGATATATCGCTATGGCTACGGAGAAGATCCGCGTAGGCTCCGGCGGCATCATGCTGCCTAACCACGCACCGCTCGTCATCGCCGAGCAGTTTGGAACGTTGGAATCGTTGTTTCCGGGGCGCATCGATCTTGGTTTAGGACGTGCGCCTGGCTCCGATCAGGCTGCGGCAAGAGCACTACGCCGCGGCTTAGGCAGCGACGGTCAAGACTTCCCGGAGCAGCTGAGTGAGCTCCGAGGCTATCTCAACCCGGCGCTGGGTACAGGTGTACCAGGAGTGCGCGCCGTGCCGGGCGAAGGGCTAGACATCCCGATCTGGCTGCTCGGATCGAGTGACTTCAGCGCCCAGCTGGCCGGTCAGTTGGGGCTTCCTTTCGCTTTCGCCAGCCATTTCGCTCCCGATTATTTGCTGGCGGCTCTTGATCTATACCGCCGCCAGTTCCGCCCTTCTGGCGCGCTTGAAAAGCCGTACGCGATGGTCGGCGTTAACATTATTGCAGCCGAAACCGATGAGGAAGCCCAGCATTTGGCGACGTCGCAGCACCAGCAATTTCTAAACATCGTGCGCGGCCGTCCTGGCATGCTGAGTCCACCCGTCGCCAGCATGGAGCCCTTATGGAGTCCTCAAGAGAAAGCTTACGTTCACAAGGCTTTAAGCTTCTCCATCGTAGGCAGTAAAGACACCGTCCGCGAGAAGCTTGCTAAGCTTCAGCAGCAAACGGCAGCCGATGAGTGGATCATCGCAGGCCAGATTTATGATCACACAGCTCGCTTGAGGTCTTATGAAATTGTGGCCGAGGTTGTCAAAGAGATCTAGAGAGGTCCCTGCTGCCGGTTCTTGGATTGATCCTTGGTTTAATCAGCTATAGACAGGACCTCAGAGAGAAACGGGCTTCGGCTTTAATGAGTTAATGTAGCAAAAAGAGGGCACCCCTTACGTGGGAGTGTCCTCTTTCTATGCTAAGTAGCTTTCCTTTTTATTTATTCAAACGGGCCGATCCATCGCAAATTGTTCGCCCAATTTCGCATATGAGCTGCCGGCCAGGCGACTAACTGGCTTAAGTCCATTCGGGTCAATATGACCGTTCTCATATAAAGAATCAGCGATATGAAACTGTACGACTCTTCCGATTAGTAAATCGGCTGCAGGAGCATCCTCGGTTCCGCCAAGTGTGATGACTTGCTCCAAGACACATTCCATACGTATGCTCGCTTCGGCGATGCCCGGTACGGCAATCTTGACACTAGCCACGGGTGTAAGTCCGGCTAAAGAAACTTCACTTTCGTCGGGCGCTAACGGAGCAGCGGTTTGGTTAATCTGGTCGATGTACGATTCGTCAGAGATATGAACGACGAAAGCCCCAGTATCGACGGCGTTTCGCGAAGTGTCCTTGCGAACACCCTGCTTCCTTTGCACCGAGATAGCAACCATTGGAGGATTTGCCGTCACAATTGTAAAATAACTATACGGTGCAGCATTGAGCACACCCTCCGAGGATAGGGATGTAACAAATGCGATCGGCCTTGGAATTATGCTGCCTATCAATAGCTTATAGTTTTCCCGCTCACTTTGACTCGATGGATCAATAGATATCACAAAGCATCTCCCACCTTTACTAGACTCGGCCTCATGATAAATTCGTCTTAAACCACGTCCCTGCCGCTTCTACCTCTGAACGCGTCAACTGATGCCCTGCTTGTTCCCAGTGAACGGCAACAGTTGATCCCGCTTCACTTAACAGCTTCTGTAATTCCTCTGTCTCCTGCGGGGAGCAGATCGGATCGTTCTGACCCGCTCCAATAAAGACGGGAATACCCGAGAGATCCGGCAGTTGAATGCCTCGCCGCGGCACCATCGGATGATGGAGAATGGCTCCTCGCAGTGCATTTGGATAGTGAAATAAAAGACTTCCGGCGATGTTTGCACCGTTCGAGTAGCCGATGGCTACGAGATTCTGACGATCAAAGCCGTGTTCCACGGCAGCTTGATCGAGGAAATCGTACAATTCCTTGGTACGGAAGATGAGGTCCTCCTCATCAAAGATTCCCTCAGCCAGCCGGCGAAAAAACCGCGGCATGCCATTCTCAAGCACATTACCTCTAACGCTTAGCACTGACGATGTCGGTGAAATCGCTTGAGCTAGAGGCAGAAGATCACGTTCAGTGCCTCCCGTACCATGAAAGAGCACGAGTACAGGTGCCGTTACATCCGTTCCCTTTTGAAAGATATGCTTCATTGTTTTTTCGCCTCCAATACACGTACTTGAATCGGCGGAAGATTACGCTCGATTTGTTCACGGCTCTCCTCGAACCATTCCGGCAGCATCAGTTTCTCACCTAGCGCCTCAGGCTGTTCATCACGTGCAAAGCCCGGAGGATCCGTTGCAATCTCAAAGAGTATGCCGCCTTCTTCACGGAAGTAGATCGCGTTAAAATATTGACGATCAACGATCGGCGTAGGTTGGAACCCATTTGTCTGTACATGGCTTCTCCAGAGGGCATGCTCAGCATCATCTTTGGCGCGCCATGCAATATGATGGACGGTACCTGCTCCTCCAGCTCCATAGGCCATCGGGGTTACATTAATATCAACGATGTTCCCTAAATCTCCGAAGGATTTAAAACGAGCATAAGCTCCCTCTTGCCCTACTTTCTGAAGCCCCATCACCTGCTCTAGCAGCTGAGAAGTTTTGTCAGGTGCCGTGCTGTAGAGAACAGCACCGCCGAAGCCTTTGATCGCTTTATCCGTTGGAATGCCGCCGAATGACCATTGACTAAGCGCTCCTTGCTCGCGCTCTACGATTTCAAGTTTCAGACCATCCCGATCCTCGAATTGAAGGTATGTCTCTGCGAATCTTTGTGTTTTTTCAAAAGGAATGTCAAATTGCGTTAGACGCTCTTCCCAGAAAGATAGACTACCTGTAGGTACAGCATACGTCGTGATACCGACTTGACCGCCGCCGATACGTCCTTTGCGAGAGTGCGCCCATGGGAAGAAGGTGATGATAGTCCCCGGACTTCCCGTTTCATTACCAAAGTACAGATGGTACACTTCAGGTGCGTCGAAGTTAATCGTTTTTTTGATCATCCGAAGCCCTAGAACCCCTGCATAAAAATCAACCGTTTCCTGTGCATTTTGTACGAAAGCCGTTATATGGTGAATACCTGCTGTTTGTTGTTGTGTCATTGAATCCAACTCCTTTAGTTTAGTTTAATTATTCCAGACCTGATTTAAAAGTATCCAAGATTATTAATTGAATAAAGCGTCGACGGAGTAAGCTCCTGCACCCATTAATGCCACACCTACTGCAATTGCAATGAGCAGCAAATTGTATTCATAACCGCCCGCCGTAGCCCAGTAGCCGTTCTTAGCGTGTACTTTGACAATCGCAACGACCATGGTCATGACAATGAGCAATGAAGCAAAGACTGTACCTAAGCCAGCGGCGAACAACGCACCGCCTACGAACTCCATAAGTCCTGCCATAACCGCCATAGCAACACCAGGTTTAATGCCGATGGATTCCATCCAGCCGCCCGTTCCTTTCGGACCATAGCCTCCGAACCAACCAAACAACTTCTGTGCCCCATGCGCCATAAAGCTTAATCCAACAACCAAACGAATGATTAATAATCCCAATGCGATACTCATATTCATTCTCCTCCAATTTAAGAATCTCTATTTTAAGATATTAGTTAAAAGGTTAAGTAGTTAACACCTCTTATGGGGGGCAAACTACTTGAAACCATCCTGAGCAAACTTACCGAGCTTCTTCAACAATTGACTAGCTATCTTCTTCTCTTCTGACGTAAGTCCAGCTACCGCTTTCTCTATAACCTCGGTATGCTTGGGAAATACCTCTTCAATAAATTGCTTCCCTTTTTCTGTAATTTCTGCAAAAACGAGTCTACGGTCTTCGGATGATGTTTTTCGCTTTACGAACTCTTTCTTCTCCAGCTTATCTACAACATAGGTGATATTCCCGCTGCTCATAAGCACCTTGCCGCCAATCTGTTGAATCGGCTGCGCACCTCTATGATAAAGCAGCTCTAGAACACCGAATTCGGTTCGATTCAATCCATAATTCCGAATATCGCGGTCCCCATGGGCGTTGACCCATTCACTTGCTCTGGAGAGTGCAATATAGAGATCTAATGAATCATTTCTCTGTTCACTCATTTGGTTCACCTCATTTCTTTTATCATTTTGCTTCGCTGTGGTGTGCGTGCTGTGCTGCGAAATCTTAGTTTGTAATATCTTGATTTAAAGATACTTTATTTTGAGATAGATGTCAATGGGTATTTTTAAAATAATGTTCTTCCTTTTATCATTCTGCTTATAAAGCGATTATATCCACTTAGCTAGCCCGAAATAGAAACAAGTCGATATGGTTAAAAAGCGTTCTTTTTGCTGCACTTTTTGCAGGTTCTTTCTAAATATGTGGTCTAATCACGGAAATACATGCACTTTTTGCATCTTCTTAAAACAAAATGGCCTGATCTCGGCAAAATGACAAAAGGATAAACCATCCCCTATCGGGAAAGGCTCATCCTCTTGCAACACGTCTTAAGCTTCAGTTATAGGCAGGGCTTTATACGCTTAGGTCAGCCTACAACAGCTGACTCGCCCTTCTGCAGCTGATACATCTTCGCATATCGGCCACCCAGCGCCATCAGCGTCTCATGGTTGCCACGCTCGGCAATCTCGCCGCGGTGCAGCACGAGAATTTGATCAGCGTCGCGAATCGTCGACAGCCTATGCGCGATGACCAAAGTCGTGCGACCTTCGCTTACCACTTTCAACGCTCGCTGGATCAGCCCCTCCGTCTCACTGTCGATGCTGGCTGTCGCTTCATCCAAGATGAGAATCGACGGGTCGAAGGCCAACGCACGCGCGAATGAAATGAGCTGTCTTTGGCCGGAAGAGAGGGTGCTTCCCCTCTCCACAACCTGCTCATCATAGCCGTTAGGCAGCTGCTCGATGAAGGAGGCCGCGCCTACATCACTTAGCGCATTTTTCACGCGCTCAAGCGAAATCTCCTTATTATAGAGGCTCACATTGAATTTGATATCTCCGGCAAACAAGAACGGATCCTGCAAAACAATGCCCATATGCTTGCGCAGCGCTTGCTTGGACATCCCCCGGATGTCGCGTCCATCAATCGTAATGCTGCCTTCATCCGGTTCATAGAAACCTAGCAGCAGGTTCATGATGGAGCTTTTGCCTGAGCCTGTATGTCCGACCAAGGCTACGGTTTCCCCTTTGCGAGCTTCGAACGAAATATGCTTCAGCACGTTTTCCCCTGCTTTATAGGCAAAGGTTACGTTCTCGAACTTCACGACGCCTTCCGGGCGGCTGACCTTATCGGTCTTCTCTACCTCTTGACCTTCCATGTCTAGGATAGTGAACACCTTATCCGCGGAAACAAAGGCTCTTTGCGCATTCGTCAATTGATCGAAAATCCCGATAATCGGTTGAAAGATCCGCCCCAAATAATCGATGAAAGCATAAAACACCCCGAAAGAAATCACAGCTGTCAACGATTCCCGGCCAAAATACCAAATGACCATAGCCGTCACTAAACTACCGATGGTCCCCACAATATTACGAGAGGATAAGGAAAAAATGCGGAACTGCTTAAGTTGATTCACATAGCGATCCTTGTTCAGTACTTCGAATTCCTCAAGCGTCACTTTCTCCCGGCGAAAAGCTTGAATAATTGGCATTACTACGATCGATTCATTAATCATCGCGTTCATATCACTCAGCCGTGCACGCATAATGGTGATGAAGATTTTCGAATATTTTAAGTGAACGACCATAATTAAAGCAAAGATAGGCGGCAGCACCAAGCAAAACAGAGCGAGATGCCAATCTAGAATGAATAAAGCTATGAAGATGCCCGTTAGCTGCATCATGCTTACGACAAACGTCGCCATGAAGCTCATGAATAAGTCGCGGACCGCCTCGGTATCGTTCGCAATTCGAGATACAACCTGCCCGATCGGCGTGTTATCGAAATAGCGCAGCGAAATGCGCTGAATGTGCTGCATTAAGTCCATGCGCATGTTTTTGATAATTTGCAAAGCCGTAGATTGGAGCAAATAGGCTTGCAAGAAATTACAAACGCTTGCTATAAGGAGCAGTCCCATATATAAGCCTAACAGCTTAAGTACAGGTGCCATCGAACGAGTGTCTGTAGACAAATGCTGATCGATAATGGTTTTGGTTATATAAGGTCCGCCCAGCTCGGCGCCTACTGCGCAGCAAAGAATGAGCAGCGCGCCGATAATCCTGAACTTATAGACGAGCGCATACGAAATCAGCCTTCTCGCCGTGGACGGTTTCTGCATCTTGTCGTCCTCCCTTCTTATTTTTGTCATTCTTCCAAACTCGCTTCCATTTGTTGACGCTCCCACTGCTCTCGGTACCAGCCGCCGAACAACATCAGCTCTTCGTGGGTACCTTCTTCGACGATTCGCCCCTCATCTAGGACGAGGATCCAATTCGCATGGCTCACAGCCGAGAGTCGGTGCGTGCTGATCAATGTCGTTCTGCCCGCACGTTCCTTACGGATATGCTGGAGGATGCGGCTTTCCGTACGCGCATCGACAGCGGATAACGAGTCATCCAGCAGCAGGATTTCCGAGTCGATCAGAAGCGCTCTAGCAATTGCCAAACGCTGCTTCTGTCCACCGGACAGCATGACGCCATTTTCGCCGACAATTGTCGCTAAGCCTTCTGGCATTTGCTCGATATCCTGGGTAAAAGAGGCCATCTCAACAGCCCGTGCAATCTCTTCCGGCGAAGCGTTGTGCTTACCCAGCGCGACATTGTCGCGAATAGATTTTGACAGCAGCAGGTGCTCCTGCGGAACGTAGGCCACCCAACGCTTCACTTGATCCAAGGCGATTCTCTCAATCGGCACACCCGCGAACAGCAGCTTACCTGGTTCAATCGGGAATTGCCGCAGCAGCTGCTTCAGCAGCGTGCTTTTGCCGCTACCCGTCCGACCTACAATCCCTAGCGTCTGCCCTCTTTCTAGTTGAAAAGAAACGTTAACGAGACTTGGATGGTTTGCTGTCGGATAGGTAAAGGTTAACTCCTTCATCTCGATACGCTCCGGCACACTCACCGAAATCGGTGCATCGGCATCCACAATATCCGCTTTTTGCATCAGCGCTGTATCCAGACGGTCAGCCGAGGCACTACCGCGCTGCAGAACATTAATAAACTCGCCGAAAGAAATCATCGGCCAGATCAGCATACCTAGGTAAATATTAAATGAAATCAGCTGACCCAGCGTGATCTCATTATGAAAGACCATATAGGAGCCATATCCAATGCCTATCGAATAACTTAGACCCACAATTAACGATGTAAGTGGCTGAAAAAGCGCATTCAACATGGATACGCGTCTATTCTTATTCATCACTTCCGACGTAACTTTATCGAAGGCGACTAGGTCATGATCTTCCTGAACATAAGAACGAATCACACGAATACCGGAGATGGACTCAAGTGCATGATCATTCATTTGGCCAAAAGAGGCCTGTGCAGCAAGGAACCGAACTCTCACTTTTTGACCCAGCTTACTAATCACGAAGGCTAGAAAAGGCAGAGGAATCAGCGCCGCAATCATTAATTTGAAGCTAATGAGGGAGATCATCGTAATAATAACGACGGATGCCCCAACCAACGTGTGAACGAGTGTCATAACGCCGTAACCAGCAGTCTGGCCAATAGCGAGCACGTCATTAGTGGCTAATGCCATTAACTGACCCGTGCTGTTTCGTTGGAAGAAAGCCGGTGTCATTTTCGTCAGATGAGCCAGCAAACGCCCTCTGAGCACTTTCTCAACGAGTGCCGAATTGCCGAATAGGGTCGTGATCCAAACATAAGTAATTACATATAGTAGGAGAGACAAGCTTACAAGCAGAAGGACCGTCTGACTTAGGCTAGATGCCGTTAAACTGCCGCTGCCAATCTGATCGATTGTATTCCCTATCATTTTAGGCGGAATTGTCGCCAATAAATTCACACAGATCATCAAGCTGATAGCAAGCACGTAGTATTTCCATCTTTCTTTGAAAAACCACCGCAATTTCATTACAAAAGACAAGATTTCCACCCCTTTCCATTTTAGTGTGCACATATTGATTCTATAGATTACCCGTGATCAAGTCTACGCCAAAATAAATTTAAATAAAACTTCCCGTCGTTTAGGGTCGATTTCAAATTCAGCCAATCCTCAGCATTTACTCAGAAATCATTCAGCGGAATATCAGCTGGTTTTCAGGGTTCCTTCATTCCATTTTCAGGAAGGAAATCTATACTTCAATTTGTAGAGACCAGAAGGAAAAACTGGAAAATTCAAATCGGAAGGATGGCGTATTTTATGAAAAAACATTTCGTGGTATTAATGGGGGTAGCTGTATTAGCCACCTCGACTAGCGGCCTTGTATTACCGGTACATTCAGCGTACGCGAGTGATGCTCTTACGCCTGACAGTCAGACTCAAGAGGCAGCAACTTCAGACGAGGCTGCATCAATAACTGTAGATTATCCTACCTTGGTATTAAACAGGTGGCTGAGCAAACTAGACCAGTATACCGCCGTAGCAGCAGATATAGATAGTAGTGATGTACTTAACGCAATTGCAAATAATCAAAGCCTAGCAGCCGCTTCCGGGCTGGGACAATCAGATTTAGTTGCAAAGCTCACCGATTTCTTCTTACAAGATCTTGCTTATCAGGTTAAAACAGGCGAACTTACACAGAAAGAATCAACACAACTTCAACAGCTTGCCACTTCTCGAATTAATGATCTCGTTTCCGGTAGTTGGAAAAAAACGGCTCTTACGACGTCCATACATAACAATGGCTCTGAAATTATTCATAATCGCCTGCAAAACATCATCTCGGATACAGCAAGTATTGCAACAGACATTAACTCCTCTGGGCTAAGAGCTGCCCTTCGCAATGGTCAGAGCTTAGCCGAAGCTACTGGGATTGACGCTGGTACATTGACAGATTCCTTGACAGCCATGCTAAATAGTGACTTGCAGGCGGCTGTAACAACCGGCGGGCTCCAAGCCGACCTTCTCGATAAAGCCGAGCAAACCGGAGCTGCGGCTGTGGCACAGATTGTCAGGGAGAAAGGATACGATATAGCAACAACGAGCTGGATGGAGAAATACGGGCAATCTGTTCTCTCCGATAAGATGGATTGGACCATTCAAGCAACAGCTATCTTCGCAAGTAAAGATTATAGCGACGTGGTTGACGCTCTGAGCGCTGGACAAAGTTTGGTTTCGGCGTCGGGTCTGGCCTATGACGACTTACTCTCCCAATTAACGAGCAACATAAACCAAGGGTTCGAAACCGAATGGCAAGCCGGTAATATCTCTGCTAAATTGGCGAGCCAGCTCGAGCAAAGTGCTGCCAAACAACTAGGCGATGCTATCACACAAAATGGATACGGACAAAGCATTGTCGGCAGCAGCAACAAAGGAATCGCTGCTGAAAGTATACGCTCCATCATCAGCGATAGCGCCGGGTACATCGGTTCTCCTGTAGGTGACCTGGAAGCCGCGTTAGGTTCAGGAAAAACGCTGGTAGAGGCAACAAACCTCGCAGACGACGAGCTTCTTGGGGTTCTGCAATCTAGAGTTGATAATTATTTGAGCCGAGCAGTTCAAAATGGCTGGTTGAATGCCAGTGATAAAGATGCAACGAAACAAGATGCTTATGCATTGCTGAATGATGCCATCGGTACACGAGGCTACAAGGTCCCGGTTGATGCGAAAAGCTACTTGGCAGAACGCTTGGACCGTATTATGAATGATGTCGCTACCGTTTCGAATATCGAGGTTGCTGATTTGACGAAGCGTGTAGCACAAGGTCAGAGTTTGGCACAAGCAGCACAAACAGATTCCGATTCCTTGCTCTATAAATTGTTAGCTCAAGCGAACGAGAATATGAATGCCTTCGTGACTGCTGGAAGTGTCAGCGAAGATGACGCTGCCGCATTCAAAACCGATTATGCATCAGGTGTCAGTCAACTGCTGAGCATTAACGATTAATTCCACTTGCAAGAATAGGTGTGAATGGACATGTGATTCTCAGATAATAAAATTAGCATCGTTGCACGTGGTAATAATAAAGGCAAATCTACGAACCCTTCCACTGTTGGAGGGTTTTCTTGCTCATTTGTAAAGTATCTACACTGTCCAAATGGTCTGATTTTTGATACAATAACTGAAAATTCAATCGTAAGGGGACTCATATGGAATACATTAGCACTCGCGGAAAAGTAGAACCCATCGGCTTCATTGATGCCATCTTGATGGGATTGGCAGACGACGGCGGTTTACTTGTTCCTAAGCATATCCCACAATTATCGGCAGACACGTTACAGAAGTGGCAACAGCTCTCCTACTCGGAGTTGGCTCTTGAAATCTTCTCGCTATATGTGAATAACGAAATCCCTCGCAATGAGCTGAAGCAGCTCGTTGACGATAGCTATGCAACCTTTCGGGATGACGCTGTGACACCGGTCAAACGTCTGAACGACGGCACGTACGTGCTGGAATTGTTCCACGGACCTACTTTTGCTTTCAAAGACATCGCTCTTCAATTCTTGGGCAATCTCTACTCGTACGTATCTCGCAAAACGAATTCGATTATCCATATTCTTGGAGCCACTTCAGGGGATACAGGAGCTTCAGCGATTGAAGGTGTACGAGGTAAAGAAGGCATCCGAATCTGTATCCTTCACCCACACGGGAAGGTCAGCAAGGTTCAAGAATTGCAGATGACCACCGTTGATGACGCGAATGTGCTGAATCTTTCCGTTGAAGGCACTTTCGACGACTGCCAGCGTATTATTAAGGAATTGTTCGCCGACGTCGAGTTCAAGCACCGCTACCATTTGCGCGCGATTAACTCAATCAACATTGCCCGCATTTTGGCACAAACGGTATATTACTTTTATGCTTACTTCCAATTAGCGAAAAATAATCAGGCTGAGAAGGTCAATTTCAGTGTGCCGACTGGTAACTTCGGCGATATCTTTGCTGGTTACTTGGCACAGAAAATGGGTCTTCCCATCCATAAACTCATTCTCGCAACGAACGAAAACAATATTCTTGAACGTTTCGTACAGGACGGTGTTTACCAACCAGGAGCGTTCCGTGGAACACACAGTCCTTCCATGGACATTCAAGTGGCTAGCAACTTCGAGCGCTACTTGTTCTACCTCTATGGCGAAGACGCGCAAGCTGTCTCGGCCATCATGGATCAGTTCAAGGCTGAAGGCCGTGTTGTTATCCCTGCTGATAAGCTGCAAGCCGTGCAAGCTGACTTCGCTGCCTATGGCGTTCAGAATGAAGAGTGCCTCGACACAATCAGCGAGTACTATGAGAAATACGCGTATCTGCTCGATCCGCACACAGCTTGCGGGGTAGCTGCTGCTGACAAACTCGCTGTAGATGGTGAAGTGACGGTTGCCCTTTCGACCGCTCATCCAGCTAAATTCGATGAGTCGATCCGTTTGCGCAGCATTGAGCAGACTTATCCACAGCAAATTCAAGCGCTATTCGATAAGCCGCAGTTCCAGACGGTCGTTGGTGGTACGAACGACGAGATCAAGGATCAACTCGTTAAGTTTTTCTAATGATGCGAAGAAGCCCCGAAGACGATTGTCTTCGAGGCTTTTTTATTTATACTTGTTTATCCCCGTTACTTAAACTGTTTAGGAAATTGTTTTATGATCCCATCCGAAAGAAGATCAGCTAGCATAATAATATGCTCCTCGCCCTGATCGAACGCAGCAATATCCGCATCCCAGTCCTTTTTGAGCCTAGCTGACACGTTGTTTGTGAGCAATTGCAAGTGCCCATATAACATATCTTGTAGAGTTTTCATGGGCCAATTCGGATTCGCTTTACTGAGAAATGCGGCGGTATCATCAGCATTCCGATACCATTCCTTATTATACTTCTCGAAATCAGGCGCATTGCCGCTTTTGGCTGCAGCTACAACTTTGCCCGCTATGACGATATGCTCTGTCAACAGGTCTCCTAACTTATTACCGGCTGCTTCCCCATAATAAGGTTTTATCGCATTTCCGATATCCTTCTGATTCTTAAGTAGTCTAGCCAGCACTTTCTCTTGATCTTCTAGACCAGCTAGGGCGCTTACGAGGTAGCTTCTCGTCCATAGCATATGCTCGAGCCATAGCTTTCTTAAGTCACCTTTCAGCTTTACCATCGATTGGCTGTAGCATTGCATTTTTACGACGGCGTGTTCGTCCACTACCTTAGCCTCTGCTCTGAGCGGAACAACACTTAAGGCAATGGACATTTATAGCAGCGTTACCTTTACAAACTTGCCTTTCATCAACATCACTCCTTTTGGCATAAATCGGTGTACATTCCGTTTATTGTGTGCTTGTGGACTATTTTCATTCATGAAACTCATTCACGTTCTCAAACAAGAAAGGAAGACCACAACGCAGTAAAAATCAGTCCTCCGACCGATACCCATCCTCCCCCTGAGTAGGAAGACACTTATCCCTTGTCATGATATTCTTAAAGTAATTAAGAATGGATAATAACATTTAGGAGTGAGCATGTTGAATATGAATCGCAGCGCCTTTCTTGGCCCTATATTAATTATCTTAGGGATTTTTATGTTTCTAAAAGGTGATAGTACGTTCAATACCGGTACCATCTTTGAGTATTTCTGGCCAACTTTGTTCGTCATACCCGTGGGCGTATTTTTCCACTGGTTATACTTCTTCATCCTGCAGCGGCGGGGTGTTGGCGTGCTTGTCCCAGGAGGGATCGTTTTAACGACTGGCGTCATCTGCCAAATCTCCATGCTGTTCGATATCTGGCACCTTATGTGGCCTGGATTTATGCTGGCTGTTGCTGTCGGTTTATTCGAACTGTATTGGTTCGGAGGACGAAATAAATGGTTACTCATCCCGATTAACATTCTAACCGTCATGTCCCTTTTGTTCTTCGCCATTTTCTCTATAGGCTCGATTTTCAGCCAATTTTTCCACAACCAACCGATAATCGCCATCGTTCTCATCATAGCAGGCGGCTTCATGATGTTTACGCGTAATCGGAAAACAATGTAATCCTTTCAAGAATACGGATTACACCCTCCTTTTGACGAGAGGGTTTGTTAGTTAATGCGGTAAGTTTAGACGCAAACTTTTATCATCACAAAAGTCGCTTATTCCAGAAATGTTTGGTCAAAGGTATTCTTAAAGTTGTATAATGTACAACTTTACGTAGGCTAAAACAGCTTCATCCCCGCGAATGTTGTAGAAAATACAACAATACTTTAGAGAATTAGCTCAATTCAATGAAATTAGGCTAAATTGTTGTACGACCTACAACATTTACAGCTTATTGAGAAGAAACCAACGGAATTGTTGTACTTTGTACAACTTTTGCGGGGAATAGACCGAAGACAAGAACAAGAACAAAGAAAAAAGTCAAACACAAAGTCAAGGTCAAAGACAGATAGAGACTAAGGGCAGGCCCCCCTCCCTCTCCTCCTCCAACCAGAACCCAGACCCAAAAAACCAACTCACCAAATGAAAAATCACTTACCAACCATCTCAATCTGCAAAACCCACAATTAAAGAAGCTAAATCAGGGGACAAGCTCTGCTTACCCAAGAAACAAAATTCTTACCTATTTAAGACGAAAAGGAGCCTCATGATTTCTCATGGGCTCCTTTATTTATACCTTTACAACGAATTGATAGGAGCCCGACTGACTGCCATCAGCATTGCTTTTAATATCCATCAGCAGTGCTTTGTTGTAGATGCCATCCTTCGCATTACCCGCTTCATTCGGGAAAAAAAGTTGACTCGTCAGCACCTGACCATTCGGCGCCTGCACCTTCACATGGATATGGCGTGTTCGCCCTGGGTACAAGCCCGGTACAACCGTTTCTAATGTAAACTTGCCTTTATCATCCGTATATTGATGCCCCCGAAGGGTGAAGCCTTTGTTATCATATTGACCGTCGGCATCTGCTTGCCAGAAGTCTAATAACGCATGCGCAACCGGTTTACACGACGTGGATACAACGTAGCCTACAAGCGTAAGCTTCGTCCCTTTCATCCCTTGCTCTAGCAGGGAGCTTTTCTCCGGCGAGTTAGGTGTAAAATACGGACCTTCCGTGACTGCTGGCGTCATCTCCTCTGGTGAACCACACGCAGGTGTTGGCTCCAGATTTGCAGCTTTCGGTGATTCGCTCGCTGTTTCCTTTGCTTGATTACCTTCAGGCTGCGTCGTTGCTCCTCCGCCCAAATTGATTCCACAGGCTGCTAACGCCGCACTGGTGACCATTAAAACACTGGATACCAAGAACCGACGACGCGTTATTTTCTTATTTATAGATTTCAGCTCATTTTGCTTTTCTTCCATTGTCGTCCCCCCCATTTCAAAACTCTTGTACGAATATAATAGCATGGAACTGGGGGAATTCCCTGAAATTCAGCCTAAGATTGGCTTAAAGTTTACTGAAAACAGGTACAGGATAGACGAAAAAATGCAGCTCCTTAGCTATTTTGAAACAAAAGGGTTCCCTTCAACCCAGAATCGCCACGGGTATTCTCTGGCTTCTCCACTATTGTCGATGCCGATTCTTGGTCCAGCAGCAACGGATTCTACTGGTTTTCCTTCCGCAATGTAGAGAGGACGCTCAAAAAAAGGTCTTCCATAATCCTCTTTTACAATGCCCATTGCTTTTGTTAGTTTGCCGGGACCGTTGGTGAGCTCCTTTAGTTTTTTATCATGGCCGCGGCGATCATACATGTGATCAATTCCAGTACAGGGCTCCACAGCTCGAATTAAGACAGCCTCTGGATGGCCTAGCTCCCCGCTTACTATGTTCACTAGACAATGGGTATGCATCACATAGGTATAGACATAGCCCGGAGGGCCGAACATCACTTCCGTTCTCGGTGTCCTGCGATTGCCAAAGCTATGAGCGGCGCGGTCCCCGGGACCTATGTAGGCTTCTGTTTCAACAATCCAGCCTGAAGATATGCCTAATTCGGTTTCTTTCACAAGCAATTTACCGAGCAGCGACCGAGCCAAGAACAGTGTGGGCTGCTCAAAAAATGCAGCAGTAACAGGTTGGGAAGACAGAACATCTACCTCCATTTAAGTCATTTCCTTGATCCTCTGAGCAACAAGCTTAATATCCTCGGTGAAATATTTCATGAGGACGGGTCTTCGGCGTACAGCGAGTGGATGATAAGAGAAAGCAGCAGGTAACCCTTGGAACGTGTGCCACCTACCCCTGTAACTTTTTACATCGGCTTCAACATCCGGAAACATAGACTCCATAACAACATTCCCTAGTCCAAACAACAAACTGGGTTTCTTCTCTTCAAGCTGAAGCTTTAAATGGGAAGAGCATGCCTCTCTGGCTACGGGCTTGTTATAGGCTCGAATCGGACGGCACTTCAATAAATAACTTACATAAACCAAGCCCAAATCCAGCCCCGCTTCCCTTATCCCCATCTGTAAAGTTTCCCTTGTACTGCATATGAAAGCTTGTCCCTCCTTGTCTTCACGGGCACCCGGGTTATCCATAATAATGAAAATCGGAGCTTCGGGATTACCTTCCCCCCAAATCACGCGGTGGCGCTGCTTGGAGAGCTCACATTGCTGGCATCCGATGGCATGAGAAGGTGCAATTTCCTCCTGTAGAATAACGGCTTTGAAATCTAACATGCTTACATCTCCTATCCCAGTTGGTTCTAAAAACATTTTTCCCTATATGCCGGAGCCGCTATTCTTAACGAAAAAAGAACCCGATCAGCATCTGATGGGTTCTCGCCTTGTCTATTAGCCTACAACCAAACTATCCTGACCCAGGTTATCCCCTGTGGATTGTTTGATCTGTTTACTTCTTAATTGTCCACAAGCGGCATCAATATCCGTTCCATGCTCAAGGCGAACACTGCAGCTAATGCCCTGCTTTTTCAACGTATCATAGAAAGCCCGCACGGATTCCCGCTCGCTCCGTTGATATTGACTATGCTCATCTACTGGATTGTAAGGAATCAAGTTCACGTTGGCAAGGTGGCGAATATGCTGGATGAGCTCTGCTAATTGCAGCGCATGCTCTCTCCCGTCGTTAACATCCTTCAGCAAAATGTACTCCAATGTAATTCTCCGGTTCGTTTTGGCCAAATAGTACTCGATCGCCTGCATTAATTTCTCTATCGGAATCGCTTTGTTTATTTTCATGATCCGGGTACGAAGCTCGTTCGTCGGGGCATGCAGAGAAATCGCAAGATTTACCTTCAAATCTGAGTCCGCGAATTCGATAATTTTATTAGCAAGACCACTAGTTGATACTGTAATATGTCTAGCGGCAATGTCTAGGCCTTTTTGGTCTTTCACAACGCGGATAAAATCAACCATATTTTCGAAATTATCAAATGGCTCGCCAATGCCCATCACAACAATGTGGCTGACTCGTTCGTCTTTGGCCGCTTTGTCCAAATGAAACTGAACCTTCATAATTTGTTCCACGACTTCTGCGCTGGATAGATCACGACTTTTGGCCAAAAGCCCGCTCGCACAGAAGCTGCACCCAATGTTACAGCCGACCTGCGTCGTTACACACACGGACAACCCGAATTTATGTCTCATCAACACGGTCTCGATCAAATTACCATCCTGCAGCTTGAAAAGGAACTTCATCGTACCGTCCGCTGATTCTTGCCTCGTATGTTCAGTCAACGTCTGAATGACGAAATGCTCTTCCAGACTCTGAATACAATCCTGCTTCACATCCGTCATCTCTGAAAAGTCGGTTACCCGCTTCCGATATAGCCAATCCCAGACTTGTAATGCCCGCGATTTTTTGTGTCCATTTTGCTCAAGCCATGCAATCAATTGATCCAACGTTAATCCATAGATGGATTGTTTATTCATCGTTATCCTCTTTTCAAGACTTTCACATACAGTCCTATTCTACTAAGCAGCCGAAGCGTACCATCTGTTTATTATTGTGCCAAAAATCCTTCATGAACACAAGGGGAGTGAGAAGTCATACCCGTTCCTTTATCTACCTCTTATTTTACCATCCTTTTTTCGAATAATACGCTATTCTACTAATCTATTAATCCATTCAGTTTCCACCACTTTTACATAGAATAGGATAAAAGGAAGTGAGAAGAATGGCATCCAAAACAGAGAAGTTCCCTATTTATTTTAAAACCCAAGCGGTCCTACTTAAAAAACGTCGTGTGCGTCCTACTCAAATTCCTATTATTAGAGCAACCTGGTCTATCGAAGCTAATGGATTTAGAGGCCTGCTAAACACTACTGTCGGCAGTAATGGTTTTGTGACAGGAACGGTATTTTGGAATCCTATCCGAGGGTGGTACGATGTACCTTCTGGTAAAATTACTTTTCTAAGATTTGTGACGGGTGGCAGCATCGCAGGAATCAACAATCAGCTCTATGAGGGCTATATTCAAAGGTCAACAATCAACCGCGGGATCACTTTAACCGGTTCATTTATTACAGTTGGTGACGGTACATCTGCTCAGCTGAATAAATTTAGCTGGGTAGCAAGAGCTATCATCTTAATATAAGAATTAACTAAAATATAAGGCACCTCCAAAAAGCTAAAGCTGGGGGTGTCTTTCCATGAATACATCCTTTCACATACACAAATAATGTAACTAGTACGTGAAGGAGGCCAAAAAATGAACAATCAACGCGCTCAAGAGATTGCTGTTTCACCTGTCATGGTTGATGTTACTTATAATGGGACGCCGATCTACATCCAACATGTTGACGACAAGAATGAAACCGCCAGAATTTATCCCTTGGATCAACCGGAAAATGAGCAAAGTGTCCCTTTGAGCAGTCTAGTCGAGAGCTCTCAAATGTTGGAGATGGAAGATATTAAAATGATATGCCCATTGCCGAACGATTGAAAAGAAATAAGAAGAAAAGAAAGAGGATACCTTCGCGGTATCCTCTTGACTAATGATATTGGGTACAGATCTATGAAAATTTAATTATACCTATCGAATGCAAGAATACACAAACGATAAGAACAGGAGCTACTACGCGCAGTAAAAACATCCAGGCTTTATACCAAAACCCTTTCAAACCTGCTTCTTCTCCAGCCTTTTTCCACGCGTATCCCGTAAACAAGGTAACGACTAACCCACCGAATGGCATCAGAACATAGGAAGTAATGAAGTCCATCCAATCAAAAATGCTTTTACCTCCAGGATTGAAATCCCCTAGCACACCTCCAACAGAAAGCCCTGAAGGAACACCTACTAAGAAGCAAAGGATGGATAAGATAACCGCTGATTTTTTGCGGCTCCACTGCCATTTATGCATGGCATAAGCGACTGGTACTTCTAAAATGGAAATCGCTGAAGTCAACGCCGCAATGGCTAGGAGCAAGAAGAATAGACCACCAAAGAAGAAGCCAAATGGCATTTGCGAGAACGCTGCAGGCAGCGCCATGAACGCCAAGCCTACGCCTTCGCCAGGCTGAAGCCCGTAAGAAAACACTGTTGGGAAAATGACTAGTCCCGCGATGAAAGCATATACCAAATCACCGAAACCAATGGCGAGAGTTGCTGTGCCAAGTGATTGTCTTTTTTCCACATAGGACCCATAGGTTAACATACAGCCCATCCCTAGCGATAAGGAAAAGAACGCATGTCCCAAAGCAACTAGCGCAGACTCCGCGTCCAGCTTGGAGAAGTCAGGTTTTAAGAAGAAGGATACCCCTTCTCCCGCTCCTGGGAGCGTAAGCGAACGGACCATAAGAACCAGTAGGATGATGAGAAATCCGGGAATCAAAACTTTGTTGAATTTCTCGATACCACCAGAAACCCCTTTAGCAAGAACCCCGCCCGTAACCACCATAACAACAGCCTGCCAGAAGATAGGCCAGTAGCCCGAAGCGAATGATAGGAACTTGTCTTTATAGTCGGAGCCCTCTTGGAACAAGATGCCAGTAAATGACTCTACTGTATAATGGAGTGTCCATCCCGCGACTACCGCGTAATAGGACATGATCATGAAAGCGGTAAGAATCGATAATAACCCGAATGCTCCCCAGTATTTTTTGCCCGTCAGATTAAAGAAAGATACCGATGCGTTACCTCTACCGCCGCGGCCAATCGTCATTTCTGCAAGTAAAATAGGTAAGCCTACAATAATTAAACATATGATGAATAATAGGAAAAAGGCGGCACCGCCATGTTTACCCGTAATGTAGGGAAACTTCCACATGTTGCCCAGCCCTACCGAGCTGCCGATCGCAGCCAAAATAAAACCTGTAGACGTAAAACGCTCAACCGTTCCTGTTTTTTTGCCTGCTGCTTGTCCTGATGTCTGATCGTTGCTCATGATGAATGATGAACTCCTAACGTTATTTTGATGCCATAATATTACTGGAGAATCCGTCTCTCGTCACCTTGTAAAATTTCACAAGTTCCCAACAGCAGAAATACGTAGTGAAAATCTCTATTCTTGTTCCTTATTCTCTGTTGTTAGGCGACATTTATGTAATGGAAACTAACCTTAGAAAGCAGGGATATTTGTGAAGAAGATACTAGGTATTGCTAGCACAGTCTCGGTAATTGTCTGTCTAATATTAGGGACAATAATTATTTTCGGCAATCCGGATAATCCAACTCATAAGTTTCTATTACCCAAAGAATATTCGGGGTGGATAGAAGTTGTATTTGATCAACCTGAATTTCCTGCGTTGAAACATGAAGGGAATTACATTGTTTATGAAGTCCCGCCCTCTGGAAAAATAAAGACCTCAAGTAGAAACATTAGTGGCTCTATGGTTTTTTATTATGTTGATTATAATGGACAAAAAACAAAACTTCCTGAGACTGTGATAATGATACATGGTTTAGGAACTAGTTCTGGGGAAATAGGGAACGCTGATGGCACAACAACTAAAATACCAGAAAAACTCCGTTTTTTTGTTGGGACAAAAGAGCAATGGGAGTAAAAACCACTTATCGCAGATTTCCCATACTAACGAATCGACTTTCCTCTATCTAGAAGTCTGGCGAGACTTTCCCTTGCAATCGACATAAAAACAAAAAATGAGAAGGCAAGATTAACCTTGCCATCTCATTTTTTGTTTTCTGAGTCCCTAAGTGAATTTATTTATTTTTGAGACAGACCCGTTTATTCCAAATTAGCGTGTCGACCAAACATGGTCGTGGAGTCGTAACCTTTTTTCTCCATTAACCGAAGGATGACAGCGTCAAAGAATAGCAAGAGAGTTTGCTCAAATAGCGAGCCCATTGGTTGTATGGTGGAGTAATTGCTAGACGACTTATCTTTAGGCGAGCCAGGAAGCTTAACGACGATATCCGCAAGCTGTCCGATCTTTGATTCTGGGAATATCGTTACTAGCGCGACAGAAGCCTGCAAGGTTTTGGCCTTCTCTGCCATCGATAAGAGACTCTTGGTTTCCCCAGAACCTGATCCGATGATCAGCATGTCTTTTTCCGTGACATTTGGCGTGATCGACTCACCCACAACGTAAGCATCAATGCCCATATGCATCAGCCTCATTGCGAAAGCTTTGGCCATCAAGCCGGATCTACCGGCCCCAGCTACAAAAACCTTGCTTGACTCCATGATCCGCTCTACAAAACGATCCGCTTGATCGTCATTCAGCTGGTTGGCACCCTGCTGCAGCTCATGAAGGATTTCAGCTAAATACAGATTCGTTTCCATGCGAATTAAGATCCTTGTTTGATCAATTTCTGCATTTCTGCGGCTGCAGCTTGCTGGTCTTCTTGTCCAGTAATACCTCCGCCGACAATAACAAGATCAGGATTCGCTTTGATAACTTCCGGAAGTGTACTTAATTTAATGCCTCCCGCAATCGCTGTTTTGGCCTGCTTCACAACACGCTTGATCGTCAGAAGATCTTCAAATGAATTCTTTCCGACTGCTTGTAGATCATAACCTGTGTGCACACAGATATAATCAACGCCGAGTGCGTCGATCTCTTGAGCACGCTGCTCAAGATTTTTCACAGAGATCATATCAACCAGAATTTGTTTGCCTTGTTTTCTAGCTTCTTCTACAGCACCTTTGATCGTCATGTCTTCGGAGGCACCTAATACGGTAACGATGTCTGCTCCTGCTTCGGATGCTTTCATAACTTCGTAGCCAGCGGCGTCCATAATTTTCAAGTCAGCCAATACTCTGAGGTTAGGAAAAGCTGCTTTGATTTCTTTGACCGCGCGAAGTCCTTCATTAATGACAACCGGTGTGCCAATTTCAACGATATCTATATATGCTTCCACTTCTTTCACCAATTTCTTGGCTTGCGGAATGTCGACAAGATCTAACGCTAATTGAAGTTCCATGGATGACTCGCTCCTCATATAATTTTGTTTTGTATTGTTCATGGGTCCAATTGTACGATGATACTTTTCGAAAAGGAAGTACGCACTATTCAGTGACGTAGTACCCATTTGGAAACTATGAATGACAAAAAAGACCGTCAACACGAAGTTAAAGGTCCCTACAACTTGAATTTTTTTGTAACATTTGAGCTTCAGTTAATTCGTTCTTGGTGGTTATGCCCCCAATCAGCCATTACATTGAGCACTTCCTCCATGGTTAGGCCATATTGCGTTAAAGAATATTCGACTTTCGGAGGTACTTGAACGAATACTTCCCGATGGATAATGCCGTCATCCTCTAATTCGCGTAGTTGTTGGGTTAACATTTTTTGCGTAATGTCAGGCATCCCTCTTTTTAACTCGCCAAAGCGTTTGACGCCGTCCATCAGATGACAAAGAATGACCAGCTTCCATTTGCCGCCAATGACTTTCAAGGTCATTTCTACCGAGTTCTTAAATCGTTGATCGCCCATGGTAACGACTCCTTTAGTATACTTTTTGATACTATAGTACTTAAAAGTAGGTACTTGCTTTTAGTTGCAATACCATTAATAATAAATGGCGTGACTATCAGTTGCAATAGGAACCCTTGTTAGGGTTGTCTTCATAAATAGCTAAAAGGAGAGATGACTATGACTCAGAAATTATTTGCTTCCTATGATCTGAAAGGTTTACACATAAATAATCGCATTGTTATGGCGCCAATGTGTCAATATTCGGTTACAGCTAAAGACGGAAAGCCAAATGAATGGCACTATGTTCACTATCTTAGCCGCGCTATTGGCGGTACAGGCCTCATTATTATGGAAATGACGGATGTTGATCCCGATGGGCGCATTACCGATTTCGACTTAGGCATATGGTCAGACGAGCAGATTCCGGCCTTCGCCAAAATTATTGACGGTGTACACGCGCATAACACAAAAATCGGGATTCAGATCGCTCATGCGGGACGCAAAGCAGAAGACGCGGCAGTCCCAGTTGCCCCATCTGCGATACAGTTTCCGGGATCAGCTTACAAAATGCCTCGCGCCCTTGCAACCGAAGAGGTTCAAGACGTGGTTAAAAAATTCGGTGATGCAGCCCGCCGCGCTGTACAAGCTGGTGTGGATACGATCGAGCTTCATGGAGCACACGGCTATTTGATCCATCAGTTCCAATCGCCTCTAACGAATAAAAGAGACGATGTTTACGGTCAAGACCTTGCCCGCTTTGGTGTAGAAGTCATTCAAGCCGTAAAGAAAGAAATGCCTGCTGACATGCCGCTCATCTTCCGCATCTCCGCAGTGGAGTATGTCGATGGCGGATATGATATTGATCATGCTATCGAGCTGTCCAAAGCCTACCAAGCTGCAGGAGTAGATGCTTTTCATGTGAGTTCTGGCGGAGAAGGACCTGCTGGAGAGAGAAAACCAGGCAATTACCCGGGCTATCAGGTTCCGTTCGCACGTAAAATCCGCGAGGCGCTGAATGTACCCGTTATTGCTGTAGGTATGCTCGAAGATCCAGCGCTTGCTGAATCCGTTATCGGCAGCGAAGATGCTGACTTCGTAGCGATTGCCCGTGGCATGCTGCGTGATCCGTACTGGGCAACACATGCTGCCATTACGCTTCGCAATGAACCAAATAATATTCCAAAACAATATATTCGAGCTTACTAATATGAAAAAAAGGAGCCACCCTTAGATAATTAAGGGCGGCTTCTTTTAATAAAATGTCCAATCGCTCGACAAAAAAACGCACCTCTTTACATATTTTTTAAAAGAAATGTCTTGATTATAAGCTTTGAAAACTAAATAATATGAAAAAGATCTTATTGATCGGCACGACTTGATTACGATTGGAGCTTTAGTACACACAAGAGAAAGGTTGACACTGACATCATGGAGTTATCACACCGTATTACCAAGGAGCAAGCAACCAAAGAACCGTTCCCTATCTCTATACTTTCCCTTACAGTAGGCGCTTTTGCCATTGGAATGACTGAATTTGTTATCATGGGTCTGCTGCCTAATGTCGCTAATGATTTGCATGTCAGCATCTCATCCGCAGGACAACTCATTACGATGTATGCCCTCGGGGTAGCTATCGGTGCGCCAATCCTGACGGTTCTCACCCACCGAATCCCGCAAAAGAAACTGTTATGTCTGCTTATGCTTTTATTCATTCTCGGTAACGGAATCTCTGTTTTCGCGCCAAGCTATGCCATTTTGATGGGAGCCCGTATGATAACCGCATTGACACACGGGACATTCTTTGGAGTTGGGGCTGTTATCGCCTCCAATCTTGTACGTCCGGACAAGCGTGCCGGGGCCGTATCCATCATGATGGCTGGCCTAACCATTGCCAATATTATCGGTGTTCCTCTGGGGACATTCATCGGTCAACACATGGGGTGGCGATCCTCATTTGGCGCGATAGCGATCATGGGAATCATTGCATTAATCGGCATTCTTATCTTTATACCGCAAATTCGGCATGACA
This sequence comes from Paenibacillus sp. V4I7, assembly GCF_030817275.1. NCBI lineage: Bacteria > Bacillati > Bacillota > Bacilli > Caryophanales > Paenibacillaceae > Paenibacillus > Paenibacillus sp. V4I7. The sequence goes on along the minus strand of NZ_JAUSZD010000002.1, from coordinate 7,330,828 downwards.
AACCAGCGAGTATCGTTAAGCAGATTAGCGCTCTCGCCAAGCCCAAGCTTCTTCTATATCTGCTGATCGGAGCACTAGGTAACGCCGGCCTATTCGCCGTATTTACTTATATTACGCCACTGCTAGTGCAAGTCAGCGGTTTTGCTGAACATAGCGTAACTTGGATCCTCGTTCTCTTCGGCTGTGGAGTAACCATCGGCAATATCGTCGGCGGAAAGCTTGCAGACTGGAAGCTGATGCCCTCCATACTGGGACTTTACCTTTCGATATGTGTCATTCTTACCCTCTTCACCTTTACCATTTATAGTCCGGTCGCTGCCGTCTTGACTATATTTCTGTGGGGAGCTGCTTCCTTCGCTGTGTTTCCTGGGCTGCAAGTACGTATTATGAGCCTTGCACAGGCGGCACCAGCACTTGCCTCTACCTCCAGTCATTCAGCTGGTAATCTAGGAAATGCCGCCGGTGCTTTCATTGGGGGATGGGTCATTACACATCTAGCAATCACAGCCCTCCCTTGGGTCGGTGCCATACTCGTAGGACTGGCGCTGATCTTAGGATTTGCTTGCTATATAGTAGAACGCAAACCCGCATAATCAACGCTAGTGATTCCCATAATTATAATTGTTTTGTGGGATGTTGGTATTGAGGCGCTGCATGGGGATGACTTGTCGTGTTGGCATACGAGGGATAGGCCTGCCGCTTATGCATTTCTGACACACATTCGTCCGTAGGTCCAATCACAATGGTTTGATTATCTAGAGGTTTAAGAGTTTTCCTCAATAGTTCAGGATTAGTTTTTAATCGGTTTTTATTGACATCAAAAAAGTATTGAACATCTGGTTGCGTATAATCTATATCAGGTGTCGCCAATTCGGAACAACTCCATTTCGCACGTAATTACATATCTGCATGATATGCGTTGGATGTTAATTCGTGACAGATGACTAGTTTTGGCAGAAGGGATCGTAAAAAAGAACCTCGAGCTCCTTTTTGTGGAGTTGAGGTTCTTTCTTTTTACGCATATGTGCGACCGTTCCTATTACCACCCATCTAAAAGGAACAAGGATGCGCTATTTCACTGAGATCTGCATAAATTTGGGTTCAAGCGGAACGACGATGCGTTATTTGACCATTTTTGCGTCTGCAACGTGTTTTTTAAACAAATAAGGTATCCTCGTTCCGTGATATGCCTGTTTAGCTCTCATTTGCTCAAAATAACGAATCGTCGTTCCTTTTCATGATAACAGGGGTTCGATAACCGCCATTATCGCGCTATAACGAGCAACTCAAGATTCACGTGTGTTAGAAAAAGTTCTATATGGGAGGCCTTCTTCTTCTTTGCTTTTATTCGCAGTAGATGCTTTTTTCGAAGACCACAAGGCTTCGATCTCTTCCAGCGATTTCCCCTTTGTCTCTGGTACTAGACGCCAAGTGAAAAAGAAAGTAAGTACGGACATGAAACCGAATATCCAGAATGTCACCGCTGGCCCTGCAGAACCAAGCATCGGAGGAAAGGTCTGTGATACGATATAATCCGCTGTCCATAGCGCCATAGAAGCTATCGCCGTAGCTTTTCCACGAATACGGTTCGGGAAAATTTCGGACATAATCACCCACACGACTGGCCCAAGCGATACAGCAAAGGAAGCCACATACAATAAAATAAAGATTAGCACCAATGGCCCGGAAGGTTGTCCCGTTTGAAAGGCGGCACCTATTACAACTAGGCACACTGTCATTGAGGCAGATCCAACAAGTAGAAGGACCTTACGTCCCACCTTATCGATGAGCCATATAGCAAGAATAGTGAAAAGGAAATTAATCAAACCGACCAAAATGGTCTGAATCAGCGAAGCATTCGTGCCAGCACCCGTTTCTTTAAAAATTTCTGGGGCATAGTACATAATCGCGTTAATTCCCGTAACTTGCTGGAGAACTGCCAGTCCCACTCCTACGATTAAAGCAAGCCGCAAAGCTGGGCTGAACAGTTGGCGGATCGATCCGCTTTCCTGACTGAACGATTCCTTGATATCCAGTACTTCCTGTCTGGCCAGTTCGTCGCCGTGAATCTTAAGTAAAATCGGAAGAGACTCTGCTGCTCTCCCCTGCTTGATCAACCATCTCGGACTTTCAGGCACAAAGAAAAGCAGTACTAAGAACAGCAAGCCCGGAAGAACCCCGAAGCCAAACATCCATCGCCAAGCAGTTGAAATATCCCATGCGTCGTCCCCATACCCCGCAATGCCCATGTTGATGAAATATACGAGGAAGATACCGGTCACCGTCGCGAACTGATTCAGAGCTACAAGACGGCCGCGATACTTGGCAGGCGCTATTTCCGCGTTATAAAGAGGACATAGCGTAGAGGTAATACCAATCCCAAGTCCGCCAATAATTCGGGCAATAATATAGCCGGTGAACGTATCTGGAATGGCGGAACCGATGGACCCGATAATGAATAGGATCGCAGCCATAATCAGCACTTTTTTCCGACCGAACCTATCCCCCAGCATACCGGATCCTGCTGCTCCAACGATACACCCGATGATTAAGCTGGAGACCGCCCAACCCACTTCCACCTCACTTAGGTCGAAACGTTCTTTCATAAAACCGATTGCACCCGACACAACAGCTGTATCAAATCCAAATAGTAAACCGCCCAAAGCGGCAACCATCGAAACTAGCGTGACAAACTTCATGCTTACTTGTTGGTCTTGATTGTTTTTATGTGAGCTCATAAGCGATTATCCCTTCTGACTTATTCGCACTTATATGCGAGTCTTTTATCATGAACAACTCGTAAATCCGTCTAATGCGAGACTCATTATACCATGCGTTTTGTTCAAGCTAGGGGCCAATTCCCTTCACTTATTTGTTGTTTACAAGCATAATCTTGATGCCTGCAATTAACCGTCAGATATAGAGCGGCAGACTAGCACATTCTTGTTCGGTAACAACAAAAAAGTCCATGCATCTCTGCATGAACCTTAGTCTTTATTACAGTTGGTTGCGGTACTCAGTAGGAGTTACCCCTGTTACCTTTTTAAATACCCGGCTAAAGTAATTAGGATCTTTATAACCCACCATATAACAGACTTCCTTTAAGCTGAATTGCCTGTCCTTTATGAATTCCTTGGCCCTTTCAATCCGCAGCCTTGTCACATAATCAATGAAGGTTTCTCCCGTTTGCTGCTTGAATACTTTGCTAAAGTAATAAGGGTTCAAGTGGACATGCTCCGCCACGTCTTCAAGGGAAAGCTCCTCGCGGAATTTATCTTGAATAAACGTGATCGCGTTGTCTAGGACACTCCATGTTCGCTGTTCACGTTCCTCGCGGATTCGTTTGATGGCCAATTCTACGTAAGTACGTTCAGAAGTATTGTCTGAAATAAACTTATCAGCTATTTCCCGCTCTCCTTCCAGGGAAAGCATTTTCAAATCCTCAAAAGAGCAAAGGTTACCCCATGTTTTAGGATACGTGGATGCGAAGACGGCTTCAAAATACGATCTCCTTATCCCCTCAATATCCATTTGAACGGACCCGGTGCCTACATTAGCGTCTATACTACGCTGTTGGTGAAGTATCTCCACTAGCTTAGCGCCTAGGATGTCAGCCTCTTCCCGTAATACCTCATCCTTGATTTCTGCCTTCTCCAGAAGAAAGATGACCATGTGCAAATGGACCATAGAACTGACCACACAACCGGCCCTATTCTTGATAAATCCTTTGGCGAAGTTTTTTGCCGTTTCGTAAAGCTTTTTCTTTTCGATGCCTAATTCCTGCTCGGAGGTATGCCCGAATTCCGGCAAGGCGAGCACAAGCGCACAACCTTTATCTATGGAAATGTCGAGGATATCAGCTAGATACCCCACCTCGGTGTCATTTACTTGATCTGACATAAAGACCAGAGCCATTTCCGTTTCCGCCAACGGGAGCAGCTGGAAGTACTTATCGCGTATTGCGAACTCCTCGTCGCGCTTTCTTTGGTCCTGTTCAATCTCAGCTACCATCCGCTGGAGGAGTGCGACGATTTGTTCGCGTTTAGCCGGTTTGATCAGATACTCTTTTACCCCCAAGGAAAGGGCTTCTTTGGCGTATTCAAAATGTTCATAGGCTGTAACCAGAACCATCTTGATCTGCGGACTATGAGCCTTGATTTCCTTTAACGCTTCAAGGCCTTGAATGCCCGGCATTCGAATATCCATCAGCACGATATGCGGCCGAAATTCATCTGCCTTTTGAATAGCTACGCGACCATTCTCTGCATGAATAATTTCAAAGGTATTCGGCATCATTCGGGTCACAATCCATTCAATGCCTTCTCTTTCTAAAGCTTCATCATCTGCGATCAGTAGGCGATACATCTCCATCCCCCTTTCCTGCAGCAGGAAGCCGGATGAGGACAGTCGTCCCCCGGCCCGGTTCACTGTGAATATCTACAAGATTCTTCCTATCATAGAATAATTCGAGTCTTTTAAAGACATTACGCGTCCCTAATCCCGTGGATTGTCCCTTTTCTTGGCCAAGCAGCGGTTCCGATTCGAAGTGAAGCAGAGACTCACGGACTTCCTCGCTCATGCCGATCCCATTATCTGAAATGGCAACCCTTACTTCACCAGTCCCGCAAGCAATGATCAGCTTAATCTCAGCCCCTTCTTCCATTCCCTCAATACCGTGGACAAAGACATTCTCAAGGATCGGTTGAAGGGTTAGCATGGGAACGTAAACGTCCAGTCCGCTCTCGTCAATTTCTGTTATGAACTGAATCCGGTCACGAAAGCGAGCCTGTTGGATGGTAAAGTACTCTTTGGCATGCTCGACCTCATCCCTGAGCGTCACCGGACGATCCAATTTCCGAAGATTATACCGAAGAAGATTCGACATGGATACCGTAAGATCGCTAGTTTTTTCAGCACCCTCAAGCAGAGCAAGCTTGGATATGACATTCAAGGAATTAAAGAGAAAGTGCGGGTTGATCTGATTTTGTAAAACTTCCAGCTCCAATTCTTTGACCAGCTTGTCCTTTTCCAAGCTTTCTTTCTCTTTCATAATAAGTTCCTTCAAATTGTCTTGCATGCGCCCAAATGCTTTAGATAACATACCAAACTCATTATGCTCACTGATCTGCGGTGGGGGAGCTTGCAAATTCCCGTCTGAAATTTGTTGAGCCGTTAAGGCCAACTGCTTGATCGGTCGGGTAATACCTAGGGAAATCCAATAAGCAAACAAGACACTTATCAGCGTATTCAAGATAAAGATAGCGACTCCCCAATGATTCATAACTTCCGTTTGGATAAGAATTTGTCTGTAGAAGGGCTGATAATAACTGAGTTCCAAGTCAATAAGATGATGTCCTTCTGCTTGGATGAACGCTGCTGTCTGCTCTGCCTCTTCGTAGAAAGCCGCATAAGCCAAAGAACCTTGGTTATTTAAAGCCTCTATGACACCCGCTTCTTGCCCTATAAACGTATCGATCATGTTTCGATAGCTGCGGACTGTAAGATCAGTAGTTGGAATAATCGTCTCCTGTGCAGACAAGCTTTCCCGCAGAAGATTGAGCTCATCCCTCTGACTTATATATGCCTTGCGGCTGTTCTCTGTTCGATCCATTAAGTAAACATTCAGAGCACGAAGGTTCCCCTGCGTTTGTCCGGCAATTTGCTTGTACAATAGTACCCGATCCAGCATCACATTATAGCTTTGCTGCACCGTTCTTCCGCTTTCAAAGATGAAATAAGCAACTGCGTTATTCAAAATGAAAAGCGCCGGTATGACAATAAAAAGCATTCTACGTATATTCATGGGCTGCCCACACTAGCTTTCAAGTGATTTCTATCCAGAATCTCCGTAGTAGTGAAGTGCTGAACAGGAATGGAGCCCCCTTTGAGAATTTCCGCTAGCAAATAAACCGATTTGAATCCAATCTCTTTAGGCTGCTGAACGATGGAAGCTAGGATTGCTCCTTGGGCGATACCCTGTTTGGTTTCCTCCAGGTCATCAAATCCGTACACGCTTACATCTGCTCGATTCGCTGCCTTCAGTCCTTCCACGATACCGACAGCATCTAAAGAGCTAAATCCGACCATCGTCTGGATACTTGCGTATTGGTTTAACATAGCTTCTGTCTGCTTAGCGGCTTGAATTCGTGAAATATTCGATGAGCGGACAGCTACGATTTCAAAACCTGGCGTATTTCGAATAATTGAACGGAATCCCTCTAGACGCAGCTGTTGATTATCCGCCAGTTCGCTTCCGATCATGACACCGACACGGCCTTTCCCGCCAGCCTCTTTCACCACAAGCTCTCCCATGCGTTTGCCTGCTTCCCAATTATCTGTTCCCACGTAGGCAAGTCGCCGGCTCTCCGGCTCATCTGCATCTACTGTAAGCAATGGAATACCTTGATCTATTGCCTTGCTGATCAGTTGATCGTAGTGCTGCTCCTTTATCCCTTGCACGATAATGGCATCCGGCTTGGCAGCAATCGATTTCTCTAGGAGATTCATTTGTTCTGAAGGATTTATGCGAATCGGCCCCATGTAATCAATCTTCATACCCAGCTGCGCCGCGGCTTCTTTTGCTCCCAACTCCACCGTTCTCCAGAATGGATTGTCGATCTCTTGAGCAATAAGCACGACGTGCTTGATACGTTTATCCTCTACCCTGCTTTGTTCCATTTGCCCGACCAAGTAATCGATCTTAAGCGAGGAAGATAAAAACTGAAATAAAAAATAACAGAAAACAAGAAATATGCCTATCAGCCCCACCGTCCACTTTTTCTTTGACATGGAGCACCCCCGAAGTTTAGTAAAAAATATAGATTTATTATACAGAGCCTGCAGATAAAACGGAAATCACGTTTAGTATTCGATGATGAATAATTTTCCTATACATGGCAAAAGGTACTATTGACAATTTAAGGAAGGATGAATGGAGACAATGGACAACCATAATCAAGAGATGACTTTAACGAATCGGCAAGGTCATCCGATTTCAGATAATCAAAACATACGAACAATTGGAAATCGAGGACCGTCAACGCTCGAAAACTACCACTATATCGAGAAAATATCCCATTTTGATCGGGAGCGAATTCCAGAACGTGTTGTACATGCACGCGGTGCCGGTGCCCATGGATATTTTGAGGCGTATGGTAAACTGGGTAATGGTCCTATCTCTACCTATACACGTGCCAAGCTTTTTCAAGAGGCTGGTAAACAGACCCCTGTATTTGTCCGATTTTCTACGGTCGTTCACGGCAATTACTCTCCAGAAACATTTCGTGATCCGCGAGGGTTCGCCACAAAGTTTTATACCGAGGACGGTAACTGGGACTTAGTCGGCAACAACTTGAAGATATTTTTTATTCGCGATCCGTTGAAATTCCCGGACATGGTTCATGCCTTCAAACCAGACCCCGTTACCAACCTGCAAAACCCTGAGAAAATGTTCGATTTCGTATCGAACTCTCCTGAGGCCACTCACATGATCACATTCCTGTTCTCTCCGTGGGGGATTCCAGCCAACTATAGACAAATGCAGGGGTCTGGTGTGAATACCTACAAGTGGGTCAACCAAGACGGACAAGCCGTATTAGTCAAGTATCATTGGGAACCGTTGAAGCAAGGAATGAAGAACCTGACTCAAAAGGAAGCAGAGGGCATACAGGCCAAAAACGTAAGTCATGCCACGCAGGATTTGTATGAAGCTATCGAACGCGGTGAGTACCCAGAATGGGAGCTCTGTGTTCAAATCTTGAGTGATGACGAGCATCCTGAGCTCGATTTCGACCCGCTTGATCCGACTAAGCTTTGGGATCATGAACAATTTCCTTTTTTACCTGTGGGCAAAATGGTGCTGAATAAGAACCCCGAAAATTACTTTGCTGAAGTCGAGCAAGCAGCTTTCGGTACGGGGGTTCTGGTAGATGGTCTCGATTTTTCCGATGACAAGCTTCTGCAGGGCCGAACCTTCTCCTACTCCGATACCCAGCGATACCGCGTGGGAACGAACTACCTTCAGCTGCCGATTAATGCCCCCAAAACACGTATAGCGACGAACCAACGGGATGGGCAAATGACCATCATGGTTGATCGCGCCCCCGGGCAGAATCCGCATGTGAATTACGAGCCCTCCTCACTTGGCGGGTTAAAAGAAGCAGTTCCTTCCGGTAAAGAACATCAACCTATGTATAATGACAAATTGGTCCGTGAAAAAATTAGCCGAACCAATGATTTCAAACAAGCCGGAGATACCTATCGCAAATTTGAAGATTGGGAACGCGATGAATTGATTGCGAATTTGGTAAATGCGCTGAAGATATGTAAGCCAATGATCCAGAGTAAAATGATCGAACATTTCACAAAGGCCGATCCTGATTACGGTCGACGTGTTTCAGAAGGTCTTACTCAAGCTAACGTCGATTCGACACACCTCGGATCCACTTCTGAAAGAGATGGCGCTGAAATTGCCGAGAACTCAGGAAAGCGAACAGATGGATACTAAAAATTAAAAAATAAGGACGAAACATTTGTTTCAGGAAATGACCGAGTAAGGCTCACAGCCTTCCGGTCATTTTTTCGTTCCCTTGCTGCCCAAATGGAAAGTTTTTACTGTAACTCGTGGCAATAGACCATACAGACGTACCCCTTAATGAATAGTCTAGGTATTAGCTACTCCTTCCCCATCTTAAATAAAGCGAGGTTGCTACATGGCAAATCCCTATACGAAAAACCGAATTCATAAAATTACTCGCCGTTTCGGCCTGCTGCCGCTCCGGTCAGGCACGGTTGCGTCCTTTTACCGAGAAAACGCCATCATTCAAGTACAAACGGAAACGGGCACCTTTGCCATGAAACCCTTTTTTCGAAATACACTCCTCCGCACGAGTACCGTTCATCAAATGAAAACAACAGCAGCGTATATAGAACTCATGATGAATAGTGGATTCAGTTACATGCCCAAATGGCTCACTACCCCTTCCGGGAAGCTATGGACTTTACACCTTGGACGCCCCTTCTATATGACCGAGTGGATAAAAGGAAGGAATTTGGAAACGAATGAAGATTTTGAAGAGCTTGGCCGGGGCCTTGCCACCCTACATACTACATCCAGTGGTCTCCTTGACACTAAAGGGCCCTTCACGCATAAACAAATCGAATTATGGAAAATCCAAGATCGCTTCTTTCGTAGACGAATGGCAACAGCTATCCAAACGCATGAACGGAACCGTAAATGGTACAAAAAATACGGAAAATACTGTAAGCGTCTCACCGATCAAGCATGGGCTAACTTAAGCAGCCCTGAGATTGAAGATCTTATGAAGAAGGAATCGGAGCATCCCGCATTGATACACAACGATATTACTTCCCCTAATGTCATTATTTCTGAAAATGGCCAGCTGTTCATTATCGATTGGGACCGTGTTAAAGTGGGATCCATCTATGTGGATCTTGCGAAAGCGCTCATGAATACTACACAATTCAATCCCGATTTCATACTAGCGTTATTAAAAGGGTACGAGGAACGGCGTCCTTTAGATGAGACCGAGCGTAAATTAATTTCGTCCTTATATGGATTACCTCGGGAAGCTTGGCACGCTACTCGGTTCCCTCATCAATCAAGAAGCCGTGAAATGCTTGAAATTTTGGAAAAAACCTGGCATCCCCGATTAAAAGCCATGGATTTATTAGATGAATGGACAAAATCAATCCCTAAGGAGAATGAGCATGAAGATGTCCATGAAGTCACAGATTGAACAAACGTATGGCATAAAAATTAAAGAAACTATGCAAATAAAAGATATTTATAAGATTCGGACCACGAACGAGACTTATTGTTTAAAAAGTTACGCTTTCCCGGAAGAGGAGGTCCGGTTTATTACCCGGATTTTATCCTATATGGATGAGCGTGGTTTTACTCGCAGTCAAAAGGTTTCTCCTACAGTGGAGCAATCGCCCTACATGACTTATGATGGCCTTTCCTACACATTAACGAATTGGGTTGACGGCCAGAGGCCGGACTTTACGAGGAAGAAAGACTTAAAGAAAAGCATTCGAACTTTAGCCAAGTTCCATTCTATAGCGGAAGGATTTCCTACTGCCGAAGCTCCCGAAGCTAGAATTCGTTATATGGGGCTGGATCACGAGATTAACGAATATAAAACCTTGCTCAGTTCATACAAAATTACCGCACATTTAGCAGCACTTAGTGAGGACGTACTAGATCATTTACAACAGCCCAAAGTGATAGAGGCTATTGATACGGAACAAAAGGTTTCTGCATTTGTTCATGGCGATTACAATTATCCCAATCTCATGAAAGACAAACGGCGGAAACTGCATTTGATCGATTTTGACAACACTTCGCTCCACACCAGAATGAAGGATTTGTCCCATATTCTTCATCGAAACGCCCTCTGGGACGGTTCGGAGATGCTTCGTTGGATCGATTATTATCAGAAATATCGTCCCTTGAGCTCATCTGATCTCAGCCTTCTTCATGCCCTTTTATCTGCACCTTATCATGTGGTCCGGAACATTAGGATTGGCGGTATTCGTTTGGCCAAAGAGGTTATTCCGACAACCGCCCATTTGAACAAGTATCAGCGTGAGCTTAGGGCGTTACTGTAATCGGAGATTAAGTGCAAAGATCCCCAAGCTCACATTAGAGTGAACTTGGGGATTTTTGCACTTGTTTTTGGCCGCTTGGCTATTTCTTCTTATCATATCCACGCTGCTCCAGCAGTTCTTTTCACATTACTTTTGTACTTTAACTATGGTCTGACCGACTACCAAAAATCCATCTACAAGACCTCGGAATTCCAGGCTTTCATTTGGTCCTGTCCAAGTAAAATCGGAGCGTTCGAACTTGAATTGTCCGTTCTTTGCTTGATTATAATAACCATTATTGCTAGATAATGCCTTAACGCCATTAAGCACAGCAGTATTAAGATCAAATCCTTCGCTTTTGAACCCTTCAGGTAAATTCACACGAACAGTAAACACACCATTATTGCCTTTGATTACTGTTGGTGTTACTTCAATGGAGCCCGCGATGTAAACAATAAATTGTTTTTGAATCGTCGTACTTAAGCCTGCAGCATTAATTGCGTTTACTGAGATTGTATAGATCCCTGGCTTATCCAATTTAATTACACTTTCATTAGCAATTGGTTTGACCACAGATTCGCCTGGCCCCTTAACTGTCATACTATCGGAAACAATGCCCGACAAAATATCTCGTGTAGAATAACTTAATGTTAACATCGTGTTGAGCTTGTACTCACCACTCAAATTCATTGTGATTTCTGGCGCCGTACGGTCGATCTTCACTTCTACCATCTGTGTCTTCTCTGCGTTTCCTGCTTGGTCAACCGAGTAGAAGCTGACCTGACTCACGCCTTCTTGGCTCACATTCACGATTGTTCCTTCTGAGTACTCTCCACCGTTCACGGAGTACAGCGTCTTGGCTACGCCGCTTTGGCTATCCGCCGCTGCCAGCGTCACAGTTGCATCGGACTTCGTCCAGCCTTCTGTCGCGGTCGCTGTAGTTACTGGTGCTGTACGGTCAATCTTCACTTCTACAGCCTGTGCCTTCTCTACGTTCCCTGCTTGGTCAACCGAGTAGAAGCTCACTTGGCTCACACCTTCTTGACTCACCGTCACGCTCGTGCCTTCTGCATAGTCTCCGCCGTTCACGGAATACAGCGTCTTGGCTACGCCACTTTGGCTATCCGCCACTGCCAGCGTCACAGTTGCATCGGACTTCGTCCAGCCTTCTGTCGCGGTCGCTGTAGTCACTGGTGCTGTACGGTCAATCTTCACTTCTACGGTCTGTGCCTTCTCTGCGTTGCCCACTTGGTCAACCGAGTAGAAGCTGACCTGGCTCACGCCTTCTTGGCTCACTTTCACGCTTGTGCCTTCTGAGTACTCTCCACCGTTCACAGAGTACAGCGTCTTAGCTACACCGCTTTGGCTATCCGCCGCTTCCAGCGTCACAGTTACTTCCTTAGACCATCCTTGAATTTCACTTGCCTTTGTTAACGGAGCGATTTTGTCAATCTTCACATAAATGATTTTTGTCGCTTCTGTGTTGCCTACTTTATCTACAGAATAATAAGATATTTTATTTAATCCTTCTTGGCTGACATTAACGGTAGTCCCCGATATGAAAGCTTGGTCATTCAAAGAATAGAACGTATTGGCAACTCCTGTTTCATTATCGGTTGCCGATAATGTTACTGCAGCACTTTGATTCGTCCAATCCGTTGGTGCAGTTGCTTTCGTTACCGGTGCCTCCGTATCGATGATCAGCTTTGCCTCAACTGTGTTAGAAGGATCCGATTCACCAAATGAATTACTATACGAAGCTACATAATACAGGTGGTTCGCGTAAGATAGGTTATTTACTGTATAGGACAGGTTGTTTAAGTTTTTAACTAGCAATATTGGTTGTCCATTTACAATTTCATATACGTTATAACCATTAGTGTATGTAATAAAATTCCATGTAATTACAGCGCTTGTTGGACTTAGCAGCCTCAAACCTGCCACTGGAGATTGCATGTCAGGGTAAATGATATCAAATGTTAACCTATTGGAAGGTGCAGACTCTCCAAAACGTGTATTATAAATGACTAATTCATAATTATGCGTTTTCTCACTCAAGTTGTAGATCTGGGTTGTTAGAGCAGTACCTTTATAGATTAACTGGCGTGTTCCGCCCGTCACTTCATATACGCGATATTCATTAGCCCAAGCTGCCGCCGTCCAAGTTAATGTCAGATTATTAGCATTCGTGACTGTACCTTTTAATTGCGACGGCTGAAGTACGGGCCATGTCAAATTGAAAGCTGAGATACCCGCCTTCGGCGATTCACCGAATCGATCACTATAGGAGTAAATCTCATAGTTATAGTCACCTTCTGGCATGTTGGTAAACGTTACGGTTGTACCCGTCTGTATTTTTTTCAATTCTCTTTGCCCATCTACGATTTGGTAGACGCGATAAGACGTAGCATAAGTTACGGTTCCCCATTTTAAAGTAATGTCATTGCCATTCGTGACACTTTTCGTCACATTGCCTGGAGCTTGCAAGATCGGATGTACCAGCGTATACGTGAGCTGGCGTCCCTCTGGGGACTCACCGAAACGGCTGCTATAGGAGTGCACTTCATACGTATAATCACCTGCTGGCATGTTGGTATATGCTACAGTGGTTCCGGTCAATGTGCTTTTCAACACCTTTTCACCATCAACTACTTGATAAACCTTATAAGAATTAGCGTAAGTTGAAGTTCCCCACTTTAAAGTAATATCATTACCATTCGTAATCATCTGCGTTAATGTAGCAGGTGCCTGCATCACAGGGAAATCCAAAGTAAAGCTTACACTTGCTCCATCTGGAGATTCCCCGAATCGAGTTCCAAATGCATGAACTACATAGGTGTATTCACCTTTAGGCATGTTTGCAAAAGTAACTGATGTTGCTGGTTGCGATTTCTTTAGAACTTTCTCACCGTTAATTACTTGATAAATATTATAGGATGTTACATTAGCAACGGCCCCCCACTGTAGGGTGATATCATTGCCGTTCACAATAGTTTGGGTCACCTGTTCCGGTGCAGCAGTCCAATTCTGATCTAACGTAAAACTAACCTGACTCCCCTCAGGGGATTCACCGAAACGAGTGCTGTATGAATGGACTTCATACTTGTAGTCGCCCGCAGGTGAGCGTAGATAACTTACGGAAGTAGAGATCACTGTGCTTTTCAACACCTTCTGACCGTCAACGATTTGATATACCTTATAAGAGTTTGCATAAGGGACTGCTCCCCACTTAAGGCTGATGTCATTACCGTTTGCAATCGTCTGGGTCAGACTTCCTGGCGCTTGCATGACTGGGAAAACCATGGAGAGGATCACTTTACTTCCTTCCAACGACTCTCCGAATTTAGTACTCACAGAGCGAACAACATAAGTATGTTCCCCCGCTGTCACATTCGTGTACGTTACTGTCAACGTGGTTACTGTACTTTTTAGAACCTCTGCGCCATTCACAATTTCATATACTTTGTAGCTGTTAGCATAGGGTACTGTATCCCATGTTAAAACCACATCGTTACCATTCTGTACTTTTGATGCTAGATTACCCGGACCTACCATTGTCGGTAGAATCAATTTGAAGCTAACCTCTGCTCCCTCAGGTGATTCTCCCAAAATCGTTGAATAGGAATCAACTACATATTGATAGTCCCCGCCAGGAATGTTCGTATAGGTAACCGTTAAGCTTGTAAGCGTGCTTTTCAATACTTTTTGGCCATCAATAATCTGGTACACTTTATAGCTTGTTGCGTAAGGTACGGAAGTCCACTTCAATGTAAGATCATTCACATTCGCCAAACTGTAAGTCAAGCTAGCAGGAGCTTGCATCGTTTGACCGTTCAAAGTGAATGTCAATCTCGTTCCCTCTGGGGATTCTCCAAAACGGGTTGAAACCGTATGAACTACATACGTATAATCACCAGGCTGCATATTGGTATAAGATACCGTTGTTGTCGCTACTGTGCTTTTCAATACTTTTTGATCGTTTACAATTTGATATACTTTATAGCTATTGCCATAAGCTGCTGCGTCCCACTTTAAAGAAAACGCCGTAGCCGATGTTACACTCTGCACCAAATTGGTTGGTGGCAGAATCGTTGGAAGTACGATAGAGAAAATTACCTGGGTACCTTCAGCCGATTCTCCAAATCGTGTGGAATTCGAGTGAATTTCATACGTGTAATCTCCTGCTGCCAGGTTTGTATAGGTCACCGTCGTACCTGTCACCGTTGATTTCAATACTTTTTGACCACCCGAAACTTGGTACACTTTGTAGTTGGTTGCATTTGCGACAGCCGTCCAAGTTAATACGACATCTGTCACATTTTGAACCTTTGCAATCGGATTGCCCGGAGCTACCATGGTAACAGCATCTACCGTAAATGATACCTGGCTCCCTGCTACGGATTCCCCATATCGATCGCTATAGGAATGAACCTCGTACAGGTAAACACCAGCCGGCATATTGGCATAGGTCACGGTCGTTCCGGTTACTGTACTTTTAAATACCTTTGTACCATCTACGATTTGATACACTTTATACGCCGTAGCATTAGGTGCAACCGTCCATGTAAGTACAATGTCATTTACATTCTGGAATTTGTATGCGAAATTCCCCGGAGCAGCCATGGCTACTTCCCCAACGGTTAAGGCAGTTTGGGTTCCTTCGGCAGACTCACCAAAACGGGTGCTAACAGAATGAACCTCGTATACATAGTCACCCGCAGGCATATTGATGTAGGTAACCGTCGTGCCTGTTACCGTACTTTTCAGTACTTTCTCGTCACCGATAACTTGATAGATTTTATAGGAGGTAGCATTAGATGCAACTGTCCAAGTCAGAACGATATCGGTCAAGTTTTGCAGTTTGGAAGTGAACGTTGCGGGAGGAGTCATCGTGACTCCTCCTATAGTCAAGGAAACTGTGCTACCGTCTGTTGACTCGCCAAACAAGTTGCTTAACGAATGAACCTCATATACATAATCGCCGGTTGGCATATTCGTAAATGTAACCGTCGTACCGGTAACTGTATTTTTTAACACTTTTTCTCCATCGATTACTTGATACACTTTGTAAGAGGTTGCGTTGATCGCTGCATTCCAAGTCAGTACCACGTCATTCACATTTTGAAGTTTAAAAGTCAGGTTGCTCGGCGGCACCATCATCCCTACGGTTAAGGAAACCGTGCTGCCCTCGACAGATTCTCCGAAACGGTCACTGAAAGAGTGAATGACATATGTATAATTTCCAGCGGGCAAATTCATGTAGGATACAGTTGTACCCGTTATTTGGCTGCTTTTTATAACTTTTTGATTATCAATAATTTGATAGACATTATAACCAGTTGCATAAGCAGCAGCATTCCATTTCAATGTAACGTCATCGGTAGCCACCGTATACGTTAAACCATTTGGAGCCGTCATAGCCGGATATCCGACAGTAACTTCTACTGGCGTAGAGTTAGGAGATTCACCGTACAAAGTATGACTAGCTGTTACTGTATATGTATATATTCCCTCAGCGGTATTGTTGACTGTAAAAGTTCTTGCTGTCCCTGAATAGACTAATTTTCTTCCATCCTCTTGATTTTCATACAAATGATAGGTTTGTACATTAGGAGCTGTTCCCCAGTTCAAAACGATATTGTTACCATTTTGTAAGGTGTATGTTAAAGAGGTTGGAGCTGTCATATCGGGATAAACAATGTTAACATCCACCGGAGCACAAGGGCCAGATTCGCCTTCAGAACTTAAGGTGGATACAACATAACTGTAGGACCCCTCCGCCAGATTATTTATAGTAAGACTAGCTGTTGTTGTTGTCCCAACATTAATAAGCTGCCCATAGGTGATGCTGTATACAGTGTATCCTGTAGCTCCATACACCGGGCTCCACGTTAATTTCACATCATCTGGCGTTAGAAGTTGAGTAGCAAGATTGCTTGGAGGTAAGATAGTTCCGTTGTCTGTTGCTCCCCACGCATGTAATCCTGGAAAGATTAATTGAACAAATAAAAGCAGTGTGAGAACCATAGACATTTGTCTTGATTTCTTCATTGACATCTGACATTCCTTCCTTTCTTATAATAAGGATTAATGATCTCAAAAAAAAGAAAAGAACCTTATACAAGGTTCATAGAAAAACACTATGATTCCCTGTGGTAACCGGCTGCCATCCGCGTTTTTAATACGCGTTTCAGGCCCTTGGCTTTGCGTCTCACAGTTTCCTGCAATTTGCCCTTTTCACTTGAGATTTCGATATTTCCATCTCTGCCATAATACTATATTCCTAGTAATTTGAATAGGTAAATTTAACTATATAATCAAACCCCACATATATTCTAGTACTTTTGATCTTCTTAATTAGTTGAAAATCCAATGATTGTCCTATATTCATCAAAGTTTCATTGTAATTCGACAATATTTGAATGGATACCCCTTTATACATGATGTTGTATACAATATGAACATCGAGCCATTTAGAGTCTTTCAAACTTAAACAAATAGACCATGCTTCTACAAATGTAGATAGCATGGCCTATTTTAAGTCCCCTCAGACTTGCGGGTGATATACAAAAATTGATTCTTATGTCATCTATACCTTAGTTAGCAATTTTACTCCATACAGGGTACTCTTCCAAGTACCCATATTCGTACAATTCCTTAAGAGCCTTGCGTATGCTATGTTCATCCTCGCCCGATTCACTGGATAGTTCCACTAGATCGTCTAGGTTGATGTTCGGGTTCTCTTTGCAAAACGTAAGCAAGCCCTTAGCAGCCCACGAAAGTCGATCGTCTTGGAAATCTCCAACCATACGACGGAATATTTTATGCGAGACAATTCTCATCTCCACGAGTTGCTGCAAAGCCTTGGTCGCCTGCTTGAGACTCATGCGACCGAGCTTAGCGATATCAGATAATCCTGGCATATTCGATTCCGAAGAATAACATTTCAAGACGATAAAAGTCATTTGTGTATAAATATCCATGCCGGGATGGTGAAAAACTTCATCTGAAAGATTAAAATGACGCGCTGCGTCCTTAGCTTGTCCGTTGTCCATCTGATGTCCTCCTTTTCATTATCATGGAGTTCACCTACTCATTATTGTTGCCATGATCCGAGGGTTGTACTAGCTTTCCCGAATTATGCCGAGATTGCCGGAATATTTGCGCCAAGCTGAATTTTTTCTGATCATTGGCACTCAGGATCTCCTTCTTTGGCTGGTTGAAATCATCATTCGATTCATGAGAAGGTTCAATAGGCTCTGCCGAATCCATGTCACTATAGCTGTCTGCTAGAGAAACGGCATCATCCATGTCCGAGACCATTTCTTTCCCGGGAAATAATTCTACAACCGGTCGCTTACTCGATTGCTCTTCACGAACATATCTTGTCAAAATATCCATGATTCCTTGACTGAAAATACCTTCCATTTTCAACTGATTCAAATAGTCGATAACCTCAGACGGAGTATCTGACGGAATATAGAGGGTAACATCCTTACCGGAACGAACGTAAACGGTGGATCTCCGCTTTTTCAATCCGAACCGCTCCCGCTCTCAGATACTCCTTCAGAATCAGCACTAGCTGCCGCGGATTCGTCCGCATGTTTCAGCGCGTGGTCAAGCATAAGAAAGGTGCCTCGCACATTCCGGAATTGGCTGTGTTCCACGCTATCAAACTTAATGGGCAAGCCCAACTCAGCGTTTAGTTTCTCAATCCAAGGCTGCAAAACGACTGCTCCACCGCCGATAAACCAAAATTCGTTGGCGTAGCGAACATGCTTCCAAGAGTTGCGGGCGTATTTCAGCACTTTCTCCGCTAATATGCGCATGTGCCGGTTAATAAGGCTTGTCATGTCAAAAACAACCTTACCCTCCGCATAAATCTCATACTCTTTGTTGACCAGCATGAGGGTCAATTCCGCCGTGCTAGCGATCAATTCCTCGCCTTGCGAATTAACCTCGTTGCGAATGCTCTCTAAAGCATCATTGAGGTAGATCTTAGCGCCGGTAGAGTGCCGCTGATCCAGATCGAGACCGGGTTTGAAGAACGCGATATCCATGTCAACACCACCAACATCGGCAATGCCGAAGCCTTTATGGGATAGATGCGATTTGGAAGTGGCCTCAAGGTCGTAAACACCGGATACATCGTCTATGCTGATATCGGTAGGAAGCGAAAATTCCATTTCCACCGTTATCCCTTTAAATACGGGGGTCGTCCCGAATGTAACGGAATGTACGCCTCCTGTAATCTTATGAGCAAATTCCTCACGGAATTTCGTTATTTCACGAATCGGCAGACCTGTACCCAAGTTGACAGCGGCTTTAATCCGCTTTTTCCCCCGCCTAATGGCATCCTCATGTTTCTTGGCAATGGCATACGCCGCAGCCGTAAGGAGTGTCACCATTGTTTCGGGTCTCTGGGCCTTCTTTTGCACCGCTTTATCCCCTACAATTTCATGAATAATCCCTTCGTCACCGATCGCTAAGTTACCCACGTAAACATGTCGGTACTGATCGCTCTCTATCGAAGGCGATGTAATCTGTACGTCAAGAAAATCCAAGGGATCACCTTGTTCCATCAAAAGAAATCGTTCACCAAACGGTTGTGCTAGTACATTAGGAAAAATAAAGTTTTTGTCCAAATGGTCGTAAATCACTTTAACGTGACTGCTGCCATTATCAATAGACAGCGTGATGGTAGTGGTTAAGACTTCGTTCTTTGTCAAGTCTATTCCCCTCTCCTCAACCTTATTGTTTATATAAAGATTCGCGTAACAAGGCCCAATTGAGAGGGTGTTTGGAATAATTGGTATTTTTAGCTGCTAGTTGGAATGAACTTTAAAGTTTAAAGTTTAAGATTTGAACTTTAAGATTTAAGCTTTAAACTGTACGATTTAAACGTTAAGATTTAAACTTTAAAGTTTAGGATTTAAATGTAAAGTTTAAACTTGTTACAAAAGATACAACAATTCCAGCCAAAAGTAACTCTAATGCAGCCTTTCTGCGATTTGCGTCATGGTCATAGGCCAATATAGGAGGAGCCTTTCTTGTAAAAGGCTGCCTGCAGCACAAAAAAACCTGTTCCCTTCGTCAAGGAAAGAGAACAGGGTTATTAATCCTATCTTATAAAAAAGCTTAGAGACCCAACACACGCCGCTCCTCATCCGAGAACATCCTCGAGCGAGTCAGAAAACGTCGCCCTTCCGGCCCCTCAAGCGAGAACATCCCACCTCTGCCGGGCACCACGTCGATGATGAGCATCGTATTCTTCCAATAATCGTATTGCGACTTG
Source organism: Paenibacillus sp. V4I7 (assembly GCF_030817275.1). Classification (NCBI taxonomy): domain Bacteria; kingdom Bacillati; phylum Bacillota; class Bacilli; order Caryophanales; family Paenibacillaceae; genus Paenibacillus; species Paenibacillus sp. V4I7. The sequence continues at coordinate 7,310,922 of NZ_JAUSZD010000002.1, read as the reverse complement.
CTCATATAGAAAGGGGCGCCGCCTATATCCCCCAGCCATACGTCGCTATCGCCGATAAGGAACTCCCCTTGCGCGTAGCACATCGGAGAGCTGCCATCGCAGCATCCGCCAGATTGATGGAACATGACAGGGCCATGTTTGGCCTTTACAATTTCGATTAGCTCTAGAGCGGCATCGGTAGCAACGACCTTGCTCACTTCTATCGTCATCGTACGGCTCTCTTAGAAGAAGCCCAGTGCGTCGGGGCTGTAACTGACGAGTAGATTTTTGGTTTGCTGGTAATGGGAGAGCATCATTTTGTGATTCTCGCGGCCAATGCCCGAGCTCTTATAGCCGCCGAAGGCAGCATGGGCAGGATACGCATGATAGCAATTCGTCCATACGCGGCCGGCTTGAATGCTGCGCCCCATCCGGTAGGCCGTGGTCATGTCGCGCGTCCAAACACCGGAGCCAAGACCATAGAGCGTGTCATTCGCGATCGCCAGCGCCTCTTCCTGATCCTTGAACGTCGTAACGGAAAGAACCGGTCCGAAAATCTCCTCTTGGAAGATTCTCATTTTGTTATGCCCCTTCAGAACTGTCGGCTGAATGTAGTAGCCCTCGGAGATATCTCCATCTACCTTTGCCCGATCTCCGCCGATCAGACATTCGGCCCCTTCCTGTGCACCGATATTGATATAGCTCATAATTTTCTCAACTTGCTCGGTAGAGGCTTGTGCGCCAATCATCGTTTCCGTATCCAGAGGGTTACCCTGTTTGATGGCAGCGACTCGCTTCAAGGCTCTTTCCATAAATTGATCATAAATCGATTCCTGAATTAATGCGCGTGACGGGCTGGTGCAGACTTCTCCTTGATTCAGGGCGAACATTGCAAAGCCTTCGAGCGCTTTATTGAAGAAAGCGTCATCACGTGCGACCACATCCTCAAAGAAAATGTTTGGTGACTTACCACCCAGCTCCAAGGTGACCGGAATCAGGTTTTGCGAAGCATACTGCATAATTAAACGGCCTGTCGTTGTCTCGCCGGTAAAGGCGATTTTCGCGATCCGGCTGCTCGAGGCAAGCGGTTTACCGGCTTCAAGTCCGAAACCATTGACGATATTAAGTACGCCTGGCGGCAGCAAATCTTGAATGAGCTCTATCAGCACCAGTATGGATGCCGGCGTTTGCTCAGCGGGCTTCAGAACGACCGCATTTCCGGCCGCAAGTGCTGGTGCAAGCTTCCATGTCGCCATAAGCAATGGAAAGTTCCACGGTATAATCTGACCGACGACGCCAAGAGGCTCATTGAAATGGTAAGCTACCATATTGTCATCCAATTGGCTGAGCGAACCCTCCTGGGCGCGAATGCATCCTGCAAAATAGCGAAAATGATCGATCGCCAGTGGCAGATCAGCCGCGAGCGTTTCTCGAACCGGCTTCCCGTTATCCCAGGTCTCAGCAACCGCGAGCATTTCCAAATTCGCTTCCATCCGATCAGCAATTTTATTTAAAATGACGGCACGCTCCGCAACGGACGTGCGCCCCCATGCGTCCTTTGCAGCATGCGCAGCATCTAAAGCCATCTCGATATCCTCTGAAGTAGAGCGTGGAACCTCGCAGAAAACACGGTTATTTACAGGTGATGGATTATCAAAGTATTGACCCTTAATAGGCGCAGTCCACTGCCCTCCGATAAAATTTTCGTACCGTTTTTTAAACGTAACCTTTGATCCGTTTTGTCCAGGTTGTGCATAAATCATTTAGCTCAGCCTCCTTAAAATGGAATACGTTAAATATATAAGCAAGGATCGTGCCAACATATGGAATGCCGTCCAATAAGGCAATATGGTGAGCGCTTACTAGTTTTTGTTCCGATCTGAAACAACGGAAGTGTTCCATTTTGGGACATTCTTTCTTTCAGCTCTCCATTAATAAAAGCAACTATGATATGATCGGATTAGGAAACCGATTGCAATGGAGGTGTTTATTTTTGCTATCCGTGGAAAATAACTTTTTATCAGAAGCGGCGGCGTCATCTTGGAAGCGCTGTCACGAACTTGGTTTAATGCCCACCGACCCCATTGACGACGACATCTTAACCGGAAGCCACATGCAATCTCTGTTAAGGCAAAACGAGCAAACCATACATTATACGGAGCAAATATTCGAGCAAATGCACACAGGCATCAAGCAATCCGGTCAGATGGCGCTGCTTATCGATTCGGAGGGAACCATTATTCACACGGTTGGAGATATCGATTTCTCCCGCCGGGCGTTAGCGGTTCAGCTGCAAGTAGGAGCAAATTGGGCAGAGAGAAGAAAAGGAACAAATGCCATAGGTGTCGCCCTCGCAGAGAAAAAAGCCGTGCGTGTGCATGCCGAAGAGCATTATTTCAACTCCAATCACTTCTTGACCTGCGCCTCGGCACCCGTCTTCAATTCAATCGGCGAACTGATCGGTATCATCAATATTAGCGGCAAACAAGAGAATTACCACGCCTATACGTTTACACTTGCCTGTATGGCAGCCCATTCCCTACAGAATAAAATTCTGCTGGAAGAGTCGAAGAAGGAGCATCTCATTACCCTCAGAGAACTCGAGCATTCCTCACTAAATCATCCTTTACCGCTGCTTTCTCTAAGCCGGGATAACCGCATCCTTCGTGCTAATCATGCCGCCATCCGCATTGTTGGAAGTGACGCAATTGGCAAAGTGTTTACGAAGTTGGAAGGCTTTTCGGTCGAAACCATTCATAATGAGCATCAGAAGCTGTGGCAGTCCGTCTCCATTCAGAAGCAAGCGGCAAACGAGCAGCATTTGTATGCGTTTAGGGATATTGTCGGTACGTGTCCGACCCTCTTACAGAAGAAAGAACTAGCCAAGAAGGCGGCAGCGACTGATTTTCCTGTCTTATTATTAGGTGAAAGCGGTGTGGGGAAAGAATTGTTCGCGCAATCCATTCATACCGCCAGCACACGGTCGGCAGAGCCGTTCATTGCACTGAATTGCAGCGCCATCCCGGACAGCCTGGTCGAGAGTGAATTGTTCGGATACGCTCGCGGGGCTTTCACGGGAGCGAACAAAGACGGTAATGCCGGGAAATTCGAGGCCGCGCACAAAGGTACTATTTTTCTAGATGAGATAGGCGACATGCCTCTTCGTGCGCAAGCTGCTTTACTAAGAGTACTCCAGGAAGGCGTGATTACTCCGGTAGGCAGCGCGAAGAGCAAAGCAATTGACATTAGAGTCATTGCTGCAACGAATAAGGACTTGGCCACGGAGATTAAAGCAGGCCGATTTCGGGCTGATCTATATTACCGATTGAAGGTGATACATATTACGCTGCCGTCATTACGAAAGAGAAGCGATATTTTGACATTAGCCGATCATTTACTCCAAAAGCACGCTTCGCCCTGTCCATTTATAACGGAAGCAGCGCAGCAAAAGCTGTTAACCTACAGCTGGCCGGGCAATATAAGAGAGCTTAGTGGCATTCTTATGCAGGCGGTCTTCCTAGCTGGAGGACAGGCGATTGACGCTGAGCATCTATCGTTCGAAGAATCCGATGAGGCTGTGCAAGCAGGGCCAGGCAAAGATCACCCACTCACGTTGAAGGACGCGGAAATCACGGCGATCAAGAAGGCGTTGAAAAACTCGGAATGGAACCTTAGCAAAGCCGCCGGACAATTGAAAATCGGAAGAACGACGCTATATCGTAAAATTGAGGAGTACGGCATAACGTTATTTTAACGGTATATTTTTATAAAGCTAGCGCCCTATCTCTTCGAGATTGGGTGTTTTTTTCATCGGTCTGTCAATGGTATGATGGAGGCGTATGGAAAGCATTTCCTAGGAAAGGAATATGGGTTATGTCAAAAGCAGATCATATGCTTTCTATCCTGTGGTTGCTCAAATCTCAGAAGCGAATAACAGCTAAGCAGCTTGCTGAGAAGCTGGAAATAAACATCCGAACCGTCTATCGATACATCGATGCTTTATGTGCCAGCGGAGTCCCGATTATTTCCGATTCCGGGCATCATGGCGGTTATAGCTTGCTCGGTCAGTTCAATGAAGCTCCGCTTGTATTTGATCTGGATGAACAAAAAGCGTTAATTCATGCGGCCGCTTTTGCCCAGGAGGCGGGGTATCCGTTTGGAGAGAAATTAAGTCAGGCCGTCGCCAAGCTGAAAATGTATACCAATGAAGAACAACGCCATCAAATCCATTTACATGAGCAAGGTCTTGACGTCATTCTTCCCCAAGCTGATGCTTCGCAAGTATCCCTGCTTCAAGAAGTGGAAATGGCGGTGGCTCAAAGCGTAACGATATTTATGGATTATCAAAAAGGCTACGGATCTGTAACAGAAGCTCGTCATTTGGATCCTTACGGACTTGTTTGCTGGAAAAGCAAATGGTATGTGGTAGGTCATTGTCATCTTCGTAAAGAAATTCGAAGCTTTCGTATCGATCGTATTCGAAAGTTGGCTACGACGGAGAAGACTTTTGAACGGCCTGCTGATTTCTCGGCGCGTCAATTTATCCTTTCAGGTGTACTGCCTGATTCGGATAAGCCAGATGAGCTTATCTCTGTCAAAATTACAGGAAGAGAGCAAGCACTAGATGATCTATGTGGTCATTGGTTTCTAGCCCATTCGTTGGTAGAACGTTCGCAGCTTGAAGCTCATTTTAAACTGGAAGAGCGATACATCCGGTTTGATCTTCCCTACTTTCTTCTGACTTATGGGGGCACCCTTCGCATTAAAGAACCGCTGCTGCTCCAAAACCAAATGATTGAGGTAACCAAAAATTCACACAATTATTATGCGGCGGCGCAGCTTGACTGACCATTTCTGTCAGTGAAGATGGGCTACAATGGGTCTTAGGTGAAACCTAAGGAGGAAAATAGATGAATTTATTGCAAGTTCGTATTTTGGTTGATGATTTTCACAAAAGCGCAGCTTTTTATAGGGATCAATTAGAATTGAAAGCTGACTGGTATGAGGAGTCAATGGAGTACGCGTTGTTTAACACGGGCGCTGCTCGTATCGAGCTGCTGTCCCGCAAAGCAATGGGCGAAGCACTGGGAGAAGATTTAGGGCAAAGCGGCAGCTATGCAACGAATTTTGTACTCAATATTGAAGTTGAAAATATAGATGATACCTACCATCGTTTATCAAAAAAAGGCGTCGAATTTGTCAAAGAACCATTTAATCATCCGACATGGAATGGACGACTTGCCCATTTTCGGGATGCTGATGGCACATTAATAGAACTCTATCAAGCAAATAAAAAGGAGAATTGATCCGATGTCTACTCAAATTATCAAAAATTACGAGTATCATGTATGGGCTAATAAGCGCGTTTTCACTCGTTTAGAGGAACTGCCGGAGGAGATTTTGCTGCAGGAGATGAGCGATGTATTTCCAACCATACATGCCGGCCTTGTGCACATCTACAGAGTGGATACTGTCTGGTTGTCCGGCATGAAGGGAAGCAGCTATGAGCAAACCAGAGAGTTAATCGTCACTGTTGAAGAAAAGACCAAGGGGAAAAGCTTGAAACAACTAGAGGCCGCATTCTCGGAGCTAGCCGAGGCTTACAGAGCCTTTTTGAATAGTGATGTCGATTGGCAAGCTATGAAAGACTTTCCGAATCCGAAATATGGCGTCCTGCATGCCAGCAACGAAGAGCTTATCCAGCACGTTGTTAATCACGGCACTTACCACCGCGGCAACATCACTTCAATGCTCCGTCAACTCGGACATGCAGGTGTATCTAGTGATTATGTGTTTTACTTATTTGATGTAAATAAGTGAATAAGATCCGCTATCGAAATAACTCGCTTTTTACAATGTGGTATCACCGGCGATCGACATTTCCATCATTTCCTTTACCTCTTTGAGGTCATTGGTCTTGCCTAAAGCCCACATCAATTTCGGAACAATTGCTTCTTTATTCATATCCTTCGACGAAATAATCTGTTCTCTGCCTACTCTACGCCCAACTTCATAAAGCGTCAAATCGCCGCCTTCTTCCAGACATTGTGTCGTAATGACAACAGCGACTCCAGCTTCTGTTAGCTCAATGATTTTCGGAAGAAGGTTGCGCCCTTGGGTAGGAACCCCTCCTAAACCAAAGCCTTCGATAATCACACCTCTATAGTGTTGTTTCAGATAGTCGAAAAGCTCAGGCTTCGTACCTGGATGCAGCTTTAACAAAAAAACATCGGGACAGAGCGATATATCTAGCTTTATCTCTTTATTTTGTATAGGTACAACAGACGCAGTGTACTTGATTTCGTCGCCATCAAAGCAAGCTACATAAGGATGATTTATGCTTTCAAAAGCATCGTAACTGCGTGTTCTCACTTTCACAGCTCTTGTCCCGTTAATCACCTTGCCATCAAAAACAATAAATACACCACCAATGTCTTCACACGCAAACTGGGCAGCGTTACGCATGTTATGGATGGCATCTGTATGATTGTTGTGGATTGGAACTTGAGAACCTGTAATAACAACCGGCTTACTCAAGTTTTGCAGCATATAGGAAAGCGCGGCTGACGTATAACTCATCGTATCTGTTCCATGCGTGATAACAAATCCATCATAATCATCATAATGCTTATGGACGGCTTCCGCGATGCGGACCCAAAATTCAGGCTGCATATTTGTGCTGTCAATTTCCATCAGTACATTACTGTCTACCTTATACAGGTGATTTTGTGCGGGCAAATAGCTTATCAGTTCATCGGCCGTCATCCCCGGGGTCAATCCATCCTCCCCAACGACGGACGCGATGGTTCCACCCGTAGCTAACAAAAGTATCTTTTTCATAGAAACGTTCCTTTCGCATGGTTTCCGCTTACATAAAAGAGCAATAAGTAGAAAACCTCTATCAAGACCGTTCAACGATGAGCGACCTTCTAGAGGTGTGTTTGTATACCTATTATAAATCCATCTATAGGATTTTGCTAAGAAATGCTTGGGTACGTTCGTGTTTGGGGGAATCGAATAGTTCGGAAGGCGTTCCTTCTTCTACGATATACCCTCCATCCATGAAGATTACACGATCTGCCACCTCGCGAGCGAAGCCCATTTCATGCGTGACGACAATCATGGTGATCCCCTCATGGGCTAAATCCTTCATTACTTGCAGCACTTCGCCTACCATCTCGGGGTCTAAGGCCGAAGTTGGTTCATCGAATAACATAACACGTGGATTCATAGCCAGCGCACGAGCAATGGCTACACGCTGCTGTTGTCCGCCAGACAACTGGTCAGGGTATGCATCCCGCTTCCCAGCCAAGCCCACTTTGGTCAGCAGTTCCATGGATTTTTGTTCATTTTGCTGCTTATCTATCTTTTTAATGTGTTTCGGGGCCAACATGATATTTTCCAATACAGTCAGATGAGGGAATAAGTTAAAGAGCTGAAAAACCATCCCTACATTTTGGCGCAATTGATCGATATTCGTGGTAGGTGAAGTGACTTCGACATCGCCGATCACTACTTTTCCAGACGTTACATCCTCAAGAAGATTCAGACAACGTAGGAATGTACTCTTTCCTGATCCAGAGGGTCCAATAACACAAACCACTTCTTTCTCTCGAATCGTAGTAGAAATATCTTTCAGTACTTCGTTCGTACCGAATTTCTTTTTCAAGTTTTGTACGACGATCATTTGGAAGCATACCTCCTCTCAAATACGTGAGATAAGCGGGATAAAGCATAGATGATAATAAAGTAGATGACACCCACGACTCCCCATATCTCAAAAGCACGATAGTTAGCAGAGATAATAATCTCCCCGCTCTGTGTCAACTCGCTAATTCCAATGACGGACAATAGGGAAGTATCCTTAATACTTACAATGAATTGATTGACAAAAGCAGGCACCATCCGGCGAATGGCTTGTGGCAAAACAACCAACCGCATCGTCAACCATTTACTTAACCCTAACGATCGCGCCGCTTCCGTCTGTCCCTTACTAATAGAGACAATACCCGCTCGGAAAATCTCTGAGATATAAGCGCCCGCATTTAAACTGATGGCAATAATACCTGCGGTCTCTGCCGGTATCCGAATATCAAAGAAAGCGGGGATACCAAAGTACTCAAAGAAGACCTGCACTAATAGCGGTGTTCCCCGAATGATATCAACATAAGAAGTAGCGATAGCCCGAAGAATTTTACTAGAAGAAACATTCATCAAACCCGTAATTAAACCTATAAGAAAAGCGATCGGTAAAGAGATGATAACAATTTTAAAGGTAATTAGAGCGCCTTTCAACAACATGGGTAGTGCATCTAAAATAACCTGCAACGAGGAAGTCACCGGACCCCAACCCTTCCTTTGATTGAATTCATAATGACGCTAACCTTCTGAAGCCCATTGAACATTGGGTGACAAAAGGTTAGCGCTTGTGTTATCTATTTTGTGGATTTACCCAGATAAGTGTTGATAATTTCATCATATTTACCGTTAGCTTTTATCTTCTTGAGTCCATCATTAATTTTTTTCAACAATTCCTCGTTATCTTTTCTGACCGCGATACCGTAGTGATCGCCGTTCAAACGATCCCCAACAATTTTCAGCTTAGAATTAGGATCAACGGCAATTTTATACGAGATCACCGGAAAATCTTCAATCGTTACATCGGCATTTTTATTGGCGACTTCTTGATACATGGCCGGACTATCATCGAAATACTTAACTGTCGCGCCATATTTTTTACCATATTCATCTGCTTGTTTTGCTCCGGAAGTACCTTTCTTAATAGCAATAACTTTCCCCTTCAAGTCTTCGGGAGTTTTGATGGTTGTATTATCTTCTCGAACGATTAGCGAAAGTCCAGCTTGGTAATACGGATCCGAAAGGCTAACAACCTGTTTACGTTCGTCCGTAATACTGATACCAGCGATAGCACCATCCAGTTGTTTCGATGTAATAGCTGGTATAATTCCTTTGAAGTCCATAGGTTTTAATTCAACTTCAAATCCCTCTTCTTTAGCTATTGCGTTAATTAAATCAATATCTATTCCAATGTACTTGCCATCTTTTTGAAACTCGAAAGGGGGATACGTCGCATCTGTACCAAACGTATATTTTTTAGCTGTTGTTGTTTGTGCAGGTTGGGTAGTCTGCGTAGACTTATTATCCGTAGTTGCACCATTTCCACAAGCACTAAGTGTTAAAGCTATAACCGTTCCAAGTACTACTGATAAACCTTTTTTCATGTAAGAACCCCTTTTCCTCTATTAAATTTGAGATCGAATGATTCGATCTGTTTGTAAATTCATACTACCTCCTGCTCTACAGCAACATACAGAATCCTACAAAAACAATTACACGACATGAAAATAAAGTTTACATGCGAGACGATTAATTTTACTTGAAAAAATTGTATCCGATTACATTTCGTATTGGTATCTATTTCATGTGATGATATATCACAGTGAAATAAAAAAAGGAATCCAAACCTTCAGTCCATACTATCTCCAGACTTGAGAGGTTGAATTCCTTACTCAATTATTTAATTTTTCTAGTATCTCCATATAAAAAACTTGTAAAAATTTTTTAATGTTTACTTTTCCTTTATCGGGCTGCAGTTCTTCGTCCATGACTTTCATCCTCATCCGAATATCCTGGAAATCAAAGTACAGCGGCGCGTAATACTCGAACTTAGGATTACTATAATCGGTTAAACCAATGGAAGCCATATTATTTAATGCAGCCATGATCGTCCGTCGAATGCGTTGTTCAATCGCCTTACTTTCTTTCTCAATATCTTTCTGGCCTTGTTTATAGGTGTTGGCGACAGACTCATACAATTCTTTTAAAGGAGGGAAACTAGTTGCCTCTCTATGTTCGATGGCATTCTCCATTAAAGCTATAATGTCTTTACTGCCAATCTCACCGATGATTCCCAAATCCATTAGAATAGCCTTCACCACATCACGAACTTTTCGTTCTATACGGGGAGAGGACGGTCCAGCGATATCTAATTTTGCTAAAGATTGCTTGATCTCAGAAACATACCGCTCATATTTCCACTGCTCATTGACTTTGCTCAATACGTGCTCTACTTCCACGCGATTAATCGGCTTATGGATGAAGAACTCGATTCCTTTTTGATAAGCTTCCCCTACCATGTCCTTATTTTCAATTTGTGAAATCATAATAAATTTTCCGTCATACCCACTGTTTTTCAATTGCGTGATGGTCTCAATACCATCCTGATCAGGCATCAATAAATCAATCAACACGACATCGGGCTTCGATTTAAGGATCATTCGAGCCCCCTCAATTCCACCTTCCGCCGTCCCCATAACCTCGCCAATGCCGCATTCATCAATAATATCTTGCAGCATACTTCTGCAAACGACATCATCATCAACGATCATAATTGAAAGTGCCATCGACTCTACCCTCTTTAATTAGACTTGTAATTGGGAGACGAACAACAAACTGAGTACCACTTGCTTTCTCCGATGATGCTACGGCAATACTTCCTCCAAAGGAATGAACAATATCGCGCACATGAGAAAGACCGATCCCGGTTGCTGCTATCCCTTCTTCAGTGTATTTTGTCGTGTAACCAGGTTCGAAAATGAGTTCCTTTTTATGATCAGGAATTCCTTTTCCGGAATCTATGACGTTAAAATATACGTCGTCTTCTTTTTCAAAGACCCGAATATGTATGGTTCCATTTTTCTCTATAGCTTCTACCGCATTGGCAACTAAGTTATTTATGATCGTCAGCAAAGGCACATAGTGCGACGTGTTCAGATTAAATGCCAGTTCTTTTTCAATGATAACCTTTTTCCTTAACATTTCGCTATATTCTTGATTTCCTTTTACAACAAAGTGCATGATCTCCGAAAGACTCATATGAACAACAACTTCACTATCGAATAATTTCAATAATCCTGCCAAAATACGTTGGGAATCCTTCTTTACTTCATGGATTTGTTGGGCAATTCCTAACGTACGCTGACTATAGCCTTTGAGGTTATCTTCATTCAATTTCCTATAGAGGTCATAGCTATCCGCGGTAATCCCCTCTATGGTATCCATGGCTTTTTTCAAATAAAAGGCTTCTCCATACAAACCAGAGTTGATGTTCAGCATCTGCTCCATCCGTTTTTCCTGCTCAGCGTGGAGCAAACGCATCTGACTAATAACAATGCTGTTGTACAAACCGATTACAAAATAACTGCGTACTACGGCTATGACCATTATAAGGAACCATTCTTTAAAATAAAAGGTATACGTTCCGAGGAAAACCCCACGTAATAAGAGCTCCGTTTCATTAGAAACGAAGTCAATTAATGTTATATATCCACCTAACATGAGGGGGTGAAATTCAGTCAATCTTTTTCGAAGCTTGCTCATTCCAAATGCAAATACAACATAATAACAACCGGCTGCTGCATTATTCTGTAAGCTCTCCAAGATCGTAAATGATTGCACGTGAGTGATCCAATCTCCAGACTGAACGATCATGCTAACGATCCCCGTTAGGAGACCCGTTTTCACATAGGGTAGATGCGGCATAAGTAATAAAAAGAACAAAAAGATACTAACTCCCAGACCAATGCGGAAATAATCGTTGCTAAAGGGATTTATCTTGAATTGTGCGCCAGTGGCCGTTGCAATAGCGATTACGATCATTTGCAATCTTTCGTTTTTGACTAAATTCTGCATCTCTCGATCACACCTACTTGGGGGGTCAGACTTTATCCGCTACCCATGAACTAAATAAATTTCTAACGCTTTATACTAACATACATGATCCATCATTTGAATAAAAGCTTAGCCGTCATTTATGATAAGGTTCACCTTACACGCAAATATGAAACGGCTAAATGTTTGCATATCAGTCTCTCCTTGGCACACTTTTAGTATGAATAAAAAAGATGGCCAAGTAAACAATATGCAAATAAATGACAATGTAGGGAGGAATCATAATGGTCGGCATATTGGAAGCAGCAATTACTACAATTAAATCTTTGACAGATGAAGAAAAACCCCAACCACTTCATGTAGGAGAGGTGATGGCTTGTTGGATTTACTTGGCGGGCCTTGAAATAGCCAAAGTAACTGTTCAAGCAGGTATAAATACCACGAATGATGAGGATCTGAAAGCCATGCTTAAGGAAGATTTGGAACTCAATCATAGTCAACGGGATCGCCTCTATGATTTCATGCTTAAGGAAGGTATTACTTTACCGCCTGCTCATGAAAATATGCCTCACTCGGATTCTAACAGTATTCCGCTTGGTGTTAAATTGACGGATGAAGTGCTTGTCAACGAATTATCTTTTAAAATCGTTAGTTTGATTCTCCGTGCCGCAGGTGCCAATGCAGAATCGATTCGAACCGATTTCGGTATAATGTTTCTTCAATTCCAAGCAGAAAAAGTCATGTTGGGGTCAAAATTAAAACAATTAATGATACAACGCGGGTGGATTAAAATGCCGCCGTTTTTCATTCCACCTGGCTCCCAGCAATCATCAACATAAACCTTTATGGGGCCACCTTTAAGTCTCAAACTCTCAGGAAAGCCCCTTTTAAAAAATCTGAACTCCGTTTCGTCAATCTACATCTATGAGAATGAATTTCCCAATCACCACACCCGCATACATCCCGCCTGTTTCAATTCCCGCTATTATGTTTATATAATTACTACGGCTTTTTTGATCGGAGAGGAAATATCTGATTTAAGGATAGTCTGATTTCAACTAAACAACAGGAGGTAACTATGCACATTGTTGAAGTCAATAATTTGACAAAGGTATTCGGACAAGATCCCAAGAAGGCCCTTTTGCTTCTTGATAAAGGATGGTCCAAAAAGCAAATATACGAAGAAACGAAGCATACCATTGGTGTAAATAAGGTCAATTTCACCATACAGGCTGGCGAAATCTTCGTAATTATGGGATTGTCCGGAAGCGGTAAATCTACGCTGGTTCGTCTATTGAATCGTCTGATTGAACCCACCTCTGGAACAATTCTCATTGATGGCGAGAACATTGTTTCGATGAACCATGAACAGCTTCGTCAAGTTAGGCGTCGCAAGATCAGTATGGTTTTCCAGAAATTCTCCTTGTTTCCGCATAAAACAATCATTGAGAATGTGGAGTTTGGACTGGAGATTCAAGGCGGATCCAAGCAGGCCAATCGGCAAAAGGCGCTGGAATCTTTGGAGCTTGTCGGTTTAAAAGGATTGGAGGACAGCCATCCCGACCAACTGAGCGGAGGCATGCAGCAGCGGGTTGGACTAGCGCGCGCTTTGGCGAACGATCCTGATGTTTTGCTCATGGATGAGGCGTTCAGCGCACTGGATCCTTTAATTCGTAAAGATATGCAGGATGAACTGCTGGAGCTCCAGGATAAAATGAAAAAGACAATTATTTTCATTACACATGATTTGGACGAAGCCTTGCGAATTGGTGACAGAATCGCTCTTATGCGAGAGGGTTCCGTTGTCCAAATTGGGACACCGGAAGAAATATTAATGAATCCAGCGAACAAGTACGTGGAACGATTCGTAGAGGATGTCGATCTGTCCAAAGTATTAACGGCTGCACACGTGATGCGCAGGCCAGAAACAATCACTTTGGAACGAGGACCTAGGGTTGCCTTGCAGTTAATGCAGGATAGTGGGATTTCGAACCTGTACGTTGTGGACAAAGCAAAACGGCTCATTGGCGCCATTACTGCAGAAGATGCAGTTCTTGCAGTCAAAGATCATAAAACGATTGGGGATATCGTCATCCGTGATGTGCTTACAGTCCCGCCTGATATCCATTTAAATGAATGCTTCGAGCTTATTAGCAGTGCTAAAATTCCGGTTACAGTGGTCGATGAAAAAGGCCGTTTACTAGGCATTATAGTTCGTGGCGCAGTCCTAGCTGCTATCGCAGGCACCCATGATATTACTGACAAGAAGGTGAACCCCTAATGTTCACGAAAATTCCTTTGGACCGCTGGGTCGAGTCCATCATCAGTTGGTTCAATACCCACTTTGCCTTCCTGTTTAACTTCTTCTCATCCGTCATTAGTGGGATCGTAGGCGGATTTACTTTCTTATTTCATGCCTTCCCCGCTATCGTTGTTATCATACTTCTAACGCTCCTTGCTTACTATTTCGGCAAGTGGCGGTTGGCGCTATTCGCCGTGCTCGGATTGCTGCTTATCCGTAATCTCGGATACTGGGACTCCACAATGGACACATTGGCTTTGGTTTTAACCTCTGCCCTTATTTCCATTATTCTTGGACTGCCACTCGGGATCTGGTGTGCCAGAAACCGTTCGGTGAGGAGTACATTGACCCCGATGTTGGATTTTATGCAGACGATGCCGGCGTTTGTATACCTCATTCCCGCGGTTACTTTTTTCGGTCTTGGCGTGGTACCAGGGGTTATCGCCTCCGTTATTTTCTCTATTCCGCCGACCATACGCTTAACGAACCTCGGTATCCTGCAGGTACCTGCCGATTTAGTGGAAGCTGCGGATGCATTCGGGTCAACCCCGGCTCAGAAGCTTTTCAAAGTACAGTTTCCATTGGCATTGCCTACCATATTAGCCGGGATCAACCAAACCATTATGCTGTCTCTATCGATGGTGGTCATTGCTTCAATGATTGGAGCACAGGGCGTCGGAGCCGACGTATACCGGGCGGTGACTCAATTGAAGACGGGCCAGGGATTTGAGGCAGGACTTGCTGTTGTCGTTTTGGCTATCCTTCTGGACCGATTAACACAGAGCGTCATTGGAAAGAAAAGAAAAGGGAACAAGTCTTTCGCATTAAAGAAGCCCTTGGTAATCACAGCCATAGCCGCTTTCTGCATCATTGCTATCTTAATTGGAATAGGGAAGAAAGCTCCTGTTTCGAATAGTACGTTTGTTGGAGACCAGGTGGGTTACAGCATTATTGGCATTGACCCCGGTTCCGGCTTAATGAATGCTTCGGAAAAAGCACTTACGGCTTATAATCTTACCTCATGGAAGCTAATTGAGGGTTCCAGTACGGCTATGACTATTGCCTTAGACAAAGCCTATAAGGAAGGCAAGCCCATTATTGTAACCGGTTGGACACCACACTGGATGTTTTCTAAGTATGATCTAAAATATTTGACGGATCCAAAAAACGTATTCGGTGGAGATGAGGAGATTCACACGATTGTACGTCTCCATTTACAAGCCGATCATCCTTCAGCCTACCAATTCCTCGATAAATTTCAGTGGAAACCTGCAGATATGGAACAAGTGATGGCGAAAATCCAAGAGGGTCAGAAACCCGAGGAGTCGGCCTCGCAGTGGGTGGAGACTAACCCGGATAAAGTGAATGCATGGATTAGCGGTATTCCCAAAGCGAATGGGAAGAAGTTAAAGCTTGCCTATGTAGCGTGGGATTCTGAAATTGCGAGTACAAATGTGGTTAAATACGTGCTGGAAAGCAAGCTGGGATACCAAGTGGACATGCTTCAGGTGGAGGCAGGACCCATGTGGGCGGGTATCGCTAGCGGGGATGCCGATGCCATGGTTGCAGCTTGGCTGCCAACCACGCATAAAGATTATTATGAGAAGTTTAAAGGTAAATTCGAGGACTTGGGACCCAACCTGATTGGAACCAAGCTCGGTCTAGTTGTTCCCAAATATATGAACATTACTTCCATTGAGGATCTGGCTAAAAGATAGCGGGATGTAATACGTAAATGACTGGATAAGTATATACTTGTCCAGTCATTTTTGTATGAGGATCACCTTCTCAAGGGTGGCGTCTACTACTACTATTATGAACGGTTCTTTAAGAAAATGGAAAGTTCTTCACCCGATACTGGGCGGCTAATAAAGTATCCTTGCGCTTCGTTACATTGTCTCTGTTGAAGGAAATGTAACTGCTCCTGCGTTTCAACACCTTCCGCAATCACTTTTAAATCCAGATTATGTGCCATATCGATGATGGTATGAACAAGTGCTGCATCCTTTGAATCCTCAAAAATATTACTTGTAAAAGAGCGATCGATTTTTAAACTGTCGATAGGGAATAGTTTCAAATAACTTAAAGAAGAATATCCGGTTCCAAAATCGTCAATGGATAGATGAATACCCATTGCTTTTAGTTTCTGCATCGTAGTAATTGCATACTTCGAATCTTGGATGATGCTTTCCGTGAGTTCAAGCTCAAGATATTGAGGGTCAAGCTCCGTGTCTTTTAAAGTTTTACTGACCACCTCAAATAAATTGTTTTGTTGAAATTGACGGGAAGATATATTTACAGCGATACGTAAAGGTGGATAGCCTGTATTTTGCCAAATTTTATTTTGGAGGCATGCTTCATAAAGCACCCATTCGCCTATTGGAATGATCAATCCAGTCTCCTCGGCTAAGGGGATAAACTCATCGGGCGATATATTTCCCCATTCCGGATGCTGCCAACGGATCAGGGCTTCTACACCAATCACTTTACCGGAAATGACATCAATCTGCGGTTGATAGTAAACCTTAAATTCGCCGCGTTCCAAACCTTTGCGCAGTCCCATCTCTAACTTCATCTTTTGGGACACCGCTTCATTCATGTCAGGTGTATAAAACTGGAAATTATTTTTTCCTTGCTCCTTTACACGGTACATGGCTGTATCCGCATTCTTGATCAAGGTTTCTATATCCCTGCCATCGGATGGATATAAACTGATCCCAATGGATGGGGTTAGAAACATCTCGTGATCGCTTAACACAACCGATTGCGTGAATACGTTGACTATTTTTTGGGCTTTTTTCGTAATGTCGTCAGAAGTAATATTGGGGAGAAGCACAATAAATTCATCTCCACCTTGGCGTGAAACGGTATCCATTTTACCCATGCAGCCTTTAATTCGTTTGGCAACCTCAATCAATAAACGATCACCTATGGCATGTCCTAGCGTGTCGTTGATATATTTGAAACGATCCAAATCGATAAACATAATCCCTATAATTTGTTTATTTTCACTTGCCTGATCCAATGCTTGCGTGAGGCGATCATTGAGTAAACGTCGATTTGGCAATCCTGTCAAAGGATCAAGATATACCATATGATTGATTTTTTCTTCCGTTTTTTTGCGTTCCGTAATATCTCGAATGATGCTGCTGAAGTAGGTATTTCCTTCCTCTACCCACGCTGCAAGGGAAATTTCGATTGGAAATTCACTTCCGTCTTCTCTCAGTCCTTGTAATTCGACGGTTTTCCCAATAACGTGAGGTTTGCCTGTGGTAAGGTAACGTTCCATTCCTTTTTTATGAGCTTCTCTGTATCGTTCAGGTATTAAGATTTGCAGCATTTTACCTAAAATATCTTTTTCTTGATACCCAAAAATGAGCTGGGCTCCGGTGTTCCATGAAATAATGGTACCCTTGCTGTCGGCTAAAATAATAGCGTCGTTAGCGGACTCGATCACGGAACGGAATTTTCTTTCTGACCCCAAAGATTGTGATTCAAAACGGTTCTCAACAAAAGTGCTGATAAACACCAATCCCAGAATGATCAGCATGCCAATGCCAATCGAATACGCTAGAAGAGTATTATCGAACGATGATCCCGACAAGCTGATATGGTTATGATCGTGTGTGAACGTTGCTGCCGACATCCCAGTGAAATGCATGCCTGATATAGCAACCCCCATAATGACAGCACTTCCTACTTTTCTCCACCCAAAATCCGGTTTATTCGAATTTTGTTTCGCCCAAAACAATAGAAGTAAGGCTACTAATGATACGACAAATGCGATGATGGCAGAAAGAGCCCATAGAAAACGATTATATGTAATTGTTGCTTCCATCACCATGGCTTCCATCCCGGTATAGTGCATAGAAACAATTCCAATCCCAATGAAAAGGGCACCTATGATGACTTGGAATGTACGCATAGAAGGTTGACTTACCATATGCAATGCTAACCCCGATGAAAAAATGGCAGGAAGAATCGAAACAATGACCAGCGTTACATTGTAAGTGACCGGAATAGACAAATGGAATGCAAGCATAGCTATAAAATGCATGGACCAAATGCCCATCCCCATCGCAAATGCTCCGCCAGATAACCATATGTAACGGGCATTGCCTTTTGCTTTATGTATACGAATTCCTAGATCCAATGCAGCAAATGAAGCAATAATGGCGATTATAATAGAAAGAAGGACTAGGGGGAAGTCATAGGTGTTTGAGAGTCTCTCCATCATGTTTCTCCTTATTTGTCTCAGAAAACGACAATTTCCAATTATATTCGACTAGTTTCCTCCTATTCCCTGCTTAGATAATTCCACCTTTATGGAAGGAAGCATCTTTAATCAACACAAAAAGAAAAGGCTAGGAAAAAGCTCTCCTGACCTTTTCTTTGACTTTTGCATTATCACCAACGAGCCTTCATAGTAGGTCATATTCTCATCAAAGCTCGCCGCTCCGCTTGCGGTTTACATGGATCACAGACTCCTAATACCTGACCGCTTTCGGATGAATAAAAATAAAGACGTTTGGCTTTTTTTCGACAAAAACTACAAGTTTGTTTGTTCTGTTTATTCACCGAATTCTTCTTTTGTTTAAGTGATAATTGAACTACTTTTCTTGTCTCTAGTTTATCTCTAGCCTTGCGTGCAAACATGAACAAAAAAATAAGAACGCATATCAAAATAATGATTAAAAATAACCAATACATGGCTGATCCCTACCTTTGGAATGACCTATTCAGTTATATTCCTTACAGCAGCATCTAATGCATGGATAACCTTATCACACCAATGATCAAATTCCTTATCCTCTGTTTGATGTTCAGGATGGGCTAGAATGTAGGCGATCGTTTGCCTAATCCCTTGATCAAATCGCGTGTTTGCAACAAATTCGGGAACAAGTCGTTTCAGCTTTGAATTATCAAATACGACCGAATTAGCCTTATCTCCTAGCAACCCACCTCTGTAATCCTCCTTACTGCATGCAGCCAGAAATTCAGATGAAACATGGACTGCTTTAAGTTTCACTCCAAGGGCATCAGCAATTACCTCGTAAATTTGATTCCAGGTAACCGTCTCATCTGAAGTAATATGAACGGACTCACCAATCGCATGAATATTGCCCATTAAACCAATAAAACCTTTAGCAAACTCACTATTGTGTGTCATTGTCCACAGGGAAGTACCATCTCCATGAATGATGACGGGCTTGTTCTCCAGCATTCGCTTAGCAACCTGCCAGGTACCCTTACTTCCATGTACGCCAAGTGGAATCGAACGTTCACTATAGGTGTGACTCGGTCTTACGATCGTTATCGGAAAGCCTTTCTCACGATACTGCTTCATTAAATATTCTTCACACGCAATCTTATTTCTGGAATACTCCCAATATGGGTTTGATAAAGGAGTTCCCTCTGTAATTCTATAATCGGATAAAGGGGTTTGGTAGGCAGAAGCCGAGCTAATAAACATAAATTGTTTCGTTTTACCCTTAAATAAGCGATAATCTCTTTCCAACTGAACCGGCTTAAATGCTATGAAATCTGCAACGACATCAAACTCCAAGTTTTCAATAAGCTTAGATACATGATCTTCATCATTAATATCCGCTTTCAAAATGTTTACGCCAGCTGGCAAGTCCTCATTCCTTGTACCTCTATTTAAAAGATAAAGCTCGCATCCTTTTTCTAACAACTGCTTGGTGATTGCAGAGCTAATCGTCCCTGTACCTCCAATAAATAGCGCTCTCATATCAAATCTCCCTCCGTTAATGTTGATATCTTCCATACAATTTAACAGATCTTGTTACTCAATCATTCGACGTTGCTATCAGAAAACCTCCCCTTGGAGCCAAGCAATTCGCTTAAAAAGCAGCGTTGCCAGTGAGCGATCAGATCATTCGGATCGGCGCGGTAGGTACATTGCTCCTTGGATTTGTGTATGGCCTATTTACGAATTGAGGATGAAAAGAAGAGGCCCTCCTGATTAAGGAAAGCCTCTTTGTTTTATGGGCTGTTGTGAGAAGAGACCCTATTAATGGAACTAGCTTTGCCATATCTGGATCTTCTAACTACTAGGTTTCTATTACATAGTGAAGTTAATGTTTGCCAGCAGTTACACCACCATCAACAGGTAAAATAGCTCCCGTAATCCAGCTTGCTTCCTCACTAGCCAAGAATAAGATGGCGGATACCATATCCTTAGGCTGACCAATTCTTCCAAGTGGATGAAATGCATGAAAACTATCTAATACATTTCTAATTTGATCTTGGGGGACGAAGCTATTGTAAACGGGTGTTTCTACTACAGCAGGAGCGACAGTATTGACACGAATTTGATCTTTGGCAAATTCTATGGCTAGATTGCGTGTTAACGCGTGTCTACCCGCCATGGCAGCTGAGTATGCACTTGAAGGTGTAGCACCAATAGCTTGAGTCGCCCACATGGAACCAACAGAGACGATTGCTCCGCTACCACGCTTTATCATTTCAGGGATGACAGCTTGCGCGATAAAAAACGTTCCTTTCACTATGGTATCCATATAAGAGTTAAAGTCTGTCTCGGTATGATCTAGAAAAGGTGTTGGCTTAAAAATTCCTGTGCTTGCAATCAAAATGTCGACACCGCCAAATTTTTTAACGGTTTCTTCAACAATCTTTGTAGAGGTTTCAAGATTTCTTATATCTCCTGCTACCGTAAGCACGTGTTCTCCTGTTGGATCAATTTCTCTCGCAGCATCCATTAATACTTGCTCCCGACGGCCATTGATAACAACATTCGCTCCCAATTTTACTAATTGAATCGCTGTTGCTTTTCCCATGCCACTGCCGCCACCTGTAATAATAGCCACTTTTCCTTGAAAGTTCATTTTTATAATCTCCCTCATCTACCTATCAATAGGTAGTTTATATTTAGAAAATAACTGCTTTAGTTATTAGCTAAAGCAGTTATTAATTCTTCGGCTATCTCATCGAATTTCTCAATGTCTTTAAAACTGCGTGCGAGCAATTGTGCGCCTTGAAGTGCTGCAAGAAACTTATGGGCTTGAGTCTTTGCTGTACCTTTGAAGGTTAGCGTTCCCGCTTTTAATCCATGATTCATTACTTGCTCCAGCCATGTCAGATTGACGGAAAAGTAACGGGTGAGTCTGTCTTGCACTTTCTCTGGTAACGTAATGTAGTCAGTTGAGTACATCACACCTAAGCAGAGACGAAAGTCTTCCATGGGTCCAGCTTTGTAAAGCGTAGTGAATTTACGCAGCTTTTCCAAGTCATTTTGTGTTAGCTCATCAATTTGAGTTAAAGCATGAGTAAATTTATCATGATACCGAGCGACTAATGCCTCTCCCAAGTCTGCTTTGTTTGGGAAATGATAATGAATGCTTGCTTTGCGAATTCCGACTTCTTTTGAGATGTCTGCATAACTGAATGCATTATATCCTAGTGTTTGAACCAGCAGCTGTGCAGTATCCAAAATATAATCCAAAGTGTTATTGTTCATACCCATATATTACCTATCAGTAGGTAGTCTGTCAAATGTTTTTTCTCTACCTCTTGACTGAAAACAAGGCGACACACAGTCAACTTATTAGACATCCCGGATCTGATCCGATTTCTGAGATTAGACCATCGACAAGATGGCTATTTTCAGCATCATTTCTTTTGTTGGAGTAACTTGAAATTTTTTCTAAATGTAATATCGTCATGATATCATTTAAATATAATGACCTTCGTCTAAAGGAGGAATGACGTGAATGAACAAGCAGTTTACGGCATGCATGTCGGAAAAGCGTATTCGGCGATGGACGGAACGCCCCAACCATCAGTTAACCGTCGGATTGGTTCACCATTCCACGCGTTCGATCTGGACTTCGGGACAGGGCAACGGAGTTGATTCATCCAAATTCCTATATGAGATTGGCTCGATTACCAAAACAATGACTGGGCCTGTTATTGGCAATCGGCGAGCAGAATGGCGTCTGGCGTCGTTCCGACCGGCTGTCTGACTTCGTTCCTGAATGGTCCTCCAGCCCATTTGTCAGAGGGACAACTTTGCTGCATCTGGCTACTCACACGTCCGGTCTACCAGAAGTGCCTAAAAATATGAAAGGAACCATCATCGATCGACTGAATCCTTATGCGAATTACAAGGATGACGATTTAATCAGCGCTGTTGCATCTGAAAGTCTGAAGAAAAGCAATAAACATAGCTATTCCAATTATGGTTTTGGTTTGCTGGGTTGGCTGTTGTCGAGACGATTAGGCGTTAGCCTGGATGAAGCCTTGCGCGATCTAGTGTTTAAACCTCTTGGAATGACCAATAGTGCTGTACAACTTCCTGATGTCCAACGTGATCATCTGCTTCCCGTCTTCAATGCCAAGGGGAAACCGGTGCCGCATTGGGATTTTGGGGATACGATGGCTGGAGCTGGGGCCGTTCGTTCGACTGTTTACGATATGCTTCATTACATGGAAGCTCATTTGAGTGACGCCGATCACTCCCTGTCTGCCGCGCTTGCGGAATGCAGGAAAGCGCAGCATGACATTTTCCCGAGCAGGGGGATCGGCATCGGTTATGGCTGGATGTTCTTCAGAGAGAAGGATGGTTCTACTACGCACTGGCACAACTACCCTGCTTACAAAGGAGTTGTTCAAAACCGACCTCGCTACAGGCTCAAAGACCGAATGATTCATACACCGCAACATGAATATTGGTTAGGCGCGTTCGAGCGCATACCGGCGAATTTATCCAAATTGCACTTTCATTAACTGTTTTGTACGGGATTCGGACAAGAAAGGCCGTGTACTTGCTTTATGCGGTTTTGATTCATGCTCTAATCGATTTTTTTTGCGGGTCTTTATCAAGCCAAGATGTTACCGTTGTGGGTAATCGAATGTATAGTGTGGCTATGGGGGCTCGTTGCCGTAATTGTGATTGTGAAGTCAAAGAAATGGTTTGCTAAATTGTAACATGTAGTTTCTCTCCACGGCTCTCTGTAAAAGGCGAATTTAAAGGGCACCCGAATTGGGTACCCTTTAATTCGCAGTGATCCTCGAAGACAGCCTCGATCACCCTTGGAAATTCGTGAGCTAACTTGATCAATTACTGCGTCCTTTGCAGCGGTTCTCCACCACCTGCCGGTGGCATTCCACCTCTGCCTCCGCCCTGTCCTCGATTGCCGCCGGGCCCTCCCATCCCGCTTCTTGCCGCGGTCACACCCGATTCGGACAACCAGGTTATGACACTCGACGTTGTAAAATCAACCACCTTAGTGCCACCTTGGTACTCGCCGCCGTCATAGAGGCCGTTCACTTGACTACCAGTCGACGTTCCTCCCGAGCTAAGCGTGTACGAAGCATCCTTCTTCATTGTCGGGGAGCTGACGAACAAAGACTGATAGCTTTTCGGCGGTGTAAATGTTAGAACCGTATTGCCATCGCTATCTTCCAGATGAACCATAGCGCCTGCTTGCTGCGCTTTCGAATAGATCATCAGTACGCCTGGCTGTGTCGATTGCTCGGACGTGGCTTGCGCCATGCCGGAGCTGCCTGCGGCAACCAGAAATCCGCCCGTCATTTCGAATGTCCCGTCGTAATCCAAGGAGCCATTGCCGTTCTCAATTGGCCCATTAACGATAACAGTACCGCCGGTCATTGCAATCGAACCGTTCGAATCTAAACCATCGCCTTTCGAATCAACCGTTAGATTCCCTCCGCTAATCGTAAGTTTGTTGCTTGAAGCGGTGCCAGATTGATTTCCACCAGGTCCACCGAGCCCACCTCCACCAGCGGTTTCGGCATCTCCCGATGAGATATTCACGCCGTCGTCACTCGAGACAACACTTGTTTTACCGTCTGAGATCACGACCATAGGGGCTTCGATCCCTTCATTGCTATTGGCGATATCGATCGTGCCTCCCGCGATTACGATCGAGACCTCCGCATGGATTCCATCGTCGCCGGCATTAATAAGCACTTCTCCCCCATTTACGTGAAGACCGCCGCTGCTGTGCAAGGCATCTTCACCGGAATTGATGTTTAACGAACCGCCGGCAATGTCAATGTAACCTTCGGAGCCCTCTGTATCGTTCGACGTTTTGATCCCGTGTCCTCCCGCTTCTATGGTCATACTGCCTTCTTGGACAGCCACCAAATCGCGCCCCATAAGTGCATCGTCAACGGCATGAATATCAAGTGTTCCTCCCGTTATTTTCAGCTTATCCTTACTCGTGATCCCATTGTTATAATTTCCTTGAACAACGAGCTTTCCGGTACCATTGATCGTAAGATCGTCTTTGCTGAAGATAGCCGAATTGGGTTCGTCTGTTGACGCATCCGGGTAGACGTACGTTTTTCCGTCTGATACCAGATTCGTTGTTCCCTCTGGCAATGAGATAATCGTCTTCCCTGCTTCTTCGACGAAGATAGCCGAGGTATTGCTGTTATAAATCTCCGCTCCGTTTAATACCAAGCGAACGATTCCTTCATCCTTTACGTTAACAGCGATTTGACCGTTATCCAGTTTCCCGCTCACTACATACGTTCCGGCCGCTGTGATCGAAACGGTGCTTTCCTTCGCCTCTGCCCCTGACCCGTTAATCGTTGCCGTGGTACCATTCAGCTTGATTTCGGTAGGATTGGATGCACTCCAATCCATGTACTTGTCATCGTCGGCATACTCAACCTTCTGGATTAAATCGGTACTGGTTGCTTGTACCCCTGACGCGGCGGTTGCCGTCGGTTGAACCGATACAGTCGGTGAGGCCTCTGTATTGGAAGTTGAAGTGTCGGTTTGATTGCTGCATGCTGATGCTATAACAGCACATAATAGAACTACTCCCGCTTGTTTTGTTATTAAAAGTTTTTTCATATCTCATCTACCTCTCTCATTTTAGTATTCTGATACGGTTGGACTCATCGTTAGGGTAATATCCAAGTTTCCGTTCCTGCACCTGACAGCATCGAGGAATTCTTTCTGGTTCGTGAGATGATCAATGGTAACCAGGTATACAAGCTCATACAAACTACCCAGCTCGGTCGTTCTAACCTTTCTCAACTCGTAATCAATCTTAAAAGTCTTGAAGATCTCATCAAAAGCTTCTTCGTACCCCAAATTTTCTGGGATCGTGACTTTCAGCAATTTCTGTGCGGATTTTTTAGCTCCAAATTTGATAGCTTTCAGAAAAAACATGAGTAAGCAAAGAGCAATCGTGAACAGCACCGCGTAACCGAATGATCCTACGCCGCAAGCCAGTCCTGCAGCCATTGTGAATAAGACGAACGCGATATCTTTCGGATCTCCGGGAGCGCTTCTAAACCTGATAATGGAAAATGCTCCGGCAAGACTAAAAGCTCTAGCGATGTTGTTGCCGATCAACAGGATAATAACCGCTATAATCACAGGCAGCACAATCATTGTCAAAGTGAAACTCTGATTATACATAGGTTGAGTTTTCATATAAGTGAAGCTGATAATCGCACCTAGTGCGATAGAAATCAGGATGGTTAACAACGCATGGACTAAGGTTAACTCCGAACTCGATGCCGCCTGAGCAAAAATGGATTCTATCATAATTGAATTCTCTCCCCCGCAAATCTTTCATTTCGCATTTTTTTGTATTCATTACCGTACTTGGAGAAGCTTGTTCGAAACATATGGTGTTCCGACAGCATTCTCGACAACCAGAGGGGTATTGTTTTCTCCGCCTTCACTTCCATCAACCATTGCCCGCGGCTGATTAGCGATTCCCCTTGATCCCCATTTTCAAGCTTGAGGTCATACCTCCTAGATCGGATATTCGTATCAAATGTAATCCGCAGATCTCGGTTATTTTTGCAAAACATCGCAATTCGGTCATAAGCCAGATACACTTTGGGCTGCAGGTCATATCGCTGAAGGAAGTATTTGATTTCCTGGATAACTTGCTTGTTCATATAAGACTTGAATTCCGGCTCAACACCAGAGCGGGCAAAATCATAAGCCTCGTTCAGCATTAGCGCCGTTCTTCTTTTGTTCACTAAACCGAACACCTTCTTCTTAAGCTCTAAGTACACCTTGCCATCCTCTTCAGGAATGCCGTAGGCTCTTATTCGGAGTTTCTCCCTGTACTTTGGTTTCGCCAAGCTATTCCTGATTAAAGAATCATGTTCGGTATCGTAATACATGTTGCTTATCGAATAGAACTTATCGTTTTTGTTGTATTCATCGAGCTCCATATATTCAAGCAATCGGTTATATAAAACGTAAAAGGCTTTGCTATCCATCAGATACTTGTTTTCATATCGGTTGAATACTTCAATCGCCATGGTGATGTTCCCCTTTCTCCTTTGCAAGTGCTTGCTGCTTCATGTCTGTATATTAGCCCTCGAACCTTTAGTGAAACTTAAATGTCGAATGCCATGTTAATTTTTTGTTAAGCTCTAGGCTCGTGTTAAGATTAAGTTTGATTAAAGGTTCGATCCCTATAATGAAGTCATGCAGCGCGGCTTTATCAAACTGACATAAAAAGGGGAAGCATTCATGAGAATATTAATTGTAGAAGATGAAGTTCATTTAGCTGAGGCTTTAACCCAAATCTTAAAAAAACACAATTACTCCGTCGACGCCGTTCATGATGGCCAATCTGGGCTGGATCATGCATTAAGCGGCATATATGATCTGTTATTGCTCGACATTATGTTGCCTGAGATGGATGGCATCACCTTATTGAAGACAATTCGCAGCAAAGGGATCTCGACTCCCGTTATCTTGCTTACAGCTAGGGGCGAAATATCCGATAAGATCTCAGGTCTGGATTACGGCGCAGACGACTATGTAGCCAAACCGTTTTCGACCGAGGAACTGCTCGCGAGAATTAGAGCGGCTTTAAGACGCAAGGGCGAGGTTGTGCCGGAGGATGCGTTAAAGTTCGGAGATATCGAATTGAATACAGGGAATCTCAAGCTTACGTGCAAAGGAAAGGAACTCAAGCTGATTTTAAAAGAAAGCGAATTACTGGAGCTGCTGATGTCGAGGAAGCTTTCGGTAACATCTAAAGAACAGATCATCGAAAAGCTTTGGGGTTTCGATTCCGAGGTTGAACATAACAACGTGGAAGTTTACATCTCATTTTTACGAAAAAAAATTGCATTTCTAAATTCGTCAGTCCGAATAAACACCATTAGAGGCGTAGGCTATGTATTGGAGGTGACCTCCTAATGTTCAGCAAGCTTCGCAATCGATTTCTTATCGCTAACTTGGTCATCATCTCTTTCATCATGCTCTTGGCCTTTGCTGCCATTTATACGATTACCTATCAGAATGTACAGCGCGATATCGAAATGGAGCTGCATAAAGTATCCGACTTCTTCCTCAAGCCTAGCGGAAAAAAGGGAGAGCCGCGACCAGACGGGGATCATCCCCCACAAGAGTCCAAGGTAAATGCCAACCTTTCGCCGGAACGCTCAGTCTCTTTCTTATTGCAAACAGACGCACAGTGGAAGATCACAGCCACCAAATCCCGATTTGACATGGACACCGAATTCTACGACCTTGCAATAAAGAAAGCCGCCTCCAATAACTCGGATAACGGCCAATTTAACCTAGATGGCAATACATGGGCTTATATCGTGCAGAAAAATGAAACGGGAAATTCCGTCGTCTACCTCGACGTCACTGCTCAGCAGAACATCCTTAAGAATCTAGTTTATACGTTCTCCATCGTGGGATTGGTTATGCTCATCGTCATCTTCTTTACGAGCCGATTTTTTGCAAACCGCTCCATCGCTCCGGTCAGAGAAGCCTTCAATAAACAGAAGCAATTTATCGCCGACGCTTCCCACGAATTGAAAACGCCATTAGCCGTCATTAACACCAATGCGGACGTTCTCTTATCCAATAGCGAAGATACGATTCACAATCAATCGAAGTGGCTGCACCGTATCAAGTCAGAGACGGAAAGAATGAAGACGTTGACCAATGATCTCCTGTACCTAACTGAAATGGATGATTCCAGAGCAAGTATGATTTTCACGAACTTCAACGTGAGCGAATCTGTTGAAAGCGTCATTCTAACGATGGAAGCCGTTATGTTCGAGAACAATATTTCACTTAATTATGAGATTGAACCTAACTTGACCCTACACGGCAACAGCGAGCAAATTAAACAAGTGATCATGATTCTCTTGGATAATGCCATCAAATACACCAATGCTAAAGGATCTATCTCACTAACCTTCAAGAAGCATCATAACGATATTAGGCTAAAGGTGACCAACACAGGCGAAGGCATCTCACCCGAGCACCTGGAAAGAATCTTCGACCGCTTCTACCGCGCTGATGCATCTCGTTCACGCAAGCAAGGCGGCTATGGCCTGGGACTAGCTATAGCCAAATCCATTGTCGAGCAGCATAAAGGAAAGATTTACGCGAAAAGTGTACTGAATGAGACCACGTCGTTTTACGTTCAACTTCCATAAGGGTAGGACGAAGAGCCACAGACCCCGCTAATGAGCTTCTTTTCTGTAGTACTACAATTACAGCTAACGAAAAAAAGCCCCATGAAAGGGCTTTTAAACGTTTCTTCACCACTATTTACGGTACGGTTTAACGTAACACCGCTAAGGCGATATTTTCAAAATTTGCTGGATAATTGGCGTAGCTCCACTAACCATAAACTCAATGGCAATCACCATAACAATTAGTCCCATTAAACGCATTAGCACATTGTTGCCTGTTGGACCAATCAATCGATAAATTGTAGTTGAGTTAACAAGGACAATGTATGTAAGCATAAGTACAACCGCAATCACAGCTATTAATATAATCTTCTCCATAACATTTGTCGTAGATTCCATAAGAACAATTCCATTAGTAATTGCACCAGGACCACAAATCATTGGAATAGCCAATGGTGTAATGGAAATATCATTTACATATGCATCGACATCCGCTTTATCAACCTTTGTACGAACAAGTCGTGCCTGAAGCATATCCTGTCCCATTAAAATGAAAATAACCCCACCGACAATCTTTAAACTGTTAATTGAAATGTTGAAAAAGTGAAATACCCATTCGCCCGTAGTTGAAAAAATGAGCAATGTAAAAAATGAAACAATTACTGCTTTACGAGCAGTATGGACTTTCTTCTGTGCTTCAAGATCGGCTGTCATCGACATAAAGATGGGCATGATGGCAAGTGGATTAATAAGTGTAAAGAATGAAGTGAGGCTCAGCAATAAAAATGATGTGTACAGTTCCATGTAGTATCTCCTAGTTGTATGCTCTTCCTTGTCTATTTTTTAATAGTTCTTAATCCGTATTGGTAATGTCCTTTTCCAAAGAATGAATTCCCTGCTTAATGGCCACCATTCTTTTGGTTCCCCAATCATACATCATATCAACTATGGGTATAAAGTCATCCTAAGTTCAGTCATGGAATATTCAACCTTTGGGGGGACTTCAGGATATGCTCAATTCGATACACACCCTAAATCTTTCCTCATTATCATACCGTTATTTATGATACGGTTCCCCCCGATTTATCCGCATCGCACGATAAATCTGCTCCACCAGCACCAGCCGCATCAGCTGGTGCGGCAGCGTCATGCGGCCAAAAGACAGCCGCATATCCGCACGGCGCAGCAGCTCGCTCGATAGCCCCAGCGAGCCGCCGATCACGAAGGCCACCTGGCTTCGCCCATAGGTGGCCAACTTATCGAGCGAGCCTGCCAGCTGCTCGCTCGTCCACATCTCTCCGTCGATAGCCAGCGCCACGACGTACACGTCCGATCCGAGCTTGGCTAATAGCCGCTCGCCTTCCTTCACCCGCACCTGCTGTTCCTCAGCAGGGCTCATGTTCTCCGGTGCCTTCTCATCCGGCACCTCGATCATCTGCACCTTGGCATACGGCCCAAGGCGCTTCACATACTCCGCGATCCCGTCCACGAGATAGCGCTCCTTCAATTTCCCTACGGTTAATATCTGTATATGCATATCCGACAATCTCCCCTCATTTGATCCAATCAAACTCGTCCAGTTCGTGTGGATCGACCCGCTCCCAACCCAAACAAAAAAGGAAGGCCTCCGCCTTCCTCATACAACTAGAAATCGCGCTAACTCCTTGCAGTGTTCGCAGTGCGTCGGCGGCTCCCAACTAGCGAAGTGGGTCTTCTGCAGATCCACAATGTCCGGAGCTTCCTCATACTCATCAACAAACTCATCAATCGCGATTTCTACATGATCTTTACAAACTACATGCATGCAAGTACCTCTCATCCGCAATGTTTCTGTCCACGCATATCTTGTATCTCTTCAAATATCACTTATCTTGTATCTTCATCATTCATCACTTATCCATCGCTTCAACCAATGTAACCACCGCACTCAGCTTCTTACCGCCGCGGTAGTACACCACGTTGACCTTATCGCCGATCTTCTTCTCGGTGTACAAATATTTCCGCAGCGAGATTGTGCTGTCTATTTTGCGGTCATCTAACTGGACAATGACATCCTGCGCTTTGAGGCCCGCATCTTTGGCAGGTCCCGACACATCGAAGACGATAACTCCAGTCTTAACATCTGCAGGGAGCTTTAATACATCCGTCCCTTTAAAAGCTTGCAGTTCCTGCGTCGAAACACCCATCAACGGTCTTTTCACCTTTTGATCCTTGATCAAGCTCTCAATAATTGGCTTCGCACTATTAATAGGAATGGCAAAACCTAACCCTTCCACACCCGTATCTGATATCTTCATGGAATTGATTCCGATAACCTTGCCCTCAATATTCACTAGAGGTCCACCGCTGTTCCCTTGGTTGATAGCCGCATCCGTTTGGATAACATCCATCTCCCAGTCATAATCCGTGCCTTCACGTGCCAGCGAAACCGGTATCGTTCGTTTTGGCGAAGAAATGATACCTTGGGTAACGGTTGGCGAGAATCCAAGTCCAAGTGGGTTCCCTACTGCAATCGCCATCTCCCCAGCTCGCAGCGTTTCGGAGTCGCCAAATTCAGCAAGTACTTTGATGTCTTTTCCATCTGCTTCCAGTACAGCCAAATCCGTAATCCGATCGCGACCGATAAGAGTAGCTTTGCGATGCTCCCCTTGGAAATTAACAATTTCGAACTGGTTCCCATTCTCAACAACGTGACTATTCGTCACAATTCGAACTTTATCACCATTCCTTGCGAAAATAACACCCGAGCCGATCCCGAGTCCGCTCTCTTGCCCTTTATCATCCTTCTTCGAGGAAATAACGCTGACCACAGCAGGCTTTATTTTCTCCGTTGCCGCCACGACCGAATCGTTGATGTTCATCGGATGTGCTTCCGCCATTGCCGCAGAAGCTGGTATAGCTAGCGCCGCCTCAGACGAGTCACTTTTCCCGAAGCCGCCTACTAACCCGATCAGCAAAAGCATGGCCAACGCTCCGCCTACGCCAGCAATGAGGGCCACATTCCGTCTGCGACCCGCGAAGCTTGTGAATGCCCCTGTCCCTTTGGGACGCCAAGAATCCTGGCGCTGTCTGGACCTCTTGGTGGAATAAAAATCATCATCAAACAAACTCATATCGGTCCCTCCTCGCTGATGGGGGTTAAACCATGCCGCTCTCGCCTTGGATTGTTTATTTTATCTTGGATTGTTTTTCGATCTTGCCTTGTATTGTTATATTTCAAAAAACAGGAATGTTTCGTTCACTTCTTGCCTACAATAATAGTAAACCAAATCTCTTAACGAAATACTAGAGTTAACTGAAATTTTAAATCATACAAATAAAGGAGATTGCTCAGAATGAACCGTATTCCTTCCCATTTTGATGAAATTAACATGATTGGTAAGCTCGCTGACCTCAAAGATAGCCACTACCACCAGTCCCTCGTCCTCTCATCTCTCATTCAAGTTCTGATCGATAAGGGTCTCATCACCGCGCAGGAGATCCAGCTCAAATCCAAAGAACTCGACGCTGCGCTTACTCCGAATCCAATACATCCCATTTCGTAGAGCGGTCAAAATATGTATCCATCAGCCGCAGCTGTTTAGCTTCAGGGGCACGCTCTTGTACTATGTTATTCACGGTTAGCCTGGCCAAATCCATTAAATTATGGTCACGGCTTAAATGAGCCATATAGACGGATTTCGTCTTGTGCGTCAGCACGTCACAGAGCGCTTCCCCTGCAGCTTCATTGGATAAATGACCCTTGTCCCCAAGGATGCGACGCTTAATACTCCATGGATAGTGCCCCACGCGCAGCATGTCCACATCGTGATTTGTCTCCAGTACCAAGCTATCTGAATCCGTAATCTTTTCTTTGACTTTCTCACTCATGTATCCCAAGTCCGTTACAACGCTTAACTTCTGTTCCCCTTCATAAAAGCAATACCCCACCGGCTCCGCTGCATCATGTGATATTCCGAATGATTCAACACGCAGCGTACCGAATTCCTCGATACCTCCGGTTTCCATGACCCGCTTATTGCCTTCCGCGATCACACCGATCTGACGATCAAGCTCTTCCCAAGTCTTCTCATTCGCGTAGATTGGCAAATCATATTTGCGAGCCAGTGCTCCAAGCCCTTTAATATGATCTGAATGCTCATGTGTGACCAGAATGGCATCAATACTGCTCGCCTCGAGCTCACGTTCCTTCATTAACAGCTCCATCTTCTTGGCGCTAAATCCCACATCAATCAGCAGCTTGATTTCACCATTGTCAACCACCGTCGCATTACCCGTCGAACCGCTCGACAGTACCGTAAACCTCATACCCATCTTCCCTACTCCTCTATGCCTACATGTCATCCATCTAGCCGTCCATTGTTGACTATCACACTTGCTTACTTCTTATCCTTGCTCTTGTCCCCAGGGTTCTCAGTTGTTATCGCGCCATTCACTTGTGTACCAAATGGTGCCAATTCAGACCCTTTCTGCGGAGACTCAACCGCTCCATTGAAAGCTTGCAAATAATAAATATCTCCGTTATCGATCCTAATCCGCCAGTGCGGAAACATCGGTTGCGTTTCTGAATTATACGGCGGTGCATGATATCCCAGTCTGACTTCCGTAATAATGGCGCCATCACTCAAATAATTGTCCACTAAGCTGCGAACAGCTAATTGAGCGGGGATCAACTTCTGCTCCGTCTGCTCTACTCCTGATTCTACTTCAACGTAAGCTTGACGGTAACTGGTAATTTCTCCATTTTTCTCCCTCAGCTCCACCTTGACATCGAAGAGCGGAATCTTGCCATATAGCTGGGTGAACACATAAACACCATTTCGACTAATCGCTGAATCTAATTGGTATAATCCAAAATTCGGAATCTCAGATTGTGCTTGAACTTCTTTACTAGCCCCTTTACCAAGCAGATTGCTCATGATAATTGGCGTTTTTAGCGTTTTCAGTTCACCCGGCTTCATATTGTCGTCGTACTTCACCGTGATGACTTTCATCTTCGGTTGATCCGTCGGTAACTCATCCATTAGCCGTATATTTTTATTTCGGAGTGCTTGATTCAGCTCTTCTATGGTACTCGATGTGTCCAAAGCGATTTCCGTCTTATTGGAACGATTGGTGGACCAAAGTTGGAAACCAAGAATCATATTCAACATCAAAAAGGAACAAATCAAAATCGTCTTAGCCCGACTCCAATTCATAATCTCACCAACCTTTCCTCAGAAGTGGAAAATGCTTACTCCATATAATCATACGTACCATCGCGCAGTTCAACAGCCCATGTTGCCGTCAATACAAGCGTCTTTTCCGTTACTACTGGACGATACGCCGGGAAAATAGACACAATACTAGAACGTTTCTGATAATACTGCAGCCTTTCTTCCAAAGCGTCACCAGACATGATTTCGAAATCACGTCGTTGTACTGTCTTCAAATCGGGAATAATCATCGATCTCTCGAATCCAGAAATAATCCCTTTCTGAACTTGCATTTTCATAGAACCAAAGCCCTCCGGCTGCGGCGTAATAATCGGCAAGGATTCATAGTACTGTCGGAACGTGAACGAGTGATTATCGATTAACTGCTTCTGCGGCGTGCGGGAAACCACATATTTCCCATCCCAGCCGATATGCTGATTAATAAATTTGATTCCAGCCTGCAAATCTTCCAATACCTCTGTTTTACTTTCCACTGGCGCAACAGGATCCGAATACGTAACCCACCGCAGATCTCGATTTAACTGGAAACCGCGCTTACTATCCGTATAAATTTCAGAACCATCCCGTTCTTTGAGATAACGTGTAATGCCAGGATCGACGAATAGACTTTGTTTCAATTGGTCTGCCGTCAGCAAGCTATAAGTAAATATATAATTGGGCAGTCGAAGCGGCTTTATTGGGAGATAGTAATCTCCACTGTTTGTCGTTTTGTATAGATTCGTCAGATCACCAAATGCAGCGAAATTTTCCACGTCTTTACTTGTAAAATCGGCCCCGATGACTTCGTACCCAACGCCCGGGGAATCTGTAAAGAAGAAAGCACGAACATCCTCGTTATTGCCCTTGGAGTAGATCCAAATTCGCGTTATTTTATCATTATCAATCGGTATTTCGCCTTCAATTCGAAGAAGCTGCTGAAGAATGGTAAAAGGGATACCGTCCCGGAACCGAATCTCAACCCCTTGCTGTTTCGTTCGAACTTCTTCCCAGTTCACATTGACCAAATACATCGACGTTTTGCGAAAGCCTTTAAAACTTCGCTGCTTAATATTATCGAGCAATCGTGTGTAGTAGTAATTGTTTGGATACAGAACAGAGTGCTGCTGATTGCCTAAATGAACGATAATTTGATCAGGGAATAGCATGTCATGCAGCTCCGATTGCTTCCCTAATGTCTCCGTCTGAACATAATTACTTTGTTGGATAGGCTCTATCTTCGGCGGGTTGTACGAAGCTAGATAAAAGCTTTGATACAAGCTCGTCCCAATCAAGACAACAAGAAGAATGGATTTCAGACTCTCGATCATAGTTCATCTTCCTCCTCTTGCTGAATCGGCAGTGTGAATACAACACGAGTGCCTTGTGCCAGTTCCGACTCCAAAATGATCGAGCCGCCATGTGCTTTTACTATTTCCCGGGCAATAGATAGACCTAACCCTGTACCGCCCATATTGCGGGAACGTGCCTTGTCCACCCGATAGAATCGGTCAAAAATACGGGATAAATCTTTCTTCGGAATACCGATTCCGTTATCTTGGACCGAAATTTCCAGCACATCCTTCTCGATCTTCCTCGCTTCTAGCCGGATGGCCCCTTCATCGCCCGTATACTTAATCGCATTCGACACGAGGTTGTCGAGTACTTGATCAATTTTATCCCGATCGAGCAGCAAACTGGTCACGCCCTGCTCCACATGAATTAGAATTTGAATCTTCCGCTGCTGCAGCTGGAAGGAGAACCGGTCGGCTACCTCCTCCAGCATCTCGCTCACCAGCGTCGAGGATTTACTCATCATCGATTGCTTGGAATCAAGCCTCGATAGATGCAAGAGATCCGTCACTAAGCGGATCATCCGCTCCGTCTCGCTGCGCGTAACACTAATAAAGCGTGAAGCCAGCTGCGGCTCCTCGATCGCGCCATCATCGAGCGCTTCCAGATAGCTCTTGATCGTCGTCAGCGGCGTACGCAACTCATGCGACACATTCGCTACGAACTCGCGCCTCGCCTGCTCCAGCTTCTCCTGATCCGTTACGTCCTGCAGCACCGCAATAATCCCGTTCTGTCCTTCACCTCGGCGATGAATCGGCGTGAACGTGATACGTACGGATAACTGCTCATCGTCATCGGGGAGATTAATATCCAGCAGTGTCGTACTAACATGCCCTTGGAGGAAACCGCGAATCGTGTCCATCGGAATACCGAGCACCTCGGATATATCCAGACCGAGCGTCGTTTCCTCTTCCGTTTGCAGAATCTGCTTCGCCCTGCGGTTAAGCACGATGACATGACCTTTATCGTCCGTGGCAATGATTCCATCATTCATATTCGTTAAGATCGAAGCGAGCTTCTCCTTCTCTTCTTCATTCAGCGAGAGCGCTTCTTTGAGCCTATTCATCATAAAATTAAACGTATGACCGAGCTGTCCAATCTCATCGGTCCCTTGAATAATAACCTGTTGATCAAAGTTACCCTCGGCGACAGCCGTCGCCTGCTTCGTAATCTCTTTGATCGGATTCGTAATCGTACTGGTAAGAAGCACACCAAGAATAGCGGTTAGCCCCAGAGCGATCAAGGTTCCCGAGATGAGGATGCGGTTAATCGATCGGATCGTTTTATAAACATCTTCCATGGAAGCTATAATGTATACTGCACCCAGGACACGGGCACCGCTGCCTACCGGCTTGGCGATAATGACCTTCCGATAACCATCCTCATCCGTGAAGATCCGTTGGTTATCCTTAATCCCCTGCAGCGCCCTGATGACTTCCGGCTGTGTGTTTTTTTGTTTCAAATGATTAGGAACCGATGTACTAATGACGTTCCCGTTCGCATCTATAATTTGAATTTCCGCATTATTAATGGAAAATAAATTGCTGACGAATTCATTCAAATCCGCATATGTCTTCTTGCCTTCAGCAGCGTTCTTGCTGTCCTGATCCCCTGTGAGGTACGACCCTACAAAGCCGGTCAGCAGCGTCACCTGACTGTTGCGTGAAGTCAAAAAGTCATTCTTGAAATACGTCTCGACTGTCTTATAGAAATACACGCCAATGAGCTGCATCGCGATCAGAATGAGTAAGACATAAATTATAATCAGCTTCGCTTGAATCGATTGAAAGAAGCGGATGCCCTTCATGCTCAGAAGCCTCCGGCCTTAGGACTGCGCATTAAGTAACCGAGACCCCTGCGCGTCATAATATACTCCGGACGGCTCGGGTCCGTCTCCAGCTTCTCGCGTAAGCGCCGAATCGTTACATCGACTGTTCGTACGTCGCCGAAATATTCAAAGCCCCACACAGCCTGCAGCAGGTGCTCGCGTGTCATCACTTTGCCTGAATTTTTGGCCAAATATTGAATAAGCTCGAACTCCCGATGCGTCAAATCGAGTGGTGTACCATCTTTATACACCATGTACATGTCGTTATCGATAAACAGGGCATGAATACGCATTCCATTGCGCTGCGTGTCAGACTCGCTTGGAGCCGACTGCGCTTTCGTCTGTCTGCGCAGGTGCGCCTTCACTCGGGCAAGCAGCTCTCTAGTGCCGAAAGGCTTGGTCACATAGTCGTCTGCGCCCATCTCTAGGCCAAGCACTTTATCCAGTTCTGTATCTTTAGCTGTAAGCATAATGATAGGAGTATTCAGCTTCGAGCGAACCTCTCGGCACACATCCATCCCATCCTTCACAGGCAGCATGAGATCCAACAATATCAGATCGGGCTGCTCAGAGAAAGCAAGCTCTACAGCGCTTCCGCCGTCATACGCACAGATGACCTGGTAGCCCTCTTTTTCCAAATTAAATTTCAAAATATCTGCAATCGGTTGTTCGTCATCCACCACGAGAATTTTACCAAACAAACCTACCACCGCCTACTCAAGGATAAATGACTACGTCCTACTAGGACGAGCATGTAAAGTCAGTCTATTTCCTGCATACTACCCTCTATTTTATCATACATTCAAGTGAGAATACCTCTATCGAGGCAAATCAATATTGAACGACCAAATAGTATGCGTATTCCGGTTATGCCTAAGCTTATTCTTCATATTTTGAAAAAAAGAGACAAGGCCCCCGAGTTGTCCGGTTTGACCTTGCCTCTATCTCATCTTAACGATTTAAATACTTTAATGGGTTTTCCACACTGCCACTTTTGTGAATCTCAAAATGCAAGTGAACACCTGTGGAGTCGCCTGTACTTCCCATAATACCGATTTTATCGCCTTTCTCGACGATAGTACCTTCGGTCGTGGTGATTTTGCTCAAATGACCATATAACGTCTCGTAACCGTTCAAATGATTAATAATGATATAATTGCCGTAATCGGATTTATAACCGCTATCCGTGACTTTGCCGTTATCGGCCGCCATGATATTCCTGTTGCCTGTGATATCAATCCCTTTGTGAAGCTTACCCCATCGCACGCCGAACGTACTTGAAATACTTGGAGAAATGACTGGCCACGCGAACTTCCCTGAGCCTTCGCCTTGAATGACTTTGGTTCCTTTTTTCACCTTAGCCATAACAGGTTTATCAATGATCTCTTCATTCACAAGCTTCTCTTCGGTCATTAAACCATCGACCTTCGTCACTTGTATCGTAACCTTCTTCAGCCCATTCTTCCCAGCGGTTATCGGTTGAACAACACCTACGCGAAGTGAATCATCTTTCACATACTCAGTGTCGTATTGAATCTCCTGATTCTGTACAACCCGTTCTGTTGTCTTAACAGAGAGCGTTGGTTTGAGCACCGTCACATCAAGTTGGTTGCCAATTTTCAGCTTATCATCTTGAATGCCGGGGTTTTTATCATAAATGAATTGCTTCGTAATCCCTAATTTCTTCGCGATACAGGAAACGCAATCTCCTTCGACAACCGTATACTTGGCTGGCTGTACATCACCGGTCTTGAGCTTCTTAACGACATCTTCCGGTTTAGCCAAATCATCGGGTTCGATAGGAACTTCCTTGGTATCCACCTGCTGAATAAACTCTACTTTCTCGAGTTCCGATGGTGCTGTTGTGATATCCTCACCTAACCCTGTTGATAGGACAGCCACCTTAGCGGTTTCCTTGGCTTTAGGCGCAAAGGGTGCACTTACTTGTTCAAGAATCTGATCAGCCGTCTGCTGATCCTTCACAATTGCGATGGTTTTCCCATCTACCTTCAATTCAATGCCGACCGGTTGCGGCACAAGCAGCTTATCAAGTGTTGCCAAAACAGCTGAATCATCAGATTTTACGTTGAAAGCCCTTTCAGACTCATAGGTGACTCCATTTGTTTTCAACACGACATGTACATCTGGGAATTTTTGTTGCACTTCTTGCGGTTTTCTTTGCTTATATTCATCAATAATTTTATTGTCACTTACAATACCTATTTCTTGGCCATCCAGCTTCACATGGTACACATTCACCATGCCTGCTTCTACATATTGATGTCCAGTAAACGTAATTATCCCAGTTAGCGCGATTGCACTAACTCCCAGAGCAAGGGACCATTTATGTCGTTTCATTACCGTTAGCGTCGTTGTTGTCGTTGATTCTTCCAGCTGCTTGTCTGATATTGATTCATTTCCGGTCAAGCTTTCTCGCTTAGGCGTGAATCTCTTGATGAGATCCATGACAAAGCGCATTCCCCTGAAACCTGTCATGATCTTCTCCCTTTGAACGGTTTTGCATCCGTAGATACATAAATAAACCTTGATTAGACATAATATCCATAAAGGATGTCAGCCTTTTGTTAAATTTAACACACTTTCTCTGCCTATTTCAACAAAATACTCGAAATCCATGTGATAGATTCGTGTCCATCACCAAAAGAAGGCACTAAAAATTCAATTTTTTGTATGAAAATCCAAGAGATTATGCGCATTGCTCCAAGGATTGACGAATTAGCATGAAAATTGAAAGGGGACATCAACGATGGAAGTTAATTTGGCGGCCACATTCCAAAATAGGGATAATTTAGAGCAAGCGGCTGAAGTACTTAAACTACAAGGTGTACTAGATATCAAATTCGATAATGGCGTAGTACCTAGTTCTGATCAACAAGCTGACAGCTTCATTCAATCCGTAGACAGCTTTGCTGCTGAGCCTTCCTTTGCACTCATGGTAAGTGTTGAGAAGTCACGCTATCGCCAAGCTGAGGATACGATTATCAAATACGGCGGACAACTCCATTAATACTTGCTTAGGATATCTGTAAGCTGCTTCAATTCCTTCTCACTTAAGTGCTTTTTAAGCGTGTCATTGACTTGCTTTAACTCCTCTGTGGTAATCCCATCTTCGAGCAAAACGGATAGATTCTGCACGTCACTTTGCGGCAGCTTGGCAACAACTAGAGAAAATATTTTCATCTTATCGTCGCTAGAGAGTGCTTCTTTCTTTTTGGCAAAATCCTCCGTCGACATGACGAGTTCCTTTTTCTGCTCGTTCGCTTCACTTCGCGCTCTTCCCATAACGGCTACGGCATCATCCTTGGCTCCTTGGGAAGCATCATCACCGTCATTAGAACTAACTCCACTTGTGGGAAGTTGATCGTTTGGACTAGGGCTAGATAGGCTTCCAGACGGGTTGAGACTAGGAACAGGCTTC
The DNA here is from genome assembly GCF_030817275.1 of Paenibacillus sp. V4I7. Taxonomy (NCBI): domain Bacteria; kingdom Bacillati; phylum Bacillota; class Bacilli; order Caryophanales; family Paenibacillaceae; genus Paenibacillus; species Paenibacillus sp. V4I7. The sequence continues at coordinate 7,270,702 of NZ_JAUSZD010000002.1, read as the reverse complement.
GTAGGTGCAGGGCTTTCAGATGGGGCAGCTTGCTTCCCCCCGTCTCTACGCATAACTATATTCAGCTCCCCCGCCAATCTTGCAGCAAATTCGTTAAATTGAACCTTTTTACCCAAAGCTGGGATCTGATATTGTCGAAAAATATCCTCCACATACATGTTTACAACATACCATGTCGTAAACATCGAAATCGATGTAATCAGGACTGTTCCAATGACGATCTTACTTAACCATGCTATTATTTTCATACTCGCTATCACTCCTGGCGCAAAATCATGTTCCTCCCTCCCAGTATTGACGAAATCATCTCCATTAAATCCCTTTTTGATAAAAAAGAAATCCTCTAAGCTGTAAACAGCCTAGAGGATTTCTTAAGTTATTCAGGAAAAGCGAACATTTCGCCTTATTTGGTTATGATTAAGCGTAGATTGGACGAACTAGGTTCGTTTGCTCACGGTTACGACCTACGGAGAAGATCGCGATTGGAATACCTGTCAGTTGGGAAACACGCTCCACATAATGTCTGGCGTTCTCAGGCAGATCGCTCAACGTACGTGCGCCAGTTACATCTTCTGTCCAACCTGGAAGCTCTTCATATACAGCTTCACACTCGGAGATAGCTTTCAGGCTAGCTGGGTAGTGCTCAATTAACTCGCCGCGGTACATGTAGCCAGTGCAAATTTTCACCGTTTCAAGACCAGTCAGAACGTCAATGGAATTAAGGGACAAGCCTGTGATTCCGCTAACGCGTCTTGCGTGACGAACAACAACGCTGTCGAACCAACCAACACGACGTGGACGACCTGTTACTGTACCGTATTCAAAGCCTTTTTCACGAATCCAAGCACCGATTTCATTGTCCAGTTCTGTAGGGAACGGGCCATCGCCGACACGCGTCGTGTACGCTTTTGCCACACCGATGATGTTGTGGATCTTCGTTGGGCCTACACCAGAACCGATGCATACACCACCTGCGGTTGGGTTCGAGGAGGTAACATACGGATATGTACCTTGGTCGATATCCAACATAACGCCTTGTGCGCCTTCAAACAATACCCTGCGCCCTTGATCAATGTATTGGTTCAATACAACCGACGTATCCGTTACATATGGACGAATGACTTCAGCGTACTCGAGATATTCTTTGAGAATTGGTTCTACATCAAGACCCTGTGAACCGTAAACTTGCTCAATCACAACATTTTTCTCTGCAACGATGCGTCTAAGCTTAAATTCAAACTCTTCCGCGTCCATCAGATCAGCGATACGAATACCATTACGAGCTGCTTTATCCATATAACAAGGTCCGATCCCTTTGCGGGTCGTACCAATTTTGCTATCACCTTTACGATCTTCTTCCAGACCATCCATCAATAAATGATACGGCATAATGACATGCGCGCGGTCACTGATGTTAAGGTTCGTCGTCGTAAAACCATTATCATGAATGTAGTTAATTTCTTCAATGAGCGCAGCCGGGTTAATAACCATGCCATTCCCGATTACACAAGCTTTATCTTTGTAAAAAATACCTGAGGGAATCATCGTTAGCTTATATTTCTTCCCGCTAATAATGATCGTATGGCCTGCGTTGTTACCACCTTGATAACGAGCAACGACCTCAGCAGATTCCGCTAAGAAATCCGTGATTTTCCCTTTCCCTTCATCTCCCCATTGCGTACCGACAACAACAACCGTTGACATATGCACTTACCTCCGTACGGTGACGAATCACCCATAATGAGCCGTTATGGCTTTTAGTACCACAGAGAGAAGTTGGACTTCATTAAAGCGCTAAAGCGTCTAGCGTCCATCGTACTTTCCCTCTGGCGATGCAAATACCTCTATACACCGTTGCATACTTGGCGAACCGGTTCAGAGGGCTTACTCACCGCAAAGGAACATCCAGGTTTCTTCGGCAGTCATCTGCAGGAAGTGAACCTACCTTACGGCATGAAAAACGACCTTATCTCGAAGTTGCCTTGCGAAAAGCAGGCATTCGACCAAGGTTTTTTTCACCGTCTCTAGTGTAGCAGTCCCCCTGAGCAAAGTCAATTAAAAACGAACAATTACACAGGTGCCCGTATAATCGTTCGGATATTGCGCAAACTAATAGGTTAGCCCTCTGAAAATTAAAAAAAGCAGCCGTCAATACTGCGCGGCTGCTGCTTCTTGGTGACTTCGATCCATATTCACGAACTTATTAAATTGCTTCAAGAAAGCAAGCTCTACGGTTCCTACAGGACCGTTCCGCTGCTTAGCAATAATAATTTCGATAATATTCTTCTTCTCGGATTCCTTATCGTAGTAATCGTCCCGGTAGAGGAACGCTACGATGTCGGCATCTTGCTCGATGGAACCCGATTCCCTAAGGTCAGACATCATCGGACGCTTGTCTTGCCGCTGCTCTACACCCCGGCTCAGCTGCGAGAGCGCGATGACCGGAACGTTGAGCTCACGCGCAATTTGCTTCAGCGTACGGGAGATCTCAGAGACCTCCTGCTGACGGTTATCGCCTTTGCCGCGGCCGGCAATCAGCTGCAGGTAGTCGATGAGGATCATGCCGAGCCCCTTCTCCTGCTGCAGACGACGGCACTTCGCGCGGATGTCCGCGACCGTAATCGATGGTGAATCATCGATGTAGATGTTCGCTTCGGACAAAGCGCCAATCGCCATCGTCAGCTTCTCCCAGTCGTCGCCCTCGAGATACCCTGTCCGCATGCGGTTGGCATCGACGTTCGCTTCCGCGCAGATCATACGCTGTACGAGCTGCGCCGCGCCCATCTCCAGGGAGAAGATGGCGACGGTTTCCTTGGCCCGCACGCCAACGTTCTGCGCAACGTTCAGCGCGAACGCGGTCTTACCTACGGAAGGACGGGCGGCCAAGATAACAAGGTCCGAACGCTGGAAGCCGGACGTCATCTTGTCCAGGTCAATGAAGCCCGAAGGGATCCCCGTTGACCCTCCCTTATTCGAGTAAAGCTGCTCCACTTTCTCGAATACTTCCATGAGCACATCGCGAATAACCACGAATCCGCTTGAGCTGCGGCGCTGCGAGATCTCAAGGATCTTCGCCTCCGCCTCGCTGAGCATTGACCCTACATCGTCCTCATTGGCATAGCCATTGGAGACGATTTGGGTCGCCGTGCGGATAAGGCGGCGCAACATTGACTTCTCCTCGACGATAGCTGCGTAGTAGTCAATGTTTGCTGCTGTTGGCACCGCATTAGCCAACTCAGAAAGATACGTCACGCCGCCAATCTCTTCAAGCTGCTGCTTGTTCTGTAGGCGCGATGTGAGCGTGATCAGGTCGACGGGCTCCTGCTCTTCTGCGAGTTCTACGATCGACTCGAAGATGCGTTGATGTGTACCACGATAGAAGTCGTCGCTTGATATCCGCTCCATGGCGGTAATCAAGGCTTCGCCGTGAATCAAAATAGCACCGAGTACGGCTTGCTCGGCTTCTATATTTTGTGGGGGTACACGATCCATAAACATATTATCTCCGCTCATGCTGCTGTACCCGCCTTTCTTTTCGTTAGTTAGTTTAATAGGCTTGCATCACAAATGGATGAGAAACTCTTCAATCGCTTTCTATCATCCATGGTTCATCTTTTAGTCTTCTGCTTAAACTACTAATCTATCTTTCATTTCAAACTCAACGAACTAGTGACTGCGTCTACAGACCGTTATTCGTCCTATTTCAGCAACTTCATACGCTAGGAACCTTACCAATTCCTAAGTTTCCGCCGCATGATCGAACAGTTTGCTACTCCAAGTACTCTGGATATTGGGCTATTAGGTATCTAATTTGGTGCCTAGAAGTGGCACAACCAGCTAATCTATCATTTCAGGTTGCACTTTACGCTTTAAACTTCACTCTTTGATCTCTTAAACTCTCTTACGCTCTCTAAACTCTTAAATATCTCTACAGACATCTAATAAAATACCTCGAAGTAAACTACGAAAATTACCTCGTAGATTCACTAACCGCGGTATAACCTCACAATAGATAAGAGCCCCTCCAAGGGACTCTAACCTGCATCCATGTTCTTTCTCCGTAACGCATTTTTCTCTTGCTCTGTAACGCTGTTCTCTCTTACTCCGGAACGCCCGTCACTCCGCTTCTTACTTCTCTTCCGTCACGTGCACGTTCAAGCTAGCCGTTACTTCACTGTGCAGCTTCACAGCAACCTTCGTCACACCAAGTGTACGAATTGGATCTTCCAGCACGATTTTGCGCTTATCGATTACGATCTTGTACTGCTTCTCTAGAATCTCTGCGATTTGCTTGCTAGGGATGGCTCCGAATAGACGTCCACCTTCACCGGCTTTCGCCTTGATTTGAACGGTCATTTCACCAAGCTTCTCACCGAGTGCTTGAGCATCGGCTTTTTCTTGATCCTTGCGGCGCTGCTCGGCTTTTTTCTGATTATCCAGCACCTTAACGGTTCCTTGTGTAGCTGGAGCAGCAAGTCCCTGCGCGATTAGGAAATTCTGTGCGTAGCCCTCAGATACTTCTTTCACTTCGCCCTTCTTACCTTGGCCTTTTACGTCTTTTAGTAAAATGACTTTCATTCGAAAAGTCCCTCCTCTTCCTGCATTTCCTCAAGTACTTTCTTCAATCGATTCGTTGCTTCCTCTAAAGTGCCATCTATCTGCGTAGCTGCATTCGTTAAATGCCCGCCTCCGCCCAGACGCTCCATAACGATCTGAACGTTCATCTGTCCTAGCGATCTTGCGCTAATCCCGATCAATCCGTCCGGTCGTTCGGCGATGACAAAGGATGCCATAATATTCGTCATATTCAACAATGTATCAGCTACTTGCGCAATCATCAACTGAGAATATTTGCGATTTGGCTCAGCAACTGCCAATGCGATATGCTCGTAAATCGTTTCTGTAAGTTTTATGACCTCTGCTCTCTCGATATACGAATCGAGATCTTCCTTCAGCAATCGCTGGATTAAAGAGGAATCAGCACCATTTCGGCGCAAATAGGATGCCGCTTCGAAGGTTCTTGCTCCTGTACGGAGGCTGAAACTCTTCGTATCCACCACGATCCCAGCCAGCAGCATCGTTGCTTCCAACACTTCCATGGTTAGCTTCTCATTGATATATTGAAGCAGCTCCGTCACAAGCTCACACGTTGAAGAAGCATACGGCTCCATATAAACCAGTATCGCATCATGGATGAACTCCTCACTACGGCGATGGTGATCGACCACCACGACCCTGTGTGTCTGCTGCAGCAGCTTAGGTTCGGCTACCATGGACGCCTTATGTGTGTCCAAAACAACCGCCAGCGAGCGCTGTGTCGTAATCTGCATCGCCTGTTCCGGCGTAATGAACCAACGATGCAGCCGCTCATCGGCAGCAATCGTCTCCATCACCTTCTGAATCGAAGGATTGACGCCCTCCAGTACAATGTAGCCTTCCTTCCCGACAACCTGTACAGCCTTCAAGACACCAATCGCTGCGCCAACGGAGTCCATATCAGGGAACCGATGACCCATGATGATCACTTTATCGCTATCCTTCATTAGATCACGCAAAGCGTGAGAAATGACTCTAGCTCGAACCCGCGTACGCTTCTCAACCGCATTCGTTCTTCCGCCATAAAAGGAAAGTCGCTGCCCGACTTTGACCGTTACCTGATCGCCGCCGCGGCCGAGTGACATATCTAGTCCCATCTGTGCCATTTGACCAAGTTCCATGAGCTGCTCAGCTCCTGAGGCGATCCCAATACTAAGCGTCAAAGGAAGCTTATTTTCAATCGTCAAGTCCCGCACTTCATCCAGGATCTCAAAACGCGTTTGTTCCAGTTGGCGCAAAGCCTTCTGATCCATCAGAATAAGGAAACGATCCGACGACGTCCGGCGCAAATAGATCTGATACTTCTGAGCCCATTCGGTAATCTCACCAGTCACCTTAGCCAGCATAATACTGCGGGTCTGATCATCGAGACCTTGCGTCGACTCCTCTAGATTATCCATCATTACGATGCCGATCGCTGTTTTCTCATCTTCATACTTCTTCGCCAAAATCGCTTGCTCCGTTATTTCACGGAAATAAAGCAGCCGCTCCTCAGGCCGAATCCATACTTGATAAATAAACTTTCCAATGGACAGCTCCAGCTTGTCACTTTTGTCGTTTTTGTCCTTTTTGCTTTTCAGATCTGGGAAGAACTCAAATAGCGACTCGCCAATGACCGAATCCTTCTCAAGCATTTTTGCTACAAAAGGGTTGTGCCATTCGATGCGCTTCTCTTCATTATATAAAATAATGCCGATGGGAAGGCCACTCATGACTTCATTGCCCGCTTTTTTTACCCGATGTGTAATCGTTCCGACGTACGTATTTAATTCTCTACGAAAAGCAGTCTCCGCTTGCAGCGTAAAGTAAGCTAATACACCACAGATCAGGAAGGCTGTAAGGCCCAGCCACCATTTGAACATATAAATAATGGCTGTCAAAATGATGAGTAGGACGAAAATCCACACGATATGTTGACCGTGCCACCGCTTCAAAAGGAACTTCGGCATTCGAACTAGCTCCTAATCCTATTTATTTTTCTTGAACCGTTCTCGGATTGGAAACGCAACATCAAATACCCCTAATAAGCTGTATACGATAAATAAAGGAGGCATGAAGCAAACTAATACAATCGCCACGATTGGTAATATAGGTTTCCACTTGTTTGCATGGGCAACAAAGAATAGAAAGCAAATCGCCTGAATAGCAAAGGCTAGCATAAGCATCGGCATCGCATTCATTAGTAGCGTAGAAATCAACGAAATTGAAGCCGGATTAGTAAATAAATCTAAAACAAATACGACTAGATAGATCCAGACAAGCGATTTCTGCAGCATCCACTCCCTCATCGGGCGTAATCCTGGAATCCCTTCTCCAGTTTTGTTGAGCAGCCAGCGGCTAATGCCGTGGGACACAAACGTGTAGAATAGGGCTATGAAAATTAAATATAAAGGAATCACTTGCACGATGAAATTAACATACCAATCCTGATCTTTCGGCAAAATATCGCGAATTCCTGGAGGCATAGTCGCTATACTTTCCATCATGAATTGCTTGAACTTCGCAACCGGATCAAATCCGAGCGCGTACCCGATAACGAGACTCACCAGTGACTCTGCCAGAATCGTGATAATTCCTGCCGTTAATACTGATCTTGCCGCGGCTTTACGTTTATATAAGTTACCCATGACCAGAACAGGCGGTAAGAAGAATAAAGAAACCGACATGAGGAATATCCCTTGCCATTGGGTAAGTATATAAACAACGAGCAAGCTGAGCACATAGCTAATGACGAAACGCCTTGTACTTGATTTTACATATAACATTAGAACTGGAATCATGAGAAAACTAAATGTGAAAATAATAAAAGGCGTCATTAAAGATAGCAATGAGACAATCGTCACTGCGCTCCATATGATGCTTTGCCAACTTTGTTTCCCCAACCGGGCTCACCTCTTACGTAAATGTTCTTCTAACGATGAAATGTCGCCGTACCAGTCCTCAAGTTGATGGCCCTCTTGGCGGTGCTTCTTCATTTTCTCTACAATAGCTTCGTCTAAACTGTGAAAGGAAATGCCTAGTCTTCTGCCTAGGATGTAACCGCTCGAAATTAAGCTGGCTAATCCATCTACAATTTTCACATGGCTGCCTTCCCATATGCCTTTGAGCAGATGAGCCACATGATCTACGACTTCTGTCTTGAGCCATTCAATGACTTTGGCCCGTCTGGCTAGGTCAACATCCTTTTCCCTATTCAGCAACCGTCATCTCTCCTCATTAGCAATGACTATTGTGTCAATTATACCACAAATAGGCACAAGAAAAGAAAGCCTCTACAGAGCTGTTCGATCTCCCTGCGTTGATGGTGTTGAAATCACTAGAAATTCGACAGCTTCGAAGGATTCGTTACGAATTTGGTGCGGAATACCGGCCAAGATCGTACAACCTTCCTGGGACTTCAGAGTGATGATCGTACCATCGATCCACATCTTAGCTTCTCCACTTAAAATAAAGAAAAACTGCTTCGCCTTTTGATGCACATGCTTGACTTCACTTGCGCCAACCGGCATTCGCTCTTGGATAATTGTCCTATCCGCATCCCGCTCTAGGTACCAGCCGTCGCAAGCATCGCCCCATATGTAGTGTTCAGCCTGCTCTTTGTGGATTTTCACGATTGGTTTCTCCCTTCGTCGTTTGCTTCTTGACATACAAAAAAAGACAGCCGTTAGATACAGCTGCCTTCTTGGTTTAACCCTATTCCGTTGTGTAAGGCAACAATGCGATTGTACGGGAGCGCTTGATAGCGATCGTCAATGCACGTTGGTACTTAGCGGAAGTACCAGTTACACGTCTAGGAAGAATCTTCCCGCGCTCACTGATGAACTTTTTAAGAGTTTCAATATCTTTATAGTCAATGTGCTTGATTTTGTTTACTGTGAAGTAACAAACCTTACGACGTTTACCTTTACCGCCTTTACCACGAGGAGCAAATTTGCGGTCGCCGCGATCTTCACTGTTGTTATCTCTTTTTTGGAAAGCCATTAGTTTGTTCAGTCCTTTCTACTTTAGAATGGCAAGTCATCATCGGAAATATCGATCGGTTTTCCGTCATCAATGAAAGGATCCTGCTGTTCGCGCGATCCACCGCCACGATTGCCACTGCCGCTTCCGCCGCCGTAGCTTGCGTTTGCGTTAGATGATCCGCCTTCTTCGCGATTACCGCCGCTGTTGCTAGATTCAAGGAAACGTACATTATCGGCAATAACTTCGGTCACATAAACGCGCTTGCCCTCATTGTTGTCGTAATTCCGTACCTGAATACGTCCTTCCACTGCTGTTAAACGACCTTTACGCAAATAGTTCGCACATGTTTCGGCAAGCTGCCTCCACGTGACGATATTGATAAAGTCCGCTTCCCGTTCTTTCGACTGAGAGTTCGTGAAAGGGCGGTCTACTGCAAGTGTAAATTGTGTAACAGCTACGCCAGCTGGCGTATATCGAAGTTCTGGATCTTTGGTCAATCGACCGATAAGAATAACACGGTTCAACATGGAACAACCCTCCTGACGAAAATACTGGCATGCATTTAAGCTACGTCGTTTACGATTAAGTGACGAATAACTTCGTCCGAAATCTTAAGTACGCGATCAAGTTCAGTTACAACAGCAGGTTCTGCGTTGAAGTGTACCAGCACATAGTGCCCGTCACGGAACTTCTTGATCTCATACGCAAGACGGCGTTTGCCCATCAGGTCATGTTTGGAGATTTCTCCCCCACCGTTCGTGATGATGCCTTGGAACTTTTCTACCGTAGATTGAACAACTTCTTGTTCAACGTCTGTACGAATGATGTACATCAGTTCATATTTGCGCATGTATTTCACCTCCTTTTGGACTAAGCGGCTCCTCTTTAAAGCTTGTCAGACAAGCGAAGGAGCAAGGAGCGAGGATTCTTATTCAAAACTCGCACCTGAATACTATAGCAAATCGAGCGACAGATTACAAGTTTTTCTCTAATAAACTGCGAAGGAGGAAGCTGGTAACGGGATTCATACATGCTTCCCCTCCAAAGGGGTAATCTAAAGACGATTGTTATTCTTAAGAAGAGGTGATCATCGTGGGTGAATGGACAGAATTCAATGCTGGCGATCATGTTCCTAACGACGGCGAGTATATGGAAATAGGCGAAAATGCTTTTCACATGGGCATCAACAATCCCAAAACCGTTACGTTGAAAAAAGGTGACACTTTCCCGGAAAATAGTAACCACAATCGAAAATGGCATCGAAAAAAGATAACGCTAAAATAAGTTCCCATGACTAGGAGAATGAGCTATGAGAACTACCACGTTTACCTGGCTGTTCACCTTTCTAGGTGCTGCCTTGTGCTTGGTTCATTATTTATTTCATGATCACGATGCCTTTTATATGCTGTTCTACGCGCTCAGTGTACCAGCATGGTTTGCATCAACATTTACGAACATCTATGAAATTTCCATGTTTCGAATGCTCATCATTTATGCGTTAACGATTGCCTCATGGGCCCTTGTTGGGTATATCATTGACCGTTTCTCTGTCAGCTATAGACGTCGGAATAGGAACTATTAGGATTAAAATGAATAGCTGGCCCTTATGTAGTTAAGCTACTTAAGGGCCAGCTATTTTCAATTGAATGATCAAACCATAAACCTGTACCCTGATCCCCAAACTGTTCCTATATACTGGGGTTTAGATGGGATCTCCTCAATTTTCTCTCTGATTCTGGCAATATGAACCGTTACGGTAGAGGTGTCGCTCATCGCATCCATCCCCCAGATTCTCTCAAAAAGTTCTTCTTTGCCAAATACCCGATTGGCATGCTGCAAAAGAAACGCAAGCAGGTCAAATTCCTTTTGCGCCAAAATAACTTCATTCCCGTTCACAAAAACTCTCCTGGCATCCTTTTGAACCTCAAGGCCTCTGACCTGAATCCTGCTTCCCTCATTCCCATTTCCAAACCGCTCTTTCATACGCTCAAATTTTTTTAGATGGGCACCAACCCGTGCTACCAGCTCACCCGAGCTGAACGGCTTTGTAATATAATCGTCCGCGCCGAGTCCTAAACCATTAATCTTATAGATTTCCTCTGCTCTAGCTGATACCAGAAGCACAGGAATATCATCCTGCTCACGCACTTTTCTCAAAACTTCAAACCCGTCCATATCCGGCAGCATGATATCTAATATAATGAGCTCGAATTCTTCCTCCTTTAGAGCTCTCAAACCCGCTGATCCGTTGTTCACCATCTTAACCGAATAACCGCTCAACTCAAGGTAATCCTTTTGCAAATTGGCGATGCTTTGGTCGTCCTCAACAATCAGAATTTTCTTCATCATAACCTCCAAACTTGCTAGAACTTCTTCAGAGAAATCATTATCCGAGTCCCCTCTCCTACGACACTCTTAGCCCATATATTCCCTTCGTGCCCTTCTACAATTTGCTTTGCGATAGCTAGACCTAGTCCGCTGCCGCTTTTTCTTGAAGGGTCTACCTGATAAAATCGTTCAAATATATAGGGGAGCTTATTCTCGGGTATTCCTTTACCATTGTCCTTTATTTCTATAATAGCAGACGTTCGTGTTTCCCTGAGTATAATGGCAATCTTTCCATCTATTTCTCCTGCATACATCACAGCATTATCAAGAATGTTCTGAATGACCCTCTTTAATCTTTCACGATCGATTAATACTTTGACAGGCTCCTTTAATTCGTTTATTAACTCTAAGGAAATATTAGCTTTTTCACACTCATATTTATGATCCGCTGCGCAATCCTCAAAATAGCTCACCAAATCGCTTTTCTCAAAATGATAAGGAAGCTGGTTCAAATCAAGCTTGGAATATAAAAGAAGATCATCGATCATAGCGTTCACCAAAATAGCTTTGGATCGTGCAGTTTCCAGGTACTCCTCAAGTTTCTCAGGCGTCTTGGCTACCCCATCTATAATCCCTTCAATATAACCTTTAATCGAAGTAACAGGCGTCTTTAAGTCATGAGAAATGCTTGAAACTAAAAACTTCCTGTTATCATCATATTTTTGCTGCACATAGACAGACTCCTTCAGCTTGATCCGCATTAACTCCAAGGTTCTGCCTAATTCCCGAATTTCGCCTTCGCCCTCTTCGGAAATCTCGCAGCTTAAATCCCCTTCCCTGATTTTAATAGCAGCGTCCTTTAACCTGGAAATCGGTAAAATAATTCCGCGTGAGAACTTATAAGAAATCCAAAAATTCATTAGCAAAAAAACAACGGTGAAAAAGCTGACTGTAAAAACGCCAAGCAGCACATAAAAGCCTGTTTTCACCTTGATTGGCGCAAGCAGCAGCAAAATGCCCCTATCGCCAGAAGGAAGTTTGTAATCCGCTCGGGTAAACATATAAGTTTTGCCATCAAGCTCTATCTCATCCAGACTAGCTGAATCGTCAGACAGCATTAGGCTTTTATCGATATCGAACTTATTAAAATTTTGTGTAGCGTACAAAACTTCTTTATTTATTAAAATGATCGCACTGGCATCCAAAGCGTTAACTCGATCAGAGAGCATTTGTTGATAGTTATGATCCAAGAGCTGCTCGAACTTAAAGGTCAGTGCTTCTCTTTTGATTTCGTTGATCGCTGCCCTAACTTCGAAGACTTTTTGAAACTCCTTCATACCGGCTTCGCGGCCAAAAACTTTCGTATAAGCAGCAACAAAAATAATGACAGCCAGGAACGTCAAACCAATGGAGACCAGTACAGCCAGCGTATTCATCGTGAAAAAACGTTTGGTTAAATGCATGTATATTCCTTTCTATATATCCTTCCTGTCAAACAAGTAATACCCCGTAGTAAATAACATGATACCACAGCCTGACATGATTAAGATCTGTCGGAATATTTTAAACACATTAATCGATTCAGAAATCCAGAGGGTGTACCAATCAAACATCGACGTAATAAAAAAACTCGAATAGGATGAGAACACAATACCCATAAAATTAAAACCGATAAACACCAGAATAGAGAGAAAAAATACAGCTAGTCCCCCCTGGATCACATTGGACAACAGGACGACGATAAGTGCAAACACAAATACGGGAAGAAAGGTTAAGCCATATGATAAAATCACCTTTACGATGCCCATGTAGCTGGCAGAGGCCGGATTAAATATAAATCCAACAAGCAAAGAAAGAAGCATAACAAACAAAAGGTTCCCAATAATAAATAATGCCAAATTTAAAACCTTCGCACTAAATATACCAAATCTGGAGACCGGCCTTAAGAGCGTTATTTTCATCGTATTCGACGAGGATTCACCGTTAAACATATCGATCGCTACAAAAATGGCAAACAGCGGTAAAAGCGTATAAGTGATAAACGTTAGCACCACTATGGGAAATTCCACACTCCCAACAACCCTTAATCCAAGGCCATGCTTAATCGTCGTTACGGCAATTTGCCCGATCACCACGGCAAGAATGGACAAAATCACGGCTGCAAGCATTTTTTTCTTTTTCAGCAGCTTCACGGATTCATTTATAAATGCAGCTTTAAACCCTGCCATTCCTGTCCACCTCACTTACAAAATAATTTTCAAGCGAAGAATAGTAAGAAAGAATATTCTGAGTATATTCGACGTTGACAAGCTTGCCTCCGTAAATAATTCCGATTCTTGTGCACGTTAATTCCACATCGTGAATCAAGTGGCTGGAAATAAAGAAAGTCGTGCCTTCCTGGGAAAGCTGTTTGATCAATTTCCTCATTTCCAGCATCCCCTCGACATCAAGTCCGTTTAAAGGCTCGTCCAAAATTAAAAGTTTTGGTTTGGACAGAATCGCAGCCGCTATCCCCAGCCTTTGTTTCATCCCGAGTGAAAATTTCTGTGATTTTTCATTTTTAAATTTCAACATGCCTGTGATTTCAAGACATTCATCGATTCTTCGCTGATCAATCTGCGGGTAAAACCTGGCGAACAATTTCAGGTTTTCATTTGCTGTTAAATATGGATACGATTCCGCTGTTTCGATCATACAGCCTACATGCTTCATGGCATTGACGTAATCTTCTAAAATGCTGGCGCCGAAAATCTTTACATCGCCACGGTCGGGTTTCGTGAGCCCGGTCATCATCTTCATGGCTGTTGTCTTCCCTGCGCCATTTGGTCCTAGAAAACCGAATATATCGCCTTGATCTACTTCTAAGTTTAACTCGCTTATTCCACGGCCATTCTTAAATGACTTGGTTAAGTCGTTTATTTCAATCGCCTTGACTGTCAATTCATCATCTCCCCAAAAAATGTTCAGGAAGCCGCATTTGCAGCCTCCTGAACCCCATTTCTATTCAAATATGCGTCTAAATTCTCCATCGTAATATGGTTTCGAGCTAGATTTGTACGAGTTTTTATCCATGACCTGTATACCCATTTCAAAATAAACCTTGCCGGCAGAGTTCGGATGAATCATTCCATTTTTTTGTTCACCCTTCGCATCTGTGTAAGTAAAAGTTGTAGATGATACTGGATTGTAGGCAAAGTCAAATGCATCCTTGTTTGGATACTCGCTCTCAAAACCAGGATAAACAGTTTCTGAATACTTTCCTGTCACTTTATCGCCTTCTACGCTTGTGATTTCAACCGTTCTCTCGCCAATCTTCACAAACTTGCCGTCTTTGTCCATAATAATATCATTTTTATATGTTCCCACATATTTGCTGCTGAATCCGCCCGAATAACTGACCTTCTCAACGTTCGCGCCTGTTAGGTCAGGCATGGCAATCTTCGTATTGCCAATCTCAGAAAGCTTCACAATGACATTTAGGTTTAAGTCATGCTGAACACCATTTTTATCTTTTCCCGATAGGGTAATATCACCCGTCACATTTTCCAGATAGCCTGCTTTATTTTCAACGGCCGTACCCACAACCTTTTTCACAAAAATGTCGCTCTCTATTCCCGGTAAATCCATCTCATCGTTAAGCATCTGCTTGATACCAAAGGAGGAGACAGCATTTACGACGGCTGGCACCTGTGCCTCGGACAAGCTGCCCGCATATACTTTTCCGCCGTCATTCCCTTCCTCTACTTGCACATAATCTTTCAGAGAGCCAACCACAGCGTCAACAATCTTTTCGATCTCCGCTGCTCCCTTCTCTTTAAACGGGTTGTCGAACTGAGCTGGTCCTTTCCTGTTCACATTAGCCGGATATTCCGTTACGTAATAGGTATCCTCCATGCCGCTTTTCCTAACTGAAAGCTTATTGTCGGAATACGAATAATTGGAGGTGGTTTCGCCATTTGCTTCTTTAGTCACCGTATTTTCTTCAGACGTTTGTTTTGCCGTATCCATTTTCTTGATCGTGGAAGCTTGAAGCAAGGTTTGATTATTATCCTTCAACGTATACAACGCCTCGACCGTATAGTTGTTCAAATCCTTTTCCATGAGTGCAGCCGTGTTTTTTGCTGAATCTTTCAGCCGGTCATATCCAGATCCAAGCAGTGTATCGGCAAAAGCAGTAGATACGAATAGACAGGCTCCAATCGTAAATGAAAGTACAGTAATTCCTTTTTTGCTAAGTTTCATCTTGGTTCTCCTTTAATACGATTTAGGGGAAACGTTTCCTTACTATTTATTTTAATATAGGCTTATTGAATCCATCTAAATGAATTATTAACAAAGTATTAACTCTGTTTCGATGATACTTCTGCTCTTCCCGTTCTGTTCGCTCTATCTTATAATTTACTATATCTACCATTCCTTTGATGAGGTGAAATTTTTTGAACGAAAATAAAGATAGACAGCGTGAAGTAGCATCTTCTGATCTAAACCCTCCGCCCCAATCTACACCCTCTTTTAGCCGTAGAAAACTGCTCGCTTCAATTGGCGGCGCAGGTTTAGCTTTTTTAGCAGGAGACATCTTCACAAATAGCTCAACTGCTCAAGCAGCATCTCCTTCCACACTTATTTACAATGTCAAAGATTTCGGAGCCCGCGGCAACCGACGCTATGATGAAGACGATGCTCCTTACATCCAAAGCGCTATCGACACGGCCGCTCTATCAGGTGGCATAGTCTACATTCCGCCAGGCATGTACTTCCTCAAGATACCTTTACGCGTAAGCACGAACGTTACCATAATGGGGGCCGGCAGCAGCAGTATCCTTCGGTCATCCACCCATAAATTTGGACTCCTTAACTTATCTGCCGTTCAACATGTACATATCCAGGGGTTGTCTTTTCAAGGAATTGGTTCCTTCGGAAACGCCTCAGTGCCACGAATTGAATGTGGAATTGCGCTCGACCAAGCTACCGACATTACCATCACAGACTGCACCTTTTCAATGGTCGATAATGGCGTAAAATCCGTTGATTCTAACCGAGTTGTTGTAGAGAACTGTACCTTCGATAACATCATCGGAACGCTGGATTACGATACCCAAGGTTATGGCATCTGGTGCAGTAATGGTAAAAATCATCATTTTGTACAAAATCAATTCAACATGCTGTTTCAACCATGTATCACTTTGACCAATGGCTCCAGTCGTTCTGTCATCGCGAGAAATCGCATGCAGAAATGCTACCAATCTGGAGTTGACCTTTTATCCGGTCCCAAAGAAGAACCGTGTCAGTTTAATACCGTTTCCGACAACATCATTGAGAGTTTCAAAAATTCAAGCGGAAATAAAGGTTATACCTATGGCATCCGCCTCAAGGGTCACTGCGTCTCCAATATGATTACTGCTAATACTTTATATGATATCGATGATATTGGTATTCAGTTAGTGGGGCAAGCGGACATTCAACAAAAACGCCCTCATCGCAATATCATATCCAATAACCAGCTCCAAACTATAGGTAATAACGGTATTGTCCTCATTAACGCTTATGATAATCAGATTCGTCAGAATTCTATTCGTAGTTGTAAAACAGACGGCATTTTACTCGTTGCCGAAGGCAAAGACAGCGGTTCGTACTCGGATAACAATCAGTTAATAGGTAATAGCCTAAACAGCTGTACCAAAGCACCGATCCGAATCTCGGATGCCAATTGCCGAGAAACTATTCTCTTTGGCAATGTGGGTTCAGGCAATGGTGAGAAAATTTTTAATAAAGGCACAAATACAACCACTTCTGCCCTTTAAGAAAGAAGGCCACACAACCCAGTTGGGTGTGCGGCCTTTTTGCTGTCGCTATTTCTGATAAACTCGTTTCTCCGATATCTTACCATCTGCGAAGAAAACGAGCTGCACGTAATAACCAGGTTGATTGGATATCTCGAAATCATACGTTTTCTTTCCATTCTCTTCTTTAACCAGCTTACCTTTGGATCCTGTCAGCTTCACCATATCATCGTAGGTGCCTGTCATACTTATTTTATCAGCCTGTTCCTTCGTTATCTTAGGAAGCGGCTCATCCTTCGTCACATTGTCGCCAGCCTTCGGTGTCGCAGTAGCCGCTGTTCCACCCGTCGTTGGGCTGCTTATCCCGCCAGGCGTCGCAGTAGCCGCTGGAGAAGGCTGTTCAGTCACGCCAGCAGTAGGACTTGCTGTGCCCCCCTCATCCTTCTTGGCGCACCCTGTGATGACCACAGCTAGCACCAGAAGCATCATTAACCAAATTCTCAAAACGATCTACCTCCTTCATTTTACCTATGCCTAGATATGGAGTTATTTTGCTTCCTTTTCTTGCCTTTTATTCCCTATCTGCAAAGCAAAAGAGCCCCCTACGTCTTCATAGACGTAAAAGGCTCTTAATTTGTTTCAATATGTTGGTTCCACTAAAGTACGGAAAGAGTGGGAGTCGAACCCACGCACGCCTCGCGACGCCTAACTGATTTCGAGTCAGCCCCCTTGGACCACTTGGGTACCTTTCCATGAAAAGCGAGAACAGGACTTATTGTATCAAAAAAGTCAGGCTCTCGCAAGTGTTTTTCCTGAATCCGTTAGGAGGACTCTTCTTGTATCTCTGTATTCGATCGAAGAACTTTTTTTAGCTTACTTTCGAACTTCGTTCTCGGCACTAACACACTGTGTTTACAGCCTACACATTTGATCCGAATATCCATGCCCATCCGAATGATTTCCATTTCATTGGTGCCACACGGATGGGGCTTTTTCATTTGCACAATATCGCCAAGTTGATACTGCTTCTTCTCCATTCGTCTGCCACCGCCTTTTCCGAATTTATGGATATGATCGATCTTCTTGGGTTATAGCACTTCTATTTGTGTGATATTGAGTTGCTTTTTAATCTCGATATTCAAAAGTCTCGTGACATTAAATTGTCTAGTCGGCTTGCACTCCGCGATAATGCGAATCTTCAAATCCGTTGTCCCAACCATCTGAACACCAAGCACCTCAGGTTCTTTCACAATATCATCGGTAAGCAGTTGAACTTGTTTCACCGTTTCCTTGAGAATTTCCGTAGCCTTATCAATATCCAAATGAAGAGGAATCGTCACATCAACTACGGCAAGTGAATTGTAAGTGGAAAAATTGGTGACTTGTTTGATATTCCCATTTGGAATAATATGCACTTCACCGGTCCAGCTCTTAATCCGGGTCACTCTAATCCCGATTTCTTCCACTGTACCTTTGAATGAATCAATCTGAATGACATCCCCCACCCCGAATTGATCCTCAAATATGATGAAGAACCCTGTTATTACATCCTTCACCAAACTCTGTGCCCCGAAACCAATCGCTAGCCCGAGTACACCTGCACCAGCTAGTAAAGGACCTATATTCAACCCTACTTGCCCTAGTATAAGCATAATGCATATGAGATTGATCGTGTACGCTATTAGATTATGTATGAGGCTCCCTATTGTGTTCGTTCTTCTTCTATCAAATTTCAATGGCGACTTATCTCTTGCTGAAATCATATGAGCAATTGTTTTATCAGCTATTTTTATGCAAATTTTAGCTACAAAATAGATTAATATAATCTTGACAACAATCCAAAATATCGAAGCTATCATTTCCGGTTTACTTATATGTTCCTGTATCCATTGACCTAAATCTGCAAAAAACTTAGTTACAAAGGCCATGTGAAGCCCCCCTTAATTTCATTCCATCGTAACATATTTATCCTCATTTTTAAAATAGATGCCTCTTATTTCCACATTTTCAGAATGAATAATGTCTCTTACTTGTTCTAAATTCTCTCCTGGAAATTCGATAGACAGTGCGCAGCCCGCGGTGATTTCTTTCGGAGTTGGTCTTATGTCAATCTCGATATCTGCATACTCTAGCAGCATTTCTGCCCTCAATGCTTGTTGAGTAGAATCGAACGCTAGCAACATGATTGAAAGTTTCAGGGAAAGTCCCCCTCTTCTACGTATAAATGTCCCTATCTCTCCATATACTAGTAAAAAAAGTAGTAACATTTGGAGGGATACGATGAAATTCCAATTTGGTTTCGATGGAGTGAAAAATACGGTTCTAGAACCACTGAAAATTCAACATACAGATGCCGATACTCCTTATCTTCTCTCAAAGCATTTGCACACCATCTTTAGCAAACTACCAACCTATCAACCTATCGTTGTCATATGTGTAGGGACCGATCGTTCTACTGGTGATTCGTTAGGGCCACTTGTTGGCTCTCATTTGAATCGAACAACCAACCTCCGCAACCTCCATCTTTTCGGTACGTTAGATGAGCCTGTCCATGCCATGAATTTAGCAGAAACCGTGGATAAAATCCATAACCAGTTCCAAAACCCCTTCATCGTTGCCATCGATGCCTGCCTTGGTCAAGTATCCAGTGTCGGTTGCATTCAGGTTGCTGATGGACCTCTTAAACCGGGTGCCGGTGTTAATAAAGATTTACCTCCAGTTGGTAACATCCATGTCACTGGAATTGTAAACGTCGGTGGATTTATGGAGTATTTCGTCCTGCAGAACACGCGGCTTAGCTTAGTAATGAATATGGCCAATATTATTGGTGACGCTCTTCATTCAGCTTTGCGTCGCACGCAATCTTATGCACCTAATGCTACGACTGCTTTAAAGTTTGATTAATCGCTTCTTTTTCTTCAGGGCTTAGCGTATAGGTTGATTGTGCATTCTGAACTGGCTTAGCATACAAATACATCTGTTCACGGCTATGTATACCTGTTAGAATGACCCCATCTTGATAATCATCTAATATAGCTAGTGTAAAGCTTAAATCACTTCCACCTTCATTAAAGGCATTATAGCGATGTATTGTGACCTTTGACTTCGTCTTCATCATTCCTTGACGAATCGTTTCAACCTTGGCTGAAGTCGCTATTGATTCGGCCTTTTGCTCGTTCAATCCTTTTTGCATATCAATAATAAGTTGTTCCACATTCTCTGCATGTGAGCCGTTCATCATTTGTTTATATTGTTTACGCAAAGAACTTAATTTAATGGATACAACTAACAGGAAAATAAATAGCACAACGATTAATGCGAAACAAGTTAATACAATGACCTCACCATCAAGGCCAAACATTTCCCCCATGATTTATCCCTCTTTCTACTTCGCATACTGCGTTTGAATCTCTTTTACAGCATCAATCAAGGCTTCCACTTCATTATCCGTTGTAAAATAACCAATACTCGCTCTTACCGCACCTTTAGCCAAAGTTCCAGCAGTTTCATGGGCAAGTGGCGTACAATGATAGCCTGAACGAACAGCAATTTGAAAAGATTGATCCAGGATAAAGGCCACTTCCGATGAATCCGCATCGTTGATATTAAAGGAAACAATTCCTGTTTTATTTTGTCCAAGCGTCGGCCCAAGAACCGTGACTCCTTCAATTCCCAGTAACCCTTCCATCAGGAGCTGAGTTTGACGCCACTCTTTTTCATGAATCTTTTCTACGGTTTCAGCCAAAACAAATCTCACGCCTTCATTCAGTCCTGCTATTCCAACTGTGTTTTGTGTCCCGGCTTCATAGCGGTCTGGTCGCACGGTGGGTTGGTGTATGGCCTCCGATTGACTCCCCGTGCCTCCATGTAATAGCGGCTCTAAATCAATGTCCGGATGAATGTATAAACCACCTGTTCCCTGAGGCCCCAGGAGCCCCTTGTGGCCCGGGAATGCCAACATATCAATATTCATACCCACTACATCAATAGGCAGTATGCCGGCGCTTTGAGCCGCGTCTACGAGCAACCTAACGCCTTGAGAACGACAGATATCTCCTATTTCACCAACTGGCATAATTGTTCCCAACAGATTTGAACTATGATTGACAACAACTAACGTTGTATTGGGCTGAAATACCTTTTTCAACTCATCTAATCGAATATTACCTTGTTCATCACTAGGGATATACGTAAGTTCAACCTGAGCAGAAGCTTTCAAATATTCAAGCGGTCTACGTACGGAGTTATGCTCAATATTGGTGCATATCACGTGGTCCCCGGGTTTTACGAAGCCTTTAATCGCTTGATTCAGCGCATGGGTTGTATTTAATGCAAACGATATATCATTCGGATTTCTAATCCCGAATAAACGCGCTGTATTTTTTCGTGTCTCAAATAATACCCTACTGGCTTTCACTGCCATCTGATGACTGCCTCTGCCTGGATTGGCTGCGAACTCCTGCATACATTGCATCATGGCATCCATTACGGCAGGCGGCTTTGGCCACGAAGATGCCGCTTGATCAAAATACATAACACCCTTCATTAAGTCACCCTCTCTCATGGATAAAAGGCTCACCCCGTCCTTAAAGACGAGGTCGCTTGATAAGGTTGGTGCAAAGCACGCTAGTTGTAAACTTACTCATCAACTCATAAATATAGCATACCTTAGTTTGATCTTTCAGTTCGAAAGAAAACCATCGGTATGCTATCTAATTTTAAGAGATTTTTCCTTGAAGTAATTCTAGTAGACGGTTTAAATCGTCTTTGGAATAGTAGAGAAGTTCAATCCTACCTTTATCCTGCTGATGTTTGATTTTCACCGTCGTACGGTAAATATCTCTCAACTGATCTTCGGCTTGATTAATATATGGATCTCTATTTTTTTCTTTTTGCTTACTTCTTTCTTTTTCTTGCCCTGGTGTCTCTTCCAACGTTTTAACAGCTTCTTCTAGCTCACGTACACTCCATTGTTTACTAATAGTTGTTTCCGCGAGTTCTTTCTTCACCTTATCATCCTTCACACCCACAATAGCTCTAGCATGTCCCATTGATAATGTTCCACGTGAAACATATTGTTTAATGGATTCAGGCAGTTGCAGCAATCTCAGAAAGTTAGCAATATGAGATCTACTCTTTCCAACCTTTGCAGAAAGCTCTTCTTGTGTGAGAGAAAACTGATCGATGATACCTTGATACGCAAAAGCAATTTCCATCGCATTGAGATCTTCACGTTGTACATTCTCAATCAAAGCGATTTCCATAACTTGTTGATCCGAAAAGTTTCTTTCAACAGCAGGAATTGTCGCAATCCCAGTTACTTGAGAAGCACGGAACCTCCGCTCACCCGCAATAATCTCGTAACCCTTGAGAACTTTACGAACGATAATCGGTTGAATAACACCGTGTTCTTTGATTGAATCAGCTAACTCTCTAATACTATCTTCATTAAAGTTTTTTCTAGGTTGGTATGGGTTTGCTCTCAATTGAGATAATGGTATTTGAATAACTTTATCACTATCATCGATATGTAAAGAAGTAATTAAAGCATCCAATCCCTTACCTAAACCTTTAGAAAGGCCTTTGGTCATACAGAGATCACTTCCTTCGCAAGCTCTAAATACACTTCCGCGCCTTTTGATCTGGGATCATACGTAATAATAGATTGTCCATGACTGGGCGCTTCACTTAAGCGAACATTTCTTGGAATAATCGTTTGGTATACTTTTGTCTGGAAATATTTTTTAACTTCTTCAATAACTTGTATACCAAGATTAGTTCTTGCATCGAACATCGTCAACAAAACGCCTTCAATTTGAAGCCCTGTATTAAGATGCTTTTGAACTAAGCGGACAGTATTGAGCAGCTGGCTTAATCCTTCAAGCGCATAGTATTCACACTGAATTGGAATAATGACAGAATCGGCAGCAGTTAATGAGTTAATGGTTAGAAGGCCTAGTGACGGAGGACAATCAATAAGGATGTAATCATATAAATGTTTCACTAACTGGAGGGATTTCTTTAATCGTACTTCCCTTGAAATTGTTGGTACAAGTTCTATTTCAGCTCCTGCTAACTGAATCGTTGCAGGTACTATTTTGAGATTTGGAACATTGGTCTCTACCGTTGCATCTTTGGGATGAACATCATTAATTAGTACATCATAAATACAATTAACAACATCCGCTTTGTTTATACCAATGCCACTTGTTGTATTGCCTTGTGGGTCGATGTCAACGAGAAGCACCCTTTTCCCTAAAGAGGCTAGGGAAGCACCTAAATTCACAGAAGTTGTCGTCTTGCCGACGCCACCCTTCTGATTTGTTATTGCAATTATTTTAGACAAAACCATTTCACCTCAATCGCTTATGTTCCAAATGCCATACTAAAGCAGTATTACTATCTTAACATATCTATGAGCGAGTTACCTTATCAATATTTGATAGTTTATGTTCATAAGATGCAAAAAAACGGCTTGCGCCGTTTAAGGTAGCAATAAATGCCTTATTATCGTTTAGGAATCTTAATTATAATTTCGTAATGATCATCATGATCTTGCTCAGATGTATTAATATTTAAACCAGAACTCGAAACCATCTCAACGGATTGACGAATCGTATTTAGAGCTAACCGAACATCCTTCGAAAAAGAGACGCGACGAGATTTCTTGATTTTAGTAGCTTCCTTCAAAAAATTAATCTTAATTTCTGTTTGCTTTACATTCAACTCTTTGGCGATGATTTCTTCAAGCACTTTAACTTGTAAATCCTCTTGATCAAGCGCCAACAATGCTCTGGCATGGCGTTCAGTAATTTTCCGTTCCATTAATGCCATCTTAACAGGTTCGCTTAGATGTAATAATCGAATCTTATTTGCAATTGTGGATTGGCTTTTACCAAGACGCTGAGCTAAGCTTTCCTGTGTTAAATCATGCATCTCAATTAATTGTTGGTAAGCAGCAGCCTCTTCTATTGCGGTAAGCCCTTCGCGCTGTAAATTTTCAATAAGAGCAATAGATGCTGCTTGAGAATCATTAAAATCACGTACAATCGCAGGGATTGTATCGAGACCCAACTTTTTAACAGCTCTTAGACGTCGTTCACCAGCAATTAGTTCGAACGTGTTGTTCTTAACTCTGACAACAATGGGCTGAATGATACCATGAGTTCGAATAGTTTGCATTAGCTCATCAATTCGATCATCATCAAACAGCAACCTTGGCTGATACGGACTTGGAATAATACTATTCACCGATATGTTCTTGACCTCGTCAGTCGTTGATCGATCTGATAGGCCAAATAGCTTTGAAATTTGTTCTTTCATAGGAAAACTTACCACCAACTCTTCCCGTAGTTTAAGCGACCAAAATGATCCAAAGATAGACGACCTCTTCGTCCTACACAAGGATAAACGGCATCTTCGTCCTTCAAGGACGAGTGCGTTTGTCAAGGTTGATGCGAAGCAAAAGTATAAACCTATACTTTCTTTTCAACGAACGAAAACATTTTGCCAATATTACGCCGAAGTAAAACTTGTGCAATCTCTTAAAATTACTTACCTATTAAGCTAGATTCGCTCTATTAATAATTCAACATAGAGTCCTTATTTCCTTCTATTTGACACTCGAATCCATGTAAATGTTTCACGTGGAACAAATTCACAGTTTGATTAAAGGCTCTTTCAGCGGGATACCTGCTTTTCGAGGATATTTAGCGGGAGTCGCTGCCAATTTATGAATTTCAACAAAATGCCTGATCGATTCCTCAATCGGGAGCTGCATACGATTCACCTTGATTACCTTCCCTTTCAACTCTGATAAACTGAATGAAGCCTCGCTTAGTTCCTCATCAATCTCTGAACCTTTCATTGCAATGAACGTTCCACCCTTCTTAACAAAAGGAAGGCAAAATTCATTCAAAACCTGCAGTCGCGCAACAGCTCTTGCAGTAACCAAATCAAATTGATCGCGATATTTAGGTAATCTAGCAATGTCTTCCGCTCTGCCATGAACACATTCGGTATCCGTAAGCCCGAGTTGAGAGACTAACTCTCTTAAAAACAAAATTCGCTTATTCAAAGAATCAACGATCGTAATTTTAAGATGTGGAAAAGCAATTTTCAAAGGAATACTTGGGAATCCGGCTCCAGAGCCAATATCTGCAACGGATGATACTTGTCCCACGTTATAATTAAAAGAAACAGAAAGAGAGTCATAGAAATGTTTCAAGTAAACTTGCTCTCTCTCTGTAATACCTGTTAAATTCATTTTCTCGTTCCACTCTACAAGAGTCTTGTAATATAACTCAAATTGATCAAGCTGATCTGTAGAAAGAGAAATTTGTTGTTTTTCTAATAACTGAACAAATTGTTGTTGAATAGCATCCATAAATTAACCTCTAGCCGCAATGACTCTATTATAGTGTTCCAAATAAACGAGCAGGATAGAAATGTCTGAAGGTGTAACGCCACCTATACGTGATGCTTGACCAATGGAAATCGGGCGAATTTTAGCTAGTTTTTGCTTAGCTTCCGTCGCAATACCGTGTATTTCACTATACTCAATATCATCCGGAATTTTCTTCTTTTCCATCTTACGTAAACGTTCTACTTGATTGCTTTGTTTTTCAATGTAACCAGCATATTTTACTTGAATTCCTACTTGTTCTTTCATTTCATCGTCAAGCTCAAGTGGAGAAGGAGTCATTTGTTCAATATGTTTATATTCGATCTCTGGACGACGAAGCAGTCCAATAGCTGGCACTGAATTGTTTAAGATTACGCTATTCAAACTCTCAAGTAATTGTTGAACATGCGGCTCAGGTTTAACCTTAACCGTAGACAAACGTTCAATTTCTTGCTCAACCAAAGATTTCTTATTTAAAAATGCAGCATATCGTTCATCCGAAATTAAACCAATTTCATGACCGATTGGTGTTAATCTGAAATCAGCATTGTCATGACGAAGAAGTAAACGATATTCAGCGCGTGATGTGAGTAAACGATACGGCTCATTCGTCCCCTTCGTTACAAGATCATCAATTAAAACACCGATATATCCTTCCGATCTGTCCAAAACAATAGCTTCTTTCTCTTGAACTTTACGAGCTGCATTGATCCCAGCCATAACCCCTTGACCAGCAGCTTCCTCGTAGCCCGATGTTCCATTAATTTGTCCAGCAGTGAATAATCCACTAACTAGTTTCGTTTCCAATGAAGGTTTCAACTGAGTAGGAACCACCGCATCATATTCAATGGCATAACCGGTACGCATCATTTCCACTTTCTCTAATCCAGGGATTGAGCGCAGAATACCCAATTGAACATCTTCAGGCATGCTCGTTGATAACCCTTGAACATAATATTCCGAAGTATGACGTCCCTCTGGCTCTAGAAAGATTTGGTGCTTAGGTTTGTCAGCGAATCGAACGATTTTATCCTCAATGGATGGGCAATATCTTGGACCTGTTCCTTCAATAGCCCCCGAGAACATCGGAGCGCGGTGTAAATTAGAATTAATAATGTTATGAGTTTCCTCAGACGTGTAAGTTAACCAACATGGTAGCTGCTCATGGCCACCAATTTCTTCTTTTGTTTCAAATGAGAAAAACTTAGGCTCATCATCACCAGGTTGAATTTCCGTTTTACTAAAATCAATGGTATCCTTGTGAACGCGCGGCGGAGTCCCTGTTTTGAAACGAACGAGGTCAAAACCAAGTTTACGCAAGGATTCCGATAATTTAACAGAAGGCTGTTGATTATTTGGTCCGCTCTCATACATCAGCTCGCCCATAATAACTTTTCCTCTTAAATAAGTCCCCGTCGTTAATACGATTGCTTTTGAATAGTATTCAGCGCCTGTTTTAGTGATAACACCCTTACACACGCCGCCTTCAACAATGAGCTCCTCGGCCATACCTTGACGTAACGTCAAGTTTGGAGTCGCTTCGATTGTCTCTTTCATTTTATGTTGATACGCAAATTTATCCGCTTGTGCGCGCAGTGCATGTACCGCTGGGCCCTTCCCTGTATTCAGCATTCGCATCTGAATATACGTTTTGTCGATGTTACGACCCATTTCTCCACCAAGCGCGTCAATTTCACGAACAACGTGGCCCTTCGCAGGACCACCAATAGATGGATTGCAAGGCATGAATGCTACCATGTCTAAATTAATTGTTAATAAAAGCGTATTACAACCCATGCGTGCTGAGGCCAGAGCAGATTCACAACCTGCGTGTCCGGCACCGATGACAATAACATCATAATCACCTGCATGATATCCCATAATAAACGTCCCTCCCTCTTTTATGAAAACGCAAATGCTGTCGTTTTCATTTTCCTAAGCAAAATTGTGTAAATATTTGATCGATCAATGATTCACCAACTGAATCGCCAATAATCTCTCCAAGCTGCTCCCAAGCAGCTCGAATATCTATTTGAATCATATCAATAGGTACATATTGTTCATTAGCATCAAGTGCATCTTGTAACGAACGTTTAGCTTGCTTTAGTAGCGAAATATGACGAATATTACTAACATACGTCAAATCACTTGATTCTAGTTTACCCTCAAAGAAAATTGCCGCTATCGCTTTCTCCAAATCTTCAATACCCTTATTCTCAATCAAGGATAGCTCAACGATACGTTCCTGTGGAAAATAACTCAGAACTTGTTCAACATTTAGCTTTCTGCTCAAATCCGTCTTATTCAATATGACGATCGTTTGCTTATCAGCTAATTGTTTCATTAGAGCAATCTCATCGAATTCAAGCTCTTCATTACTATTTAGCACTAACAAAATAAGATCTGCTTCAGCTAAAGCAGTCTTCGATCGCTCAACTCCGATTTGTTCAACAAGATCCGACGTTTCCCTAATGCCCGCAGTATCCAGCAGCTTCAAAGGAATACCGCCAATATTCACGAATTCCTCAATAACGTCCCTTGTTGTACCTGGAATATCCGTTACTATTGCACGATTCTCCTGCGCTAATTCATTAAGAAGCGATGATTTGCCGACATTTGGCTTACCGACAATGGCCGTTTCAATACCTTCTCGCAATATCTTCCCTTGCTCCGCGGTTACCAAAAGACGGTCAATTTCAAGCATTACCGTGTCACACTTGCTCTTTATGAAAGTGTTCGTCATTTCTTCCACGTCATGCTCAGGATAATCAATATTCACTTCCACATGAGCCATTAATTCCACTAATATATAACGTAAATGCTTGATTTGCTTCGACAGATTTCCTTCTACTTGCTTCAAAGCTACCTTGAAAGCTCTATCCGATTTGGCCCGGATTAAATCGATCACTGCCTCAGCCTGGGTCAGATCAATCCGACCATTCAAGAAAGCTCGCTTCGTGAACTCGCCAGGTTCTGCTAACCGGACACCCTGCTGCAGCAATAGATCTAGCACTTTCTTCACAGAAACAATGCCCCCGTGACAGCTGACCTCCACGACATCTTCCATTGTAAATGAACGTGGAGCTTTCATTAACGTAACTAGAACCTCCTCTACCTTTTGGGCAGAAGCAGGTTCTATTATGAATCCATAATGTACCGTATGCGTCTCAGCAACAGATAATTTCGTTTTAGAGCGAAAAATACGTTCCACGAGTGGAACAGCTTCGTCTCCGCTCACACGAATAACCGCTATCCCACCCTCACCAAGCGGTGTAGAAATAGCAGCAATCGTATCATTTAACATAGTATTTACACCTCGAATTTACCTCATCTTAAAGAAAAAGCAATGACATGATCAAAGTCATTGCGGTAGCGTTATTTGACAGCGATAACCACCCGACGGTTCGGTTCTTCGCCTTTACTGTATGTTTTTACAACAGGATGACTCTGTAATTCAGCATGAATAATCTTACGTTCCTGAGAATTCATCGGTTCAAGAATCACTTCTTTTTTGGACTTAATCACTCGATTGGCCAGCCTAACTGCAAGCTCCTCCAACGTCTTTTTACGTCTGTCCCTGAAATTTTCCGCATCTAAGATGATACGAAAATGTGAATTCGCATACCGGTTTGCAACGATATTCACCAAATACTGCAAAGCATCCAGTGTTTGTCCTCTTTTACCGATCAGAATACCTAATTCAGAGCCACTCATATTCAAGACGAAGCCTTCACGATCTTTACGCGTATCTATGGTGATGGAAATCTGCATCGCTGAGAACATATCTTGTAAGAAAGCAATAGCTTCCTCAAGTGGATCTGGTATCAATTCAAGCTCTACTTTAGCTTCTTTGGAACCAATAAATCCGAACAACCCACGAGAGGGCTGTACCAAAATATGAATGTTTACACGATCCTCGGAAACTTGCCATTGAGATAAACCGGATTTAACCGCTAGCTCAATAGTCTTTCCAGTCACCACAATTTTTTTCATTTGGACAGGCCACCCTTATTATTTTGCGATCCGGACTTTTGCGATCCAGGAGAACCATAAATAAAGTAAGACTGAATGATTGTGAAGATGTTACCGTAAATCCAATAAAGCGGAAGCGCGGCTGCGAAATTCATGGACATCACGAAAATCATAACTGGGAAAATATATAATAAGCTTTTCATTTGTTGATTCATTTGGGAAGACATAAACATTTGCTGAATAAACGTTGTTGCCGCAGCAATAATCGGAAGAATGTATAGGTGATCCGGTTGTCCAAGATTCATCCATAAGAACGTATGCTCACGAATGTGATCATTCCGCATGATCGCTTGATAAAGAGCAATCAATATTGGCATTTGAACAATGATAGGGAAACATCCTGCTAATGGATTCACACCATTTTGCTGAAACAGCTTCATTGTTTCTTCCTGCTGTTTCTTTGCATCATCTTTATACTTTTCTTTAAGCTTCTTCATCTCAGGCTGCAGATCCTGCATCCGTTTGGAACTTTTGTACTGCTTAAGTGTAAGCGGTAAAATAATCAAACGAATGATCAAGGTAACAACCAAGATGGATAATCCGTATTGACCCCATAAATGAACTGCAAACCAGTCTAATGTCTGGGAAAGCGGGTACGTTAAATATTTAGTGAAAAAATTTGCTGTAGCAGGATCAATAGGTGCTGTAGCAGCGTCTGTTGGACTACATCCGGCCAACAGCAAGATCAACGCAGAGAGTGAAGCTAGCATATAAATTCGACGAGTCAAAATGAGATCCTCCTAAATATCTTTTCCATCATAAACTATAACACATCTTCAGCTCGCAAGGAAATATTACATCATTTTTTAATAGCATCATTTCTTTTTAATAAAGAAGCTTTGCGAATCACATGCCAGATACTTTTCTCCATCTCAGCATAGTCCATTTCGACCACTGGTTTTCTAGCCAATAAGATGTAGTCATAGTGTGGCGTCATATTCTCTTTTTTCAAACGGATAATTTCCTTCATCATTCGTCTGAGCCGGTTTCGAACAACAGCATTGCCTACCTTTTTACTAACAGACACGCCAAGGCGAAATTGTTCCAATTTAGGTTGGGGTAAATAATATAGTACAAATTGATGGTTAGCCATCGACTTCCCATATCGATATACCTTATTGAAGTCTTCTCTTTTAGCTAATCTATATATTTTTTCCACGATTATGTACGCTCCAGACAGATGACTCCGTAATTAAATTAGGTTCAATACAATATTAGTTAGCTTATATAGTTTTAACAGAATTAACACCATCTAAACCAATCCCTTAAAATGCAAAAAAAAAAGCCCCTTCCGGAGCCTCAATTTTTACGCGCTAAGAATTTTTCTTCCTTTAAGACGACGAGCTTGCAGAACTTTACGACCGTTCTTCGTGCTCATTCTTTTACGGAAACCATGATTCTTCTTACGCTTTCTCGTATTAGGGTTAAACGTCGGACCCATCTATAGCACCTCCCTACCTGAGGATATCCATCCTACAAAATTTCTACTACTCATTAAATCATTTCCACAGCAGAAAGTCAACCTATCCAAGTGCACAGGTGAAGAAGAGACTATTTCAGTAAAAATAAAAAAAAGAATAACCTGTGTATAAAATTTTACCGCCCAACAGAGAAGCTTGTCGAAAATTAACATAATATCAACAATATCTTGTGTTGTGAACAAAATCTATGCACAACTTGTTGTAAATGTGGATAATATCAAACAATCCGTTGATTAACAAGTAATCTTTTGATAAGATGATAATGTTTCTGTTGTGGATAGACACCACTAACCCTCCGACTTATCAACAACCTGTGGATAACATTGTGAACAATTTTCCCTCTACAAGAATAAGTCATTTCAACCGATCCTTAATAATGTGGATAAAATCGACAAAAATCGTCCTTTCTTGACCGCATCAGACATAAAGGTTCTTTTGTTGTTAACCGAGCAAGCTATATACAGATTTCGATTAAGTCAATCGTGTAATGTGAATTGCTTATTTTTCGAGATTTAACAATAAAGCTTTATAAACCGAACATATCTTTACTGGCCTTATGCCACATGTTTGATTTCAAAGGAGTGAATTACTGTGGAAGGCCATTCTACGGACTTATGGCAGCAAATTTTAACGATTATTCAAACTAAGCTCAGTAAACCAAGCTTCGACACCTGGCTTAAATCAACCAAAGCGACAGTGTTCAATGATTCAACTGTCGTTATTTGTGCGCCCAACAATTTTGCACAGGAATGGCTCGAAAGCCGGTATACCAAGCTAATTGAAGGAACAATCTATGACTTTACGGGTAAACAGGTTTCTGTGAAATTCATCATTGAAACGGAAGATCAGAAATCTCAGTCTACAGCAGTTCAGCCAGCTGTTTTCCCACCTAAAGGTCCTGCTATCGTTACAGGTGAAGAAAATTTCACCAATATGATGAATGCTAGGTATACCTTTGATACGTTCGTTATCGGATCCGGCAATCGATTTGCCCATGCTGCATCCTTAGCAGTTGCCGAGGCACCAGCTAAAGCATATAATCCCCTCTTTCTATATGGAGGAGTTGGTTTAGGTAAGACCCATTTAATGCATGCCATTGGCCACTATGTGTTAGAACATAACCCTGGGGCTCGTGTTTTATATATTTCATCAGAAAAGTTCACGAATGAATTTATTAATGCGGTCCGTGATAACCGCGGCGAAGGATTTCGTAATAAATATAGAACGATCGATGTATTGTTGATTGATGATATTCAATTCCTCGCTGGTAAAGAAGGTACGCAAGAGGAGTTTTTCCATACATTTAATGCACTTCATGAAGAAGGTAAACAAATTATTATTTCTAGTGACCGGCCACCTAAAGAAATTCCAACCCTGGAAGACCGGTTACGCTCGAGGTTTGAGTGGGGATTAATTACAGACATTCAGCCCCCTGATTTAGAAACACGCATAGCCATTCTTCGCAAGAAAGCGAAAGCAGAGAATCTGGAGATTCCGAATGAAGCGATGATCTATATCGCGAACCAAATCGATACGAATATTCGTGAGCTTGAAGGTGCTTTGATTCGAGTTGTTGCGTACTCATCCCTAATTAATCAGGATATTAGCGTGCATCTAACAGCCGAAGCATTGAAAGATATTATTCCATCGAATCGACCGCGGGTCATTACGATACAGGATATTCAGCAGCGGGTTGGAGAATTCTATGGTTTAAAGTTAGAGGATTTCAAAGCCCGTAAACGAACAAAAGCCGTCGCATTCCCTAGACAGGTTGCGATGTACCTGGCACGTGAGCTGACAGACTTCTCTTTGCCGAAAATCGGAGATAATTTTGGTGGGCGTGATCATACAACGGTTATCCATGCCCATGATAAAATATTACAACAATTAAAAGTAGATCAGGATCTTTACAAGATCGTTCATAATCTGACAGAACGCATCAAGAACCCCTCTTAATAACATTTAATTTTGGGCAAGTCTATGCACAATCTATTCACATGTGGATAGGCTTGATTTATATAAGGTTCATCCACATATCCACATATCCAGAGCCCCTACTGCTATTACTAATAAAGAATGTTATTATATAATGATTATGCTAACGCAATGAAAAAAAGAACCACAGGAGTGAAATCATGAAATTAACCATCCTAAAAGACCATCTAATTGAATCCATTGGTCACGTTTCCAAAGCCATATCTTCTCGTACAACCATACCTATCCTTACAGGGATCAAAATAGATGCAACCTTAAGCGGTGTAACCCTTACAGCAAGCGATACGGATATTTCCATTCAAAGCTTTACCCCTAGTGAGAATGACACGACTAAAATTATTGAACTATTTCAAGCCGGCAGTGTCGTTCTTCCAGCCAAATTCTTCGTCGAAATTATTCGTAAACTACCTGCACAATTAATCGAAATCGAAGTAAGAAATAACTTTCAAACGATTATTCGTTCGGGTTCTTCTGAAATTCAAATCATGGGGCTCGACCCAGATGAATATCCGCTGCTTCCAGAAATTGAAGAAAGTAAAATGCTTCGTTTGCCCAGCGATTTGCTGAAAACAATGATTAAGCAAACTTCTTATGCCGTATCAACCAATGAGTCTACGCCTATTCTTACGGGTGTCCTCTGGAACATCTCAGGTGATAAGTTAAAATTTATTGCTTGTGATCGTCATCGTCTCGCTAGTAGAGAAGTAACGGTCGATAATGATAATGCGCATCAACTGCCTAACATTGTTATCGCAGGCAGAACTCTGAATGAATTAAGCAAAATTTTGCCTGATCAAAATTCCCTTATAGATATAGTTATTTCCGACAATCAGGTTTTATTCAAAATTCATTCGATTTTATTCTATTCTCGTATTTTAGACGGAACTTACCCTGATACATCTAAGCTTATTCCGCAATCTTTTCAAACTGAAATGGTCGTACCAACCAAAGAATTGGCTGAAGCCATCGACCGTGCTTACTTACTTTCCAGAGAAGATAAGACGAATATTGTTAAAATGATGATGCTTGAAGACCAGACGATTGAGATTTCTTCAAGTTCTTCCGAGCTGGGAAAAGTAACGGAGCAAATTAACCTGCAGCATATTGCTGGTGAGTTACTCAAAATCTCATTTAACTCCAAATATATGCTCGATGCGCTTAAAGTCCTTGATTCCGAGTTTATTCACATCGGATTTACTGGAGCTATGCAGCCAATCATCATGAAGCCTCAAGATTCCACAAATATTCTGCAGCTTATTTTGCCGTATCGAACAACGAATTAAGGAGTGCGCTATATGAAACAGATCCCCATAAATACGGACTATATTACACTTGGACAGTTTCTGAAATTATCGGACTGTATATCCACAGGTGGACAAGCCAAATTTTTTGTTGTGGATACAAAAATTGAAGTGAACGGACAAGCAGAAAATCGTAGAGGCCGGAAACTCGTGCCGCAAGATGTGGTAACCGTGGAGGGTTTCGGACAATTCGAAGTCGTTAGCTCCTGATCGGATTAACCCAGGAGGATGGCCACCCATGTTTTTGAACAGACTCGTACTCAGTCATTACAGAAATTACGACCAGATTGAGCTAACAACGGATAGCAATGTGAATATATTCGTTGGACCTAACGCCCAGGGCAAAACTAATTTGTTGGAATCAATCTATGTAATGGCCATGACGAAATCACATCGCACCCATCAGGATAAAGAATTAATTGGCTGGAACGGTGAGCAGACGCAGCTGCATGCGGAAATTCAGAAACGATATGGCAGCTGTAAGCTGGATCTCTCCATTTCAACCAAAGGTAAAAAAGCAAAAATCAATGGCCTCGAACAAAAGAAGCTCAGTAACTTTATCGGTGCTTTGAATGTGGTCATGTTTGCCCCGGAAGACTTGGAGATCGTCAAAGGAACTCCGGGTATTAGAAGGCGTTTCCTCGATATGGAGATTGGCCAAGTACAGCCCTCCTATCTGCATGATTTATCGCAATATCAGAAAATATTGGTGCAGCGGAACAATTATTTAAAACAATCTTTCCCAGGAAAAACCGCGCCAGACGCGATGTTAGACATTTGGAATGAACAATTAGCACAGTATGGTGTTAAAATTATGAAAAAACGTCAAAGCTTTATTAAGAAGCTACAACAATGGGCGGAAACGATCCATAGAGGGATTACGAACGATAGTGAGGATCTTCTTATTCGCTATTCCCCCTCTTTTGACATGACACCGTTTGAAGATGAATCTGTTTTATTAGACCAATTTATGATAAAGTTATCATTGGTTAGAGATCAGGAATTCCGAAGAGGTGTTACGCTAGTGGGCCCTCATCGTGACGATCTTCTTTTTTACATCAACGACAAAGAAGTCCAAACGTATGGATCACAGGGTCAGCAGCGAACAACAGCGTTATCACTTAAGCTTGCAGAAATAGAGCTTATTCATGAGGAAGTTGGCGAGTATCCCCTATTATTGCTGGATGATGTTCTATCCGAGCTTGATGAGTATAGACAGACACAACTGATCCGTACATTTCAGCAGAAAGTCCAAACTTTTATTACAACAACCGGTCTGGAAAGTGTCCATTTGGATCAACTGGATCATGCTTCCGTGTTTCATGTTTTGAAAGGAAATGTAAGCGGCAGGAGCTGAGGAGCATGTTTATTCATTTGGGTGGAGAGAAAATTATTAGGGCATCCGAACTAGTTGCTATTTTCGATATCTCGATAGAGAAATCTTCCAAAATATCGAAACAATTCATACAGCAAGCATTAAAAGATAAAAAAACAGAGCAAATCGGCGAAGAAGATTGCAAATCACTCGTTGTTACGAAGAGTAAAGTGTATTATTCTCCAATTTCCTCTACCACGCTCAAGAAAAGAGCACATCAATTGTTAACGAATTAACCTTTTCTCCCCACATAAGAAAGTATAAGATTTCGGCATTCCGAAAACTGCTTTCTTGTTGGCGAATATACGTCCTCTAAGCGCGGTCGCTCATTTTCGAATGACTACGATAGAGGTTTCTCTCACTATAAAAAAGCAGGTGAAGAATAACATGTCTGTGAATCAAAATGCGTACGATGACAGTCAGATTCAGGTTCTGGAAGGTTTAGAGGCCGTTCGCAAAAGACCGGGGATGTACATTGGTTCAACCAGTGCCCGCGGACTTCATCATCTCGTATGGGAAGTTGTGGACAACAGTATCGATGAAGCTTTGGCCGGCTACTGTACAAAGATAGACGTCATCGTTCATAAGAATAATAGTGTTACCGTTATCGATAATGGCCGTGGAATCCCTGTCGGTGAAAATGCTAAGTTAAAAAGACCGACGCTCGAAGTTGTTCTAACGGTTCTTCATGCCGGTGGTAAGTTCGGTGGAGATGATTCCGGCTATAAAGTATCGGGTGGTCTACATGGTGTAGGTATCTCTGTTGTAAATGCGTTGTCTGAGCTGCTGACGGTTCAAGTTAAGCGTGATGGCAAAATTCATGAACAAGAGTATCGCCGCGGCGCGCCTCAGTACGACGTGAAGGTCATTGGCGAAACCGAAGAAACAGGGACACAAGTTACGTTTCAACCAGATCCGGAGATCTTCAAGGAAACGACGGAGTATGACTATGATATTCTCCAATCTAGAATTCGCGAGCTCGCTTTCTTGAATAAAGGAATCGAGATTAATTTAATTGATGAGCGTACGGACACGATCAATACACATCGATACGAGGGTGGGATTGTTTCCTTCGTTCAGCATTTGAACCGTAACCGTGAAGTCGTCAATGAAATGCCAATCTATGTGGAAGGCTCCAAGGATAATATCTCCATCGAGATTGCCCTTCAGTACAACGATAGCTATACCGAAAATATTTACTCCTTCGCGAATAACATCAATACACATGAGGGCGGTACTCACGAGTCCGGTTTTAAAAGCGCGCTAACGCGGATCTTGAATGACTATGCCCGCAAAAGTAATTCGTTGAAAGAAAGTGACTCCAACCTATCTGGGGATGATGTGCGCGAAGGTCTTGCTGCCATTATTTCCGTGAAAATTCCAGAGCCTCAATTTGAGGGTCAAACGAAGACTAAACTAGGAAATAGTGAAGTCCGTGGTATTGTAGAATCTCTATTTGCCGAGAAGCTGCAAGAATTTATGGAAGAGAATCCTGCTATTGCGAAGAAGATTCTTGAAAAGGGAATTCAAGCGGCAAGAGCTAGAGAAGCTGCGCGAAAAGCGAGAGAATTGACTCGTCGTAAAAGCGCACTGGAAGTAAGCGCGCTGCCAGGTAAACTAGCAGATTGCTCATCCAAGGATGCTTCTATTAGTGAGATTTACATCGTAGAAGGTGACTCTGCAGGCGGATCAGCTAAACAAGGACGTGATCGTCACTTCCAAGCTATTCTTCCACTTCGCGGAAAAATTTTGAATGTAGAGAAAGCTAGATTAGATCGTATTCTATCCAATACGGAAATTCGTGCGATGATTACAGCCTTTGGTACAGGGATAAGTGACGATTTCGATATCGCTAAGGCCCGTTATCACAAAATTATTATCATGACCGATGCTGACGTTGACGGAGCACATATTCGTACGCTCCTGCTTACTTTCTTCTACAGGTACATGAAAAAATTAATCGAAACCGGTTATGTGTATATTGCACAACCGCCACTTTTCAAGCTCGAAAGAAATAAAACGGTTCGCTATGCGTATAACGAAAAGCAAAGAGAAGCCATCATGCAGGAGTTTGGTGAAGGCGCCAAAGTCAATGTGCAGCGTTACAAAGGACTTGGCGAGATGAATCCAGAACAATTGTGGGAAACGACGATGGATCCGGAAAGCCGTACATTCCTTCAAGTAACGATCGAAGATGCGATTGAAGCAGATACGCTCTTTGATTCATTGATGGGAGATAACGTAGAACCTAGAAGAGATTTCATCGAGGAACATGCGAAGTACGTGAAAAATCTAGATATCTAAACGTCCTAGACGTTGCTAACGATGTAAGCTTTCAGGAGGAACATTCATGAGCGAAGAATTACATTCGCAAGTCAAAGAAATTGACATTTCTACCGAAATGCGTACATCTTTCTTAGACTATGCGATGAGTATCATTGTCAGTCGTGCACTGCCAGATGTAAGAGACGGTCTGAAGCCTGTTCATCGTCGTATCTTGTTTGCGATGTCAGAACTAGGCATGTCTCCAGATAAACCACATAAGAAATCGGCGAGAATCGTTGGCGAAGTTATCGGTAAGTACCATCCGCATGGAGACACTGCGGTATATGAGACGATGGTTCGAATGGCGCAAGATTTCTCACTTCGCTATATGCTGGTAGATGGTCATGGTAACTTTGGATCGATCGACGGTGATATGGCAGCGGCCATGCGTTATACCGAAGCTCGTTTGTCTAAGATCGCGATGGAACTTCTTCGTGATATTAACAGAGAGACAATTGACTATAAACCAAACTATGATGGCGAAGAACATGAACCGGTTGTTCTCCCTTCACGTTTTCCGAACTTGCTTGTGAACGGAAGCTCCGGGATTGCGGTAGGGATGGCTACGAATATTCCTCCTCATAACCTTCGTGAGGTTATCGAAGGCATCCAAATGATGATTGAAAATCCGGATATTACACCTCTTGAATTGATGCAAGCTATCAAGGGACCGGATTTCCCAACAGCTGGCTTTATCCTAGGCCGTGAGGGGATTAGACAAGCCTATCAAACAGGCAGAGGTTCTGTTACGATGCGCGCTAGAACCGTTATTGAAGAAAACAATAATAAAGCTAGAATCATTGTTAACGAGCTGCCTTATCAAGTGAATAAAGCTAGATTAGTTGAGAAAATTGCGGAACTTGTTCGGGAGAAAAAGATTGATGGTATCACGGATCTTCGAGATGAATCCGACCGTAACGGTATGCGCGTTGTCATCGAGCTTCGTCGCGACGTCAATCCGCATGTCGTTCTGAATAACTTGTTTAAACATACGGCCATGCAATCAAACTTCGGTATTATTATGCTCGCACTCGTCAACGGCGAACCAAGAGTTCTAAATCTTCGCGAGATGCTGCATTATTACCTCAAGCATCAGCAAGAAGTCATTCGCCGTAGAACTGAGTTTGATCTGCGCAAAGCGGAAGCGCGCGCGCACATTTTAGAAGGTTTGCGCATCGCACTTGATCACTTGGATCAAGTTATTGCCTTGATTCGTGCTTCCCGTACAACGGAAGAAGCTAGAGA
This sequence comes from Paenibacillus sp. V4I7, assembly GCF_030817275.1. NCBI lineage: Bacteria > Bacillati > Bacillota > Bacilli > Caryophanales > Paenibacillaceae > Paenibacillus > Paenibacillus sp. V4I7. The sequence continues at coordinate 7,231,877 of NZ_JAUSZD010000002.1, read as the reverse complement.
AGGGCTCATGACTACGTTTAATTTGAGCCTCGATCAAGCTCAAGCTATTCTTGACATGCGTTTACAGCGTTTAACTGGCTTAGAACGTGAGAAAATCGAAGCTGAGTATGCCGAACTTATGAAGAAAATCGCAGAACTTAAAGCGATTCTTGCTGATGAGAATCTGATTCTAGCCATCATTAGCGAAGAATTGAATGAAATTAAAGAGAAATTCGGCGATGAGCGACGTTCCGAAATTACGGTTGGTGAGGAAAGCATCGAAGATGAAGACCTCATCCCGCGTGAAGATGTCGTTATCACGATTACGCATACGGGTTACATTAAGCGTCTTCCTGTTACGACGTATCGGAACCAGAAGCGTGGAGGACGTGGCATTGTCGGAATGGATACCAAGGACAATGACTTCGTCGAACACTTATTCGTAACGAATACGCATCATTATCTGATGTTCTTTACGAATAAAGGTAAGGTGTATCGTCTGAAAGCTTATGAGATTCCGGATTTGAGCCGGACGGCTCGTGGAACACCAATCATTAACTTAATCCAGATCGAGCAAGGTGAGACGGTTAATGCGGTGATTCCGGTAGAAAGCTTCGAAACGGAGCAATATTTATTCTTTGCAACGAAGCAAGGTGTTGTGAAGAAAACCCCGATTGACGATTATTCAAACATTCGTAAGGGTGGCTTAATCGCTATTAATTTACGGGAAGATGATGATCTCATTGGTGTTAAACTGACTGACGGTAACCAAGGTATTATTATGGGAACCAAGCTCGGCATGTCCATCCATTTCCCAGAACAAGATGTTCGTTCCATGGGTAGATCTGCTACTGGAGTTAAAGGGATACACCTGGATCCAGAAGATTCGGTTATTGATATGGACGTTGTCCATGAAGATAATAGTGTACTCATTGTAACGACCAAAGGCTTTGGTAAGAGAACGCCTGTTTCTGAGTATCGGATCCAGTCACGCGGTGGTAAAGGGATTAAGACCTTGAACGTCACGGATAAGAACGGCCCTATTGTCGGTCTTAAAGTGGTGCAAAATGATGAGGATCTTATGATTATTACAGCATCGGGTACGGTAATTCGTACAAGTATGGACGGGATTTCTATGATGGGTCGTAACACGCAGGGTGTACGCTTAATCAATATTCGTGAAGACGACGAAGTTGGAACCTTAGCTCGCGTGCAGAAAAATGAAGAGCAAAGCGAGAATGAGGAAGACGGCGATTGGGAAGAAACAGAAATAACTGAAACAGAAGAAGAATAAAATGTCGGGATGGGGCTTACAAACCCATCCCTTTTACTTTACAATAAGAAGTATAAGAAAAACTAAGGTGAGTGAATGATTGTGCCGACAGTAGCCGTTTCTCAATTAAAATATGGTGAAAGATTAGGCGATAACGTAATAACGAAATTGGGAAATGTACTTTTCAATAAAGGAAAAGTCATTAGTGAAAGAGAGATTGAGATTCTAAAAGCGTTTCTCATTTCATCTGTCTATATTGAGTCTAAGAATGGTGTAGAATCCGAAGCCACGAGTGAAGAAACGAAACTTAATGAAGTTGCAACCGTTCATCCTTTTTATATGGAATATCAGAATATGTTGAAGCTGCTTAAACGCGTCTTTTATCTCGCTAATGGTGGACAACCGTTTCCCATTTTAGATCTTCGAAACGGTCTTGAAGCACTCATTCAACATATTGACGCTTATAAAGTACTTACCTTCACACCGAAAAATCGCAGTTTGCAAGATTACATATATCACAAAAGTATTCAAGTCAGCTTAACCTCTTATTCACTAGCTAGATGGCATGGTCTTCCTCAGAAAGATCTGATGCAAATAGCGTTAGCCGGTCTTTTACATGACATTGGTATATCCAAAGTTGATCCAGCCATTCTTGAGAAGAAGAGTTCCCTAACAGCATCTGAAATGGATGAGATTAAACAACACACGTTAATCGGGTATCAGATTCTTAAAAATATTTCCGGTATTAACGAAGGTGTCAAATTAACGGCCATTCAGCATCATGAACGTGAGGATGGATCGGGTTATCCTTTAGGAGTTAAAGGTGACAAGATTCACATGTATGCCAAAATAGTAGCAATTGCTGATATATATAACGCTATGACCAATGAGCGTTATTATAAAACGGCTGTATCGCCGTATGTAGTACTAGAGCAGCTCTTCACAGAATCATTCGGTAAAGTAGATCCAACCCTGGTTCAAGTATTTATGAACAAGTCCACACAAATAAGCAATGGAACCATCGTAAAACTAAGCGATAACCGTGTAGGTGAGATTATATTCTCCGATCGCTCGCATCCTACCAGACCTTGGATTAATGTTAATGGAACCATCGTAAATTTAACATTAGAAAGAAGCCTATTCATTCAAGATGTTATTGGTCATATTTAAAAGCCATAGAGAGTAATGTTAACCCCCTACTGCAGGGGGCTTTCTTATTATTAAGAAATGATTAAGAAAAGCTTGCATTCTGCTTTTAGATTTGTTATATTACTCCTTGTCGCTTTGGCGGTCGAACGAAAGAACGAAAGAAAATTAAAAAAAGTTCTTGCAATCGAATAGGCTGATGTGGTATATTAATTAAGTCGCCTTTGAGGGGCGAAGGATTAAAATGAAAGAAATTGATCTTTGAAAACTGAACAACGAGTGAGTAAGCACGAACGAGAAATCGTTCAAAAAGAGATTGCAAAATCTCGCTAGCAAGTCAATGAGCATTTCAGCTTTCATATAGTTTTACTATTATGGAGAGTTTGATCCTGGCTCAGGACGAACGCTGGCGGCGTGCCTAATACATGCAAGTCGAGCGGATTTATCCTTCGGGATAAGTTAGCGGCGGACGGGTGAGTAACACGTAGGTAACCTGCCTATAAGATCGGGATAACTATCGGAAACGATAGCTAAGACCGGATAACTGGTTTTCTCGCATGAGAGAATCATGAAACACGGAGCAATCTGTGGCTTATAGATGGGCCTGCGGCGCATTAGCTAGTTGGTAGGGTAACGGCCTACCAAGGCGACGATGCGTAGCCGACCTGAGAGGGTGAACGGCCACACTGGGACTGAGACACGGCCCAGACTCCTACGGGAGGCAGCAGTAGGGAATCTTCCGCAATGGACGCAAGTCTGACGGAGCAACGCCGCGTGAGTGATGAAGGTTTTCGGATCGTAAAGCTCTGTTGCCCTAGACGAACAGCAAGGAGAGTAACTGCTCTTTGTGTGACGGTATAGGAGAAGAAAGCCCCGGCTAACTACGTGCCAGCAGCCGCGGTAATACGTAGGGGGCAAGCGTTGTCCGGAATTATTGGGCGTAAAGCGCGCGCAGGCGGTCAATTAAGTTGGGTGTTTAAGCCCGGGGCTCAACCCCGGTTCGCATCCAAAACTGGTTGACTTGAGTGTAGGAGAGGAAAGTGGAATTCCACGTGTAGCGGTGAAATGCGTAGAGATGTGGAGGAACACCAGTGGCGAAGGCGACTTTCTGGCCTATAACTGACGCTGAGGCGCGAAAGCGTGGGGAGCAAACAGGATTAGATACCCTGGTAGTCCACGCCGTAAACGATGCATACTAGGTGTTGGGGATTCGATTCCTCGGTGCCGAAGTTAACACAGTAAGTATGCCGCCTGGGGAGTACGCTCGCAAGAGTGAAACTCAAAGGAATTGACGGGGACCCGCACAAGCAGTGGAGTATGTGGTTTAATTCGAAGCAACGCGAAGAACCTTACCAGGTCTTGACATCCCGATGTAACACCTAGAGATAGGTGCCCTCTTCGGAGCATTGGAGACAGGTGGTGCATGGTTGTCGTCAGCTCGTGTCGTGAGATGTTGGGTTAAGTCCCGCAACGAGCGCAACCCTTGATCTTAGTTGCCAGCACTTTGGGTGGGCACTCTAAGATGACTGCCGGTGACAAACCGGAGGAAGGTGGGGATGACGTCAAATCATCATGCCCCTTATGACCTGGGCTACACACGTACTACAATGGTCGGTACAACGGGAAGCGAAGCCGCGAGGTGGAGCCAATCCTTATAAGCCGATCTCAGTTCGGATTGCAGGCTGCAACTCGCCTGCATGAAGTCGGAATTGCTAGTAATCGCGGATCAGCATGCCGCGGTGAATACGTTCCCGGGTCTTGTACACACCGCCCGTCACACCACGAGAGTTTACAACACCCGAAGTCGGTGGGGTAACCCGCAAGGGAGCCAGCCGCCGAAGGTGGGGTAGATGATTGGGGTGAAGTCGTAACAAGGTAGCCGTATCGGAAGGTGCGGCTGGATCACCTCCTTTCTATGGAGACTCGGATCTGATAGATCCAGTCAAGTGCGAAAGCACAAATCGCTTACTCACTCGTGTTCAGTTTTGAAAGAGCAATCTTTCAAAAGCATTACAGTTGTTCCTTGAAAACTAGATAACGAAACAAAACGTAAAGTAAGAACTTAGGTTGTGTAGTTTTCGGACTATACAAAAAAACTTTAAAGTTTTTTCTAGGTTAAGCTAGAAAGAGCACACGGAGGATGCCTAGGCACTAGGAGCCGAAGAAGGACGTGGCGAACGACGAAATGCCTCGGGGAGCCGTAAGCAGGCTTTGATCCGGGGATGTCCGAATGGGGGAACCCAGCTGTGGTAATGCGCAGTTACTCTATTGTGAATACATAGCAATAGTAGAGGCATACCCAGGGAACTGAAACATCTAAGTACCTGGAGGAAAAGAAAACAAAAGTGATTCCGTCAGTAGCGGCGAGCGAAAGCGGAATAGCCCAAACCAAGGAGCTTGCTCCTTGGGGTTGTAGGACCTCGTTATGGGGTTAGTTCGGTAGGCGAAGTGATCTGGAAAGGTCCGGCATAGAAGGTAAAAGCCCTGTAGCCAAAATCGAACGAAACCCCTAGAGGTATCCTGAGTACGGCGGGTCACGTGAAACCCCGTCGGAATCCGGCAGGACCATCTGCCAAGGCTAAATACTCCCTAGTGACCGATAGTGAAGCAGTACCGTGAGGGAAAGGTGAAAAGCACCGCGGAAGCGGAGTGAAAAAGAACCTGAAACCGTGTGCTTACAAGAAGTCAGAGCCCTCTATATGGGTGATGGCGTGCCTTTTGTAGAATGAACCGGCGAGTTACGTTCCCGTGCGAGGTTAAGTTGAAAAGACGGAGCCGCAGCGAAAGCGAGTCTGAATAGGGCGCTTTAGTACGTGGACGTAGACCCGAAACCGTGTGATCTACCCCTGTCCAGGGTGAAGGTGAGGTAACACTCACTGGAGGCCCGAACCCACGCATGTTGAAAAATGCGGGGATGAGGTGGGGGTAGCGGAGAAATTCCAATCGAACTCGGAGATAGCTGGTTCTCCCCGAAATAGCTTTAGGGCTAGCCTCGGATGTTGAGTTGTGGAGGTAAAGCACTGATTGGGTGCGGGGCCCGCCAAGGGTTACCAAGTCCAGTCAAACTCTGAATGCCACAAACTTAAATCCGGGAGTCAGACAGTGAGTGCTAAGATCCATTGTCAAAAGGGAAACAGCCCAGACCATCAGCTAAGGTCCCCAAGTGTGTGTTAAGTGGGAAAGGATGTGGAGTTGCACAGACAACCAGGATGTTGGCTTAGAAGCAGCCACCATTGAAAGAGTGCGTAATAGCTCACTGGTCGAGTGACTCTGCGCCGAAAATGTAACGGGGCTAAACACGCCACCGAAGCTATGGCTTGCACTTTAGTGCATGGGTAGGGGAGCGTTGTATGTACGTTGAATTCTGACCGTAAGGACAGGTGGAGCGCATACAAGTGAGAATGCCGGTATAAGTAACGAAAAGATCAGTGAGAATCTGATCCGCCGAAAACCTAAGGGTTCCTGAGGAAGGCTCGTCCGCTCAGGGTAAGTCGGGACCTAAGGCGAGGCCGAAAGGCGTAGTCGATGGACAACAGGTGGAAATTCCTGTACCACCGTAGCCGTTATGAGCGATGGAGTGACGCAGAAGGATAGTGACGCGAGCTGATGGATGCTCGTCCAAGCAGTGAGGCTGATGTGTAGGCAAATCCGCACATCGTAAGGCTGGGCTGTGATGGGGAGGGAAATTTAAGTACCGAAGGTCATGAGTTCACACTGCCAAGAAAAGCTTCTAGCCAGGCGAAGGTGCCCGTACCGCAAACCGACACAGGTGGGTGAGAAGAGAATTCTAAGGCGCGCGGAAGAACTCTCGTTAAGGAACTCGGCAAAATGACCCCGTAACTTCGGGAGAAGGGGTGCCTCGGTAGGGTGAATAGCCCGAGGGGGCCGCAGTGAAAAGGCCCAAGCGACTGTTTAGCAAAAACACAGGTCTGTGCGAAGCCGCAAGGCGAAGTATACGGGCTGACGCCTGCCCGGTGCTGGAAGGTTAAGAGGAGTGGTTAGGGCGCAAGCCCGAAGCTATGAATTGAAGCCCCAGTAAACGGCGGCCGTAACTATAACGGTCCTAAGGTAGCGAAATTCCTTGTCAGGTAAATTCTGACCCGCACGAATGGCGTAACGACTTGGGCGCTGTCTCAACGAGAGATCCGGTGAAATTTTAATACCTGTGAAGATGCAGGTTACCCGCGACAAGACGGAAAGACCCCATGGAGCTTTACTGCAGCTTGATATTGGACTTTGGTACGATCTGTACAGGATAGGTGGGAGCCTTTGAAGCCTGAGCGCCAGCTTGGGTGGAGGCATCGTTGGGATACCACCCTGATCGTATCGGAGTTCTAACCTGGTACCGTAATCCGGTATGGGGACAGTGTCAGGTGGGCAGTTTGACTGGGGCGGTCGCCTCCTAAAATGTAACGGAGGCGTTTAAAGGTTCCCTCAGAATGGTTGGAAATCATTCGCAGAGTGCAAAGGCATAAGGGAGCTTGACTGCGAGACCTACAAGTCGAGCAGGGACGAAAGTCGGACTTAGTGATCCGGTGGTACCGAATGGAAGGGCCATCGCTCAACGGATAAAAGCTACCCTGGGGATAACAGGCTTATCTCCCCCAAGAGTCCACATCGACGGGGAGGTTTGGCACCTCGATGTCGGCTCATCGCATCCTGGGGCTGAAGTAGGTCCCAAGGGTTGGGCTGTTCGCCCATTAAAGCGGTACGCGAGCTGGGTTCAGAACGTCGTGAGACAGTTCGGTCCCTATCTGTCGCGGGCGTAGGAAATTTGAGAGGAGCTGTCCTTAGTACGAGAGGACCGGGATGGACGTACCGCTGGTGTACCAGTTGTCTCGCCAGAGGCATCGCTGGGTAGCTATGTACGGAGGGGATAAGCGCTGAAAGCATCTAAGCGCGAAGCCCCCCTCAAGATGAGATTTCCCAGTATGTAAGACCCCTTGTAGACGACGAGGTTGATAGGTTCGAGGTGGAAGTGCAGCAATGCATGCAGCTGACGAATACTAATCGGTCGAGGGCTTAACCAAAATTCCTAAGTAATCTTACTTTACGCAAGTTTCGTATCTAGTTTTCAAGGCGCAAACCACGCTTTGACTGTTTGGTGATGATGGCGGAGGGGACCCACGCGTTCCCATCTCGAACACGACCGTTAAGCCCTCCAGCGTCGATGGTACTTGAACCGCAGGGTTCTGGGAGAGTAGAACGTTGCCAAGCACAAGATAAAGAGTCTTTTTGGAAGAAATTCCAGAAAGACTCTTTTTTTACATCAGTACAAAACGACATATTAAACCATACTAGCCCTATGAGGAGGGATTGGTATGGGTGCATCGATATACAGGAGATATTTGGGTGTTTTACTTCTTGGTTTCTTTTTGATACAGATGGTAAGTGGCTGCTCCGCGAAGATGGACTCGATCAAGGATGGTACAGATCCGCTCGGCGCTTTAAACAATTTAGGAAAGACATTGCCTATCTCAAGCAATGAAGAGAAGCTACTGTCATTAGATGACGTCAAGAACACGCCTCAAAAACCCACTAAGCAGATTGTAAAAGGGATTTACGTATCTGCCTGGTCAGCGGTAGGTAATAAATTTGAGCAGCTGGTTGACCTTGTGGATCAAACTGATCTGAATGCGATGGTTATCGATGTTAAGAACGATTCGGGACAAGTTACATATCCGTCAGCGATTCCTTTGGTGAATGAGATAGGGGCTAATAGCCATGTTATTATTCGTGATTTGAAAGCCAAGCTTCTAAGATTAAAGGAGAAGCACATATATACGATTGCGCGAGTCGTTGTTTTTAAAGATCCATATTTAAGCATGAAAAAAAGTAATTATGCGATGATGACTCAAGCGGGTAACGTGTGGAAGGATAGTAAAGGAACGGCTTGGGTTGACCCCTATAAGGAAGAAGTGTGGGATTATAACATTCAAGTTGCTAAGGAAGCAGCTTTATTAGGTTTTGATGAAATCCAGTTTGATTATGTGAGATTTCCTGAGAACGGCAAGAAAGTGGATCAGGAGGTCAAATTCGACAACCCTAATAAATGGACCAAAGCACAGGTAATCGAGAATTTCCTCAAGAAAGCCAAAGAACAAATTGGTGAAAGAACTTATTTATCTGCCGATGTCTTTGGATTAACAACTTCGTCTGATAATGATATGGGTATTGGACAAGATTGGTCGATGATCAGTAAGCAGGTGCATTATATTTCACCTATGTTGTATCCCTCTCATTATTCTAGCGGTGTATATGGGATTAAGAATCCTGATTTACAACCTTATGCGGTTATTCGTAAAGCAATCAGCGATGCAAATGGGAAGAACCAACTTTTACTGAAATCAGATAGCCAAATTGCGGAAATTAGACCGTGGTATCAAGATTTTACAGCCACTTGGGTGAAACCACATAAGAAATATGGGGCTATTGATGTTATGGAGCAAATTAAGGCGGCAAGGGAGCAAGGCGTGGAACAATTTTTGTTGTGGAACTCGAGCAGCACCTATTCGTATCGTTAACGGAATTGACTTATTCGGGCAGAAGGTTATCCGGTAGACTTGTCCTTTTCCTTGACACGAAAAATAGGCTTTTGTTAAGATTGCAATCATAAACAAAACGAATGAGAAGATTCATTCGAATAAAGCTTTCTTTCATAGAGAGCTCTAAGGAGGAATACGTGTTGTGAGGGAAGACAAGTTTGGTAAGGAAGGCTTAACGTTTGATGATGTATTGTTGGTGCCGAGAAAGTCTGAAGTGTTCGGTAAGGAGATCGACGTTTCTACCGTACTCGCGCCTCACGTGAAATTAAATATCCCGTTTATTAGCTCTGCTATGGATACTGTTACGGAATCTGCGCTTGCGATTGCAATGGCACGAGAAGGCGGTATCGGGATTATTCATAAGAATATGCCGATTGAGCTTCAAGCTGAGCATGTTGACCGTGTTAAGAGATCAGAGAGTGGCGTTATCACGAATCCTTTCTCACTAACACCCGAGCATCATGTTTATGACGCGGAAGAGTTGATGGCGAAATACCGTATATCTGGTGTACCGATTGTGAATGAAGCGAACAAGCTGGTGGGGATTTTAACGAACCGCGACCTGCGCTTTGTACATGATTATTCCATCAAAATCAAAGAAGTAATGACTCAGGAAGATTTGGTTACGGCTCCTGTGGGGACCACACTTCAACAAGCAGAAGGCATTCTTCAAAAACATAAAATTGAGAAATTGCCTTTGGTCGATGAGAATTTTGAGCTTAAAGGTTTAATCACTATTAAGGATATTGAGAAGGCCATTCAGTTCCCTAACTCCGCTAAGGATGCACAGGGTCGTTTACTCGCAGGCGCAGCTGTAGGTGTTTCTAAGGACGTTATGGAGAGAGCTGCAGCTCTTGTTAAAGCGGGCATTGACGTGATTGTCGTAGATTCTGCGCATGGTCATCACATTAATATCGCAGAAACCGTGAAAAAGCTTAGATCACAATATCCGGAACTGCCAATCATCGCAGGAAATGTAGCTACAGGTGACGGTACACGTGACCTCATTAAGGCTGGAGCATCCATGGTGAAGGTAGGAATTGGTCCTGGATCCATTTGTACAACAAGGGTTATTGCAGGGATTGGTGTTCCTCAGATTACAGCTATTTATGATTGTGCGCAAGCTGCAGCAGAGTTTGGCGTTCCTATTATCGCAGATGGCGGTATTAAGTACTCCGGTGATGTTGTCAAAGCGATCGCGGCCGGGGCTAGTGCGGTTATGATCGGTAGTCTTTTTGCTGGAACGGATGAGAGTCCTGGTGAATCGGAAATTTTCCAAGGGCGTAAATTCAAGGTGTATCGGGGTATGGGCTCATTAGGGGCGATGAAGGAAGGCAGCAAGGACCGTTATTTCCAAGAGAACGAGAGCAAGCTTGTTCCTGAGGGTATAGAGGGCCGTGTCGCTTATAAAGGGCCAATGGCGGATACAGTGTATCAACTAGTGGGCGGTCTACGTTCAGGTATGGGGTACTGTGGTGCTCGCAATATTCAAGAACTTATTAATGATACCCAGTTTATTCGAATTACGGGTGCAGGTTTAAAAGAAAGTCATCCGCATGATATTCAAATTACCAAAGAAGCACCTAATTACTCGTTATAATTGTCACAATATGGATGAATTTGGAGGCGTGGGAAATGAACCTACGTCTTCTTTTTTTTGTCTAATGTGGTGTGGTACAATATAACGTATTATTACATCATTAGGAGAGTGAAATTGTGAGATTTTTAAGTTTTACAAAGAAAAAGGTTGCTTTGGTGTTAGGTGTCAGTTTAATTGCTCAATCCTTACTTTTACATATACAACCAGCATATGCCGAGGATACCAAAGCACCAGCAACCACGACTGCACCAGCAGCCTCAACAGCACCAACGCCTGCACTCAATGAACCTAAACCAGTAGCTAAATCTGCGATTATTATGGAAGCGAGCACAGGAGCTGTGCTCTATGAATTAAATGCCGATGAAGCTTTCCCACCAGCAAGTATGGCCAAAATGATGACCGAGTATCTGGCTTTGGAGAGTATTAAAGAAGGTAAATTCAAATGGGATTCGCCAGTGACTGCAAGCAAAAATGCTGCGGACGTGATTGGGTCTGGACAACTGATTGCGGAAAATGAAACCCTGACTTTCAAAGATATGTTTAATGCGATGTCGATCTATTCTGCGAATGACGCTTCCGTGGCTTTTGCTGAATTGCTAGGAGGTACGGAAGAGAATTTTGCGAAGATGATGAACGAGAAAGCCAAACAACTAGGTATGTCGGACAAGGCTCATTTCATTAGCGCTACTGGGCTTTCACGTGCCGATCTCAAAAATCCGCCAGCATCTATTGAAGGTGAGACCAAAATGACTGCGCGAGATGCCGGCATTCTTGCCTATAATATCCTTAAGGATCATAAAGAAATTCTTGAATTTACGAAAATCCCAACTTTAAAATTAAGAGCTACAGATAAAACACCAATGATTAATTGGAACTGGATGCTAGAAGGAAATCAGAGCAACACCAATTTGAAAAAGTATGCTTATCAAGGACTGGATGGTTTGAAAACGGGTTCTACCGATGATGCAGGGTACTGTTTTACAGGGACAGCTGAACGAAACGGAATGCGTATTATCACTGTTGTTATGGGTACCAAAACAGAACCGGAACGTTTCAACGAAACGAGAAAGCTGCTCGATTATGGATTCAATAATTTCGAAATAAAACCTTTCCTAAATGCGAAGCAAGAAATAGATTCCTTGAAAATCGTAAACATTAAGAAAGGTGTTCAAACACAAGTGCCTCTAGTGACAAAGACGGGTCTAACGTTCATCGCTCGAAAAGGTGCGAAAGATACAGATTTTAAAATTACGGCAGAGCCGCTTGAAGAGAGCAAGCTCGTAGCACCTATTACGAAGGGCGATACGCTCGGCAAAGTGAAGGTAAGCTACAATGGGCAAGAAAAAACGGTTGATCTAATTGCCAATGATGATGTTCAAAAAGGCAGCTGGATTCGTCTCTTGTTCCGCTCCTTCAAAAACTTCTTCAGCGATATGTTTAAAGGGATTAAAGGCGGCTCCTAGACCAGAAAATGGGTTGTATATTACCCCTCCTTCATGTAAAATAATTGTTTAGAAGATTTACAATCGAATCGTGTAGGAAACTGCATGAAATTGGCATACAAGCTATAGGAGGAAATAAAGAATGGAAACAGGAACTTCCCGCGTTAAAACTGGAATGGCCGAAATGCAAAAAGGCGGCGTCATCATGGACGTTATGAACGCTGAGCAAGCTAAAATCGCAGAAGCAGCTGGTGCATCCGCTATTATGGCGCTTGAGCGCGTTCCCGCTGACATTCGTGCAGCTGGTGGCGTATCCCGTATGGCTGACCCTTCAATTGTTGAAGATGTGATGAGTGTAGTATCCATTCCAGTCATGGCGAAAGCAAGAATTGGACACTTCGTTGAAGCGAAAATTCTTGAATCCCTAGGCGTTGATTATATCGATGAGAGTGAAGTACTTACACCTGCGGATGAAGTATTCCACATCAACAAACGTGATTTCACGGTTCCTTTCGTATGTGGTTGCCGCGATCTTGGTGAAGCTTTGCGTCGTATCGGTGAAGGTGCTTCCATGCTTCGTACCAAAGGTGAGCCAGGAACTGGTAATATCGTAGAAGCTGTTCGTCATATGCGTACAATTCAAGGTCAAATTCGCAAAATCCAAGGGATGTCCAAGGATGAATTGATGTTTGAAGCAAAAACACTTGGCGCTCCGTATGAGTTGCTTCTACAAGTTCACGAAACAGGTAAATTGCCTGTTGTTAACTTCGCAGCTGGTGGTGTTTCCACACCTGCTGACGCAGCGCTTATGATGCACCTTGGTTCTGACGGTGTATTTGTTGGATCTGGTATTTTCAAATCCGATAACCCAGAGAAATTCGCGAAAGCGATTGTTGAAGCTGTAACTCACTACACAGACTATAAATTAATTGCAGAAATCTCCAAAAACCTGGGTGCCCCTATGAAGGGAATCGAAATTTCCAAGCTTCAAGCTTCCGAGCGTATGCAGGAGCGCGGCTGGTAATGACGAAGATCGGAGTTCTCGCGCTGCAAGGCGCGGTAGCAGAGCATATTCGTGGGATCGAGAAGGCTGGCGCTGAAGGCGTCGTTGTCAAACGAACCGAGCAGTTAGCTGATCTTGATGGGATTATTTTACCTGGTGGAGAGAGTACGACAATCGGCAAGTTAATGCGCACCTATGGTTTCATTGATGCGCTTCAGGAATTTTCTGCCGCGGGCAAGCCGATTTTCGGCACCTGCGCGGGGTTGATTGTCATCGCGAAAGAGATCACCGGACAGCCGGAAGCTCACCTTGAGCTGATGGATATCACGGTGGCTCGCAACGCGTTCGGTCGTCAGCGCGAAAGCTTTGAGACGGACTTGCCGATCAAAGGCATCGACGAGAACGTTCGCGCGGTCTTTATTCGAGCCCCACTGATCGAGAAGGTGGGACCTGGGGTAGATGTACTGGCTACGTATGACGGCCAGATTGTCGCAGCACAGCAAGGGCATCTCCTTGCTGCGTCGTTCCACCCAGAGCTGACAGACGACTTTCGTCTGCACAGCTATTTCTTAGACATGGTAAAGCAAAGACAAGCATAATTGATGGTACAAGCACCTTGATATCACCGGATTATAGCCGGTAAAGGTGCTTGCTTCCATATTCTAACCATTTTGCGCTAACGGAGGAATCTCCTTGTTTGATGTAAAGTTACTTCGAAGTGATTTGGCAGCTGTGCAAGCTGCAATGCAAAACCGCGGTAAACAAATTGAAGAGTTGAACGGCTTCACGAAATTAGATTTGAAGCGTAGAGAGCTCTTACAAGAAACTGAGCAGCTCAAAAACCGCCGAAATACAGTATCCCAAGAGGTAGCTGGGCGCAAAAGATCCGGCGAGAATGCGGATGAGCTGATCCAAGAAATGAAAGTCGTCGGAGACCGCATTAAAGAGCTCGATGACGAGATTCGCGTACTGGACGAGTCCTTACAGCAGATCTTGCTCTCCATCCCGAATATGCCCCATCCAAGCGTTCCTGTAGGCCGTACGGAAGAAGAGAATGTGGAACTGCGCCGTGTAGGCGAGATTCCACAATTCGATTACGAAGTGAAGCCGCATTGGGAAGTAGCGCAAGAGCTGGGCATACTGGATTTCGAAGCTGCGGCGAAGGTGACGGGTTCGCGTTTCGTTTTCTACAAAGGGCTTGGCGCAAGGCTGGAGCGAGCACTGATTAACTTCATGATGGACCTGCACAGCGATGAGCATGGTTACGAAGAGATGCTGCCTCCATATATCGTTAACCGCGATAGCTTGACGGGGACCGGACAGCTTCCTAAGTTTGAGGAAGATGTGTTTAAACTGGAGAATTCGGATTATTTCCTTATTCCGACAGCGGAAGTACCGGTAACGAATTATCATCGGGAAGATATTCTCACGAATGAGCAGCTTCCGGTTAATTTTGTTGCTTTCAGTGCATGTTTCCGTTCAGAAGCTGGATCTGCAGGTAGAGATACACGCGGCTTAATCAGACAGCACCAATTCAACAAAATTGAGCTCGTTAAGCTCGTTAAGCCCGAAGACTCCTACGATGAGCTGGAGAAGCTTACAGGGCATGCTGAGCGCGTTCTACAGCTGCTGAGACTGCCTTACCGTGTGTTGTCACTCTGCACAGGGGATATCGGCTTCACGTCGGCTAAGACGTACGATCTGGAAGTATGGCTGCCTAACAGCGGCGCATACCGTGAGATCTCCAGCTGCAGTAACTTCGAAGACTTCCAAGCTCGCAGAGCGAACATCCGCTTCCGCAGAGATGCGAAGGCGAAGCCGGAGTTTGTACATACGCTGAATGGTTCAGGTCTTGCGCTTGGTCGTACGGTGGCTGCGATTCTCGAAAATTACCAGCAAGCTGACGGTTCGATTCAGGTTCCTGAGGTTCTCATTCCTTACATGAACAATGTCAAAGTGATTACAAAAAAATAGCACTTGATTCTCCTATAAGATCTGTGCTACAATGCTTTTTGTCACTGCACAAGGTTGTCTCCCTACTCGGAGACACCTATCGTGGAGAGGTGGTCGAGTGGTTTAAGGCAGCGGTCTTGAAAACCGCCGAGGTCGCAAGGTCTCCGTGGGTTCGAATCCCACCCTCTCCGTAACCATGGTAATACCCCAACCAAGAAGTCATGCGATTCTTTCACGAATCGTGTGGCTTTTTTTGTTGTTTTTTTACATGGATAAAAGACGGGTGGGCTCCGCATTTTATACATGTGGAGGTGTTACCTATGAGCAAAGCTGACAAGCTAACGATTGATCAAGCTGAATTGGTAAATGAGTGGATGACGGTACTCCCGACAACGCTTCAGCCAACCGATCAGGCGCGTGTATGGGCCGATGAGGCCGATCCTCAGGCACTGAGGGTTCATATTATGGCGGCGGGGCATACGGGCTATACAATCGATTTTAAAGTCACCTACGTGGACGACAGAGAGGTTAAGGTTGAACTGACTGATGTGCAGCAGGGCACTACACACATTGATGAAACCAGCGAAATTGTGCAGAATCTGGTGGATGATTACGTTCGCCATATCCATGAATGCGCACAAGCCTTGCAGAGAGTTACACACGCCTAAAGGGTAGAGGAGAGTTCACAATGACCAAACAAAGAGCGGTTGATAAGAATTTACAGAATGTAGCTAAAGATTTTGAGGCTAGCCCTGTTAACAGCCATCAGGCTCAGCAAGCGCAGCAGCAAGTCAATGATCATAGACATCAAGATGCATTAAACCATGATAAGAATAGAGGAGACAAATAAATGTCTAAACCAAAATCATATTCCGCAGGTGATAATCTTATTGAGAATGGATCGGTAAAGAATAGTGATCGCAATAATAGTCCAGAGCCTCTTTCCGGATCTAAGAAAGTGAAGAATCAGAATCACTCCAGGGCTGCTCATGCAGAAGGCCGCGGTCACGAAAACTAAATTTCTCGAAGAAAAAATCTTTACAAAATGTTTAAAATCCACAAAACCGGACATACTATTTTTGTCGGTGAGCAGAGAGGTGTGGTTCCGTTGGAGCAATTAGCGAAAGGGAAACAACCGTTGCATAGAGGACTTTTCTACCTGTTATAATCAGGCTGGAGGGGATGTGCCAAAGACACTTACCGTGTTTTATAAGCAGATTTTCCTAAGGTTTACATGTAACATGGTTTAAAGAAATCATCAACACCGACAAAAAAGAACCCTTAGGGGTTCTTTTTTTCGTCGATTTCTAGATAGTGTTGAGGCATTGGATTGGATGGTTGGTGCGATGGATGAGCATCATCCGTAAATGTCGAAAACGTAGTAACGTGTTGTTTACGGTTCATTAACAAACGTACGCCGCCACCGATCAGCAGCAGGGCTACTATGAGGGTTTGGCTGAAATCCGTAATTAAATACATGTAATTCCTTGCGCTAGGTAGAATTTGATACATAAATTGAACAACAACATCTTTCAAGACATAGTAGCTGCCTAGTAGGATCAAAACCATGCCAATGGGGCGTTGATAAGCCGTCCAATTCTCGATAATCGGTTTATCAATCAGTGTACCATTTTCGTACTTCGTAATGCTCTGCAAGGCATCAAAAAAGCTAAAAAACCAAAGAATCGGGATCAAAAATAAAAACAGAGACAATCGGAGTACATCTAATATATAGATGGAGAAAAGGAAGATCGCCATGAGTTGGACGCCGCGTTTCGTCATAGAGAGGTACAAGTGAGCTGCACCTGGAAAAATGGCGATAATCGTTGCCAATGTCCGATTTTTGCGTCCGTAGTCATCCCCCAAATGGAAGTCTTCGAAAATACTGCGATCTACGAGCTCTAACCCCGATTGTTTATGCCCCTGTTGCTTCAGTGCATCAAACATCGTATAAAACCACAGAACTGGCAAGGCTAACAGAAAGGCAGTAAAGCCTTCGTTATGCGTCATGATGGTGACGAAGAATACTAATATCGCAACCCCAAAGAAGGAAACCATCGCCGTAAGTCCTCTATGCATTAACCCAAGCTGATAATGTCCGAGTCCAGGGATGAAGGAGAGCAGCATAATTTTTGTTTTTTCTTGTTGACCAGCCATTCGAGTGGAATAAGGATTGGCGTCCCACGAAGGCTGCTCTTTCTGCTCATACTGCTCAGACCCGTAAGAGCCAGGCAAGCGATAGGGCTGTGAGCGTAGCAGGAAGATAATCATATCCAGCATATTCACAACCCATGTTAAGGCGGCCAGTAAGGCAAGAAGAACCAGGAAGTCATCCGGGGCGTTTAAAAAAGCGACTCCGATGAAGATAAGGAATAACGATCCAAAGAATCCACCACCGTATAGGAGCCCGCGGAATAAGCGGTTCATATATAGATGACCTGCTCCAGGTAGGAAGGACAGCAGGAAAGCGACTAGGCTGCTTTTATTAGGCATTAAAGGTTTAACCTCCTTGTTTTTATTTATTTTGTAACGTGTCTAGCCACGTCAGTGTTTTATTTAACAATTGGTCCGATATCGGTTTATCTTTTTGTAGGGAGGAAGAGGTATTTATAGAGTTAGCAGGTTTAAATGAACCTACAGTGTCCAATTCCTGCGAAATTCCGTGAAAGAAGCCGGTAGCAACCAGGATGAGTGTAGCCGCTGCCGCAATACCGTAATGCAGCATTGTATAGTGGTACCAAGAGCGCTTAGTTCCTGTTGTACGAGCAATGATGGCATCCACATACCCTTGCGTATCCCTTTCCATGATCGGAAGTACAGTTTCCATTTGTTCCAAACATGTCATATACATCGTCAAGCATTCATCACACTGATATAGGTGAAGCTCCATCCCACTTAAAGTATCGGGTGACAGACGCTCTTCCACATATTGCTTCCACGCTTGTTCATTATAATGGTTCACAAGAATTCCTCCTCCTTCCAATTGTTACGGAGCCACTGCTTGGCTCTATATAGCTTGGATTCTACCGTTTTGACCGTCACCCCATGAGCATTGGCAATATCTTGATACGACTGATGATGAATATAGTAGGCCGTTAATACTTCATGATAGTTGGCAGGGATTTGATGGAGCTTCTTACGCACGAGCTCAGTCGTCTCATTTAACATCACTTCATGTTCCACACCATGCTCAAAATAACGATGAGTACCAGAGGATTGGATGGGTTCCCCCATCTCAGCCGTCATTTCTTCCTTACGCCTGCTGGCCGATCGTTTGAAATCGATAGCCCGGTTCACCGCGATGCGAGTCATCCAAGTTTTCAGACCCTTCATTTGATACTGAGGGAGGGAGAAATAAATCCGGGTCCAAACATCCTGTGATAAATCTTCGGCATCCTTAGCATGACGTACAATGGCATAGATCGTTTGGAACAAATGGTGACGATATGTTGTTACAAGCTCACGGAATGCTGCCTCATCGCCATTCAATATGCGCTTTACGAGTGCTTGTTCCTGAATATGCTTCTCCTCCTCTCCGCATGAATAGACGAAGGTTACCTTCAGTACCCCTGCACGCTTTCAAAAAGAAAAAGAACGAATCTTCAAGATCCGTTCCCCATGTTAAAGTGCTGCAGTAGAACTGCTAGGTTTGACTTGATGTTTAGGAGGCGCACTTCGTACGAACCAATGAGACAGAAGTGCGCTCAATACGCCAAGTACACCCAGCACAATAAATCCCTGATCCAGAGAGAACCAATCTCCGATTATGCCCATAAGAACGGGACCAATGAACATGCCGAGTCCATAAATGGCTTGGAAAAACCCCATTGCCGTCGCCCGCTTATCCGCTGGCATATGTTTAATACTCATCCCCATGAGTACCGTAAAAGAAAGTCCGCGACCAAAGCCTGCAAAAGCCTGTGTAACCATCAGCACCCAAAGGTGATGCGTAAAAGGAATCGTAAACGTAAATATCCCCATAAGAATAAAACCCCATACAATCATGCGCTTTTCCCCGTACCGGACAGCCCATCGCCGCCCGCCAAATAAGGAAGCTAGCGCTACCGGTATGTTGGCAAATAACGAGAGCATCGACAAGGAGAATTTATCAGCACCAAGTTCGATTGCATAAACGGGCGTAAATCCGAAAACCGTTGCGAATATGAGGACTTGCGACAAGATAGCGAGTAAGGACACGAACAGCAGCGTACGGTCAGTCGCAACGTCACCGATACCGCGCATCGTAATTTTAGGCGCATCGAGCTCAACTTTTTCTACAAGGAAAAGTGATCCAATCATACCCATCAAGCCTAGCACAGCTCCCAAAATGAAGACAGCCTCCCAGCCGAAGGAATCTGCCGCCCATCCAGCCGCAAGAATTCCTAGAACCTGCCCAAGTGAATTGAAGAAGGAGATCGTTCCGATCGCTTTCGTTGAATCTTCATGCTTATAGTAACTCGTAAATAATACGGTAAAATCAACCCAGGTTGCCGCGGCTGCGCCTGCCAGTGCTCGGAGAATAAGGATCCATGTGAAATCATGAGTGATCCATAGTCCTAAACCGGTTATAGCCGTAAATAGCAGGCCAAAGGTAATAAATAGCCTCCTCTTATGAAATCGGTCTGACATGATACCTACGGGAATTCGCAGCAGCATTTGGGAGATCCCGTACATACCGACAATCCATCCGGCCAACTGGTGGTTCCCGCCAAGGAATTCTACGTAAGGCGCCATAATGGGAACGCTCGTATACATCGACATCCAGAAGAGAAGTGTGACGATACAGAAGAGCGGAATGCGATAGGAGGATGGAGCTTTGATGCTTGTCATCGAAGTGGAAGCTCCTTTCGAATTAATTCTTGGTTTGAAATGAGGACTAACAAATCTATCGTTTATTATAGAACATCGATTGCGGCAAGGCTATGACTGGATGTTTGCAAAATAAGACAACGAGCGGAAATCGGCTGGATATTCCTTACCGTGCCTCATGATTTCTCTAACAAAAATGGATGATTGATGGAAACAGGTGCGTCTTGTAAATTGAAAGCAGCTGTTGACTGACCGTTTGTACCGACTAGTAGATATAAAAAAAAGGGGATTAATGTATATGACAAAAAAGAAAATGATTGCAACCGTTCTTTTGTTTCTTTGCTTTGCTGGCGTAGTAAATGCTTCAAGTATTCACGGTGAGTTTAATGGTGATCCAATCGTTAACGTTTTGTTTGGAGGAAAAGAGCTTCATGTAGAAGATGTGCCAGCTACTTTACGTGATGGTCGTACCCTAGTGCCACTTTATCTATTGAAACAAACCGGTGCCTCTGTAACGTGGGATTCTGAGAAATATAACGTTGACCTTACTTTCCCTAATCCTACAAAAGACTACGCCAATAGCATTCAGTCATTTAACACGAAAGCCAAAGAACATAGTGCCAAGAATGTTCAACTTATTTACAATGAGCATGGTCCATATATGAAAATAGATCTAGAACTATCCAATGATTCAAATAAAAATAACGATAATATCATCTTTCTATCTAGATTTGTTGCCAATTCACCCGCTGATATGCTGATTGTAAGTACCATACATAATAATAGAGTCATGAGTTTTATTGCAATAAATCGAACGGATGCGGAGGAATTTCTCAAGAACAAAACACCAGAGTTTGATTATATAAAAAAGTGGAGATTCCAGCAGATAAACGATACAACAGACATGTCGACTCCCAATAAGCTACCAGTGGTCCCTACACCAACACCAACTTCTACATTACCTGTTTCAGGACCTATTTGTCGGGAAATTATGACCAATTACGCAAAACAGATGCAAGATGCAGCAGAGTCATACAACGGAAACGGCAGTTCGGACTCCAAAGGGTTTGAGCAATATATCAACAAATTTAAAGAAAGTATGAATGCAGCTTTAAAAAGTAATCATTGCCCCTAACAATAGATCCAATTTAAAGGCAGTGTATTTTCTAAAAAACAATAAACGCCAGGTCAGCGGCTAATAACCGTTACCTGGCGTTTTCTTTGATTTTTGAAAGTATACGCGCCCGAGATGATTCGAACATCCGGCCTACAGTTTAGGAAACTGTTGCTCTATCCTGCTGAGCTACGGGCGCAAGGTAAGAATTATGATAGCACGAAGCCTTTCGTGGCGCAACCTTTTGAATAGGGTGGTTTTTCTTTGGGACAAGGAATGTTCATTTGAATGAAGAATAGGTTAGGGATTAAATTTAATTTCCTTTAATTATTAACGTAGAGGAAAGAACAAAATCAAGATGGCGGATTGAAAAAGACACTGGATGCAGCGGGACTTGCTCAGGTGCAAACGTATTTGCAAACCGGTAATGTCTTGTTTGTGTCGTAGGAGGAGGAGGAACCGCTGCGCCAGCGTATCGAGCAGAAGATCAGCAAAGCCGTAGGTGTTTCACCTTCCGTCATTTTGCGTACGATAAATAAACTGGCTGAGTTGGCAGCGGCGACGCAGAATTAGATGCAGGAACTTCTAAGCTTTACCGCGTAATTTACGGAAAAATTGGGTCAGCATCGTCGAACACTCTTCTTGCAAGACGCCACTAACGACATCGACACGGTGATTGAACCGGTCCTCCTGCAGCAAATTCATGAGCGTTCCGGCGCAGCCAGCCTTCGGATCAATGGTTCCGTAGATAACCTGAGGAATCCGCGATTGGACAATCGCACCCGCACACATCGGACAAGGCTCTAGGGTGACGTAGAGCTGGCAATCCAAAAGCCGCCAGGCTTGCAGATGTTCGCTCGCTTGTTTAATGGCGATCATTTCGGCATGAGCGAGAGGATCTAGGGTTGTTTCACGCAAATTGTAGCCTCGGCCAATGATTTGACCTTGATGGACCACGACCGCTCCAATCGGTACTTCTAGGATGGCTTCGGCTTTGAGAGCCTCTTGAATCGCTTCTTTCATCCAGGGGATATGTTCATCCACAGGGGGACACCTCGCTAATATATTTTTATCCACATGTGCATAACAATCGAACATTCATTCCGTTGTTAACAACCTGTGGATAGGTTTGTGGATAACTTGAAAAGCTGTGGATATTTAATCTTTCTACATTACATACAACAAAAAGAACAGCTATGCAAGGAATTTTGT
Organism: Paenibacillus sp. V4I7; assembly: GCF_030817275.1. NCBI lineage: Bacteria > Bacillati > Bacillota > Bacilli > Caryophanales > Paenibacillaceae > Paenibacillus > Paenibacillus sp. V4I7. Next base: position 7,209,801 of record NZ_JAUSZD010000002.1, on the reverse strand, counting down.
TGATAATAGCAACTGTGCTAGGTATAATGATAGATATTAGTAGGTCTTTTAGACCATATAGAGCGAGAATAGGTAGAAATAAATAGCAAGGTTCGAAAATGGCAAACTTGTTGAAAAGCAAGGACGCAAAGCTGAGGGTCTACGGTTCTTTGGAACTATGGCAGCCTGGTTACCGAAAATCGATGCTTTCTTGATTAAGGTAATAGGCTGCTCCTACATAAAGGGGCAGTTTATTTTTATATAGGGAATAACTTGAGTAAAAGGAGAGGTATTAATTATAATGGCCAACGGGTATAACGTTATGAAATATTACGGAAGCAAGGAGGGATATGACGCTGATGTTCTAATCGATAGTAAGGCTATGTTGGGAAAGGACGATTTCGTAGCCACTGGCGTACTAACCTATGCACTTGGAGACATTATTGAGGTGGAATTACCGGAATACGATGTCTTTCAACTTGGGGATAAAGCGAAAATGACGGTTTATACCAAATCCGGCTTGTTTGTGATGAATACAACCGTTGTTGCCAAAGAATTCGGCTCCGTCATTGTCATTAATCCACCAGAAAATCGTAAAAAATTCGCAGAAAAACGGGAGTTTCCACGTGTGGATGTGAAACATACAGGTCTCTTATTCGGACTTCAGGATATGAATAAAAGAAATAAACATCAATTTGAAAATCCACTTGGCATTTCAATTAAAAATATATCCATTAATGGCTTAGGATTTACCATGAATGATAATTCTATGATTGATAAGATCGTTCAAAAGCATTCACAGCTCGAAGTTGAACTGGATTTGGGCTTTACGATGCCTTGTTCGATGGAAATTGTAAGAAAAGAAAAGGTTGAAAATGGTTTCTACTACGGGGCAAGTTATATCGACATTCCACAGGAGAAAACCAATGCCTTAAGGGGTTTTATCCTTACGAATCAGATCGAAACTTACTTCGTACAGAAGCGGGAAGCGCAATTTAAAAGAGCAACGGAAAAAAAGTCTGCGGCGAATCAATAGCCTTCAGGCTTTTTTTTGCGTTCCAAGTGCTATATAATAAGAAGGATGATTTTCGAAAATTAAGGAGTTGTAACTACAATGGCTTTGAAAGCAGGTATCGTCGGTCTACCGAACGTAGGAAAATCGACATTGTTTAATGCAATTACACAGGCGGGGGCAGAATCTGCGAATTATCCGTTTTGTACGATCGATCCGAATGTTGGGGTAGTTGAAGTACCAGACGAGAGATTGCAGAAGCTGGTAGAGATCGTTGTGCCTAAGAGCATTGTCCCGACAGCCTTTGAATTCGTTGATATTGCCGGTTTGGTAAAGGGCGCGAGCAAAGGTGAAGGGCTTGGAAATAAATTTTTGGCACACATTCGTGAAGTGGATGCCATTGTACATGTTGTTCGTTGTTTTGAAGATGATAATATTACCCACGTTTCCGGTAAAGTGGATCCGATCGGGGATATCGAAACGATTAACCTTGAATTAATTTTGGCAGATATTGAGTCGGTAGAGAAGAAGATTGAGCGTTCGCGCAAAAACCTCAAGGGCGGCGACAAAAAGGTTGTTGCTGAAGTGGAGTGTTTGGAGCGTATTAAAGAAGCGCTTTATGCAGATAAACCGGCACGCAGTTTGGATCTCAGCGAAGATGAGAAACTTCTCGTGCGCGATCTTCATTTATTGACCATGAAACCCGTGCTTTATGCGGCAAACGTGAGTGAAGATGAAGTAGCAACAGCAGACGAAAATCCTTTTGTTAAAATTGTGAAAGAATTTGCTGAGAGCGAAAACAACGAAGTGGTATCGATCAGTGCGAAGGTTGAATCCGAAATCGCCGAGTTGGAAGAAGAAGAAAAAGCGATGTTCCTCGAAGAGTTGGGACTTCAAGAGTCCGGCTTGAATAGATTGATTAAAGCAGCTTATAGAAAACTTGGCTTGTACACGTATTTCACAGCTGGGGTACAGGAAGTAAGAGCATGGACAATCCGCAAGGGAACGAAAGCTCCTCAAGCGGCTGGTGTTATTCATACCGATTTCGAACGTGGTTTTATTCGTGCTGAAGTCGTCTCTTATAATGATTTGGCAGCTGCAGGGTCGATGAATGGTGCGAAAGAGAAAGGCCAAGTGCGTCTCGAAGGTAAAGAGTATGTAGTGAATGATGGGGACGTTATGCATTTCAGATTTAATGTGTAATCAAACAAAAAAAAGTAAAGAAAGGAGTGATCCTATATGTTGGATCGACTTCAGTCCATTGTGGACCGCTATGAGAAATTAAGTGAGTTGCTGTGTGACCCAGATGTAACTAGTGATACAAAGAAGCTTAGAGAATACTCTAAGGAGCAATCCGATCTTCAAGAAGCATATGATGCTTATAATGAATATAAGAGTGTAAGCGAACAGTTGGCTGATGCTAAAGTAATGCAGGGCGAAAAGCTGGACGATGAAATGCGTGAAATGGTCAAAATGGAGATTGAAGAGCTTAGCGAGCAATCGGCCAAGTTGGAAGAACAACTTAGAATGCTCATGATGCCTAAAGACCCTAATGATGATAAGAACGTAATCGTCGAAATTCGCGGTGCGGCAGGCGGCGACGAAGCTGCTTTGTTCGCGGGTGATTTGTATCGCATGTATACACGCTATGCGGACGCACAAGGATGGAGAACGGAGATTCTCGATGCTTCTGTGAACGATTTGGGCGGGTTTAAAGAGATTATTTTCATGATTACCGGTAAAGGTGCTTATAGTAAGTTGAAGTATGAGAGTGGAGCGCACCGTGTACAACGTATTCCTGTAACGGAATCAGGCGGACGTATTCATACCTCAACGTCGACGGTAGTGGTTATGCCGGAAGCGGAAGATGTTGAGATTGTCATCCATGATGCGGATATTCGCGTGGATACGTTCTGTTCAAGTGGAGCGGGCGGTCAGTCGGTTAATACGACGAAATCTGCTGTGCGAGTAACGCACGTACCTACGGGAATCGTTGCGACTTGTCAGGATGGTAAATCGCAAAACTCGAATAAAGAGTCAGCACTGCGCGTGCTTCGTACACGTATTTCCGATAAAATGCGTGAGGAAGAGGAAGCGAAATATGCGGGCGAGCGTAAAAGCAAGGTTGGTACGGGTGACCGTTCCGAGCGGATTCGTACGTATAACTTCCCGCAAAGCCGGATTACCGATCACCGTATTGGTTTGACTTTGCATCGCTTAGAAACTGTGCTTAATGGTGACATGGCAGAGATCGTTTCGGCGCTCACGATTGCAGCGCAGTCCGATGCTTTGGATAACGGGGAGCAGGCAATGTGATGTCGACAGCTGCTAAGAGTTTAAGAGAAGCCTTTGTAGAGGCTTCTTCTTTTTTAGGGAAGCTCGGTGTAGCCGAGGCTGCTTCCTGTGTGGAACTACTGCTGCAGCACTTGCTCAGCTGCAGTCGGACGGAGCTGCTGTTCCGTTTTCCGGAACAGTTTCCTGTTGAGCTGGCGGAAACATGGCGCCAGCTAGTAGAGCGGAAGGCCGCGGGTGAGCCGGTGCAGTATATTATCGGCGAGCAGGATTTCTTCGGCCTTCCTTTTGCGGTTAGCCCGGCCGTGCTGATTCCGCGCCCGGAGACGGAGCTGCTCGTGGAAGCTTTGCTCCACGAGGGCTCACGTTTGTTCCCGCAAGGCGCTCCGCTGCTTGCGGATGTGGGCACCGGGAGCGGAGCGATCCCGGTGACGGTTGCACACGCGCGCCCTGCGTGGCGCGTGGCGGCCAGCGATATCTCCGCGGCAGCGCTGGAGATGGCTCGCGTGAATGCGCAGCGCCACGGCGTGGCTGCGCGGGTGGAGTGGCTCGAGGGGGACCTTCTCGAGCCCTTTATTGCGCGCCGGATCGCGCCGGATATACTGGTGTCTAACCCACCGTATATCCCTGATGGCGACCTGCCGGCGCTTCAGCCGGAGGTGCGGCTGTTTGAGCCGCACACGGCTTTATTCGGCGGTGTCGAGGGACTCGACCTGTACCGCCGGATGATCTCACAGCTGCCGCAGCTGCCGCGAATCCCGACTGTGGTCGGGTTCGAGGTGGGCATTCGGCAGGCGGAGGCTGTGGCGGCGATGCTGCGCGCCGCCGCTGACTGGGACGAGATCCGGTTCGTGTCGGATCTCCAGGGCATTGATCGCCATGTGATCGCGATCAGATCACTATAAATAGTGGGAGTTCGTAGCAATAGGAACGAACACTTCCAACTCTATCATTTTTCACAAATTTAAATAGATTACTAGGTTTAGCTCCTCCTCTTATTGCCCATACTGGCTAGTATAAGCGAAGGGAAAGGGGCTTTTCCTCATGGTTAAGAGATCTAATCGTCAAACTTATAAATCTTTATTATTAGTAGCTTTTGCACTTATTGTTATGATAACTTGTTGGGAATCGAATCGTTCAAATGCGGCTGTTATTTCGCCTACGATACCGGAAGAATCTATTCGCTTACGTATTCTAGCAAACTCCGATTCGGCGCAGGATCAAGCGTTGAAACGCGAGATTCGTGATGCTATTATTGCTCGTATGCAGGAGTGGGTCGTTGGACCCCAATCGCTGGATGACGCAAGAGAAGTAGTAAAAGCCCACTTGCCCGAGTTTGATATACTAGTTGGACAAATGATTCAAGCACGTGGCTATAGCTATTCACATACAGTTGAGCTCGGTAAAGTCCCTTTTCCAACAAAAATGTACGGAAATGAAGTGTACCCAGCGGGAGAATATGAAGCGCTGCGCGTGACGATTGGAACGGGGGAAGGTCAGAACTGGTGGTGTGTGTTGTTTCCGCCATTATGTTTCGTGGATTCCTTATCTGGAGAAGCGGTAGCATCGGCTGCTGTTGTAGCGAATACAGAGGATGTTGGAAAGGTAAAGTCATCTCCTACACCTACATCAGTACAGAAAGACAGTAAAGTTGCACCTACGGCTAAACCAGACAAGTCTAACCCTGTCGCTAAAGAGGTTAAGGATGCACAAGTGGAAGAAAAAACGGAATCCGTTGATGCTAAGCAGCCACAAGTTAAGTTTTTTATCTGGGAAATGGTGAAGAAGATCGTATCGTGGTTCAGCTAAGCTAAGATAAGTCACCTGTTACCATTTAGGATCAGAATTTTATTTTGAAGTTAGGATGATAGATGATCGTGACAAAATACTGGAAAGTGGATCAGGGTATAGGGACCGAGATAGGTGGGGATTTAGCTGAAGCTGCCCTGCTTCTCCAACGTGGTGAAACAGTAGCCTTTCCTACAGAGACTGTATATGGTCTTGGGGCAGACGCTACGAATACGGCAGCTGTCGAAAGGATTTTCTCTGCGAAAGGTCGGCCTTCAGATAACCCGCTGATTGTTCACATTGCCAATGTCGAACAGCTCTCAAGTTTAATTCTATCTGACCGTGTTACGGCGGATCATCGCCAGCTTATGGAGGCTTTCTGGCCGGGACCTCTTACCATTGTGCTGCCTGTGAAAACAGGTGGCATTTCGCCGTTAGTAACCGCTGGTCTTAAGACTGTGGGCGTGCGAATTCCGGATCACCCTGTGGCTTTGCAGCTTCTTCGTGAAGCGGGACTTCCTATAGCCGCGCCGAGTGCCAATAGCTCAGGCAGACCTAGTCCAACACTCGCCTCTCATGTCAAAGATGATTTAGATGGTCGGATTGGCGGGATTGTGGATGGTGGAGCAACTGGGGTTGGTGTCGAGTCGACTGTGATCGAGCTTATAGGCGGTGAGCTATACATTCTACGTCCTGGCGGTGTTACGTCAGAGCAGCTGCAATCGGCACTGCCTGCTATTCGGATTCATGAGCCAGAGCGGGAAGAGGTACAAGATTCCGAAACACCGCGTGCTCCGGGGATGAAGTATACACATTACGCACCAAAAGGATTTATGCATATCGTTCAAGGTGAAGATGCAGAAGTTGTTGCTGAATGGATTCAAAACGATATTGATGCGGCCAAGGCACGTGATGAATCAACGGGTATTCTTACTTTTGAGGAGAGAGCTTCTCATTACGATGCTGATTTGGTTATTGCCTGCGGATCATTATCGCAACCGGAAACAATTGCTCAGGATCTATATGCTGCCTTAAGGCAATTTGATCAAGAAGGCATTCAATATATTGCTGCAGAGGGTTGTCCAGAAACGGGGATTGGCCTTGCGATTATGAATCGACTTCGTAAAGCAGCAGGTCACCGGCTTGTACGTGTTTAGCTAGCATGATTCCCTGTTTGTCCGCATATCTTGAGAGAGAAACGTGGACAAGGGGGATAGCGCTATGCTCGCATCTGGGGTGGAATTTGGGCAGCTGGTAACAATTATTATTATGGCGATTGCTTTGGGCCTGGATGCATTTTCCTTAGGGATTGGCATAGGGATGAAGGGTATTCGTTTGATTGATATTATGAAAATTAGCTTCGTGATTGGTATTTTTCACGTTCTTATGCCTTTGATGGGGATGTTTATGGGGCAATATGTCTCTTTGCTGCTAGGGAATGTCGCTACAGCGGCCGGGGGGTGTTTGCTTATTCTTTTGGGTTCGCATATGGTATATAGTTCGATTCGTGGAGAAGAAGCGGCTTCTTTTGATCATAGGACAATTTGGGGTCTAACGATCTTTTCACTTAGTGTCAGTATTGATTCATTTTCCGTGGGTGTATCCCTTGGTATGTTCGCAACGGATATTGTGTTGACGGTGCTGATCTTTGGTCTGTTTGGAGGCTTGCTATCTATTGCCGGATTGTTGGTTGGCAGACGGGTAAGCGGCTGGGTAGGCGAGTATGGCGAGGCGTTTGGCGGACTTATTTTGCTCACGTTTGGGATCAAGTTTTTACTGTGATACAATATTGGTATAGAAAGTTTTCGTCTTAGCTTATGTTTACGATTAGGAGGGAATCATGTTGCGAATTCTATTTGTTTGTACAGGAAATACGTGCCGCAGTCCATTAGCAGAAGGTTTGCTGCGTATCAGGGTGCACCAAGAAGGACTTGCGGCGGAGGTTCGTTCAGCAGGGGTATCCGCGGTGACGGGCGGTCCAATTTCCCGAAATAGTGCATCGCTTTTACAGGAAGCGGGCTTCAAGGAGTCCATTAGTTCTTTGGCGATCCAAGAGTCTGAAGTGAATTGGGCTGATCTCATTTTGACTATGACGATGGGGCATAAACGCACGGTCATCCAGCGGTTTCCGAGTGCGATTGAGAAAACTTTTACGCTCAAAGAGTACGTCGAGGATGATGCTCGTATTTTACAGGCGATTGAGGAAAGGGAGCAGCTCGTTACAGAGCTTCAGCTCAAACAGGCTCTTTCGCAAGCCGTGTCTGTTGAAGAAAGAAGCCGCATTTTTAAACTTGAACATGCGATTCCTGACTTTGATATTTCTGACCCGTATGGAGGCTCCATAGAGATTTACCGACGAACGGCAGAGGAAATCAGCGGGAGTTTAGATAAATTGGTTCAGAAAATACGTGCACGAAACGAAGACTCCAAATAACTCAGGTTTCAGATATACGAATTGCGGATACATCTTTACACATGGGGTAGAATGCGATAAAATAGAGGTATCAATCAAGACTCAATGTAACTGGCGACGAGTGGGAGTAACCACAATGGAGCATTGAGCTATACGGCCGGTCGCCTGGGCAAAAGAGCAACGCGCGTTTTCTAGCGTGTCCGCTCTTTTTTTCGTTTTCTGGTGAGCTTTGGGATATAATAGGATGGTCGAATTCGAACAAGCAAAGGAGCGTTCTATTCATGAAAATTGCCTTAGGTGCGGATCATGCAGGCTATCGTTTGAAAGATGTTATCATTCCTTTTATTGAGTCATTAGGTCACCAAGTCGTCGATTACGGCTGCAGCTGTGCAGATTCGGTCGATTATCCCGACTATGCGCTTAAAGTTTGTGAGCAAGTGGTATCAGGCGAAGCTGACAAAGGGATTCTGATTTGTGGAACGGGTATCGGGATGTCGATTGCCGCGAATAAGGTTCCGGGTATCCGATGTGCACTCGTACACGATCTATTTTCAGCGAAAGCGACGCGCGAGCACAATGATACGAACGTACTTGCCCTAGGGGAACGTGTTATTGGACCGGGTGTAGCGGAGGAAATCGTGAAAATCTGGCTCGAAACCGAGTTTTCCCAAGGTGTTCGCCACCAGAATCGTATTAACAAAGTGCAAAGTATCGAAGACCGTTTCACATTGCATCCATAGCATATTTCCTAACGGAAAATTCCAGAAACGAGGGATCATGATGACAGATTCCATTCTTTCTAATGTTGCCGAGGCTTTTGAAACGAATCTTCGGGAATTGGTCAAAGTCGGCAATCTAAGATCAGGTCACATTCTGATTATCGGAACGAGCACGAGTGAAATTCTCGGGCATAGGATCGGTACCTCAGGTACGCTTGATGCGGCTAAGCCGCTCTTCGAAACGGCGCAGCGCATAAGCCGCGAGTTCAGGCTGCACTTAGCCTTTCAATGCTGTGAGCATTTGAACCGTGCAATCGTTATTGAGGAAGAGCTGCTATTGCGTGCGCCTCAGCTTGAGCCAGTCTCAGTCATTCCAGTGCCAAAGGCCGGAGGTTCGATGGCCTCCTATGCGTATCGCCATTTCACGAAGCCGGTCGTTGTCGAGACGATTCAGGCACATGCCGGAATCGATATTGGCAGCACGCTCATCGGGATGCATCTGCGCCCAGTTGCTGTGCCAGCAAGGCCGCCAGTGCGTAATATTGGCCATGCCTATGTAACGATGGCTTTTACCCGGCCTAAGCTGATTGGAGGTACAAGAGCTGTATACCTACCTGATGAAGCGGAACAACTCTATCAAACAGCCGCACCCGATGCAGATTGTTAAACTTTTAAGATATCAAATTGAATTAAGACTTATCAGATAAGACTACCCTGTAGGAGGAATTTAATATGACAAACTTTTTGAGCAAACAAGATCCTAAAATTGTAGCAGCCATGAACCTTGAACTTGCCCGTCAACGTGACAAAATTGAGCTTATTGCATCTGAAAACATCGTTAGCCAAGCTGTTCTTGAAGCTATGGGTACAGTGTTAACGAACAAATATGCAGAAGGTTACCCAGGCAAAAGATATTATGGCGGCTGCGAGCACGTAGACATCGTTGAAGATATCGCTCGCGATCGCGCAAAAGAGCTTTTCGGTGCTGAGCACGCGAACGTTCAACCGCATTCCGGCGCACAAGCCAACATGGCTGTTTACTTGGCAGCTCTAAACCCTGGAGATACGGTACTGGGTATGAACCTGGCACATGGTGGTCACTTAACGCACGGCAGCCCCGTGAATGCATCCGGTATTCTCTACAACTTCGTTGCTTACGGTGTAAGCGAGAAAGATTTCCGCATTGATTACGACGATGTTCGTAAAGCTGCATTCAAACACAAGCCTCGCATGCTCGTAGCTGGCGCAAGTGCTTACCCGCGTACGATCGATTTCGAAGCTTTGGCTTCTATCGCTAATGATGTAGGCGCGCTGTTCTTCGTCGATATGGCTCATATCGCAGGTCTTGTTGCTGCTGGTCTGCATCCGAACCCAGTGCCGCATGCACATTTCGTAACGACAACAACGCATAAAACGCTTCGCGGTCCTCGCGGCGGTATGATTCTTACGCGCAAAGCTTGGGCAGCAGCGATCGATAAAGCCGTTTTCCCAGGTACCCAAGGTGGTCCTTTGATGCACACTATTGCAGCAAAAGCTGTTTCCTTCGGTGAAGCTCTGCAACCAGATTTCAAAACATACGGACAAAACGTGATCAACAATGCGCAAGCATTGGCGACTGCTTTAACAGCTGAAGGTATTAACCTTGTTTCCGGCGGTACGGATAACCACTTGATGCTGATCGATTTGCGCAGCTTGAACATTTCGGGTAAAGATGCTGAGCACGTTCTAGACGAAATTGGTATTACAGCTAACAAAAACGCGATTCCTTTTGACCCAACAAGCCCGTTCATTACTAGCGGTATCCGTCTAGGTACACCGGCTGTAACATCCCGTGGTATGAATGAAGAAGCAATGAAAACAATCGCGAAAGTGATTGGACTTACCCTGAAAAATCCGAAAGACGAAGCTGTTTTGGAGAAAGCACGCGGTTTAGTGAAAGACCTGACAGCTCAGTATCCGCTTTACCCAGGTTTAACTTATTAATTGTAATTTGAAAATATGTTCAGGCCGGCTCTCTGGAGTCGGCTTTTTTTTACCCTTTTATCGGTCCAGGGGCTGTTGACGAAAGTATGGGGGCAGACCTATACTTCTTGATAATTCGTGTAAAAGGAGGTTGCATCCATGCAGCTTGTTTTACAGTACGTGCAGTTGAAATCAACCATCATGCGGGTTCACAATTTTCAACAAATCGATATGGATGTGCCCGTGTCCGTTGAAGAAATAGCCGGTTACCTGTATTGTACGGAACGCAATGTGAAAATACTGATTCGTAAGATGATTGAGATGGCATGGATTTCCTGGACACCGGGTCGCGGGCGCGGCAACCGTTCTATGATCCGGTTTCTGGCTTCCGTCGAGGATCTATTGTTTACTGAAGCGAAATTGCATGTTGAACAGGGGAATTTGAACAGTGCGATGAGTTTGTTTCAAATAGAAGGATTGGATCCAGGAGTCATGGATCGATTCTTAGCTTGGTTAGGAAGTTACTTCGGGTATAGAGGGACCCTGGAGTCTGGCGATCCTGAAACCCTTCGATTGCCAATGCAGATGAGAGTCTTGACCCTAGACCCTGTGGATGTGCTATTCTCTGGTGATCTCCATTTCGTGAAGCAGGCTTTCGATACGCTGATCTATTTTGATCCTGCTTGCGGCAGCTTAGAGCCAGGTTTGGCCCATGAGTGGGAATGTAATGAGAATGCAACGATCTGGACGTTTTATTTACGTAAACGGGTGCGATTCCATCATGGTCGTGAGATGACATCGGCAGATGTGGTCTTTTCACTTAATCGGGTACGCAAGCTAGGCACGGAAGATTCTCCAAACCGATGGCTGCTGGAATCCGTCAGAGACATCCGCGCAGTGGATCGGCTGACCGTAAGAGTCGAGTTGAATGCGCCGAATTATATGTTTCCTCACTACGTAAGTTCCTATCAGGCCGCGATCGTACCGGCTGATGTGTACAGTGCTCAGAAAGTGAGTGATCCGGGCATGCTGCCCGTCGGGACGGGTCCGTTCCGGATTACGAGGTATGATGAAGGAGGCGTAACATTCGAAGCATTCGAGGATTATTACCGGGAGTCCGCCCACCTGGATCGGATCGAACTGCTTTGCGTGCCGGAAATGGTAAGTGAGCGAAGGTGGCAGCAGCTGAACTTCCAAATGGGCAAGCTCAGTCATTCTAAACAGCCGGCACCGGCGCATTGGTGCAAAAAAGAAATCATGATGCTGGGTTCCAGCATGTTAGTCTTTAATTTACGAAAGGAAGGGCCTCAGCAGGATATCCGTTTTCGTCAAGCGCTGCAGCTAGTTCTTAACCGTAGCGGTATGATTAAGGAACTGGGACTATATAATGCGATACCTGCCGCGGATTTCTTGCCGACCGGTTCGCCAGTCGAACTGCCGGATGATGACCAACCTGAACGTGCTAGAGAATTACTAAGTCAATGCGGATATGAAGACCAGCCGATAACGATGATTTTCACCCCGAAAAACCGTGCCCTAGCTGAATGGGTTCATGCTCGATGCCTCGAAATCGGAATTCAGGTAGTTCTACAGGAATATTCTTTTGAGGAAATGTCCAAGGTGCATAGGATGCAATGTGCAGATATCGTTGTCGGAGGGGTTGTCGCAGATGACGATGAGGCCCGTTGTCTGATTGAGATGTATAAGATAGGCAACTTGGCGCTGCGCGTATACGCGACCGATGAGCAGCGCAGAACGTTCGATGAAACAATTGCCTCCATCGAAGCAGAGCCTGACAGTCAGGTGCGTTTGCAACGAATCCGCTCCATGCAAGGATTATTATCGCAAAACCAATCGGTCTTATTTCTTCTTCATACGACCCAACAATTAGTGTATAGCCCACACCTTCAAGGTATTTCTTTCAATACGCTCGGTTGGTTTGATTTCAAGAGCATCTGGTTCTGCCCCGAAATCGTTGAAGTGACAGATCAAGAATAATAAATATCATGTTATACCAAAGCCGCTCGGGTGAATAATCCTAGTGGTTTTTTCTTGTCTAAAGGATATTCACGGGAGCTTTGGTTTTACAGAGGATAAGTTGGATAACATATGATATAATGGACGAGGTTTGTCGTTCCATGACGATATTTTTTTGTGAAATACATATAAAGCGCAGTTTTTAGGAGGAAATTATGGGGAAGTTATTTATTTGTGATCATCCGCTAATTCAACATAAGCTAACTTATATTCGGGATGAGAATACGAAAACAAAGGATTTTCGAGATCTCGTAGACGAGGTTGCGACATTAATGGCCTATGAGATTACGAGAGATATTCCACTTGAGCATGTACAGGTGAAAACGCCAGTGACTACAGCAGATTGCCGTATTATTTCGGGCAGAATGCTGGGACTCATTCCGATCCTGCGTGCAGGTTTGGGTATGGTAGACGGGATACTTAAGCTGATTCCGGCTGCTAAAGTTGGACATGTTGGCCTGTACCGTGATCCTGACACGCTTCAGCCTGTCGAATATTATGTGAAGCTGCCGACGGATGTTCTGGAGAGGGAGTTAATTGTCATTGACCCGATGCTGGCCACAGGCGGATCCGCGAATATGGCGATTGAAGTGCTGAAACGCAGAGGCTGTACACAAATGAAGCTGATGTGTTTAATTGCAGCACCAGAAGGGATCAAAGCTGTTCAACAAGAGCATCCTGATGTTGATATTTATGTAGCCGCCGTTGACGACTACTTGAACGATCATGGCTATATCGTACCGGGACTTGGTGACGCAGGAGATCGTCTGTTCGGCACTAAATAATTGGCTTACGAAGATAGCTTTGCTATGCAAAGCTCTAAGGTTAATGCTTACGAAGTTAGCTTTCTTACAGAAAGCTCTAAGGGGAGAAGAAACCGATGAAACGTTTAAAAGTGATTACGATCTTCGGAACAAGACCCGAAGCGATTAAAATGGCTCCGCTTATTTTGGAGCTGGAGAAGCATCCTGAACATATTGAGTCCCTTGTCTGTGTGACAGCTCAACATCGACAAATGCTCGACCAAGTGCTGGATATTTTCAAAATCAAACCTGATTTCGACTTGAACGTCATGAAAGACCGTCAAACGCTGAATGAAATTACGATGCGTGTACTGCAAGGTTTGGAGCCTGTCTTCCAAGAAGCTAAGCCTGACCTCATTCTCGTGCATGGCGATACGTTGACAACATTCCTTGCAAGCTATGCGGCATTCATGCAGCAAATCCAAGTGGGACATGTCGAGGCAGGGCTTCGTACGTGGAACAAAATGTCCCCTTACCCAGAGGAAATGAACCGTCAATTAACGGGAGTGCTAGCGGATCTACACTTTGCACCAACGCAGCAATCGGCTGATAATCTGCGGAAAGAAAATAAATCTGAATCCCAGATATATGTGACGGGGAATACGGTTACGGATGTGTTTAAATACACGGTACAAGAGAAATTTGAACACCCTGTATTGGAATGGGCAGCGGGCCGTAAGCTAATCTTGATGACGGCGCATCGCCGTGAAGCGCAAGGTGAGCCTCACCGTCAAATCTTCCGTGCTGTCAAACGTATTGCGGATGAGTTCGAAGATATTGCGATCGTTTATCCCGTGCATCCAAGTCCTGCAGTTAAGGAACCTGCACATGAGATCCTGGGCAATCATCCACGCATCAAGCTGGTAGACCCATTTGACGTTTTCGAGTTCCACAACTTCTATCCGCACGCCCATATGATCCTGACAGACTCTGGTGGTCTTCAAGAAGAAGCGCCGTCTTTTGGTGTGCCGGTTCTAGTTCTGCGCGATACGACAGAACGTCCGGAGGGTATTCAGGCAGGTACGCTCGAACTCGTTGGAACGGATGAGGAAGTGGTCTATGAGTGTGCTCGCGCGCTTCTAACGGATCCAGATTTATACAACAAAATGAGTCAAGCCGCCAACCCTTATGGGGATGGAAAATCGTCCGAACGCATCGTGCAAGCGATACTTTATCACTTCGGCAAGACCTCTGAGCGTCCGGAAGCATTCTAACCGTGACAAAATCATGACAAACGCTACAGCGTACAGTTGTACTGTTTGGTTTGGAATCTCGCAAACCCTAGAGCCGCAAGGCTCTGAGGAGTTTCTCACAAAGAGACTTGTGAAGTTATGTCAATTGACAAAAGAAAGACCGCTCCGATACAATATATGAGGATTCACCTGCATGGCCCAAAATCCCTCTAGAAACGAAAGGCGTTGACGATTTTGGAATCACCAAGGCCAGATGACAATCCATGGCGTGCTGCGGGTCTAGTATCTGCTATCGGATTAGAAGTTGTAATCTGTACAGCTATAGGATATGTATGTGGAAAGTATTTCGGTGGTTCAAAAGGGTGGATCATAACTGGCGTGATGATCGGTTTTTTCCTGGGCATTGGCACCGCAGTGATGATGCTTAAGAAGTTCTTGGAGGACGACCGACATGAATGACCACATGAAAACCCTTTATCGAGCAGAGCTGCTCTGCATCTCTGTCTGCTTGCTCATTTGGAGTATAGCTCCGTCTTATCGGACTTATGCGATAGGATTTCTAGTAGGATCCATTGTAAGCGCCATTAATGCTAGGATGCTTATGATGAAAATTAAATCCGTATCCCTGCAAGGTGAAAGTGCGGCTCCGAAGCGTTTGAACGCTGGATTTGTATCCAGAGCCTGCATGGCCATCATAGCCATGATGGTTGCAGTAAAGTTTCCAGAGCAAGTCAGTGTAGTTTTCACCATTATTGGATTATTTTATATCCAATTGGTTACACTCCTGATGGGTATTCTTTTTATTTTTAAACGTAAATCGTGAGTGCATGGAAAGGGGTGAAAAGGTAAATGCATGAGTTTCCCGTGCTACACTTTGGTGGTTTAAATATTGACCTATCGACGTTCTTGGCGATTTTAGTCACTTTCGTTATTGTATTGTCGGTTTCTCTTGTTTCCGTGAGAAATCTTTCGGTTACCAGCCCATCAAAAATGCAAAATTTCTTAGAGTGGGTTGTTGAATTTGTTCATAATCTAATTGCCAGCACAATGCCGCTTAAGTACGCGAAAGCCTACATTTCATTGGGCGTGACATTAATTATGTTCATCTTTGTTGCTAACTTACTTGGTCTACCATTCGGTATCGTTACTGAGCATCATAGTGAGTTTAAGCTGTTCGGTCAGACGATTCTGTCTGATGCAACGATTCATGAGTTGGAGGCAAAAGGTAAACACGCAGAAATTGCTTGGTGGAAATCACCAACAGCAGATGTTTCCGTTACTTTTGGTCTAGCAATCATCGTGTTCGTTATTACCCACTTTTTGGGTCTTACACGTAATACGAAGCATTATTTGAAACATTATATTGAGCCGTTTTGGTTCTTCTTCCCTTTGAATATCATCAAGGAGGTTTCCAAACCGCTTACACTTGGCTTGCGTTTGTATGCAAATATTTTCGCAGGAGAAGTGTTGATTGCAACCATCTTGATGGCTGGCGGATTCGGTATTCCACTCTTGATTGGCTGGCAAGCATTCAGTATTTTCGTAGGTGCGATCCAAGCGTTCTTGTTTACCATCCTTACGATGGTATACATTTCACAGTCTACCGTACACGAAGAGCATTAATCGAAGTCCAATTCAACTGATACAGGTTGAGATGAGATAATCTAGACTAACTTAAAACTTACTTTTAATGAGGAGGATTTACAAAATGGAATTTTTAGCAGCAGCTTTAGCAATTGGTTTAGGCGCATTAGGTGCAGGTATTGGTAACGGTTTGATCGTGAGCAAAACAGTTGAGGGTATCGCTCGTCAACCAGAACTTCGCGGAACTTTGCAAACAACTATGTTTATCGGTGTTGGTATCGTAGAGGTTGTTCCGATTATCGGTGTTGTACTTGGATTCTTGATCTTCTTTGGAGCTTAATCTCAAAGATGAGTAGGTTTGGCGCGGACGGCCTAAGCCATCCACGCCTTCGTTTTGCTTGAGATGACCGAAAGGAGTGACATGAATGGGTTGGCACTGGGAGTCGTTTGTATTTGCGATTATTGCCTTTTTGATTTTGTATTTGCTGCTTAATAAGTATGCATTTGGTCCGCTTGTCGATATTATGGAGAAGCGCAGACAACTGATTGCAGAACAAGTAGGTTCCGCCGATAAAAATCGTCAGGAAGCTGAGAAGCTTGTTACAGAGCAGAAAGAAGCTTTCCAAGAAGCACGCAAAGAAGCATATGATCTGATTGAAGAAGCTAGAAATACTAGCAATAAACAAGCAGAGACAATTATTACCCAAGCGAAAGAGGAAGCTTCCCGATTGAAGGAAGATGCCCTTCGTGCGATCGACATAGAGAAGAACAAAGCAGTTGCTGAGCTTCGTAGCGAAGTGGGAGCACTTTCCGTGAAAATTGCTTCTAAGATCGTTGAGAAAGAAGTAGATGCAGCAGCTCAACAAGGCATCGTTGACCAATACCTCAAAAAGGTAGGGGACAACGCATGAGTGACATCGTCGTAGCGAAGAGATACGCCAAGGCGCTGTTCGAACTCGCTTCGGAACGCGGCATTATTGCACAAGTCGAGGATGACCTGGGAGCTGTTGTAGCTTCCTTGCAGGATCATGCGGACTTTAAAAAGCTGCTTCAGCATCCGAATGTTGCCGTATCGGTAAAAACGGATATGCTGCAAAAAACTTTTGAGGGCAAAGTTTCAGAGACGGTCCTTAATACCTTGCAAATGCTCGTTTCCCGAAGAAGGGAAGCACTTCTGACGACTTTATATACGGATTATGTAAAAATTGCGAATGAAGCGCTTGGGCAGGCATCCGCTATTGTCTATACGCCATTTGAACTATCCGAAGATAAGGTTCAAGACATTGCAGATCACTTTGGAAAAGTGACAGGCAAAAAGCTTCGTATTCAAACGGTGATTGACCCCGCTTTACTTGGAGGCATTCAAGTACGTATCGGTGATCGTTTGTACGATGGCAGCTTGTCCGGTAAACTAGAACGTTTGCAAAAATCGTTAACACAAGCACTGTAAGAATAGGGGTGAAGTTCGTTGAGTATCAAACCGGAAGAAATCAGTTCACTAATTAAACAACAGATTGAAAATTATAAATCCGATTTGCAAGTGGTTGAAGTAGGTACTGTTATTCAAGTTGGTGATGGTATCGCTCGTGCTCACGGTTTGGAAAACGTAATGGCAGGCGAGCTGCTTGAGTTTCCAAGTGGCGTTCTAGGGTATGCATTTAACCTGGAAGAAAGCAACGTAGGTATCGTTATTCTAGGGCCTTACAAAGATATTCGTGAAGGCGACCAAGTTAAACGTACTGGCCGCATCATGGAAATTCCTGTAGGTGATGGGCTTCTCGGCCGTGTTGTTAACCCATTGGGTCAACCAGTCGATGGTAAAGGTCCTATCGAAACAACTGGATTCCGTCCAATCGAATCCCCAGCACCAGGCGTTATGGCCCGTAAATCGGTACATGAGCCTATGCAAACAGGGATCAAAGCGATTGACGCGATGGTACCAGTTGGCCGTGGACAACGTGAGTTGCTCATCGGTGACCGTCAAACAGGTAAAACAGCGATCGCAATCGATTCGATCATCAACCAAAAAGGCAACGGCGTTAAATGTATCTACGTTGCTATCGGTCAAAAGCAATCCACAGTCGTAGGTGTTGTTGAAACACTTCGTCACGCTGGCGCTTTGGACTACACAATCGTTGTAACAGCTTCTGCTTCTGAGCCTTCACCAATGCTTTGGTTGGCTCCGTACGCAGGTTGCGCAATGGGTGAGTACTTCATGTACAAAGGCGAGCACGTGTTGATCGTCTATGATGACTTGTCCAAACAAGCAGCTGCTTACCGTGAGTTGTCTCTCTTGCTTCGTCGTCCACCGGGTCGTGAAGCTTATCCAGGGGATGTTTTCTACTTGCACTCCCGTCTTCTAGAGCGTGCTGCGAAACTGAATGATGAATTAGGTGGCGGTTCCATGACGGCACTTCCTTTCATTGAGACACAAGCAGGCGATATCTCAGCATACATTCCTACGAACGTAATTTCGATTACGGACGGACAAATCTTCTTAGAATCCGACTTGTTCTACTCAGGTCAGCGTCCAGCGGTTAACGTTGGTAACTCTGTATCCCGTGTAGGGGGCTCTGCACAAACGAAAGCGATGAAGAAAGTTGCCGGAACACTACGTGTTGACTTGGCACAATATCGTGAGCTTGCTGCATTTGCTGCATTCGGATCTGACTTGGATAAAGCTACTCAATCGCGTTTGGACCGTGGTGTTCGTACGCTTGAAATTTTGAAACAAGGTGTTCACCAACCGATGTCTTTGGAAAAGCAAGTTGCTTCCCTTTACACGGTTGTTAAAGGGCATGTGGATGATCTTCCTGTTCAAGACGTAACGCGTTTTGAAGGTCAATTCTTGGCTTACTTGGAATCGAACCGTCCAGAAATTCTACACAGCATTCGTGATACGAAGGACATCACTCCGGATAACGATAAAGCGCTGGTAGAAGCAATTGTTCAATTCAAAAAGAGCTTCGCAGCTTCTGTATAAATCATGATGGCAGAGCTTCCTGTTGAAGTGAAGTTCTGCCTACCGTGTTAATCCTGGGCAGGCTGATCGCCTGAATTCAGGTCTTCGAATGAAGGCTTTTCTAAGCCTCAAAAGAGAGGTGAGCAGGTATGGCAAAAGGAATGCGCGAGATTAAGCGCCAAATCAAGTCCACACAAAACACGAAACAAATTACGAGAGCGATGGAAATGGTCTCTGCAGCGAATTTGAGACGAGCACAACGTTCTGCGGAAGCAGCACGTCCTTACTCCGATAAGTTAAAAGAAGTCGTTCAAAGCATTGCAGCTGGAAGCAAAGGGATCCAACATCCGATGCTGCAGTCACGCGAAGTGAAGAAGACAGGCTATTTAGTAATCACCTCGGATCGTGGATTGGCTGGAGGCTACAACGCTAACGTGTTGCGGAAGGTCATGACCGAGATTCGTGAAAACCATAAATCAACAGCTGAATATTCGATTTTTGTAATCGGACGTAAAGGTAGTAATTACTTCCGCAAACGCAACATGCCAGTTGTGGAAGAAGTGACAGGTGTTCCGGATTCACCAACATTCGCGGATATTAAAGCTGTAGCTACTGCAGCAGTGAAGAACTTCGAGGACGGTACGTACGACCAGTTGTTCGTGGTATACAACCAATTCAAAAATGCGATTACCCAAATTCCAACCATGATCCGCCTGCTTCCTATGGAAGAAGTTACTGGCGTGGCTGCTGCTAGTTATGAGTATGAGCCATCACCGGAAGGCGTACTGGAAGTATTGCTGCCTAAATATGCCGAAACGCTTATTTACAGTGCAGTATTGGAAGGTAAAGCAAGTGAGTTCGGTGCGAGAATGACAGCGATGAATTCCGCTACGAAGAATGCAACGAAAATGATCAGCGGCTACACATTAGCCTACAACCGTGCGCGTCAAGCTTCGATTACCCAGGAAATATCGGAAATTGTTGCCGGAGCGAGCGCGAACGCATGATATTAAAGCTTCTACGGAAGCAAAGCTTTTCTTAGGAGGGAAACCATGAGCAAAGGGCGCGTTGTAACAATTACAGGGCCAGTCGTCGACATTGAGTTCGAACGCGGACAACTCCCTGAAATCTTGAATGCCATCAAGATTGAAAGAAATGATAATGGCGTACTATCCACTATGACAGTCGAAGCAGCAGTTCACCTTGGTGACAACTTGGTTCGTTGTATCGCAATGTCCTCGACTGATGGACTTGTACGTGGAGCAGTAGCTGAAGATACAAAAGCTGCAATTACCGTTCCGGTTGGCGCAGCAACACTTGGTCGCGTGTTTAACGTATTGGGAGAGCCAATCGATGGTATCGAAGGCGTTGACCGTACATTTACAAGCGGCATTCACAAAGAAGCTCCAGCTTTCGACAACTTGTCGACAAAAGCAGAGATTCTTGAAACAGGAATTAAAGTTATCGACCTTATGGCTCCTTATGTTAAGGGTGGTAAAATCGGTCTCTTCGGCGGCGCGGGTGTAGGTAAAACCGTTACAATGCAAGAGTTGATCCACAACATTGCACAAGAGCATGGCGGTATCTCCGTTTTCGCAGGCGTTGGTGAGCGTACTCGTGAAGGTAATGACCTTTACCACGAAATGAAAGACTCCGGCGTTATTGCAAAAACAGCGATGGTATTCGGTCAAATGAACGAGCCTCCAGGCGCGCGTCTTCGCGTAGCTTTGTCCGGTTTGACAATGGCTGAGTACTTCCGTGATGAAGAAGGCAAAGACGTTCTTCTTTTCATCGATAACATCTTCCGCTTTACACAAGCAGGTTCTGAGGTTTCCGCTTTGCTGGGCCGTATGCCATCAGCAGTAGGTTACCAACCGACTCTAGCAACAGAGATGGGTCAACTACAAGAGCGTATTACGTCCACGAAAAAAGGTTCCGTTACTTCCATTCAAGCGATTTACGTTCCTGCCGATGACTATACGGATCCGGCTCCTGCAACGGCGTTCGCTCACTTGGACGCAACAACGAACTTGGAGCGTAGTATTGCTGCAGCAGGTATCTTCCCTGCGGTAGATCCACTTGCATCTTCTTCCCGTATCTTGACACCAGAAACACTTGGCGAAGAGCATTACAAAGTAGCACAAGGCGTTAAACAAGTTCTTCAACGTTACAAAGAGCTTCTGGATATCATCGCGATCTTGGGTATGGATGAGTTGTCTGATGAGGACAAATTGGTCGTTACTCGTGCGCGTCGTCTCCGTCTGTTCCTGTCCCAGCCGCTTCACGTTGCTGAGCCATTCAACGGATTCCCAGGCTTGTACGTGCCATTGAAGGATACCGTGCGCAGTTTCAAAGAAGTTCTTGAAGGTAAGCACGACAATCTTCCTGAAGTTGCTTTCCACAACGTGGGAACGATCGAGGACGCTATCGAGAAAGCAAAAACACTGTAACTTTTGCCGAGCAAAACGATCAGGCAACGCTTACGAAGATAGTTTACCTACGGTAAACGCTAAGGGAGGAGAATCCAAGTGAGTACATTCCTACTGGAAATTGTTACCCCGGAACGCAAAGTGTACGCTGAAGAAGTGAACATGGTTAGCGTGAAGGGTGTTGAAGGGGAGCTTGGAATTCTGCCGAATCACATTCCACTGGTCACTCCATTGCGAATTGCACCGATTACTGTGAAGAAAACGGGCTCTAAAGACGAAGTTATCGCAGTGAATGGCGGTTTCATGGAAGTGCGCAAGGATAAGGTGGTTATACTGGCGGAAAGCGCCGAGCTACCAGAACATATTGATATCGATCGTGCGAAAGCAGCGAAAGAACGTGCGGAGAAACGTCTTGCTGAAACTAAGCAAGACAACGTTGACTTCAAACGTGCGGAAGCCTCTCTTCAAAGAGCATTAAATCGTATTAGTGTGTCCGGGAAATAATAGATGTTTGAACGAAAAGCGGGGGAACTTAGGTTCCTCCGCTTTTTTTCGAACAGGAAGATTAATTAAAGATAATTATGGAAAATCTACTCACTAGGAATGAAAAGTGGGGTTTGGAATTAGTCATCGACGCCCAAAAGGCTTTTTGTTATAATATTGTAGGTGAATATTACCAAAACTAACAGGACACACAAGAAAAGCAAATACGAATGGAGGCGGTTACATTCACATGTATACAAATAACTATGTTATAGTAGCGATTTTTCTAGGGTTAGGTATTCTCCTCCCTGTGGTAGCGCTAACGGTAGGCAAATGGTTAAGACCGAGTAAACCTGTCGAGGAGAAGTATACGACGTATGAGAGTGGAAACGAGCCTGTAGGTGAGGGACAAATCCGGTTTAACATTCGTTATTATTTATTTGCTTTGATGTTTGTCATCTTTGATGTGGAGACCGTGTTCCTATATCCGTGGGCGGTTGCGTTTAACCAGCTTGGACTTTTTGCCTTAGTGGAAATGTGTATTTTTGTAGCCTTGCTAGCCATTGGATTAATATACGCTTGGAAGAAGAAGGTGCTGCAATGGACTTCAGTCTAGAGTCAATATCTCCCGAAGAACGGGAAGAATTAAATCGCAATGTCTTTATGACGACACTGGAGCAAGTAAAAGCTTGGGCTCGCAGTAATTCGCTTTGGCCGTTAACTTTTGGTCTGGCCTGTTGTGCCATCGAAATGATGGGTACAGGCGGATCTCACTATGATTTAGACCGTTTCGGAGTCATCTTCCGTACGTCTCCTAGACAATCTGATGTCATGATTGTGGCGGGGACTGTAACGAAGAAAATGGCTCCTTTGCTGCGCCGTCTTTACGAACAAATGCCTGAACCAAAGTGGGTCATTGCGATGGGGTCCTGCGCTACGGCAGGTGGACCTTATATAAAGTCATATTCCGTTGTTAAGGGAGTTGACCAAATCGTTCCGGTTGATGTTTATATTCCGGGTTGTCCACCGAACCCGGCTGCACTCATTTATGGGATAAACAAGCTTCAGGAGAAGATTCGCTATGAAGCGAAGACTGGGAAGCAGGTGACCAATCGATGAGTGATGAGAAGAAGCTGGAGGAGAAGGTAGGCCCGTCTCCAACTGCTGATGGTAAGAAAGTGAATGAATCGCCCTTAGAGGAAGCAATCGCTGAAGTGGGCGATCTTACGCCGGAGGCGCGCGCGAGTAAGACGCCGCTTAGCGCGGACCTGCAGGCCGCGGTAGATCGCGCTGCGGAGATACAGGCGGCTGACCCGGCTGCGCAGACGACGAGCGAGCCGAGCGACGCGCCTGCGGCTGAGCTCGCAGAGCAAGCTGCAAGAAGCGGTGACGCGGGCGCAGCAAAGGGCAGCGATGCAGCCGTGAGCGCCAACGCGCTAGCAGCGCCAAGCAGTGACGCGGCAGCGGAGCGTGCCGCGGCGAGAGCCGCCCGCCAAGCTGCGCGGGCGGCCGCTGAGCCGACGGGCGAGCCCGCGTCGGCAGAAGCACCAACCCCAGCGTCTGCGGAAGCTGGGGACGACGAGAAGGCGGCCAAAGCACAGGCCGCCGCAGAAGCACGCGCTGCGCGAGCTAGCGCGCGCGGGGCGAAGACGGAGTCGGCGGAGCCTGAAGCGCCGAAGGAGCCTTCACCGAACCAGCCGCTGCTTGATCGGCTGGTTGCTATCTTGAAAGCCGACGTTGGCGAAGACACCGTCGTCGACGCTTTCATCAACGAAAGGGACGCGCATCGCCCTTACGTGGTCATTCACAGCTCACGCTGGCTGCAGGCTGCACGGACGCTCAGGGATCATGAAGAGCTTCGCTGCAACTACTTGCGCAATCTCTCGGGTGTGGACCAAGAGACTCACCTAGAGGTGGCCTATCATCTCCTTTCGCTCACAAACAAGCAGGAATATTGTGTGAAAGTGAAAACAGATCGAGAGAAACCGAGCATTCCTTCTGTGGCTCCAGTATGGGCTACCGCGGATTGGAATGAGCGGGAAGTGTATGACCTACTGGGTATCGATTTCCCAGGTCACCCTAACTTAGTAAGAATCATGATGCCTGACGATTGGGTCGGCCATCCACTGCGCAAAGATTACGAACCGCTTGACCCGGAGGTGTAGCTCGTGTTACGGACAGAAGAACTCCTGTTGAACGTTGGTCCTCAGCATCCTAGTACGCACGGGGTTTTCCGCGTGATCGTGAAGCTTGATGGAGAAGTTATTAGAGAAGCAATACCCGTGATGGGTTATCTACATAGAGGAACAGAGAAATTAGCTGAGAACCTTAGCTATACACAAATTATTCCTTACACGGACCGCATGGATTACGTATCGGCGATGACAACCAACTACGTGCTTGTGAATGCCGTAGAGAAAATGATGCAGCTTGAAGTGCCAGAACGAGCGGAGTTCCTTCGCTTAATCGTGATGGAGCTTCAACGTATCGCCTCACACATGGTGTGGTGGGGTACTTATTTGCTGGACATCGGTGCGATGAGCCCGTTCTTATATGCGTTCCGTGATCGGGAAATTATCATTGATCTGTTCAATGAATTATGCGGAGCTCGTCTAACTTACAACTACATGCGTGTAGGCGGGGTGAAGTGGGATGCTCCAGAAGGTTGGATCGATAAGGTTAAAAAATTTATTCCTTATATGTACGGTAAATTGGAAGAGTATCACACTTTAGTAACGGGGAATGAGATTTTTCTGTCCCGTATCAAGGGTGTAGGCAAGTATGATGCTGATACAGCCATTGCGTATGGCCTTAGCGGCGCTAACTTAAGATGTACGGGTGTAGATTGGGATATCCGCAAAACGCAGCCGTACAGCCTATACAGCCGCTTCCAGTTCGACGTACCTGTTCGCAGCGGCGGTGACTGCTATGATCGTTACTTGCTTCGGATGGAGGAAGTTAAGCAATCGCTTCGTATCCTGGAGCAAGCTGTGGAGCAGTTTCCTGAGCAAGGCGAAACCATGGGCAAGGTACCTAGAGTCATTCGTCCTCCAGAAGGGGAAGTGTATTCGGCTATCGAGTCTCCGCGTGGGGAAATTGGCTGCTATATTATTTCCAGGGGCAAAGCAGAGCCTTTCCGTCTGAAATTCCGCAGACCTTCCTTTGTGAATCTGCAAATTTTGCCCAAGCTGCTTGTCGGTGAGTCGATGACCAACTTGATAACGATTCTAGGCGGCATCGATATTGTCGTTGGGGAGGTGGATGCCTAATGGTGAATTTATTGGAGGAGAGTCTAACTTGGACGAACTTCTTCGTTTTCCTGTTCTGGGGCATCGTTATGCTGATGCTGGTCCTAGGCTTCGTAACCTATGCGATCTATTTCGAGCGTAAAGTTATCGGTTGGATGCAGATGCGGATCGGACCGAACCGAACGGGGCCTTTTGGGCTTCTGCAAAGTGTTGCGGACGTCTTCAAGCTTCTAATCAAAGAGGATACGATTCCTAAAAAAGCAGAGCGCGAGCTATTCATTCTGGCGCCTATCATCACGTTTATCCCTTCGTTCACGATTATTGCGACGATTCCATTTTCGGATCGGTTGTTTAATGCGAATTTGAATGTTGGTCTGCTCTTTTATGTAGCCCTAACGGGGATTTCTACGATTGGTATCATCCTCGGCGGTTGGGCATCGAATAACAAATATGCGCTGCTAGGCGGTATGCGTTCCGCGGCTCAAATGATTAGTTATGAGGTACCGCTCGTCATCTCCGTTATTGGTGTCATCATGATGACAGGCAGTTTAAATCTACATACAATCGTTGATCATCAAACAGGCGGTTTCTGGCATTGGAATTTCATTCCCCAGATTCTAGGCTTTATCATTTTCGTTATAGCCGGGGTCTCGGAGCTCAATCGAACGCCGTTTGACTTACCGGAAGCGGAGTCTGAGCTTGTTGCTGGTTACCATGTGGAATACAGTGGTTTCCGCTTCGCTTTTTTCATGCTATCAGAGTATGTTTACGTGTTCGTCATTGCTTCCCTTACGAGCTTGATTTTCCTGGGCGGATGGCACTCGCCGTTCCCATTCCTTGATTTCATTCCGGGTATTATCTGGTTCCTGCTGAAATTCTCTTCTGTTGTGTTCTTCCTATTCTGGCTGCGCGCGACGCTGCCTCGGGTACGGGTAGACCAACTGATGGGATTCGGCTGGAAAGTGCTGCTTCCACTAGCACTGGTCAATATGCTGATTACGGCGATCGTAATGACCATCATGTAGCAACTATAAAGCAAGCTTACGATGCAAGTTTCCTACGGAAACTCTAAGCCCACGCTTACGAAGCCAGTTTTGCTAAAGCAAAACTCTTAGGAGGGAAACGAATGAAGGGCATAATGAAAGGTTTAGGCGTAACGTTTAAAAGTATGACACAGAAAAAAATAACGTACGCATACCCTGACGTCCCGATTAAAATGCCGGACCGCTTTCGCGGTATTCAATATTTTGATCCAGAGAAATGCATAGTCTGTAATCAATGTGCGCGCGTTTGCCCGACAGAGTGTATTACTTTAACGGGTAAAGCGAATCCAGACCCTGAGAAAAAAGGGAAGGTTATCGATACGTACGATATTAACTTCGAAATTTGTATCCTGTGCGATCTCTGCACCGAGGTATGTCCGACGGAAGCGATCGTCATGACGAACAATTTTGAGCTGAGTACCTACAGTCGTGATGATCTGTTCAAAAATATGCAGTGGTTAAGCGAGAACACGCAAAATATCCGTCAAGAGAACAACTCAGCCTTGCCAAAAGGGGGGGCCAAAAAAGATGTTTAGCGGAATTGGTGATTTCTTATCCAACGGTTCAAGCTGGGCTTTCTTCGTCTTCGCTCTACTTGCAATTGGCGGAGCCATCTTCATGATTTCATTTACCAAAGTCGTTCATATGGTCATTGCCGTTGCCCTTACCTTTATTAGTTTGGCGGGGTTGTATGTCATTCTGGAGGCTGAGTTTGTAGCATTCGTGCAGGTGTTGATTTATGCCGGTGCGATCTCCATTCTGATGATCTTTGGAATCATGATGACGAAGCACAGACAAGGGGAAGAAGAAGAGCCTAAGCGTCCTTGGCATGAAGGCCTAGCGATTATTGGTGCTTTGGGATTGTTCGGAGTATTATTTTATGCCATTCAAAAAACGACCTTCGTCGCTTCAGGTACTCTGGATGCTGGCAAGGATAACACACTAGAAATCGGAAAACTGCTCTATAACGAGTACGTTATTCCTTTCGAAATCATGTCGGTGCTGCTGACGGTAGCCTTTATCGGTGCCATCGTGGTCGCGAAGAGAGAGGAGGATTAGCTGTGGGCAATATTATTACTCCCTATCTCACGCTGGCGGCAATCCTGTTCTGCATCGGCTTATACGGTGCGTTAACGAAGAAGAACGGGGTTATCGTCCTGCTTTCGATTGAGCTAATGCTGAATGCGGTGAACTTGAATTTGATTGCCTTTTCGAAGCTTGGTGATCATCCTGCTCTAACCGGGCAAATATTCTCGCTTTTCAACATCACCATAGCAGCTGCTGAGGCGGCTGTCGGGATCGCGATTCTCATTACCATTTACAGAAATAAAGGGACAGTAGAAGTTACGGATTTGGATTCTATGAAGCGCTAGGAGGCTAACAAGGATATGGTATCGGACTATTCACAGTACGCCTGGCTCATTCCGTTGTTTCCGCTGCTTGCTTTTCTAGCGCTTACGGCTATGGGACGTCAATTAAAAGATCTAGGTATTTACATCAGTATTTTCGCCATGCTGGCATCATTTATCGTGGCTTTGCTGATTTTCGTTGAACGAATTGGCGGTAAAGTGGAAGATTACACGTGGAATAAGCTGAATTGGCTGCAAGTGGGCGATTTCACGCTGAATATGGGCTTTGAGGTTAACAATTTGAACGCCTTGATGCTCGTGATTGTAACACTGGTGTCTTTGCTGGTGAATATTTATTCCAAAGGTTATATGAAAGGCGACGAGCGAATTCATGTGTTTTTTGGCTATATCGCTTTGTTCTCCTTCTCCATGCTTGGCCTTGTCATCTCAGAAAATATGCTGGAGCTGTTCATCTTCTGGGAGCTTGTAGGGGTATGTTCCTTCCTGCTCGTCGGATTCTGGTACTTTAAGCCAGAGGCGAAGGCTGCTGCGAAAAAGGCATTCATCGTTACCCGTATCGGTGACGTGGGCCTCTTTATTGCTATTCTGCTGCTTTACTGGTACATGCCAGGGCATGCGCTTGATTTCACATCTATTCATAATGCTTTTACAACGGGTAAAATCGACCCAACGATCATCACATGGATTGCTATTCTGATCTTCATCGGGGCGATGGGTAAGTCTGGTCAATTCCCGCTGCACACGTGGCTGCCAGATGCCATGGAAGGTCCAACGCCGATAAGTGCGCTAATCCACGCAGCAACGATGGTTGCCGCTGGGGTGTACCTCGTTGCGCGTACCTTTGACATTTTCCACGCATCGCCGGATGCTTTGCTTGTTGTTGCCTATGTGGGTGGTTTCACAGCGATCTTTGCGGCCACAATTGGTATTGCTCAGAACGATATCAAACGCATTCTCGCCTACTCGACGGTGAGTCAACTTGGCTATATGATGATGGCGCTGGGGATAGGTGTCTCCTATACGTCAGGAATGTTTCATTTGTTCACGCACGCCTTCTTCAAAGCGCTGCTCTTCTTGGGCGCAGGCAGTGTGATTCACGCTGTTCATACGCAAGACATTAACGAAATGGGCGGCTTATCCCGCAAAATGAAAATCACAACCTTGACATTCGCGATAGGCACGCTGGCACTCTCAGGTATTTTCCCTTTCGCAGGGTTCTGGTCGAAAGATATGATATTGACAGAAGCATACGAGCATAATCAGCTTTTATTCTGGGTCGGTGTCATTGCTGCCTTCTTCACAGCGTTCTATATGTCACGTCTATTCTTCCTCGTGTTTATGGGCTCGCCTAGAGGCAAAGCAAAGACTATTGATGATGGTCACGATGATCATGGACATGCAGCACATACCGCTCATGAACCCCATGAATCTCCGGCAACGATGACGACACCTCTGATTGTACTTGCAGTGCTTGCTATTGTTGCAGGCTTTGTGAATACGCCGTTTAACGAATGGCTCAGTCAGTGGTTGACAGGACATGAACATGATGAGAAGGCCAATTGGACCGTCATTATTTTGTCCACACTAGCTGGTGTGCTTGGTATTGGTCTCGGTTATCTCATTTATCTCAAACGTTCCATTCCGCGCGATGTGGTTTCCGGTAAAATGCCGTGGCTGTATACGCTGCTGAATCGCAAATATTTCATTGATGAAATCTACGACGGTGTCATTGTAAAACCGCTTCGCGGTTTAGGCTGGATACTCGAACTGATTGATGTGTATATCGTTGACGGTATTGTGCGTTTGGTTGCCTTCACTGTGGTCGGACTAGGTCGTCTAGGCTCGCGTCTCCAAAATGGTCAACTACAAACCTATGGTGTCATCATGATTTTGGGGATGCTGATTTTGGTACTCGCCATCGCAGGAAGGAGGTTCATCCATGCTGGCTAGTATACCCATCCTAAGTATGATCGCCTTCTCGCCTCTGCTTGGCGTTCTGGTCTTGCTCTTCATCCGTGGTGACCAAGGCCGTTTGATTAAAACAATTGGTATTGTCACGACACTGATCCCGCTTATTTTGGCGGCGTGGTTGTATAGTGATTACAATTATCAGGGTGATCCGATTCAGTATAAAGAACAGCTCGACTGGATCAAAGTTCCGCTTAATCACGAGGGAATTCAGCAAATTACTTCGTATTTCTTCGAGTTTAAGTATTCGTTGGCGGTTGACGGCATTTCCTTGCCGCTCGTGTTTCTAACCGCTCTTGTATCGTCAATGGCTGCTTTAGCTTCGGTGTATATTAAGAAACGCTGGAAAACGTATTACATTCTATTCTTGCTGCTTGAAACCGGCATGTTCGGAGTTTTCTTATCACAGGATCTATTCTTGTTCTTCTTGTTCTTCGAAATTACGCTCGTACCGATGTTCTTCTTAATTGGTATTTGGGGGTATATGAATCGGGAGCAAGCTGCCAATCGCTTCCTGCTTTACAATGGACTTGGCTCGGCGATCATGCTGATCGCGTTCTTAATTCTCGTCAGTACGGCTGGATTCAACCAGGTGCCTTCGCAGACAGAAGCTGTCATTTACTATAGCGGCGACATCCATACGATTGCACATAATTTGCTGCAAGATCCCGCCGCTTATGTAAATCAAGAAGGAACACCGTTCTTCCTTAGCAGGGCCATGAAGTGGACCGTGTTCATTATGCTGCTGGTCGCCTTCGGCATTAAGCTGCCGATCTTCCCGTTCCATACGTGGATGCTCAAAGTACATACAGAGGCTCCGCCTGCTGTTGTTATGATTCACTCCGGGATTTTGCTGAAAATGGGGGCCTACGGCCTCATCCGATTCGGTATTCTGTTCTTCCCGGGGGAAGCCAAGCAGATGGCGTGGATGCTGGCGCTCCTCGGCGTCATTAACATCGTGTACGGCGCGATTCTCGCCATGGTACAAAAGGATTTCAAGCTCGTGTTGGCCTACTCGAGTATTAGCCACATGGGCATCGTCCTTCTCGGTCTCGCCGCGTTTAACGTATCGGGCCTGCAGGGCGCTGTGTTCCAACTGATCTCACACGGCCTCATCTCGGCCCTGATGTTCTTGCTCGTAGGCAGCATCTACGAGCGAACCCAAACGACGCAGCTCGACCAACTAGGCGGTCTCGCGTCGTCCATACCTTTTATCAGCGGCATTCTGCTGGTCGCTGGTATGGCATCGCTCGGATTGCCGGGCTTATCCGGCTTCGTCAGTGAGTTCCTCGCGTTTCTCGGACTCTTTGAAACGCACCGAGTGTACGCGATAGTCGGTACACTCGGGATCATTCTCACCGCGGTTTACGTGCTGCGCGGGGTGCTGAATATCACGTTCGGCCCTAAACAGCCGAATCTGCAGCTGCAAGGCATGCGCGACGCCAGATTAATCGAGGCGGTGCCGATGATTACATTGGTGGCGTTCATTCTCTTGCTCGGTGTATACCCAAGCGTGCTGAGTCAGCCGCTTCAGCAAACGATAGGCAGCTTGGATCAATTGATCCACAGCGTAGCCGGGAAGATAGGAGGTTAGACCGGTGGAACAGATAAGACTCCATGTCGCTGATTTAGTGCATCTGCTCCCTGAGCTTTCGCTGGTTGCCACCGCGATCATCCTATCTCTCTTGGATTTGGTCCTCCCAAACAGGCTTAGTCGCTCCATCATTGGATGGCTGACGTTGGTTGGCATCGCTATTTCTGCGGTATTCGTTATTCTACAGTTGAATCCAGAAGAGGCTATTGGGCTGCTCAATAATAGCTACAGAGTTGATGATTTCTCGAATCTGCTCAAATTGTTCACTTTATTAGGTACTGGCTTCATTGTCTTGATGAGCTTAGGCTTCATCAAAGAAGAGGCCATTCCACATGTCGGGGAGTATTACTACTTCTATCTGCCCGCCGCGCTCGGTGCCATGATTATGTCATCCTCGGGTGACCTTATCACGCTGTATGTTGGGTTGGAGCTGTTGAGTATTACTTCTTACTTGCTTGTGGCTATGAAGAAGAAAGATAACAAATCTAACGAGGGTGCCTTCAAGTACTTGGTCATGGGCGGTATTTCATCTGCGATCATCTTGTATGGCATGTCCTTCTTATACGGGATGGTCGGTTCCAGCAATTTATCGCAGATTGGTGCTGCGCTTCCATCACTCGTAACTGCTTACGAGCCGCTGCTTTATGTAGCATTCTTCATGCTGTTAGCTGGCTTCGGCTTCAAAATCGCCGCTGCTCCGTTCCACAGCTGGGCACCGGATGTGTACCAAGGCGCACCGACGCCAGTGACGGCATTTTTGGCTGTCGTGTCCAAAGGTGCTGGCTTCGCCATCCTATTCCGCGTATTCTACGTGTTGTTTGGGTTTAGCAGCTTTGAAGACAGCAGTTTTCAATCGGATGTGTTCCTGGCCATATCGGTGATGGCTGCCATCGCGATGGTAACCGGTAATTTCATTGCACTGAAGCAAACAAATATGAAAAGGCTTTTGGCCTACTCAGGAATTGCCAATGCAGGTTACTTACTCGTTCCGATCGGAACTTACTTTTCCGGTACCCATTACGCGAACTTCTCTGAATTTATTTTCTATCTGATCGCGTACTTGTTTATGAATATCGGAGCTTTCGCTGTGCTGATGATTATTGAGCAGGCAGAAGGCCATACCGAAGCGAAGGGTTTCGCTGGCCTCTATTACAGGGCCCCTATAACAGCCGTAGCCATGGTACTCATCGTGCTTTCATTGGCCGGTATTCCTTTATCTGGCGGGTTTTTCGGGAAGCTCTACATCATCCTGGGAACGATGCAGACCCAACACTATTGGTTAGGGTCACTGATGATCGCTACTAGCGTTGTATCCTTCTACTACTATTTCAGCATCGTACGCCAAATGTTTATGCGCAGCGATTACGAGCCTGCCGAGATTAAGGTATCGATTCCGTTAGGGATAACGGTTTGGTTATGTGCTCTCATCAGCGTGGCGTTGGGCGTTGTTCCACACGTTGTACTGAAAGGTATTGAAGCCATTTTCAGTTTGACGAAGGATTTTCTGATTATGTAAATGTATGATTAAGCCTTTCCCTGCTTAAAAAGCGGGGGAAGGCTTTTTTTTTGGATTTAAATGAATCGGCTGATTACAGATGAATGAGACATTTGGCACTTTTGCAGCAAATAATTCCATAGGCTTCACGGTCTGTCATTTCGATGTACAATATACAGGAGAATGATTGACCACCGTCCCGTACCTACGTACAAAAATATTTTTCTCAAAGATCTGAACTTTTTGCGACGAAAAACCGTTATATGTATCGAGAAGACGGGTAATGTGGTATAGATAGAGAAGGAAAAAAGATCATACAAGAAAAAGGACCTGTGAATTCATGAAACGTACTCGACACCTTTGGCTCATCGTACTGATGAT
Organism: Paenibacillus sp. V4I7; assembly: GCF_030817275.1. Classification (NCBI taxonomy): domain Bacteria; kingdom Bacillati; phylum Bacillota; class Bacilli; order Caryophanales; family Paenibacillaceae; genus Paenibacillus; species Paenibacillus sp. V4I7. The sequence goes on along the minus strand of NZ_JAUSZD010000002.1, from coordinate 7,177,046 downwards.
GCTTGTTGTGGAACTTACAGGGATGATAACTAAAGTAGAAGCAGCCTACCCGGTGTCGACGGATCCTATGAGGGTGAAACAAACCTATCTGGACATGATTCACATCGATCAAGCATGGGCTGCAGCAGGAGATTCCCGGACGCCCATCGTAGTAGCGGTCGTCGATACGGGCGTTGATCTTGTACATCCTGATTTAGTAGGTAATTTAGTAGATGGCGTGAACCTGCTTCAGCCTTCGAAAAAGCCTCAAGATGATAATGGACATGGAACGAACGTAGCAGGTATCATTGCGGCCACGTTCAATAACGATAAAGGGATTGCAGGCATAGCCCCTAATGCCAAGATTATGCCAATCAAAGCGTTAGAGGCCGACGGAACAGGCGGCGAAGCGAAGCTTGGTGAAGGCATCAAGTACGCAGTGGATCACGGCGCGAAAATCGTAGTGCTTTCCCTAGGGCTGAACAAATACTCCGATTATATGGCAGGCATTGTGCAGTATGCAGAGGATCGTAATGTACTGCTCGTTGCCGCTGTTGGCAATGAAAGTACAAGTGTGAAATACCCTGCGGCCTATCCAACTGTTCTAGCTGTAGGGGGCGTTAACTCAGAAAGGCTTGCTGACCCTCGTTCGAACTTTGGGCCGGAGCTGGATCTTGTGGCGCCCTGGGATGTATACACAACAGCACTCGGGGGCGGCTATCAGTATCAAGATGGAAGCTCCATGTCTGCACCACAGGTTGCCGCAGCAGCAGCTTTGGTAAGGGGCAAGTACCCGAGCATGAACGTGTATCAAGTTCGCGCGCAGCTCGAGCAGACGGCAGAAGACTTGGCGTCAGGGGGCTGGGATTCCAAAACGGGCTATGGCTTGTTAAGAGTGGATTTGGCACTTACGAAGCCGTACGTTGAGGATTACTTTGAGCCTAACGAAAATATGAATCAGGCTGCCAAATTGCCGGTTCATACGGCTGTTAAAGCTGTAATTAGCTCGGCACAAGACCAAGATTGGTACGCTATTGATGCGCCCTATGATGGGTTTATTAAATTATGGTTGAACAGTGCAGATAGCTCGGGTGTCCGAGTGCGATTTGATTCCGGAGAAACGTTTATCGCGAGTAGTACCTCGGACGGAAGTCAGCCTTTCATGGTCTCTGTGACCAAAGGGCGCACGTACGTGCAGCTGCAGACGGTGGATCGTTCCCGCAAGACAGCTTTAAATTACTCGATGCGAACGGATTTTGCTATTTATAAGGATCCATTTGAGGATAATGATAAGCAGTATAAAGCATTCGTTTTACCTGACCGGAGTCAATCTATCCGTGGTACTTTTCATCAAAAAGGAGATCTGGATTGGTTTGCAATACCCTTAGAACACTCAGGTGCAATGCGCGTAAGGCTATCCGTAGATACAGGGCGCATAGATCCAATGATCCTTTTTCAGAAAGAAGGGGAGAAGTCGATTACGATTGACCAAGCCGGTGACGGAGGTCTCGAAGTCAGCTCGCAAATGGATTTGCTTCCAGGTCATTATTACATTCGTATTAGCAATGTGAAGGATTACTCGGAGCCGATTACGGGTGAGTACACGCTAGAAATTGAATACACGCCAAAGCTGATCGATCCGAATGAGCCGAATGATAAATCGTACCAAGCTACTTTTGCTGCGATGAATTCCGTGTATGAGGGTGTATTTAGCAAAAACGATGACTTTGATTGGTTCGAATTCCGCATGAGCAAAGACAGCTTAGCTCAAGTGCGTTTAACGAACATTCCGACATCTCGCATTTTGTATGCAACCTTATATGATAGTTCTTTGAAGGAACAAGGTTTTTATAGAAATGATTATGGCTCTGACCAATTTTTTATCGAGAAAACCCTACCCGCAGGCACCTATTACATTAAACTTCAAGCCAATCAATGGTTTATGAGTCAAATGTATCGATTTAAAGTAGACAGTTACACCTTGGTGAGTGGATTTGTCGATATTGAGGGGCACTGGGCACAGGACGCCATTAGCCAGCTTACAGAGCAAGGTGTGATTAGCGGTTATGGGAACTATCGTTTTGCTCCAAATCAGCCCATTACACGTGCGGAGGCAGCAACGGTATTGACGCGAGCTTTGAAGCTGTCTAAGCGTCAGGAGCTGAGTTTCAGCGATATGGATGCTTCGCATTGGGCTTACGATTACGTAGCCAAAGCGGTTCAAGCGAATATTGTGGACGGCTACCCAGGCGGAACATTCGGGCCTGACCGTACGCTTACACGTATGGAGATGACACAGATGCTTGCACGCAGCATGAATATGACAGGGAAAAAACGGGGCAACTCACCTTTTAGCGATGTGAACGATACGTATTGGGGTGTGGGGATCCTGAAGCAAATGTCGGCGGATGGTTGGATAAGCGGCTATTCGGACGGCACCTTCCGGCCTGATGAGCAAGCAACACGAGCTGAATTCGTAACACTGCTCGCTAAAGTAATCAATCGGTAAACCCGAAGAGGAGTGACTTATGGCAGATACAGACAAATGGAATGAAGCGGCGAAATATGCTTCGATGATGAATATGGTGGATATTGCTGTCTACATCATGTGTATTGGCCTATCGTGGTGGGCGCTGCAAGCGTTCCGCTTCGATGTCCTGCTCAAAAGGCCTAAGGCCGCACAAGCGATTATGCTGCAAATTTTGCTTTCTATTGCACTCGGACATCTGGTCGCGAGCTTTTTCATCCAATATTTAGGCCTGTCCATGGGCTTTGGTAAGATGTTTTAATCACATTTTTCGAATAATGCGCAAGTTTGTTGTCAACAATGGATAATAGAACGGAATGAAAAACGAAACCTTATCCGAACTCTATGTAGGGCTGTTGGAATACCAAAAGAACACAGTTGTAACTGTAAGGGTTGAAATGATAAACTTAGGAAATGTGCAAAACCATGTAATTTAAAATAAGTGCGCGGAGGGACCATGATGAGCAAAATTATCGTCCGCGGTGGCCGAAAGTTAGCTGGCAATGTGAAAATCAACGGAGCAAAGAATGCGGTTCTACCGATTATTGCAGCTTCCATTCTGGGTTCGGAAGGTGAAAGCGTCATCCATGATGCGCCTCCCCTTGACGATGTACTAGTCATTAATAAAGTATTGCAAAGCTTAGGTATTGAAGTGGAATATAACCGTCAGGTTATTCGAGTTCGTGCTCACAACATTAACACATGTGAAGCATCTTATGATCTAGTCCGTAAAATGAGAGCCTCTTTCCTCGTGATGGGTCCTTTGTTAGCAAGGCTTGGTCAAGCGAGAATTTCGCTCCCTGGCGGCTGTGCGATTGGCACTAGGCCAATTGATCAGCATCTCAAAGGCTTTGAAGCAATGGGTGCCGATATTGAACTGGGTCAAGGGTATATCGAAGCTAAAGTGAAAGGGCGCCTGAAGGGTGCCAAGATTTATCTCGATGTAGCCAGTGTAGGAGCAACTGAGAACATCATGATGGCAGCTACGCTCGCTGAAGGCACAACCATCATTGAGAATGCTGCTAAAGAGCCGGAAATTGTCGATTTGGCGAATTACTTGAATGCCATGGGCGCAACGATTCGCGGGGCAGGAACAGGTGTTATTCGCATAGAAGGCGTAGAGAAACTTCGTGGGGTTGTACATACGGTTATTCCGGATCGCGTAGAAGCGGGTACATATATGATTGCCGCAGCTATTACTGGTAGTGAACTGTATATGGAGGGCGCTATTGGCGACCATCTCCGACCTGTTATTTCTAAAATGCAAGAAATGGGCGTTATCATCGAAGAAGATGAGAACGGTATTCGTGTCAGCGCTTCGGGGCCGCTTCGCGCGGTTGATGTGAAGACGCTGCCGTATCCGGGCTTCCCAACCGATATGCAGTCGCAAATGATGGCGCTGCTGATGGTGGCAGACGGCACGAGTCTCGTGACTGAGACCGTGTTCGAGAATCGGTTCATGCATGTCGAGGAATTCTCGAACATGAACGCTCATATCAAAGTCGATGGCCGTACAGCTATCGTGAGTGGTAATGCCAAGCTGCAGGGTGCGAAAGTATGCGCAACAGACCTGCGTGCAGGGGCGGCGCTTATTCTAGCGGCGTTAGCTGCAGAAGGTGAAACCGAGATTACAGGCGTTCACCATATTGATCGCGGCTATGTTGATATTACCGACGTACTGCGTGAGCTAGGTGCCGATATTTACAGATCGGTGCCGCAAGAAGTGGAGCAGGAAGCTGCGGAGTTGGGTTTTTTCAACATCCAGCCGACGCTTGCTTAGGATTGGTTTGAAGAGCCATTGGGGGGAACTCCGATGGTTCTTTTTTGTTGTAGAAATTACAACATGGTAATTACTATATCATGGCTACTTTACGAAGCTGCTGAACGCCGAATGCTCTAGCATCGCATTTTACCAGATAGTCCCTTGTTCTATTCTAGCAATCCCTCTCATAAGCTAAGTCATATCAACTACGTGCTAGTAAACGCGCTTATGGAGGCTGCTTAGATGATGTTCAAGAAGAAACGCGTGCTGGGCAAAGGGGTCATCCTTTGGATGGCTGTTTGCCTATCTTCCATGCTATGTGTGACTATTATTGTTCCAGGATTGCTAGTTAAGAAGATTCCGGATGGCAGCGCGATACCTCCCATCCAAATTGCGAAAAACGGACTGACCAAGGAAACAATCAACGAACAAGGCCTAATGATACCCGTGTATCTGACCAAGAAAGCAATAATTGAGACGGTACCGCTGGAACAGTATGTGAAAGGTGTGCTTGCCGCCGAAATGCCAGTTGAATTCGAACTGGAGGCGCTCAAAGCGCAGGCTATGGCGGCTAGGACTTATGTCGTGCGTAGAGTGCTAGAGAAGGATTACAGCAACATGCCGGTTAGCGATGCACTTGTGACTGACACAATTGCGCATCAAGCTTATCTCACGGAACAAGAGCTAAGAGACAGATGGGACAAGCGTTACGAGACGAATATGGCCAAAATCGATAGAGCCGTGAACGAAACGAAAGATCTAATCCTCACTTATGAGCATAAACCTATCAACGCCACCTTTTTCTCGACAAGTAATGGATACACCGAAAACTCGGAAGATTACTGGCCGTTCAAGAGTCCCTACCTGCGCAGTGTGCCAAGCCCCTGGGATATAAAGCTATCTTCTCGCTATCAAGAAACCGTTGATTTTAGTTACAAGAGTATGCTTCAGAAGCTAGGCGTTACGAGTATAGCAACAACAGGTACGAGCACCAAAAATATGAAAGTGCTGGCGTGGTCGGCCGGCCACCGGATTAAAACCATAACTATTGGCGGTAAAATATTTTCAGGTCGTGAAGTACGAGAGAAGCTAGGACTAGCATCCTCTCAATTTACGTGGAAATGGTCAGGCTCCAAAATCACGATTACCACCTACGGATATGGCCACGGTGTTGGCTTAAGTCAATGGGGCGCCAATGGTATGGCGAAGGAAGGTAAAACCGCGGAGCAAATCGCAACCTACTATTACACAGGCATCTCTATCGAAAAAGCGACACCTTTTATCCGAAAATCGTAATTCTTTAACGTTTCTATAAAAATATCTTTTTTCAAGTATAAAACCTTTAAATGTGTCAAGAATGGTTGATGAGGTGATAACCATGAATGATCAAAACAAAGGTTTTCAAAACGAAGAAGCTCCTAAAACTGCACAAGGAGCGCAAAGTACGACATCCACATGGAAGAGGTTGCTTGCTAAGAAGTGGGTATTCCCAGCAACGTATATGGCAGCAGCAGCAATTATCTTAACCTTAATGTGGGTGTACCAGGACGCCGGGACGAAGACAGTCAGCCAAGAAGATCTGGGCATTAAGGTTAGCAGCGACAAAGCGACAGACACTACCAAAGCACCGGACGGGGCGGTCGCGGTCAACGCACAAACCGAAACGATTCAGTGGCCTGTTAAAGACAGAACACTGGTTGATGTCTCCATCCCCTTCTATGACACGAATGCAACGAATGAAGTGAAGCAGACGGCAATGATCCAATATAACGATCAATTGACGCCGCATACTGCTATTGACTTGAAAGCCAAAGATGGCGCTGCCTTCGAAGTATTAGCTGCTCTGAGTGGCAAGGTGACAGCGGTTGAACAGAATCCGGTTGTTGGCAGTCTCGTTGAAATTACGCACAGCAATGGTTTGATCAGTGTTTACCAAAGCTTGTCCGAGGTGAAAGTAGCCAAAGGCGCTGAAGTGAAAAAAGGCGACATCATCGCAAAAGCAGGACGCAACGAGTTCGAGAAAGAGGAAGGCGTGCATCTGCACTTTGAAGTCCGCCAAGTTAGCGATAATGCAGCGATTAATCCAGAAACACTTTTAAACGCTAAGCAGTAATCAGTTTCGAGGCATAGGCGACCGCCTACATAGAAATAAGGGCAGCGGGTACATCCTGCTGCTTTTTTGCATGCATATAAGGAGTAGTTTTTACTTTGCTTCGCTTCACTTTTACCAAAAATGCTTGTCCGAAGGACGCCAGAAACGATTATTCTTGATTATTTTGAAAATAAATATGGGAAATGGGCTTGTCAGGCTTGGCTACGTAGAATATCTAGGCATGCCCCTCATATACTTTACCAAACTATCTCGAGTAGGGAGGCGAGGGGAGTGCACGATTACATCAAAGAGCGAACCATTAAGATTGGTACCTGTATCGTCGAGACCAAGAATACGGTTCGCACCATTGCGAAGGAATTCGGCGTTTCCAAAAGCACGGTGCACAAGGATTTGACGGAAAGACTACCGGAAATCAACCCGGACCTGGCCAATCAGGTGAAGCACATTCTGGAGTATCACAAATCCATCAGGCACCTTAGGGGAGGAGAAGCGACGAAAATTAAGTACCGAAAAACTCGAAATCCGAAGCTTTCCGAAAACCTGGTCACGGTCAAGTCCTAAAAGTACCCTTCATCCCGATAGGTTTCCTTCATACTTCCCGTGTCGAAATTTCACACAAAAAGAGGAATTAATGCATTTATAGCGAATTTAGCTTATAATTAGAACTATATACAAGAGCGCCGATTCTTCACGGGATGGACGGTAGGTTTAGGGAGGATTAACTAGAAATGTTAAGCAAGGATATTGGAATAGATCTCGGCACGGCAAATGTGCTTATTCATGTAAAAGGACGCGGTGTCGTGCTCGATGAGCCTTCCGTAGTAGCGATTGAAAGCGATACGAAACGCGTGCTGGCTGTTGGAGAAGAAGCTTTCCGCATGGTGGGTAGAACTCCAGGCAACATTATCGCGATTCGTCCATTGAAAGATGGCGTTATAGCGGACTTTGATATTACGGAAATGATGTTGAAGCATTTTATCGCAAAAGTAGGGGGCAAGAATTGGTATTCTCATCCGAGAATACTGATCTGCGCCCCTACCAACATCACCTCGGTTGAGCAGAAGGCGATTCGCGAAGCAGCTGAGCGCAGCGGTGCCCGAGAGGTATTCATGGAAGAAGAACCGAAGGCAGCAGCAATTGGTGCCGGCATGGACATCTTCCAGCCTAGCGGCAATATGGTTGTAGATATCGGCGGAGGGACGACGGATGTGGCTGTGTTATCCATGGGTGACATCGTCACCTCCTCCTCCATTAAGATTGCAGGCGACAAATTCGATATTGCGATCACGAAATATATCAAAAATAAGTACAAGCTGCTGATTGGTGAACGGACGAGCGAAGATATTAAGCTGAAAATCGGAACGGTATATCCACACGGTAGAGATCAAGAGATGGATATTCGCGGTAGAGATATGGTATCCGGTTTACCACTTACAATCACGATTCACTCCAGTGAAGTTCAGGAAGCGCTGTGGGATCCAGTATCCTCCATCGTGACTGCGGCGAAGAGTGTATTGGAGCGAACACCTCCAGAGCTATCGGCAGACATTATTGACCGCGGTGTTATTTTGACAGGTGGCGGAGCTTTGCTGCATGGGCTCGACCAACTGCTGGCGGACGAACTGAAAGTACCTGTATTAATTGCGGAAGATCCGATGTCCTGTGTCGTTAAAGGAACAGGTATTATGCTCGATAACTTAGATAAGGTTACCAAACGTAAATTTTAATTAGACATACTACCCAAGAGGTGAAGAGATGTTAAGAGGACTGTATACCGCGGCGGCAGGCATGATCTCCGAACAGCGCAGACACGACACCATTACGAATAATATTGCCAACATTAATTCCCCAGGATTTAAACAAGGCAATGCTTTGTCTCGATCGTTCCCGGAGATGCTGATATCGACGATTCGCGGTGGACAAGGTGCCTCGACAGCTCCCCTTGGGAGGATGAGTTTAGGTGTATTCTCCGAGGAGAGTATCTCCATTCATGCGCAGGGCGATTTGCAGGAAACGCAAAACCCCTTCGATTTTGCCCTTGTTTCGAACATACAAGTGCCTGGTATGACCTTTGATGCTTCAGGTAAGTTCGTGAGTCCGGACGGAGAACGCACGTTCCAGCCGCAGGCACTGTTTACGGTGTTGAACGCGGATGGTGAGCAGCGGTATTCCTTGAACGGAAAGTTCACCGTTGATACTGCAGGCCAGCTAGTTAATGCCAACGGGAACCTTGTGCTAGGCCGAGATGGACAACCCTTGCTGTTGATTGATGGAGCGGGTCAGCCGATTCACTCCTTCAAGGTGACAGACAAGGGTGAGTTCCTTGATGGGAATGGTCTTCCGCTTCTGGGGCCGACTGGCCAACCCGTAGGATTGATGCTCTCGCGTGCAGAGAATCCGAATCTATTGCTGCGTGAAGGTAACGGGCTGCTGCGCATTAATCCAGGCGACGAAGCGACTGTAACCCAGGTTGCTGTAGGTGACCAAGTAGAGGTTCGTCAAGGCTTCATAGAACGCTCTAATGTTGACTCCGCGCAATCGATGGTCGATATGATGTCAGCGCTTCGTGCTTATGAAGCCAACCAAAAAGTCATCCAATCTTATGATAAAAGTATGGAAAAAGCCGCGAATGAAGTTGGGCGCGTCTAATCTAGCTTGCGAAGGAGCAGGACCATGAACAACTCCATGATTAACTCATCGGTATCCATGCATAGCTTACAGCAAAAGCTGGATATTCTCTCCAATAACATTGCGAATGTGAATACGAACGGTTTTAAGAAGAAGGAAGCTTCCTTCGAGGACGTTCTGACTAACGTCAAGACGCAGCCAGAAGGATTCCGTCAGCAAGGCCGGTTCTCACCACTTGGTTTTAACCAAGGGTGGGGCTCGAAGTTAGTTCAAATCCAGACGAATTTGTCTCAAGGACCTATTCAGCCCACGGGTGAAGTGACGGATTTTGCGATTCAAGGGGACGGGCTGTTTGAAGTATCCATCAGTAAGGCAGATGAGAACGGCAACCCCGTGTTCCAGCCAGCGTGGACTCGTAATGGTGCTTTCAGTTTAAGTCCGGATGCGACTGGCGGAACCGTGCTTACAACCAAAGAAGGTCACTTCATTACTGGCGTGGATGGCAACCCGATTCGTATACCTGCTGGTTTTCGACCTGTCGTTGAACCGAACGGTACGATCAAAGGATACAATGAGCAGGATCCAAGTGCAGCACCCATTAATTTGGGACAGATCAAGCTAGTTCGCGTTGTACGTCCACAACTGCTCCAAGACGTTGGAGATAACCTTTATGCGATTCCTAATGGCATAACGGCTGCGGAGAAGGCGAATATCTTACAAGATGTGAACCCCTTGGTTGATAACCCGGCAAACCGTGTTAGCCTTATGCAGGGTTTTCTGGAGCAATCCAATGTTACTCTTGCGGATGAAATGACAGATCTGGTGATCGTGCAAAGAGCGCTTCAACTCAATTCCCGAGCTATTACATCCTCGGATCAGATGATGAATATCGCTAATAATTTGCGCGCCTGATCTTAGAAAGGGAGGGATAGGGCTCGATGTCAGACAAGCCTGCTCCACCAAAGAAGAAACCAAGGCCGAAATGGCTTCATATTATATGGCTTATTTTCAAAATCATTCGTATTCCAGTGCTATGCGTGCTGGCTGTTTTTATCGGCCTATGGATAGGCTATACCAAGCTTGGTCATCAGCCAGCGGGGGAAATCTTTCATATGAGTACTTGGCGGCATTTATACGATCTGGTATTTGCGAATTAACTCTAACTCCCGCATGGGAGTTTTATTTTTGTGTAAGCAGCGGTATAATGAATGAAGGTTAAATGTACCAGATATCGGATACTAACGCGCAGGAGGGGTACTTTGAATATACCGAACATGCTCACCATCAGCAGGTTTGTTCTAATCCCTGTGTACCTCGTGATTTTTTTTAATGGCCATATCCAAGTTGCCTTTTTTATTTTACTGGCAGCCGGACTTACGGATATCCTAGATGGCTATATCGCAAGAACGCGCGGGCTTATCACACCAGTTGGTGTCATGCTGGATCCACTCGCGGATAAGAGCATGATGATTGCAGTGATCCTATCTCTGCTCATCTCAGAGTTGATTCCTTGGCAGGCAGCTGCGGCGATGTTCATTCGTGATTTAGGTATGATTATGGGCTCTGCTTTCTTTCACTTTAGGGGCAAATTAACGGTTCCCGCCAATGTGATGGGAAAGTTAACGACGGTTCTGTACTATTTTGCTATCCTCTTCATCGTTTTTCATTTAACATTTGCCATTACCTATTTGTGGTTTGTAATCGGGGTCTCATTCCTAACTTCCTTCATTTATATTATTCAGTTCCTTGTATTAAATCGAGGAGCCAAATTGAAATAATATATACTACGTGAGAAAACCTTTATCGAGGCCATTCAAAGATGAGCGACCGCTTTTAGAGGTAGGTTTTATCGCCAATAAGCAAGCGGTTTTCGGGAACCGAAAACTTATACTATCTTATGTGGAAAAAAGAGCTTATGTATAAGTCTGTAACACAGCCCTGTACATAAGCTCCCCTATATGAACCTTCATTTCTGCAGTTAATGAAGGGACATCCCTATTGTAAGTGATTACCTTGTATTTTATACAAGCATTTTGAAAGGAGTTTTTAACCCGCTATGCTAGATATTAATCAGATTCAAGAGATCATTCCTCATCGCCCTCCCTTCTTGCTTGTTGACCGTATTTTGGAGGTCGAAGAAGGTGTTAGAGCTGTAGGTATAAAGAATGTTACGATCAATGAACCGTTCTTCGCAGGACACTTTCCTGGCTATCCGGTTATGCCCGGTGTGCTGATTGTGGAAGCTTTGGCACAAGTAGGTGCTGTGGCTGTTCTGTCGATGCCTGAATACAAAGGTAAAATTGGTTTATTTGCGGGTGCGGATGGTATTCGTTGGCGCCAACAGGTCGTACCTGGTGATACACTTACTTTAGAGATGACGATTACGCGTGTAAAAGGAACCATTGTCAAAGGCCAAGCTGTGGCTAAGGTAGGCGACAAAGTGGTAGTCGAAGGCGAGCTTATGTTCGCCCTTGCTAATAAATAACCCATAGATAAAAAGGAGATGAACCTGACTACTATGACGCGTGTACAAACAGAGTATCAATTATGGTTAGAGGATCCAGCAGTGGATGCCGAAACGAAGAAAGAACTGCGTGCTATTCGGGAAGATGAAAGAGAAATTGAGGATCGCTTTTATAGAGACCTTGAATTTGGCACAGGAGGACTTCGCGGCGTGATTGGCGCTGGAACGAATCGAATCAACGTGTATACCGTTGGACGCGCAAGCCAAGGCTTGGCACAATATGTGAATGGAACAGGCGCTACAAGTCCTTCCATTGTTCTAGCTTATGATTCACGTCATATGTCGCCCGAGTTCGCTTTAGAATCTGCTCTCGTGTTCGCAGGGAATGGAATCAAGGCTTATCTCTTTAAAACGCTGCACGCGACACCACAGCTATCCTTTGCAGTGAGATACTTAGGTGCGTCCGCAGGGGTTGTCGTTACAGCTAGTCACAACCCACCTGAATATAATGGATATAAAGTATATGGAGCAGACGGGGGACAACTCGTTCCTGAGTTTGCGGAGCAAGTCATTGCACAGGTACAGAGCATCGATTCCTTCAACAAGGTCAAGAAAATAACCCAGCAAGAAGCGGAAGCGCAAGGGCTGCTTTCTTGGTTAGGTGAAGAGGTCGATCAAGCGTACATCGAGGCCGTAACTGCGATTAGCCAAAATCCAGATGTGATTAAGCAGATCGAAGGCGATTTCCGCATCATCTTCACTCCTTTACATGGAGCGGGTAATGTGCCGGTACGCGAAGTGCTGAAAGCAGTTGGCTTCGGACAAGTACGTGTTGTAGCCGAGCAAGAGCTGCCGGATGCACAGTTCTCGACTGTTAAGTCTCCGAATCCGGAGGAGCGGGAAGCTTTTACACTCGCAATTGCACAAGCGAAAGACTGGGATGCCGATATCATCATCGGAACCGACCCTGATGCCGATCGCATGGGAGCAGTTGTGAAGGATCCGAACGGCGAGTATGTCGTTTTGTCAGGTAATCAGTCTGGTGCCATCATTGTAAATTATTTATTATCAAGCTTGAAAGAGCGTGGAACACTGCCTGCGAACGGCGTTGTCGTCAAAACGATCGTTACAAGCGAAATGGGCGCAGTTATCGCCAATCATTACGGTGTTCCTACATTAAATACATTAACCGGCTTTAAGTATATCGGGGAGAAAATGTCCCAGTTCGAACAAAACGGTGAATATACGTTCTTATTCGGATATGAAGAAAGCTATGGCTACTTGGCCGGGGACTATGCCCGAGATAAGGATGCAGTTATTGCAGCGATGCTGATTGCTGAAGCTGCAGCTTATTATAAGAAGCAAGGCAAGACTTTATATGAAGTCCTTCAAGAACTGTACGAATCCTTTGGTTACTTTTTGGAAAAGCTTGAATCAAGGACGCTGAAAGGGAAAGACGGCGTAGAACAAATAGGGCGCATCATGGAAGCTTGGAGAACGAATCCGCCAACGGAGATCAGTGGCACTCGTGTAAGCCAAGTGGAAGATTACGCAGAGGGCATAAATGGCCTTCCACGTGAAAATGTGCTGAAATTTAAGCTGGATGATGGTTCATGGTTCTGCTTGCGTCCTTCTGGAACGGAACCGAAAATCAAGTTTTATTTTGCAGTACAAGGATCTACAGGTCCAGCAGCCGCACAGCAGCTGGATGGCATCATTCAATATGTGCTTAACCGTGTAGACGGATAATGAAATAGGAAAACTGAACCTCTTCAGAACCTAAGTCAGGGATAGGTCGTCTAATGAATAGATGGAAATTAAATCCGCATTCATTTGGCCTATTACCCGAGGTAGGACCTGAAGGGGTTTTCGAATGTAAGTACATGCTTTACGAAGAAAGCTTTCTATTGGAAAGCTCTAAGGAGTGGACAATTTGGCACAATGGTATCAAACATGGAATAAACCTCTCAAAAATCTCCTATGGTGGCTCGTCATTATTGGAATGGTAGTCTCCCTTCCGCTAGCCTACACACGTCACCAAACGGAAACTTCGGCCAATCAAGTCGAGTTTGTTTTCGATTATCGTGATTTGTTGGATATTTCGGATATTCAGACGAATCCGCAGACTTTTGTCACTGAGCAGTTGAAGAATATGAAAGCAGCGGGCATTAGCTCAATGGCCGTGTATGAGAGTACACTAGCGGAGCTTAAAGAGAGCCGCCGCATCGAGGTATATAACTCTCGAGACGCTGCCGCACTTACCCAGACCTTGGGTGATCCTAAAGAGAATTTTACTTACGTGCTGTTCGCAGACAGTGCCGCACAGCAAAAGCTGGAGCCTTTGATTCAGAAAACGTTCGCGGATCTGAAGGTTGGCACGAAGCCGTGGAGTTTCAAAAATAGAAACGGACTCATCATCCAAATGAGCATGGACGATGCATCGATCAAGGGTATGGACCCAGACCCGATGACATTACAAATGCTGAAAGATCAAGGGTTCCAAATCGTGGTTCGTCTATCGAATCGCAGACCCTTTGTAACCAATGAAATGGATCGCCTGCTGAAGCAGCTCCATGATTTCGGCGTGAAGCGCATCATTGTCGATGGCAATGAAGTTCCGGGTTACACAGAAGAAAATACGGAAATTAACCTGAATAAAATGGCAGATCTTCTTAATAAGAACGGCATTGGCCTAGCAGCTATTGAGTTATTAAAAGAGCCGCAAAAAGGGTTCAGTACGCTAGCAAAGCAAACGAATTATAACGTCGTTCGACTGCATTCGTTCACAGAGAAAGACGGAGAAAAGTTAACGGAGCCGCTCAAAAAATCGGAACTGCAGGATCGTATTCAAGGTGTTGCGGATCGTTTAGTCCTTGCAGTGAAAGACCGCAATATCCGCATGGTTTTCTTGAATGCAAAGCCAGTAAAAAGCTTGGATAAAGGCAAATTAGTCGATCCGTTAGCAGCTTACTATGAAAGTTTGCAAGGAAAAGACGGCGCTATTCCACGCATCCAAGAAGTCGGGTTTACGCTTGGACAAGCAAAGCCATTTGACGTACAAACGACAGGATGGCAGAAAATCGCGCGCATCTTCATGCTGCTTGGCGGCGTTAGTTTAATCGTGCTGATGGCGTCTTTCTTCATACCGGAAGCCGTACTGCTCCTCTTCGTCTTAGGTATGCTTGGTTTTGTTGCTTTACATACACTTTCGGCTAATCTATACGCGCAAGGTCTTGCCTTAAGTACAGCCATCAGTGCACCGAGCATAGCGATCATGCTAGCCATTCGTTCCGTTCGTTCAGGAGCCGCAGCGAAATGGAAGTCAGGTCTTGCTTACGCTTTATGGACATTGGTTAAAACTTCTGCGATCTCGTTGATTGGTGTCGTATACGAAGTGGCGCTTCTCAATCACGTTACGTATTTACTCGTGCTGCAGCAGTTCCGCGGCGTTGGTGTGCTGCATTTATTTCCCATCGCGATTGCAGGCGTGTATTTACTGTTTTTTAGCGAAAATAACACGTACAGGGATAAGATTACGAATGTTCGCCGTATTCTTTCTTCCTTTATCAGCGTGCTATGGATTGTAGTTGCGGGGGTAGCTTTAGCCGCTGTGTTCTACTACTTATCCCGTACTGGAAATGAAGGACAAGCTTCTACCGTGGAGAAATTATTCCGTTCCTTCTTGGAGAATACACTGGGCGTACGTCCGCGAACCAAAGAATTTTTGGTTGCACATCCTTTATTCCTGTTAGGCGCCTATTTGTCAGTTCGATATAGACATGCCGTCTATTTGATATTTATCGGAGTCATTGGGCAGCTTTCTATTGTAGATACATTCGCTCATTTGCATACACCGCTTCATATATCTTTGATCCGGATAAGCTACGGCCTTGTGTTTGGCGCTTTGATTGGCCTCGTTCTGATTGCAGCTTGGGAAATAATCATTAGGAGTTGGAAACGATGGGTGCCACAGTTGTAAAAATAGCGCTATCCGGCTACTATGGCTTCGATAATAGCGGAGATGAAGCTGTGCTGCAATCGATTTTGTTTGCTTTGCAGGAGCAAGGTCGAGAGCAAGGATTACAAATTGAGCCTATCGTTCTTTCTGCTAATCCTGAGAAAACGTCAGCGATGTACGGGGTGAAGGCCTATCATCGGATGAAGCCTGGTTCGCTGCTTCGAGCCTTGCGTGAAGCCGATGGCTTAATTAGCGGCGGTGGCAGTTTATTGCAGGATGCTACAAGCTCGAAGACGATCCCGTATTATTTGGCTGTCTTGAAAATTGCGCAGTTGCTGGGCAAGCCAACTTTTATTTACTCGCAAGGCATCGGGCCGGTTAGTCGCCCTATGTTTTATGGCTGGATCCGCAGCGTGTTCCAGCGCTGCGCGTATGTCTCGGTCCGCGATACGGAGTCCGCGGAGCTGCTAGGGAAGATGCGGCTCCCGCGGGAACGCATCACTGTAGTGCCTGACCCGGTCATGGGCTTGCCGCTGCGCGGGACCGGGTCTGTTGGCGGCGCGCGGGACATCGCGCCGGATGGTTTAGTGCGGACGGTCGGCGTGTCCGTCCGCTTCTGGAATGAGGACCGCTCAGAGCTGGAAGCTCTCTCGCGGTCCCTGCAAGTGCTGCTCGCAGCCGATGCGAACGTGCGGCTGCGATTCTTGCCCTTCCACCTCCCTTCCGATGAGGTGGCGTCGCAGTACGTGATTGACCGGCTCGGCGATCACGGGTCTCGGGTGGAGATGATGCGGGGCGTCACCCATCCGCAGGATATGCTCGCGCAGGTCGCGGAATGCGACCTGCTGATCGGGATGAGGCTGCATTCTTTGATTTATGCAGCCTCGCAGTTCGTGCCTATGGTAGGCATCTCGTACGATCCGAAGATCGACCAGTTCCTCCATAGGCTCGGTATGAAAGCCGCCGCATCGACAGCTCGCTTCGATGCGGATGCCTTTGCGGCAGAGGCGCAGCGCCTGCTGGCCGGCCGTGAGGATTGGGCGGCGTCCAGCCGCGCCGCCATCGAAGAGCTCAAAGCGCAGGCTCAGCTTCCTGCGCAGCGCATCATTTCTTTTTATAAACAAAGAACGAACAAATAGGAAAGAATAAAAAAGCAACCAAAATCCGATTTCCAACGTCAATTAAAGGAAGAGATATCTATGAGTTCAACATCAACAACGATACAGTCTAAGGTCGCATCTGCGAACGCAATACCCAAAGTTCGCATCTACGGAGTACCCATCTCCAAAATGAGTATGGACCAAACCGTAGCTTACCTTACGAACGCTATTGAACAAAGACAACCCCATCAGGTCATTACCGCCAATCCCATTATGGTCATGGCTGCGCAAGATGATCCTGCTTATCTGAGCATGATGCAGCGCGCTGAACTCATCGTTCCTGATGGTACAGGTGTCGTCTGGGCAGCTAAATATGTAGGTGAGCCAGTTGTAGAACGGGTTCCCGGCTATGATTTGATCCATGAGCTGATGAAAGTCGGAGAGTCGAAAGGTTGGAAAGTATACTTACTTGGAGCTTCCAATGAGGTTATCCAAGCTGCAGCTGAGAAGCTTCGTACCGCCTATCCGCGGGTAAAGCTGGTTGGTGTACGTGACGGATATTTTAAAGACGAGCAGGATGCTGAAGTGATTCAAGATATCGTGGATGCAGCTCCGGACCTCCTATTCGTAGGAAGATCTGCTGCTAATCAAGAGCCTTGGATTGGGAAATACAAACAACAGATCGGTGTCCCGGTCATGATGGGTGTTGGGGGAAGTTTTGATGTTCTTTCGGGCAAGCTAAAACGAGCACCCGTTTTATTTCAAAAACTACGTCTTGAATGGTTTTACCGCCTGATGCAGGAGCCTTGGCGTTACAAACGAATGCTTCTACTCCCGAAATTCGCATTGAAAGTGATGCGTGACAAAGAAAAAGTCACCAAACCATGAGAATATTTATGAAAATTGGCTGAAAACGGTCATTTCAGATGAATTTAGCAGTGGTATTTGTGGGCAAATGGGAGTATAATTCATTTCGGCGGATTACCTGCCACCCAAGACAAGAGGAGCTGTGAAGAAGACATGTATGGATTATATGCGATTGGGTTTATCGCTGCGTGCTTAATGGCGCTGCTGCTGACACCCCTAGTCAAAAAATTTGCCTTCTGGGTAGGAGCCGTTGATGCCCCTAACCATCGTAAGGTACATACCCGAATAATGCCGCGTCTTGGAGGATTAGCGATATTCCTTGCATTCGTCGGAGCTTATTTCGTCGTCTCTCCAGCACTTGATGCCGTTAACTCCAATGCCGCATTTGGGTTGCTAATCGGAGGCTTTGTGATTGTCGTCACGGGTGCCTTGGATGATCGTTATCAACTATCTCCCAAATGGAAACTGCTCGGGCAACTGATTGCCGCTTGCATCGTTGTCTCCTTTGGTCTTAAGATCGAACTCGTTAACATTCCTTTCGGAACGACCAACCTGCCAATTGGCTGGCTAAGTATTCCGATTACGATATTATGGATCGTCGGTGTTTCCAATGCGATTAACTTGATTGACGGCTTAGATGGCTTGTCAGCAGGCGTGTCGGGTATTGCTACAACTACTATTCTAATTCTTGCTCTTATGATGGGTAATGTTACCGTAATTTTACTATGCGTCATTTTACTAGGTAGTATCATAGGCTTCATGTTCTATAACTTCCATCCGGCCAAAATCTTCATGGGCGACTCCGGCGCCTTGTTCCTAGGCTTTGCTTTAGCAACACTATCGATTCTTGGCTTTAAGCAAGCAGCCGTTGTTTCACTTTTAATTCCTATTATGATTCTAGGCGTGCCCTTATCCGATACCTTCTTTGCAATCATGCGTCGTTATGTCAATAAATTACCGATCTCTGCACCGGATAAAAGCCATCTGCACCACTGTTTGCTGCAGCTCGGATTCAGTCATCGTACAAGCGTACTGATCATCTACGGAATTGCCTCCATCTTCGGCGGCAGCGCGGTGATCTGCTCAGTCTTTATCTCCCAAGATTCCACTTGGGGTCTTATCATGATCATCGTGGCTCTCTTCCTAGTTATGCTAGTCGGAGCTGAAGCGATTGGTATCATCAGTAAGAGCCGTAAACCGGTGCTGAACTTTCTTCAGAGGCTTGTAGGCAAGCAAGTTCAGAGCGATAGAATGGGTAAATAAGCGATAAAATTGGAATCCAACCTTCGGGTTGGATTTTTTTTGCATTTCAGGATTTTTGTTCTCCTCTAAACATTTCCTTTGTTGCGACCGATAAGTAAAGTACGAGAACTTTTGTCTATTAGCTGCGTCTAATCTTGTGGAATGATAGAAGAATATGGGAGGGATTGTCGAAATCTAGCAAGTAAAATGAAGATAATACTTAAACTATGGCGAACCTAACAACATTTAGATTACATAAGGAGGAACTAGTTTTGAAAATCAAGCAAATAAGAAATAAGTGGATTAGCATAAGCTTATTGATCACGATGCTACTCGCTCTGTTGCCCCCAATGACAGCTTCAGCTGCGCCGGTTTTGAATATTACTAATTTATATGTGCATACGGATCCTACGGCAGCGGACCCATTGGTTGATGCTTCAATTCAACGATTTACAACAAATCCAATTTCATTGAGCGTGGACATTAATGGAATCCCTCAAGATCAAATTTCGGAGATTTACTATGAGATTTCGAATGTTACTACGGGGATCACGACTCCGAATCGAACGAATCGCCCAATTTTAAATCCGAATAATAACAACCAGATTACTTTTCAAAATGTAGAACTCACAGAGGGTTTAAATAGAGTTGTTGTAAAATTCGAGAGTTCTTCCAGCATCCCATCATTACCTGGGTGGGCCTATTTCACGCCTGTTTCAAACATTACAAACTTGAAAATTAACGATGACATATTTACTGAAGGTGGTATGTTCCCGACCTCCGGGCCTTATACCAATGTTAATATTACAGGTAATGCTAACAATGCTTATCAAGTAAATGCTATCGTGAACGGCGCTACTTTTGAAGCTTCCAATTTTTCCAACGGTATTTTCACCTTTTTAACGAATACGGGGAGAGTAACAGACATAGCTTTGAAACCAGGGGATAATCAGATTCAGTTTATTTCCAAAAAACCCTACCAACTACTACACTACAAGTAGAATGTTTAAGTATGATAATGGCTTGGGTTTTGCTTATAACGGGAATATAAGATTCTTGGGTGAAGCTACTTCAGCCGACCGAAAGCTAATCACTGAACCTACACTTCAGAGTGCTACACTAAAAGATATTACTTTTACTGCGGACATTAAAAATAGTAAGGGCAACATAACAGCAGGTGTCACAGATTACGTATATGCTGATATTAGTATCGCAGGCGGAGCGAGTTTCCGTTATACGTTTGGAAGTGCTACTCCAGTAAGCAAGGTAACAGGCACTCTATCTGATGGGTCTGCAATTAATCCAGTAGTTACACAAACAGCGGATACAACAGCCTATAATACATATCAATTAAGTGTAGATTTGCCATTATCCCAAAGTGCAACTTCTCAGCAAATTGAAGTCAAACTTGTTACGGCCACGGGGAACCCTAATATCCCAACTATATATATATTTAATTATACAAATCCCAATAAGCCTTATTTGGACAATGTGGCTCAAGAGTTCAATCCTAGTGGCGGGACAAAGTTTGAGGTTAAATTAAGCGAGCAAGGTACAAGCCAAATTAATGAATTCCCAGCCAGACTTAATATCTATGCTAATGTCAATACAAAGTACGTAAATGTAAATATCCCAGGCTATTCAGGAAATGGGGATTATCCGGTTACTGAAACTTTTACTGGTAGTGGTATTTATAGAACAGCTATCGACTTGCATGATCTTACTGATGGTCTTACGACTATGACAGTTATACCAAAAGATGCTACTACGGCTAATCTCGCAGGTAAAAAGGTGTACAGTTTAAATATATCTGGGGCACCTTATGTTATAGTTAACAATTTATACAATGGGAAAGTAGTTAAGAGTAAAGGTGAATTAGTTTGCGGTGGAGTAGGTGGACCTTGTATCACAGGTAAGATCGTTAATCTTCCTGCAGCAAACTATCCGCTAGTGGAATTATCCGTAAATGATGTAAATATCCCTTTGACTCAACTAGCACCTGCTACTGGTTCTCTAATTGATGCTAATGGCAACTTTACGGTAACTGAGGGTGCTATAGTTGCATTGTTTGGTGCGGCAGAGGGAGCTAAATTCAGCGCATTATTCAATGAAGACGGAAAGAAAACGATCAAGTTCTCACTTTACCTAAAGCCTAGTGGCACAAAAGTACTTGTCACGCAAACCAACTACGACATTTTTGTTCTTAGTGATTATGCGCCGTTAATCGAGAAATTGATTCCTAATATCAACTTAACGCCATACACCGATGGCGATACAACAGGCGCATATTTGACTTCTTCAAGCACACTTCAGCTCACAGGAACTCTTAGAAATGCTGAGTTAAACTCAGAAGCTATTTTATATCTAAGAAAAACTCCATCAGGTGCAAGTGCGACACCACCGACATTGGTCGCACTTGGGGCCAAACAAGAAGTATCGGTTGATGGTAAAGCGTATAAATATGATTTCACTACAACCTCTTACACAATGGATAAGTACGGAGATTATGTATTTGAAATTGTAGCTAAGAATGCGTCAGGACGTACGACAAGTAAAATGATTACAATTACAAAACAACCTGTTAGTTACATTCTTGTTCAACCAAGCAATTTCGTAAAGAATGCAGACAAAATAGATCAAGCTAACGTTAACACGAACTATCAGACTGTGATTATTCAAGCTGATGGTGCTGACACTGTGATGTTTGGTAAGGTTGGAGCAACACAAACTTCTCCTGGAATCTTTAGATACGAAGCGGCTAATCTAAAGGCAGGAAAGAACGCTATCACCTTTGAAATTACACGCGGGCCTAATAAAGTCAAGGGTAGTTTCATCCTAATGAATCAAAACACACCTATTGAAGGAGCTCAATATAGAACTAACATTGCCTCTAAGTTGAGTGTGTTTAACGGAGATCTTCAGTTGGTGTTCCCAAAAGATACAAAATTGATGCGTAACGACAGAACTGCTAAAGAACAATTCATTACATCAGATCGTAAGCTGGTATTTGGAATCGCCAATCAAGACGATGGCCGCGTAGACAAAGCTTCTGAAACACAAGCTGGAATGCGATTCTTACAGGAGCCTACAGGACGTTTCAGACCGGCAAGTAAGCTTTTCTGGGTAGATGGTGGCACTATTGATCTTTCAGCTGCGGATACGAATGATTCATTGAAAGCTGCGCTACAAGGTAGTGGAAATCTCCCATCTCCATCCTTACCGGGACCGGGCGAAACCAGTTTCTATTCCAGATATATTAAAAATCTAGTGATACCTACACAGTCTGGTACATTAACTCTGGAATATGATCCAGAGATTAGAAATGATTCATGGAAATATATCACTGTATACCAATACGGCACATTCTTAGACCCAAGCGGTAGTGGTAATCAATATGTAGGTTGGAAGAACATTGGCGGGGTAGTAGATGCGAAAGCTCATTCAATTAAAGTCCCCGTAGAAAGCTTTGGCTATTTCCAGGTCATGTATATGGATAACAGCTTTAATGATGTTACCTCACATGATTGGGCTCGTGATTACTTGGATGTACTATATTCTAAAGGTGTAATGAACAATAAGACTACCGGACAATACCTACCTAATGATGCAATTACTCGTGGTGAGTTTGTAACGTTACTTGTCAAAGGTTTTGATGTACCTTTAATAAATGAAGATTCAACTTACCATACTAACGACCCTACAAACCCTAATTTCCAAGGGACATTTGCGGATGTTCGTAGAGGTCTTGGTCTACCAAACAGCAGTAGTTTATTCGATTTCATGCATATTGAAGCTGGGGCGCGAACCGGTATTGTCAGAGGAAACTCTAACGGTTTATTTTTACCTAATAACACAATTACTCGAGAAGATGCTGCTGTTATGATTGCTCGTGCTGCAAATATGAAGTTAGCTGCTGATGTAGACAAATCAATGGCTAATCTGAAAAAGCAGTTCACAGACGCAGATGATACCACAATGAGTACTTACGCTATGCCTTCTATTGAAGCAGTTGTAAAGTCAGGCTACATGGATGGGATAAAAAACGTTCCAGTTGCAGGTCAAAAGAAAGATACGTTCAGCTTTGATCCGAGAGGAAACATGACCAGAGCTCAGGCGGCAGCAATTGTATACCGTGTAATGCAACAAAGTGGGAAGTTACCTAAGTAAATAATAAAAAAAGGCTGTGTCCGATTTATCGGATGCAGTCTTTTTTGCATGGAAACTATTCAGGTTTATTTAAGCTAGTTTTTAGCTGGCACTCAGCTTCTCTACTTATTTACTTCACAATAAAACTATAAGTTTATTAAGTAGATAAAATTTGTACAAGAGGTGATAGGTTTTTTACTATTAAATCGATTTAATTGGAAAATACTTATCAATGAAATTATGCATACAGTCACGTATACTAATCCATGTAGCCAAGGTGATAGACGCGAAGCTACATAGAGTCATGCCTTGATTCAACTGTCGCCCCGTTGGTTATAAGTTTTTATAACAAAAACTTAAAAAATATTAGGAGGAAACAAACCTTTATGAAGAAAACACTATCCGTAGTTCTTACATCCGCTATGGCTCTTTCCATGTTCTCGTCCGTCGCATTTGGTAAAACATCTGCTGACTTTACAGACTTGAAAGACCTGGATGCAGCAACAAAAGTGAAATTTGATGCCATGATCACTGCTGGTATTTTTGACGGCGTGACAGAAACAACTTTCGGTCTGAAAGACGAAATGAACCGTGCACAATTCGCGAAAGTAGCGGCATTGATCATGGGTCTTGAAGTAAACAAAGACTTGAAAACATCCACATTCACTGACGTTAGTGTAACCGATGCAGCAAATGGTTATGCACTTCCTTACATCGAAGCTTTGAAAACAGCTGGCGTAACTGATGGTTATGCTGAAGGTCAATACAACCCAGCTGGTAAAGTAACAAAAGAACAACTCGCTACTTTCTTGGTTCGTGTTCTTGGTCAAGATGCAGCAGCTAAAGGCAAAACAGGTACAGACACAACGGTTTCTGGTTGGGCACAAGGCTATGTAGCTCTTGCACTTGAACTTAAACTTCTTTCCAATGGCACTGACGGTAAATTCGGCGGTATGACAAACGCAACTCGCGATCTGCTTGTGACTGGTGCATACGAAGCGAAACAACAATACGTACCAGCTGGTAAAGTATCTGTAACTGGCGCGAAAGCAACTGGCGTACAACAAGTAACTGTAAGCTTCAACAAGCCAGTAGATACAGCAAAAGCAACTCTTGCTCTAACAAAAGGTACACTTGCTGTTGCATCAACGGTTAAATTTACAGAAGATAAAAAATCAGCAGTGTTGACACTAACTGACTATAAAATTACTGAAGGCAATTATAGCGTAAGTCTTTCTGGATTAGACGCGGCAGCAGTAGATAAAGCAACTGCTAACTTTACAGCAGAAAATGAAAAAGTCACAAAAATTGATTTCGTAAATGCAAGTGAGAAAATCGCCCTTAGCAATCATGTTAAAATGAAGTTGAAAGCTGTAAATCAATATGGCGAAAATGCATCGTTCATTGGTGGCAGTTATACAGCATACGTTAACGGTTCGACAGCTAATTTGACTAGAAATGATGATACAGGGCTTCTTGAGCTAAATGTAGACACCACTACTGTTGGTGGAAATCCATCACAACCAGAAGTTAGTGTATTGCCAGTTAACGTATTTTTCACAAACTCTTCAGTATCTGTACAAAAAACATTTAAAATTGGTACTGCTCCCTATGTAACAAAAGTTGAACTAGGTGATGTGAGCTATCCAAACAATGCAAAAGCATTGATGAATAAAGGTGAAGTAGCTGAAATTGCAGTAACACGTATTGACCAATATGGAGATGCCATTGCAAGTGATTACACAGGCGCTGCAGATATGAAGGCAGAAGTAATTGTTACACCGTATAGCAATGATGCATTCACAATCGATAAAGCTGTTACAGATTGGGGTAAGGTAAAAGTAACTCTATCTAAAAATGTAGAGAAAGATACAGACTTTACTTTGACAACGTATGTAGGCAGTGCATCTGCAACAAAAACAGTAAGTGTTAAATCTTCAAAAGTAGCAAATAAAGTTGAGATTGCACCCTATACAGGGACTATCGCAGAAGCGGATACAAATAAATATATTACACTTGTAGCATATGATGCAGCTGGAAACAAACTGTCTGCTGAGGATATTGTTACGAATGCTAAAGAAGGTAGATTTACTATTCAAACATCTGGAGCTACATTGGCTACAGGTACAGGAATTGCAACAGTAACTGTTGGTGGAGCAAACACAGGTATCGTTGAAAGTGGCGAGCACAAAGGCCAACTGAAACTTGCGACAATTGACGCTACTGAAAGAGGTATTGTGTTCTTGAATGTAGGTATTTACTCTTCTGAAACTCAAAATAACGATACAGAACAATTTACAGTACAAGAAGGACGCAAGCCTGTAACAATCACAGTTGTAACAGACCCTGCTTCCAAAGCGATTTTGGGTGCTGACTCTAAATTCAAACTAGTTGTTAAAGACCAGTTCGGTGAGACATTGGATGGAAGAGCAGGTCTTCTAAACAAATATGCTTTGAAAACATCGGTAACTGGAGCGGCATACGGTACAATTGATGGTCAGGATGCAGATTATGTTTACGCAAATAATCAAGAGTACTCAGGCAATGCATTTACTGGTTTCAATAAAGGCTTTGTATTTAACACAGACGGCGATGCTGGTAAAATGGAATTTACAGCACAATTGGTTGAGATTGTAAATCCTGCCGACCGTACAAAAGATAAAGAAATTAAGAAAGTTACAAAATCCATTGAAACTGTAGCATCAAGCACAGAATTAACTTACGCATTAACAGCTGTAAGTGATCTCTACGCAGCATTAGATAGTTCCCAGTTAACAACGGGTCAAAAAGATGCTCCATTAACACTTTTAACGGGAAGAACACTTGAGATTACTGCGAAAGATAATGCAGGAAACAATGTAGTGATTCCACAAGATCGCATTGTTGGTGTAACTTCTTCTGATTCAAATGTGTTGAAAGTAACGTTTGATCCAGCTGGTAAAGCTAAGTTAAATGGTTATAAAGCAGGTACAGCTAATGTGACAGTGACCTTTACTGCTGCGAATGGTGAAGTGAAGGACATGACAACATCAGTAAAAGTTAAAGGTGACGCTGTTGCAGTGGCTTCCTTAACTGCTGGAAACACAACAAAAACAGTTGATAATGATGCAGTGCCAGCGGTTTATGACATCATGGACCTAGCGCTTACAGACAACTATGGCATTGAGTATAAAGGTACAAACATCGATGGCTACAAGCTATTGACAGGTGGTCTAGTATACACAGTGTCTGGTGTAACAGGTGGCACGGTATCTGTTGACCAAACAACAGGTGCGGTAACAATTGGAGCAGGTGTAACTGAGTTTACGTTGAAAGCAATTTCTAACAACGGAAAAACAGCTACTACACTGGTAACGGTAATCGATTAATTTATAAGTGATTTTTAAAAAGCGTCTTGTGCTTATCTTGCACAGGACGCTTTTTGTTTTTTTTAGTCTATGAAGTTATGCAAAAATAATCGAGTAGAAATAAGTATTGCAATTGGAAAATACTTATCAATGAAATAATGCATACAGTCACGTATACTAATTCATGTAGCCAAGGTGATAGACGCGAAGCTACATAGAGTCATGCCTTGATTCAACTGTCGCCCCGTTGGTTATAAGTTTTTATAACAAAAACTTAAAAAATATTAGGAGGAAACAAACCTTTATGAAGAAAACACTATCCGTAGTTCTTACATCCGCTATGGCTCTTTCCATGTTCTCGTCCGTCGCATTTGGTAAAACATCTGCTGACTTTACAGACTTGAAAGACCTGGATGCAGCAACAAAAGTGAAATTTGATGCCATGATCACTGCTGGTATTTTTGACGGCGTGACAGAAACAACTTTCGGTCTGAAAGACGAAATGAACCGTGCACAATTCGCGAAAGTAGCGGCATTGATCATGGGTCTTGAAGTAAACAAAGACTTGAAAACATCCACATTCACTGACGTTAGTGTAACCGATGCAGCAAATGGTTATGCACTTCCTTACATCGAAGCTTTGAAAACAGCTGGCGTAACTGATGGTTATGCTGAAGGTCAATACAACCCAGCTGGTAAAGTAACAAAAGAACAACTCGCTACTTTCTTGGTTCGTGTTCTTGGTCAAGATGCAGCAGCTAAAGGCAAAACAGGTACAGACACAACGGTTTCTGGTTGGGCACAAGGCTATGTAGCTCTTGCACTTGAACTTAAACTTCTTTCCAATGGCACTGACGGTAAATTCGGCGGTATGACAAACGCAACTCGCGATCTGCTTGTGACTGGTGCATACGAAGCGAAACAACAATACGTACCAGCTGGTAAAGTATCTGTAACTGGCGCGAAAGCAACTGGCGTACAACAAGTAACTGTAAGCTTCAACAAGCCAGTAGATACAGCAAAAGCAACTCTTGCTCTAACAAAAGGTACACTTGCTGTTGCATCAACGGTTAAATTTACAGAAGATAAAAAATCAGCAGTGTTGACACTAACTGACTATAAAATTACTGAAGGCAATTATAGCGTAAGTCTTTCTGGATTAGACGCGGCAGCAGTAGATAAAGCAACTGCTAACTTTACAGCAGAAAATGAAAAAGTCACAAAAATTGATTTCGTAAATGCAAGTGAGAAAATCGCCCTTAGCAATCATGTTAAAATGAAGTTGAAAGCTGTAAATCAATATGGCGAAAATGCATCGTTCATTGGTGGCAGTTATACAGCATACGTTAACGGTTCGACAGCTAATTTGACTAGAAATGATGATACAGGGCTTCTTGAGCTAAATGTAGACACCACTACTGTTGGTGGAAATCCATCACAACCAGAAGTTAGTGTATTGCCAGTTAACGTATTTTTCACAAACTCTTCAGTATCTGTACAAAAAACATTTAAAATTGGTACTGCTCCCTATGTAACAAAAGTTGAACTAGGTGATGTGAGCTATCCAAACAATGCAAAAGCATTGATGAATAAAGGTGAAGTAGCTGAAATTGCAGTAACACGTATTGACCAATATGGAGATGCCATTGCAAGTGATTACACAGGCGCTGCAGATATGAAGGCAGAAGTAATTGTTACACCGTATAGCAATGATGCATTCACAATCGATAAAGCTGTTACAGATTGGGGTAAGGTAAAAGTAACTCTATCTAAAAATGTAGAGAAAGATACAGACTTTACTTTGACAACGTATGTAGGCAGTGCATCTGCAACAAAAACAGTAAGTGTTAAATCTTCAAAAGTAGCAAATAAAGTTGAGATTGCACCCTATACAGGGACTATCGCAGAAGCGGATACAAATAAATATATTACACTTGTAGCATATGATGCAGCTGGAAACAAACTGTCTGCTGAGGATATTGTTACGAATGCTAAAGAAGGTAGATTTACTATTCAAACATCTGGAGCTACATTGGCTACAGGTACAGGAATTGCAACAGTAACTGTTGGTGGAGCAAACACAGGTATCGTTGAAAGTGGCGAGCACAAAGGCCAACTGAAACTTGCGACAATTGACGCTACTGAAAGAGGTATTGTGTTCTTGAATGTAGGTATTTACTCTTCTGAAACTCAAAATAACGATACAGAACAATTTACAGTACAAGAAGGACGCAAGCCTGTAACAATCACAGTTGTAACAGACCCTGCTTCCAAAGCGATTTTGGGTGCTGACTCTAAATTCAAACTAGTTGTTAAAGACCAGTTCGGTGAGACATTGGATGGAAGAGCAGGTCTTCTAAACAAATATGCTTTGAAAACATCGGTAACTGGAGCGGCATACGGTACAATTGATGGTCAGGATGCAGATTATGTTTACGCAAATAATCAAGAGTACTCAGGCAATGCATTTACTGGTTTCAATAAAGGCTTTGTATTTAACACAGACGGCGATGCTGGTAAAATGGAATTTACAGCACAATTGGTTGAGATTGTAAATCCTGCCGACCGTACAAAAGATAAAGAAATTAAGAAAGTTACAAAATCCATTGAAACTGTAGCATCAAGCACAGAATTAACTTACGCATTAACAGCTGTAAGTGATCTCTACGCAGCATTAGATAGTTCCCAGTTAACAACGGGTCAAAAAGATGCTCCATTAACACTTTTAACGGGAAGAACACTTGAGATTACTGCGAAAGATAATGCAGGAAACAATGTAGTGATTCCACAAGATCGCATTGTTGGTGTAACTTCTTCTGATTCAAATGTGTTGAAAGTAACGTTTGATCCAGCTGGTAAAGCTAAGTTAAATGGTTATAAAGCAGGTACAGCTAATGTGACAGTGACCTTTACTGCTGCGAATGGTGAAGTGAAGGACATGACAACATCAGTAAAAGTTAAAGGTGACGCTGTTGCAGTGGCTTCCTTAACTGCTGGAAACACAACAAAAACAGTTGATAATGATGCAGTGCCAGCGGTTTATGACATCATGGACCTAGCGCTTACAGACAACTATGGCATTGAGTATAAAGGTACAAACATCGATGGCTACAAGCTATTGACAGGTGGTCTAGTATACACAGTGTCTGGTGTAACAGGTGGTACGGTATCTGTTGACCAAACAACAGGTGCGGTAACAATTGGAGCAGGTGTAACTGAGTTTACGTTGAAAGCAATTTCTAACAACGGAAAAACAGCTACTACACTGGTAACGGTAATCGACTAATTTATAAGTAATTTATTAAAAAGCGTCCTGTGCATAACTAGCACGGGGCGCTTTTTCTAATTCAAATAAAATGATTACTTGCTCGTAAACCAAAAGTATTTATAAAAAAAAAAACAAAAGCGCAACTTTTTTAGAAATACTGCGTTTAATACTATGAAAATAAGAAAATTAGTTACGGCTAATTATTATTAGAAAATAATTCTTTACGACGCTAATCGACCATTGTATAATGTAAATTGGTGTGAGTGTCTATTTTCCTACTTTAAGTTTACTAGTTTCCAATGCAGCCACAAGAGCTGCACGCGAACTTAGTTATATTATGCTCTAACTCTGGAAAGGGGGTGAACCAAACAATGAGTAAATCGAGCTCAAATATTGTTAGATTCAACCTAAAAAATAAAACCAAAGATATTCAAGGAGGAGAAAAAAAGGTTATGAAAAAAAGTTTATCCGTAATTCTTTCTACAGCAATGGCATTATCCATGTTTTCTTCCGTAGCATTCGGTAAAACATCTGCTGACTTCACAGATCTTAAAGATCTTGACGCAGCTACAAAAGCGAAATTCGATGCATTGATCAGCGCAGGTATTTTTGATGGAGTGAGCGAAACTACATTTGGTCTTAAAGACGAAATGAACCGCGCTCAATTCGCAAAAGTTGCAGCTTTGATCACTGGTATCGAAGTAAACAAAGATCTTAAAACTTCCAGCTTCTCTGATGTTAAAGTAGATGACGCAGCTAATGGCTACGCACTTCCTTTCATCGAAGCTTTGAAAACTGCTGGAATCACTGATGGCTATGCTGAAGGTCAATACAACCCAGCTGGTAAAGTAACAAAAGAACAACTTGCGACTTTCTTGGTTCGCGTACTAGGTAAAGATGCTGAAGCAAAAGCAAAAACAGGTACTGATACAACTGTTTCTGGCTGGGCACAAGGCTATGTAGCATTGGCTCTTGAATTGAAACTTCTTCCTGCTGGCGCTGATGGCAAATTCGGTGGTCAAGGAAACGCAACTCGCGACCTTCTTTTGACTGGTGCATACGAAGCGAAAGCTCAATATGTATCTCCTGGTAAAGTATCCGTAACTGAAGCTAAAGCAACAGGCGTTCAAAAAGTAACTGTTACTTTCAACAAACCAGTTGACGATACTAAAGCTAAAGTTGCATTGACTAAAGGAACTCAAGCAGTTACTACAACTACTGTATGGTCTGATGACAAGAAAACAGCTACTTTGACTCTTACAGATGTTAAAATTACAGAAGGTAAATATACTGCTACTGTCTCAGGTTTAGATGCGACAGCCGTTGATAAAGTAAGCGGTGAATTTACTGCTGAAAATGAAAAAGTTACAAAATTGGATTTTGTAAATGCAAGCGAGAAAATTGCTCAAAGTCCAAGTGTTATCATTCAAGTTAAAGCATCTAATCAATACGGTGAAAATGCTTCTTACACAGGCGGAAGCTACACTGCATATGTAAATGGTGTATCCAAAAACCTAACAAGAAACGATGATACTGGCCTTCTTGAACTAGATGTTAACACTAAGAGATTAGATGGAACATCTGTAGATACGCAACCAGAAGTGTCCGTTCTACCAATTAATGTATTCTTTACAAATTCATCTGTTGCTGTACAAAGAACTTTCAAAATCGGTATTGCTCCAATCGTATCCAAAATTCAGCTTGGAGCTGTGAAATATCCTAATAGCCAAACTGCTCTGACTGAAAAAGATCAATCTGCAGAAATTGCTATTACAAGATTTGACCAATATGGCGATAAAGCATCCAAAGCAGCATTCACAGATGGCGCTGGTGTAATTTCAAGCAGCTACAAAGCTACTGTAATTGTTACTCCATACTCATTCGAGTCTGTTGAAACAAATACGGATGATCTTGATAAAATCAAAGTAAACCTTAAGAAAAATGTAGAAAAAGATGCTGATTTTACAGTAACTGTATATGTGGGATCCTCCTCTGAAACTGCAAAAGTTAGCGTTAAATCTGCAAAAACAGCAAATAAAATTGAGATTGGATCTCTTTCTGGTGTACTTGCTGAAGGTGATAAAGACAAATATGTTCCAATTATCGCATATGATGCTGCTGGAAATACATTATCTGCTGATGATATCGTAGCTAATGCTAAAGACGGAAGAATTTCCATTCAAGTCTCTGGCGCGACTATTAGCGGTGTTACTAATGCATCAGGTACAGTAACGGGTATCGTTGAAAACGGCGAAAACAAAGGTAAGCTTAAGTTGGATGAAGTAACAACTGCTGAAAGAGGAATTGTGTTTGTTAACGCAGGTATCTATACTGCTGGCATCCAAACTAATGCTACGCAAAGCTACCAAGTTAATGAAGCTCGCAAACCTTCTACAGTTGTAGTAGCTACAGCTCCTGCTGCAAAAGCAGTGCTTGGTGCTTCCTCTGAGTTTGTTCTAGTGGTAAAAGATCAATACGGTGCTACTCTTGATTCTGCTAAATCAAGCTTAGCTGGAAAATATGCTGTTAAAACAACAGTAACAGGTTCCACTTATGCTACAGTTGTAGGTAAAGATAGTGCATGGGCAACTCGACAAGCTGAATATGTAATTACAGATGATGCGTCTGCTAATGTTGCTTTGGCAACATCTTTCAAAGGTTTCAACAAAGGCTTTAAGTTTAATACAATCAACAACACAAGTGGTGAAGCTAAAATTTCAGTTGATCTAGTTGAAATTGTGAATTCTGCAGATCGCACTAAAGATAGACTGATCAAAAACCAAACTGCTTCCATTAAAACAATTGCTAATGATAGCAATCTAACTTATGCATTGAATTCAGTTGTAGATCTCTATGCATACTTAGACAGCACTTATAAGCATGCTGATGACGTTACAAATAATTACTTGTCCAGTCTTGGTAGGACTCTTGAAGTAACTGCTAAAGATGGATCAGGCGATAAAGTTGCTATTCCATCCGACCGCGTAATTGGCGCAAGTTCATCTGCTCCAAGTGTTGTGAATGCAGTTTATGGTTCAGCAGCCGGTAAAGTAAATGTTGTTGGTAACAAAGCTGGTTCTGCTACAGTAACAGTAGTGTTTAAAGCAGCTAATGGTGAAATTAAAGAGCTTACGACTAATACAATCAACGTAAAAACTGATGCTCCTACGGTAGCAACAATTAAAGCTGGAAATACTGGTATTGAACTTGCATACGGTGCTACATCGTCAACTACAGAAGCTATTCTTAACTTAACAGTTAATGATAGTTATGGAATTGAGTACACTGATGCTGAGATTCCTAAATACCAAAATGTATTAGGTCTTCTTTACACTGTAACTGGTAAAGTTGGAACTGGTACTGTTACTGTAGATCAAACAACTGGTGCTGTAACTATTACTGGTACTGTTAAAGAATTCGTTCTTAAAGCAGTTACAAGCAATGGTAAATCAGCTACAACTGTAGTAACAATTGATCAAACTCCTTAATAGAATTTGGAGTTAAGAAGACCCTCGATGAGGGTCTTCTTGTTTTTTACTTAATAAATTAAGGAGAGTAATGCTTAGTGAATTACTTATTAAGTTTTAGATCAATAGTTTTACTAATAACTTTCTTTAATGTACTAACATTATTTACCACATCCCAAGCCGAAGCCCCCACCCCAGGCTCGTCCACCGACCCGGTGATCACAAAGAGCTACTTCGACCAGAACACCTTAAGCGAAGCAAAGGTGAAGGAGATTGTCGCCTCCGCGATCGCGGCCAATGCTGGCGCAGGCCAGCCTAGCGGGAGTAACGGAGGCACGGGCACTTCCACGCCAGCGACAATGAAGGTTGTCCAATTGCAAAATGGACAAACGCTTTACGCCGGTGCTGGCGCCGAGTTTATCGTGCGAACTGGCAGGGTACTCGCCGTGAGCAACGATGAAAATGGCATCCCGGATGTAACGGGAGGCAAAGATCTTTCAGTGGGGACGGAAGTCGCGCTGAATCATCTTTTGATCTTCCCGGCCGAGGGCCGTGGTATTAAGTCATCGCCTAAGAATACGGCGGACATCTTTGTCATGGTACGCGGAAGCTATTTATTGTTGAATGCCGACGGAAGTAAGGTTGCTCAATAAAGTTTTTTGCAAATTTTAAAACTAAAATGTTTGTTCATTTGGTCGTATTTCAATAAAACTCTTCTCCATAATTTTACCCAATCTGACAAGTTCTTATGCGGTTCGACTTCAGGAATCTAGCCATACTAGTGATGTACTCACATCATCGGCAATTGCTTATGTAGTGTCGTAATCACAACAAAAACTCTAAGGAGGCGTTTGTTATGGCTAGAAACAATAATAAAGTGGTTCCTGAATCGAAAAAGGCATTAGATATTTTAAAGTATGAGATTGCTGCTGAATTAGGTTTGCCTGTCGGTAAGCAAATGTCGCTTCATGCGGATACGGAGTTTGCGACGGAATTGGGCTCGATTCCTTCCTCTTCAATGAAAGAAGACTACTGGGGACATATCTCATCGCGAGATGCAGGAGCAGTAGGGGGAACGATTACTAAAAGACTGATTCAGAAAGCAGAAGAAGCACTATTTTCTTTATAGATTTGATGAATTATTCATAATTTCTTCACGGTTTGCTGCATTGACACTAGACGACAAATGACGTAAGATAACTAATTGAAGGTCAATATTTAATTTAACCTTTTCCAATCGGGAAAGGTTCATTTTTTTGTTGTCTTTATTCATGATTACTGGGTTTACTGTTTGATTCTAATTTTTACCATTGCGGAATTCAAGGATCTTGTTAGCGCTTGAGCGCAAAAGAGGGATTCCGTTTGGCGTGAAAAGCTGCCGCTAAAGCCGGGCCCACTTTTTTTCATATAGAGGCATCGTGTAGAAGCTTTTCAAACATACTAAATGATATTAGGAGGATGAATGATATGGCGCAAGTACGTGGACGTCGTTTATTTACATCCGAATCCGTAACAGAAGGTCATCCGGATAAAATTTGTGACCAAATTTCTGACTCGGTATTGGATGCATTTCTTGCCAATGATCCGAATGCTCGTGTAGCATGTGAGGTATCTGTAGCAACTGGTTTGGTTTTGGTAATCGGTGAGATTACTTCAAGCTCTGAATATGTTGATATTCAAGCGATCGCTAGACAAACAATTAAGGATATTGGTTATACGCGTGCGAAGTATGGTTTTGACTCCCAAACTTGTGCGGTTCTCGTTTCTTTGAATGAACAATCCCCTGACATTGCACAAGGTGTTAACAGAGCCCTTGAAGCAAGAGAAGGTTCGATGTCTGATGAGGAAATTGACGCAATCGGTGCTGGTGACCAAGGTCTGATGTTCGGATTCGCGGTTAACGAAACGCCTGAGCTTATGCCTCTTCCAATCTCGATTTCTCACCAATTGGCTCGTCGTTTGACGGAAGTTCGTAAAAATGGAACTCTTCCATACCTGCGTCCGGACGGTAAAACACAAGTAACGGTTGAGTATGTCGATGATAAACCAGTTCGTGTTGATGCGATTGTTGTATCCACACAGCATGGCGAAGAAGTTACATTGGAGCAAATCCAAAAAGATATTAAAGAACATGTCATTAACCCAATCGTTCCAGCTCATTTGCTGGATGAGAATACAAACTATTTCATTAACCCAACTGGCCGTTTCGTAATTGGCGGACCTCAAGGGGATGCTGGTTTGACAGGTCGTAAAATCATCGTTGATACTTACGGTGGTTATGCTCGTCACGGCGGTGGCGCATTCTCTGGTAAGGATCCAACGAAAGTTGACCGTTCCGGTGCTTACGCAGCGCGTTATGTTGCGAAAAACATTGTAGCAGCTGGACTTGCTGAAAAATGTGAAGTTCAATTAGCATATGCTATTGGTGTAGCTCGTCCAGTGTCCATTGCTGTGGATACTTTTGGAACAGGTAAAGTAAGTGAAGAGAAGCTTGTTGAGCTGATTCATACTAACTTTGATCTTCGTCCTGCGGGCATCATTAAAGAGCTTGACCTGCGTCGTCCAATCTACCGTCAAACAGCTGCTTATGGTCACTTTGGCCGTAATGATCTGGATGTTCCTTGGGAGCGTACAGACAAAGCTGAGTCTTTGAAAACACAAGCATTGGTTTAAAATTTATGGAAGTCGTCCTTATTGGGCGACTTTTTTGCATTTTATGATAACTAAGAATTACAACAATACGAGAACATATGTTTGTTTTAATTTCTATTTTATGGTATAATAATTATATAGTCCGAAGATGCTCTAAGTTTGAGTATTATGGTATAATCGTAAAACAGAATTAAGTAATTGGATCGGGAGTGATGATGTTGGATAATGACTTGAAAGAAGCATTAACCGCGTTACTTAGGGCTGAATTATTACCAGTGATAGACAGATTAGACAGAATGGAATTGGAACAAGCTCAAATAAAGCAAGCTGTATTGGAAACCAATGAAACAGTGAAAAGGATGGAGCTTATTCAAGAGCAGCAGCATTCGATTATTGAACTATTATCCGCTAGGTCGATTGAGCAAGAAGCTAAGCTTAAATGGTCTAAATAAAATGTCACGTATCTCAAGCAGAGAGCAGATCCGAGTAGGGTCGTGCTCTCTTTTCTTTTGCTGGCTCGTGGTCATATTTTTGACGTATAAATACAACTTCTCTTAGATCGTAACTTTTTCACTAGTTTAAGAGTCTATATAGATATCCGAAAAGATAGATACTAGACTTAAACTGAAAGAGGAGAGTGGAAAAGCAGCATGATGGTACAAAAGCAAGTAGGAATGGGTGCGCTGGCTTGCGCATTGGTATGGCAATTGGTTGCGGGGACTACGGTAAACGCGGCAGGGCCGACGTTGACACTTAGTTCGCAGGAGACGATTACATCTGGTGCAATTATGAAGAATTACATTTGGAAGACTACTAGAAGCAATAAGGACGTATCGGTGAACGCCAATGTGGTAGAAGTCGATTTGACGAATCCGAACGTTAAGATAGACGCAATGGCTGGGACGAAGAATCAGTTCACGAAGAACCAGAGTGTTTTGGGTATGGTGAAGGATACCGGTGCCGTGGCAGGTGTGAATGGGGATTTCTTCAATACACAGGCGGAAGGTGTTCCAGAAGGCGCGCAAATCACGAATGGTCAAGTAATGGCAACCCCTGCGAAAATATCTGGACTTTATTCTTTTGCGATTACGAATACGAATCAACCGATTATTGATATTTTTGATTTTCAAGGCAGGGTGACGGCGAAGGACGGGACTTCTTTTGAGCTTGGCGGTGTGAACAAAACGTATTATTGGGACGACAATGATGTCGCGATGATCGCAGACGGACTTTTCCTCTATACGAATGCCTGGGCTTTAACGCAGCGTGCAGTTGATGGAACCCATGTTCCAACTGAAGCACTCATACAGAATGATGTAGTCAAGGAAATTGCCGTAGATACGAATATTAAAATGGTTGCTCCAGCAG
Organism: Paenibacillus sp. V4I7; assembly: GCF_030817275.1. Taxonomy (NCBI): domain Bacteria; kingdom Bacillati; phylum Bacillota; class Bacilli; order Caryophanales; family Paenibacillaceae; genus Paenibacillus; species Paenibacillus sp. V4I7. The sequence goes on along the minus strand of NZ_JAUSZD010000002.1, from coordinate 7,140,158 downwards.
ATGGCTATATCCTCAGAGGCTCTGGTCTTGCCAGGGAGTTTATTGTAAATCACCTCAAAGTCGGAGATAAGATCACTACCAAATATGATATGGTCCCGCATGATGCGTCTAAGACGTATGATTGGAAGAATTTTAAAATGCTCATTGGCGGCAGCACACTGCTAGTGGATGAGGCAAAGCCGAGTTATTTTACACGTAATATTGGCGATTTCAGTGGCTATAGCCCACGTTCCCGAACGGCAATAGGCTATTCCAAAGATATGAAGACGGCTTATATCATTACTTCGGATCGCAGTGCAGGCAGTGCAGGGATGACGCTCCCCGAGCTTCAGCAGTTTATGATTAGTGCTGGTGTTTGGAGAGGGATGGTTCTGGATGGCGGGGGATCGACGCAGATGGTTTCAAGACCTCTCGGAGATTTTGATCCGAAGCTAGTTAATAAAACAGAGAATGGCAATCAGCGTTCCGTTGTAAATGGTGTGGGTGTGTATTCGACGGCACCGAAGGGCGATTTGAAGGGACTTATTTTAAAAGGTCAAAATATTTTATTTATGAATGAATCCAGCACTTATCAATTTAAAGCTTATGATGACTATTATAATCCGATTTCCGTAGAGGGCATTGTTCCACAGTGGAGTAGTTCCACGACGATTGGAGCGTTCAAAGATAATGTGTTTACACCGACATTGCCTGGCAAGACCCAAATCATTGCCAAGTCAGGCAAAGGTTCAGCATCCATGGACGTCGAGGTTGTCGGAAGAAATCAGATTACTTCCATGAAATTTAATTCAGGAGCCTTTTCACTGACAGAAGGCGGGGATTTCAAGCTGCCTATATCGGTAACGACTAGGAGTGGTGCAACACGCGAATTGCCGGCGGCATCAGCAACTTGGGAGCTAAGTGGGGTTAAAGGGTCTCTGAAAGACGGTATTCTTCATGTGGATAGCGCTTCGGGCTCTCAGGCGGCTCAGGTTATTGCGAGATATGATGGTTATAGCACGATGGTTACATTGCCTGTTGGTCAGGAGAAGGTTTGGTACGATCTAGATAAGTTTGCAGTTATGACAACAGGCGATAAGTATCCAGCCGAGGTTGTTTCAGCTGTTAATATTGTGCCAAATAGCGGGAACAAGAGTCTAGAAATTTCGTATGATTTTACAAAAGGAACAGGTACCAAAGCAGCTTACGCTAGATTCGATGGGATGAACGGTGTTCAGATTGAAGGAGAGCCGGAGTTTATCACTGCCAAAGTGCTCGGTGACGGAAGCTTTAACTGGGTGCGCGCAGAAATCATTGATGCGAATGGGAAGTTGAATTACGTAAGTTTCACTGAAAATATGAACTGGACAGGCTGGCGCAAGGTAACGGCTGATGTGTCCGACCTCAAATTTCCGATCAAAATTAAGAGTGTATATATCGCTAATCCAGCGAATGGACAGGATGAAAGGGCCCCAAAAGGGAAAATTAATATCGATGATATCTCTTTCATTTACAAAGGACAGCTAGCCGCTCTACCGAAAAATGCGGTAAAATTGACTGTGAATAAGAAACAAGCGACACTGAATGATAAATCCTATACATTAGAGCAGGCTCCGACGATTGTGAATGATAATACGTTAGTTCCTCTTCGTTTCGTAACAGAAGCATTAGGCGGTAATGTGAAGTGGGATGACAAAGAGCGGAAGGTAACCGTTATTCGAGGTGACAAGCTGATTGACCTGTGGATTGATAATGCTGATCTGCTTGTAAACGGAGATCGTGTGACCGCTGAAGTGTCTCCTAAAATCATGAATAATGTGACGATGGTGCCTTTGCGACTCATTTCAGAGAAATTAGGCTTTAAAGTAGGCTGGGAACCCAAAAATTATGGGATTACGATCGAATAAATAGTGCTAGAAGTACACGGCAAACGGGTAAAACTATGATACAATATGGGGTAGACTAATTTCTAATATTGTTTTATAAAGGAGCTCGTTTCATTTGCAGCCAGACGCTATAGATCGTGTCATTAAAAACGCAATTAACGTCATGGAGAGCAGCAAGTACCAAATGTTTGAAATCGCTGAAGCTTCTCGTGTGGAAAAAGAGTCACTCACTCGCGAGCTCGAAGAGATTAAGTACGAAACGAGTGTTACCATCGAGCTGGTTGACAATTTGGAGAAGGATTACAAGCGATCTCGTATTCGACTTACGGAGGTCAGTCGTGATTTCAACAAGTATCGTGAGGAAGATATCAAGATTGCTTATGAAGCCGCGATTGCTTTTCAATTACAGCTGACAATTGCTAGGGAAAAAGAAAATAATCTAAAGACTCGGCGCAATGATCTGCAGGTACGCACGAAAAATGTGGACAAGCAGGTGGAGCGAGCAGAAACAATCGTATCGCAAATGAATGTGGTACTGGAATATTTATCGGGCGACCTCAATCAGGTGACTCGTATACTCGAATCCGCCAAGAACAGGCAATTACTCGGTTTGAAGATTATTTTGGCCCAAGAGGAAGAACGGAAGCGTATTGCGCGTGAAATTCACGATGGTATGGCTCAAACCTTGGCGAATGTAGTGCTTCGAACTGAAATTGCCCAGCGTATGCTGGTAAAAGAGGATATTCCCGCGGTGAAGGAAGAATTGGTAGATTTGAAGGGTCAAGTCAGAGGGGGGCTTGAAGAAGTTCGTAAGATCATCTTCAACCTCCGTCCGATGGCTCTCGATGATCTAGGAATCGTTCCGACACTGCGTAAATATGTACAGGATTTCGAAGATAAGCATAGAATTCGCACACAGTTTAATCTCGTAGGCAAGGAGACTCGCATTCCGTCTGGGCTTGAAATTGCTATTTTCCGACTTGTGCAGGAAGCTTTATCTAATGTAAATAAGCATGCAAAAGCTACTTTCCTATCTGTTGAACTCACACTGGAGCCGGATCAAGTGCAAATCTACGTGGTAGATAACGGGATCGGTTTTGACGTGCCGCAGACAGAACAAAGAATAGCCAAGGGAAATAATTTCGGCTTGCTGGGCATGCGTGAGCGTGTCGAGCTTCTGGAGGGCACGATGGTTCTAGAGTCCGAAAAAGATTCAGGTACAAAAATTACGATGCTAATCCCTATCGGCGGCGTTGGAGAGAACAAGGAGGAAAAACAGAATGGACAACACGGCGAGTCATAAACGCAATGTGCATATTGTCATTGCGGACGATCATCAGCTGTTTCGTGAAGGTGTTAAACGAATTATTAATATGGAAGATGATATGGAAGTCATCGGTGAGTGCGGTGATGGTATCCAGGTTATCGAGCTGTGCAATCAAATCACGCCGGATATTGTTCTCATGGATATTAATATGCCGCTCGAGAACGGCGTTGTGGCGACTGAACGGCTTAAGCTTATTTTTCCCGATATCAAAGTAATCATTTTATCCATCCATGATGATGAGAGCTACGTGTTCGAAACTCTTCGTAAGGGGGCTTCAGGTTATTTGCTGAAAGATATGGAAGCGGAGTCGCTCATTAATGCGATTCGTTCCGTAGTGGCTGGTCATGCTTACATTCACCCTAAGGTTACTGGCAAGCTGATTAATCAGCTCAGACGTATGACCTATTTGGATGATGTGGGTGTAGTTGGTTCCGGCCAAGGCGTCAAAGATTCAGCTCTTAAATACATACATAATACAAATAGTCCGCTAACCAAGCGAGAAGCAGAAGTTCTTCGTCTGATGGCGGAAGGTAAAAAAAGCAATAAGCTGATCGGAGAGTTCCTCTATATCAGTGAAAAAACGGTGAAAAACCACGTCAGCAGCATCCTCCAAAAAATGGAAGTTGATGATCGTACACAAGCTGTTATTATAGCAATTAAAAATGGTTGGGTAACGTTGTAATCTCCATTTTCACGAGAGGAACCCCCCTTAACTTTGCAGCATACACTGCAGGTAAGGGAGGGACCCGCTATGTGGATTGGATTGCTTTGGATCTTAGGTTGCTACGGAATCAGCATTGCTGTGCTCCATTTATTGCTCGGCACTCGCAGAGGTGGAAGCAAGAAAACGGCTAATGTGCTGCTCGTCACCAAAAATAATCAAAACCAAATTGAATGGTATATTCGCTCCTTGTTTTTCTTCTCGCGTTTTAAGGGCAACGAAGTGAAAGCAACGATATTCGATGAAGGATCTTCCGACGATACGAGGAAAATCATTGAGCGCTTATCCCATAGCCATTTGCTAGAGCTTCGGTATCTGACGGATTATGACGCGGTTGACCACTATTTACGTCAACATGATAGTGAACCCGTGACTGTCGTTCATCTAAGCAGCAGGGAGGATCTAGTGAAGATCCATGTCGGTTGAAGGCAACGGTTTCAAGTACTTAGTTACAATGAGAGTAAGGTGAGGAATGAAGGTTCAACTTTATGCAGTTTGTTTGGGAAAAGAGTGGGAGTGGCGATTAACGATTCACTCACAGACGGACATCCAATATTGGTTCGAGCAATACGCAGCCGACGCCGGCCTCGTAGTGTTCGAACCTTTTATTTCGTTAGGGCAGGGTGTGCGGATGCTTCAGGGGCTGAATGTGGAAAATCAGTTGGCGTTTGAATCGCATGACGAGAGAGTGCTGGAGCGGCTTCGGCAGCTTATGCATGAATACAATATCCCTATTGGTGAAGATCTTCGTATGCAAAAGATTAAATATGAGGTGTGGAAGCAAGGGAAGTATCCAAGTAACACGTTGGATGCGTATGTATATGCCATTATTGTGGAAGCTTGCAGCGGTCGGTCGCTGCTTGTAGAGGAATTTCAACAACTGTTGGTGACGGTTGGGGTAGATTTAGGGACAGGAAATGAGTGGCTATCCTATCTGCAGCTTGCTCATCTCAATGGTGATGTTGAGGTGAGGAATGGACTAGAAGTGATCGAGCGCCGAGATTGGCGCCAGGGGTTTAGAAAGACGACGAGCTACACCTGTAAACGGTGTGGAAGTGGTGCGAAGCGCATGTTTTGGTCGGCTTGCTTGCATTGCGGACAAGCCTGTCCTTATTGTGAGGAGTGCCTGACCATGGGGAGGGCTCGGTTTTGTTCTTTGCTAGTTATTGGGCACTCGAGGGAGGTTGCGCCGACGGGGTCCCGGGTGGGGCAAGGTGGCGTGGAAGATCGAGAGAGGGAAGAACAGGAAGAGCAGCTTCGCGCTTATATTGAGCCTTGGGGGCTCAGTGAGGCCCAGGCTAGGGCTTCGTTGGAGGGGCTGCGCTATATATGCGGGAATGGTGTTGAGGGCTCGAGGGAGAAACGGACTGGTTATAGAAGAGTAGGTTGGCCAGGGAGCAGAGCGAGGAAAGGCAGCGAAAGAGCGGGAGCTGATGCAGAAGTAAAAGCAAAAGTGAACCACCAATTCCCGCGAAGGTTCTTGATCTGGGCAGTTACAGGTGCGGGGAAGACGGAGATGATCTTTCCGTTGATCCATCACACCGTTGCGAGAGGAGGGCGTGTGCTTATCGCGACACCACGTAAGGACGTGGTGTTAGAGCTGCAACCACGAATATGCCGCGCATTTGCCGATTACAGCGTGGTGACGCTGTATGGTGGAAGCGAGCAGCGCTGGGAGCAAGGGCAGATTACAATCGCGACAACGCATCAGCTGCTGCGCTTTCAGGAGGCTTTTGATCTTGTCATTATCGATGAGATTGATGCTTTTCCCTACCATAACAATCCCATGCTTGCCTATGCAGCGGCTAAAGTCTGCAAAGCAAGCGGAACGAATATTTTGCTTTCGGCTACACCGCCGAGGGCTGTAAGGCAGGCCGCAAAGCGGGGGAGATTACCGCATGTTCGAGTGCCGGTACGCTTTCACAGGCACCCATTGCCAGTTCCTCAGCTGGTTTCGGTCCCACCTCTGAGGAAAATAGTCCAGTCACAAATAATGCCGAGTTCATTATTTGCTAAGCTGGTGGCCTCGGTGGAACGAGGTGCGCAGGTGTTTGTTTTTGTCCCCAACATTCAGTTGGTCGAGCCAATGGTTAATCTTCTAAGGTCTAAATTAAGTCATGGCATGAGTGAAGCTAGTTTGTGTATCGAAGGAACCTCATCCAAAGATCTTGCTAGAACTGAAAAGGTCCAGCTTTTTCGAAACAGAGAAATCCGTGTGCTGGTCACAACAACGATTTTGGAGCGAGGAGTCACGGTGCCAAAGTCTGATGTGTTCATTATGGATGCCGATTCGAAACTATTTGATGAAGCAGCGCTCGTTCAGATGGCTGGGCGTGCAGGCAGGTCGCAGGACGATCCGGCAGGGAAGGTCTATTTTGCAGCAAAAGAAATCACGCAATTTCAAAAGGAGGCAATTCGAAAAATTAAGCAGATGAATCGCATCGCACGTAAACAGGGCTATTTATTAAGGGGGAAATGAATGAGCTATCAGCAAATGAATTTGAGGATTTTGATTAAAAAAGTGATGGGTTCGGTAGCTTCGCTGCTTAGTCCGCTGAAAAAAGAATGTTTACTTTGCAAACAGAATAGCACTCTCCGTGTTGATGAATTAGGACTTTGCCATTCGTGTTACACACGAATTCCTTGGATTCGAGAAGCGCTTTGTCCAACTTGTGGACGAGGGGAATTTTGCTCAGACTGTCAACGAAGGCCGCATTCCTATTTTATAAGAAGCCGTAGCGCTGTCAGATATGATGAAACGATGAAGGAATTATTGGCGCGATATAAGTATCGTGGAGATGAGCGTTTGAAGACGGTCCTCGGGAAGATGCTTGTACATTCTTATCACTTATTACATAAGGATAGAGACACTTTTCCCTCAGAATCCGATTCTGTGAAGGAGTTTATCACTTTCGTGCCAGTGAGCGAGCGCAGAATGCTGGAACGTGGTTTTAATCAAGCGGAGCAGATGGCAGTTGAACTTGGTCATAGAATAGGGATCCCTGTCATACCCCTTCTTAAGCGTTCCAAGCACACAGATAAACAAAGCTTCAAGAAGAGGAATGAACGGCTGGACGATTTGGAGCATGTTTTTGAGGTGAATGAGTCGATTTATAATTATTTAGAAGAATCTTCGGCTACTTCGTTTGTTATTTATATCGTGGATGATGTTTATACGACTGGAAGCACTATGAATCAATGTGCCAAGGTTCTCAGGGAGTACATATCTGCCGAAGTATTCGGTCTAACGTGGGCGCGGTAGCAGGAATTGTCACCACATCTGTCAAAAATATTATTGTGCAAACGCTGTCGAATTACTGTAAACTGGAATTAATAATTGGGTGATGGGAATAATAGGAGGGGGCTATACAATGGGCATGAATGTAGCTAATTGTCCGCGCTGCGGGAAAATATTCGTTAAAGGCTTTAACGAGGTTTGCCCGAATTGTGTGAAGGATTTGGAGCAGCAGTATGAGAAATGCTTGAAATACCTGCGTGAAAACAAAGGTACCACCATAAATGATTTAAGTGAGGCAACAGGGGTAGCGGTTAAACAGATCACTAAATTTATCCGTGATGGCCGAATCTCTATTATGCATGCGCCGAATATGTCTTTTCCGTGTGAAGTATGCGGAACGCTGATTCGTGAGAACACGATTTGTGAAGCTTGCCGCAGCAAGCTTGTGAAGGATGTAAGGAATAATGCAGAGGATGAGCGGCGTAAAACGGAAAAAGTAGCAAAGGAAAGTCAAGTTAGTTTTAAAATCAAAGATCGTTTGAATGATAGACATTAACTATTCTCTAAATAGGACTATAGAGATATAAAGTTTCATAGGTAAGATGCCGATAATAGTGGTAAAGATTATCGGCTTTTTATTTTATATGTCTCAGTAATAGGAGTGTTATCGTATGAAAATTAATGACAATCAACGGATCGGTGCAGTAAATCCTTATAAAAAAGCAGGCGACGCCACTTTCGCTCATGCTGCCGGCAAGAAAGGTAAGCCTAAGGATCAAGTCGAAATTTCTGCTGAGGCAAAGGAACTTCTAGGAGCTTCGGGAAGTGCCCGAACGGAAGAACAAACGCTTCGTATTGAACAATTGAAGTCGTCCGTCGCGGCTGGGACTTATCGTGTGGATGCAGGTAAATTAGCTGAGAAAATCCTTCCTTACTTGAAGTAAGAAAATAGCGTACACAACAGATAGAAGCAGGTGACGATCATGTCGATACAGCCCTTGTTGGAAACGATGGATAAACTTCAGGAAGCGCATGAAGCTCTGCTTGAACTTGCAAAGGGGAAAACGGAGATTCTTGTTAGCAACGATATCGATCAACTCAATATGATTGTTAATCGGGAGAATAAATGGGTTAGGGCGATTACAGAAGCGAATCAACAACGGATTCAAATCATCGGCTCTTACTTGATATCTAGAGGTTATAATCCTAATCCCAAAATAACGGTTAGTGATTTGATTAAGGTTATTTTTAAGGCAGAAGAGAAACAAGCGCTAATGGAAGCTCAACAAAAGCTGCTTGTTACCATAGAGGAATTAAAAGAAAGCAACGTCATTAATCAGCAGTTAATTGAACAGTCCTTGGCTTTTATCAATTATTCACTCGATTTGGTCATTGGTGCGCCAGAGGATGATATGGTCTATAGGAATCCTAATCAGGCTAAAAGTGGAAATCGATTAGGGATGTTTGATAGAAGAGGATAGCGGCTATATTCAGAATACCCAAGTAGGGCATAGGAGAGGGAAACCATGAGATCGACTTTTGGCGGAATTGAAATATCCAAGCGGGGGATCCTTACACAGCAAGCTGCACTAACAACGGCTGGACATAACGTAGCTAATGCGAACACGCCGGGCTTTTCACGTCAGGTTGTCAAAATGGTTGCAGCTGAACCCATCGAAGCTTTGAGTTTAAACCGCTCCACCCTCCCAGGGCAAATGGGTCAAGGGGTTGAGTTCACAGAAGTAAAGCGCATACGTGAGGCTTTTCTTGATAAGCAATTTGCGAATGAGAACAAAAGTTTCGGAGAATGGTCTGTTCGTCAAGATACATTAGAGAAGTTAGAAGCGATCATCAACGAGCCGTCGGATACGGGGCTTCGTCAGGTTCTGGATAATTTTTGGAACTCTTGGCAGGAGTTGGGCAAGCAACCGGATAATATGGAAACGCGCGCAGTTGTCAAAGAAAGTGCAATTGCGTTAACAGATGCTTTCAATCATGCCGCTAAACAGCTCAACGATCTTGCATCTGACTTGAGTGATAATATTTCTGTTAAGTCAACCGAAGTGAATTCAGTCCTGAAACAGATTGCAAATTTAAATAATGAAATATTCCGAGTTGAAGGATTAGGTAACAATGCAAATGATCTTCGTGATCAACGAGATCTATTGGTTGACGGACTATCTAAAGTCATTAATGTGACGGTTCAAGAAGAGTCACGCGGATATCATATAAGGATGGGAAATCAGGATTTGGTAGTGGGAAGTACACCGACGAATTTTACCGTGGATCTTGTGGACTCAGCCTACCAAGGGGATCTAAACAGCGGGCAATTGTTTGGACTTAAGTTATCAAATGAAAGATATGTCACTGAATATAAGAATCAATTGAATTCGATGGTTACCACAATTGTAACTTCGGTCAATGATATGCATAAACAAGGATACACATTGCAGGACACACCGCCTAAGAAAGGCGGAGATTTTTTTGCACCTAGTACTGATTTTAGTAACGCAGCACTGACAATGAAAGTAAGTAGCAATATTACGGATAATGTAGAGAATATTGCTGCTTCGGCAAGAACGTATACGGACGCGAGTGGTGTCGAACGTGTGGTCAAAGGGAATAATGAATTCGCACTGAAATTAGCTAACATTAAGAATACGAAATACAATTTCGATGGTTCCGGCGTTACCAAAATTATCCTCAACGGCGGAACGTTCGATGAATTCCTTCGTGCAGTTGTATCGGAAATCGGGGTTCAGACGCAAGAAGCACAGCGTCAAACGTCAAATCAGAAGATTCTTGTAGACCAGGTGGATGCAAGACGACAATCAGTAAGCGGTGTGTCTATAGATGAAGAGATGGCAGATATGATTAAATACCAACATGCATACAATGCGGCTGCACGCTCTTTGACAACGTTTGATGAGATGCTCGATAAAGTCATTAATTCAATGGGTACGGTAGGCAGATAATAGCTTAATACAAATTTGATATGAGGTGAAACGAATGCCGCTTCGCGTTACGCAAGGCATGTTAAATACTCAATTATTGCGCAATATTAATGGGAATATGAGTCGCATGGACAATTTACAGAATCAGTTATCGACAGGTCGCAGAATCAATAAGCCTTCTGACGATCCGGTAGGGATTAGTTTCTCAATGCGTTATCGTAGTGAATTAGCCGCCAATGATCAATACCAACGAAATGTCGATGCTACGGTGTCTTTCCTAGATTATAGTGAAACAGCATTAAGCCAGATAGGTGAAGTACTGCAAAGGGGTCGGGAACTAACTGTACAGGCTGCTAATAGTACAAATTCGAGGGATTCCCTGGATGCCATTAAAATTGAAGTTGATCAGCTATACAACCAACTAACGACTATAGGAAACAGTCAATTTAATGGGAAATATGTCTTTAATGGACAAATTACAGACAAGGCCCCGTTTCCTGATCCGAATAATCCTGAGAATGCTGTTACTGATAACGGAGAGATCAAGTTCGAGATCGGTGCAGGGGTGCAGATTGCTATGAATAAGACAGCAACTGACATTTTCGGGAAATCTGGCGATAAGGACAACGCGTTTCAGATGCTTAAGGATCTTTCAGCTGCATTAACCGCTGGAGACAGTAATTTAATTGCAGAGTCAATTACGACTATTGATCAGAGAATGACGAAGATAATCGGAGCACGTTCTGACATTGGCGCCAAGACCAACCGCATTCAATTAGCCGAAGAGCGCCTCCGTGACATAGGTATCAATCTACAGAGCTTGCAATCTAAGACGGAAGATGCAGATATGTCGATCGTTATTACCAACCTTAAAATGGAGGAAAATGTTTACCAAGCCTCCTTATCAGCAGGCTCCAAAGTAATTGTTCCGACATTAGTTGATTTCTTACGTTAATGTAAAGTTAGGAGGGGGCTGAATTGTCGAGTATTCCACAACTTCAAATCCGTCAGCAACCTGCCCTCATAGGAATTGATGCTGATTTAGGAACACAGGATATTAGGCAGCCGAAGGCAACCTACGAGATGAAGACTGATCGCCCTCAACTAGAGATACATCAGGAGCCAGGAGATTTACAGATTGATCAAAGTCGGGCATGGGATGCACTGGGTATGGGACCGATTTTAGAGGCAATGTCTAGAATTTACACCCAAAGCAAAGATGTTGCTCTGCAAGGAATCGCCCGAATTGTAGAAAACGGGAATCGCATGGCTGCGATTCACTTGCATGGGAACCCCATTGCTGATATTGCCAAACAGTTAACATTTGAACATCCAGAATTCGATTACTATGGCGAGGCATCTTTCGACAACGTAGATATTACGTATACACCATTTAAAGCCGAAATTAATGTAATAGAGGGTAAAATCAATGTGAATGCACAGATAAATCAGCCTGAAATTACGTATAATCGAGGAAAATTAGACATTTATGTGCGACAGTACGCTAAAGTTGAGTATATACCACCCCAAATTGATTTTAAAACTTAAAACTGTATAATCAAGCTATAGATTTTTCTATAGCTTCTTTTCGTATATATAGACTAAGGAGAGATGTCATTCATGATCGTACAGACATTGTTTTTTGGGGAACTTGAAGTTGTAGAAGCAGACACCATGACATTTCCGGGTGGTATTCCTGGTTTTGAAGCTTGTACACAGTTTATGTTAGTACAGCCTGCAGATAGCCTACCCTTTTCCTACTTACAGTCCATTCAGCAGCCGGAGCTTTCTTTCTTGGTCGTAGACCCTTTCCTGTTCTTTAAAGACTACGAAATCAGTCTTCCAGACTCTGTACAGGAAGAGTTACTGATTGAGCAGGCGACGGACGTACAACTTTATACGGTTGTTACAGTGAGTAATGGGAATTCGAAGATAACCACTAATCTTCTAGCTCCTATTGTCATGAATACGAAGAAGTGTCTAGCCAAACAAGTGATATTACATGACTCTAACTATCAGGTGAAGCACGAGATTATTATCAATAATCCGCTGGAAACCATGAAAGATGAGGGGTGACGGGAATGTTGGTACTGGCAAGGAAAAAAGGTGAGTCCATCATGATCGGGGACCAAATAGAAATTGTTATTCTTAGTACGGACGGCGATACAATTCGAATAGGTATTAATGCGCCCAAGAATGTTGAAGTGTACCGAAAAGAGGTATTCCTTCAGATCAAAGAAGCAAATATGGATGCATCTAAACATACGGTGAGTCCTGCAAATATTAGTTTATTATTCAATAAAATAAAGTAGGAAAAAAATGTCGATGATGAATCGACATTTTTTTTGATTTTGCTATAAACTATTAGAATAGTACTGACGATATATATATCATGAGGCAATAAGTTAGGACGGCCGACCTACTTAAAACCCTAAAATAACATCCACATGGACGTGGATCAAACGACCTTCAGGAGGAAGAAAAATGAGAATTAATCACAATATCGCAGCTTTGAACACACACCGTCAGTTGAACAGTGCATCTACTGCACAAGGTAAATCCATGGAGAAATTATCTTCAGGTCTTCGTATCAACCGTGCAGGTGATGACGCTGCTGGTCTAGCAATCTCCGAAAAAATGCGTGGACAAATTCGTGGTTTGGATATGGCTTCTAAAAACTCACAAGATGCTATTTCATTGATCCAAACTGCTGAGGGTGCATTGAACGAAACTCATGACATCCTGCAACGTATGCGTGAGCTTGCTGTTCAATCAGCTAACGATACGAATACAGGTGGCGACCGTACAAAACTACAAGATGAATTGAACCAATTAACAACTGAAATTGATAGAATTTCAACTACAACTGAGTTTAATACTCAAAAACTTCTAGATGGTTCTTTCAAAGGCACATTCCAAATTGGTGCAAATGAAAGTCAATCACTTAATCTATCTGTAAATAAAATGGGTGCTCAAGCACTTGGATTGACTTCGAGTGCCACTGTTGAAAATACTGCTGTACTAGCAGCTAATACTCTTAAAGATGGTATTTATACTGTAGATGCTAATGGTACAGACGTTAAAGATGCTGATGGTAATATTGTAGGTCAAGTTAACGGTGCTGACATTGAAGATGCTGCTGGAACAGCTGTCATTACATTTACAAATGACCCAGCTGCTGGTGCAACTTTTACAATCGCAAATGGGAAAGCCGAATTAAAGCAAGCTTTAGGTGCTCCTGCTAAAGAATTATCTGCAGGGAATTATGAAATTAAAGGTACTGATCTATTAAAAGATGGACAAATAGTTGGTGCACTGACTGGTGCTAGTATTACATCGTTAAACGGTAAAACTCTTGCTGCTCCTATTGTAATGACTGATGTAGGTCAAACAGCTGCATTTGCAGATGGGGATAAATTCACTATTAATGGCGCAGATATCTCTTCAAGAGAAAAGGCATCAGGATCAATTACTTCAATTAATAACGCAATTGAAAATGTTTCAACAGAACGATCAAAATTAGGTGCTGTTCAAAACCGTTTAGAACACACGATCAATAACTTGAATACTTCTTCTGAAAACTTAACAGCTGCTGAGTCTCGTGTACGTGACGTAGACATGGCGAAAGAAATGATGACCCAAACTAAGAACTCAATTCTTGCTCAAGCTGCTCAAGCAATGTTGGCTCAAGCTAACCAACAGCCACAAGGTGTACTTCAATTGCTTCGTTAATTTAATGTTTAGAGATGGTCCTAGGAATGTTCTAGGGCCTTTTTTTTTCTAAAAAATTAGCTAACACTATCCTACTCTATTGCCGATAATAAGAGTATATAGTTAACTTCGGTAGGAGGTTATTAAAGTGAGTATTAATAATTCTTTAAGTGGAATAGGCGGTTTATCAGGATCGGATAAGCCTATAGAGTCGGTGGCTAAGCCACAAAAAGCCGAGGAGACAAACCCTGTAGCTGTGGGTGAGTATGTGACATCTCGAATCAATAACACCTACGATCTTAAGCAAGCAGAGCTTCAAGGGAATACTGTTACAATTAGTGATGCTCAGGTCGTCAAAGCTCTTGAACATGCGATTAAAGCGATGGAGGGAAAATCCACTTCTTTGGAATTCTCTATCCATGAGAAAACGAAGCTTATTTCAGTGAAAGTACTAGATAAAACCACGGGGGAAACGATCCGTGAAATCCCGCCAGAGAAGAGCTTGGATTTTGTTGCCAAACTATGGGAAATGGCTGGAATCCTTGTCGATGAGCGTAGGTAATTAGCGATTAATAAATGAGGGATGGTGGGTCACCAATGGTCATGCGTTTGAATGGATTCTCAGGGACTGGAATCGATATTGATGATACTGTAAGTAAGTTAATGAAGGCAGCTCGTATGCCTCAAGATAAATTAAAACAAAAGAAGCAGACTCTTGAATGGCAGCGAGATGAGTATCGAGCCATGAATTCTAAAATCATGGACTTCCGTAGTGCAGCTTTTAATATGAAATTGGAGTCATCATATCTGAGTAAGAAAGCTACCTCTTCAGCTGAGCATGTTTTGACAGCTACTTCAACATCAGTAGCAGCTGAGGGAACGCATAAATTGGAAATTCTAAACCTTGCTAAAGCGGCACAAGTTTACTCTACGCCTCCGAGTGGTGCAACTAGTGATAGTGCACTTATAGGCCTAACAGAACCAGCGAATTTTACAATAAGCGGCAAAACAGGTTCTGTCACTTTAAATCTTAAGGCAACAGATACGATAGCAAGTGTGGTATCACAGGTGAATGCTAAAACTGGTGTAACTGGCGTTAGCATGAACTACGACACGAATCTCAAGAGTTTCTTTTTCACATCTTCCAGTACAGGTGTTACCGGGGACTTCACCTTAAAGATGGAGGGAGATCAAACTGCAGATCCAGGTAATCCAGGTGACTGGTTGAATAAAGTATTTGGATTAACTAGTGTATTTGACCCTGTCACTGAGACCTCTACGCTTACCATAACTGGGGATAAGGCAAAAGTTATGGTTAATGATGATCCTAACATGGTAGCATATTATGATTCCAACAACTTCACCTTTAATGGTATGAATATTACTGCCAAAAATTTGGGTGTAGCAACTCTTACAACCACACGGGATCTCGACACAACATTTAATAACATTAAGTCCTTTGTTGATAAATATAACGAGTTAATTACTACCATAAATTCGAAGATGGATGAAAAGAGATATAAGGGTTTTACTCCATTAACCGACGAACAGCGTTCTGAGATGAAAGAAGATCAGATTAAAGCGTGGGAAGAAAAAGCAAAGAGCGGAATGTTGCATAATGACGACTTGCTTTCAAGTGGTATTAATAACATGCGGACATCCTTTTCCACAATTACCCAGGGCTTGCCGATTGGTACTGCAAAGAGTTTATCCGAAATTGGCATTACAACGGGTAACTATATGGATAAAGGCAAAATATATATAGATGAAGCCAAGCTAAAAAAAGCCATTACGGAAAAACCCAATGAAGTTATGGCACTATTTAATGCAGATGATAAGAATGCTGCTTCCGATTTGGGCGATGGATTAGCAACACGCTTGTATGATCGAGCAAATGCATTAATGAAAACCATCACGTCTAAAGCTGGGGCTAGCTCGGGCATAGATCTTAACTCTGTTATAGGAAAAAATATGAGTAATATCGATACTCGCATAAATAGTATGACCTTGCGTCTAGACACGTTACAAACACGATACTACAAACAATTTACGGCGATGGAAAAGTATATTACCCAATTGAATGCACAGAGTTCGTCACTCGCCTCACAGTTTAGTTAGAATGAGATTTAGAAGTATTAACTAGGGGGATATCATTATGATTCAAGCTCAACGCAATAAATACATGGAAAATACAGTTCAGACAGCTACTCCAGCGCAATTGTTAATTATGCTATGTGATGGGGCGATCCGGTTTTGCCGTGCGGGTGTTGAGGCTTTGAAAAATACGAACTACCAAGACGCTAACACCAACCTAGTCAAGGTACAAGATATTATTAGCGAATTTTCCATCACGATTGATCGTAATGCCTCGATTGCTAGTGATTTACTAAGATTATACGAGTATTTCAATCACCGTCTTATTGAGGCGAATATGAAAAAATCCGCGGAGCCGGCTGAAGAAGTATTAGGATTTCTGATTCAGTTGAAAGAAACATGGATGCAAGCTGCGCTGCAAGCGAAAGGGATCACTGCAGCACCTGTTGGAGCTTCCCATGGATGAGTTGGTTACAGAGCTGGAGCAACGAACGCAACAAGCACTAGCTGAGCTGGCTATGATGGATGCGGAGAGACTCGCTGAGTATATGGAGCAGCGTGGTACGTTAATGCAGGCAATAATTGATGCTACGTTGGCTGTACCGGCACAGAACACGATGACGTACAAGGAACGCATTCAAGCAATCCTTGGTGCGGATCCGATTTTCGTCCAGAAGCTCACACAATTCCGAGATGAAGCTCGCGAGCAATTAGCGAAGATTGATAACGGTAAGACTCAAAAGAATGCGTATGACAACGCATTTGATAATGAAAGTTACTTTTTTGATCGAAAAAAATAGATGCTCCCCCAAACCTTTTGCCGCGGCAAGAGGTTTTTATTTTTTGCAGTTTTTCTAAGTTTCGGCTAAAACCTGTGGACAATCCATCCCGCCTAACCCCATTTGTGCATAAACCAACCACAATGAACCCAACTTATCCAAAATTCTCTCCCCACAACCTGTGGATAATGTGTACAATTATGTGCATAACTTTGTTGATAAAATGTAAAGAAGCCCGATACGACAAGTTTTTACAAATTCTGCACTTATCCACGGCTTGTATATACCCGAATTTTCAAAATATTTCATCAAATGGTAAGTTAGAAATTGACAGGTCAAGCGGGCTGGTGATATAGTCGAAAAGTAAGGGCTTACATTTTATTATTTTTTAAAACGAAAGGAATGTGTACGTTATGCAAGGTAAAGTAAAATGGTTTAATGCAGAAAAAGGTTATGGTTTCATTGAGCGTGAAGATGGCGGGGATGTATTCGTGCATTTCTCAGCGATTCAATCAGAAGGCTTCAAAACGTTAGACGAAGGTCAGGCTGTTGAGTTTGACATCGTAGAAGGCGCACGTGGACCACAAGCCGCTAATGTAAGCAGAATATAAGCTTCCGGTACGTTTTGTGCCGCTTGAATACATCTACTGAACTAACTGGCACCCTGGGGCTTTATTCTAGGGTGTTTTTTTGCGCAAATAGTGTGCTCGGAATTTAAAGGAATTATGAAGATGGGGGTTGAATGTAGTATAATGTAAGAAGGAAGGGAGATGTTTAACTATGATGATTAGCATTCGCGGAGAACACCTTGAAGTAACTGAAGCCCTCAGGGACTATGTCGACAAGAAATTGAACAGACTAGAGAGGTATTTTGAAGCTCCCCTTACATCTGATGTACAAGTAAAGCTAAGTGTGGTTAAAGGTTTACAAACGATTGAGGTAGGTATTCCCCTGACAGGCGTGCTGCTGCGAGCTGAAGAACGCAACAATGATATGTATGCGTCGATCGATTTGGTCGTGGACAAGTTGGAACGCCAGATTCGTAAGCATAAGACGAGGACGAATCGAAAAATTCGCCAAGATGGCGGCAAGCGTGATTTATTTAAGGTTGAAACATCGCCTGTCACTTATTTGGACGAGGAAGATGACTTTGAACTGGTCCGCAACAAACGCTTCGATTTGAAGCCGATGGATGTGGAAGAAGCGATTCTACAAATGAACATGGTAGGCCATAATTTCTTCGTTTTTTCGAACATGGATACAGATCAAGTCAATGTAGTTTACAAACGAGATGACGGTAAGTATGGTCTGATTGAGCCGGCTGTTTAATAAGAAAGCGGAGCAACTCGAGACATCCCTAAAACAAAAAATGAGCTTGATTCGATTCTGTCGAATTAAGCTTTTTCTCATGCATGCAATCGGAACATCGATTCAATACTATAGAAAATAAGTAAAAACGTGCTCTTTTCACCTAGTGTGGATGGTTTATACAGATGTAAGAATGGTCATTTGTTGCGGCAAGACCGTCAAAAGTGGTACAATTTAAGGATACGAATGCAAGGGAAAGGGGTTCACCGATGCTAGGACTAGTGAAGAAAATTTTTGGTGATTCCAATGAACGGGAAATTAAACGGATGCTCAAGGCCGTTGATTATATCAACGACCTAGAAGCTAGCATTAAGCCGCTGTCCGATGAGGAATTAAAAGGCAAGACAACTGAGTTCAGAAACCGCCTGGAAAAAGGCGAAGAACTTGATGATCTTTTACCGGAAGCTTTTGCTGTTGTTAGAGAAGCAGGTTTACGTGTACTAGGTAAACGTCATTACGACGTTCAGCTCATCGGGGGGATGGTGCTTCACGAAGGCCGTATCGCGGAGATGAGAACAGGGGAAGGGAAAACGCTCGTTGGAACACTCCCTGTCTATTTGAATGCTTTGCTTGGAAGAGGCGTACACGTAGTTACGGTCAATGACTATTTGGCTCAACGTGATAGCGCCGAGATGGGTCAGATCTATGAATTCCTCGGTTTGACAGTTGGGGTTAATCTCCACGACCTGTCACATGAGGAGAAGCAAGCGGCTTACGCTTGTGATATTACGTATGGTACGAATAACGAATACGGTTTTGATTACTTGCGTGATAACATGGTTCTTTACAAAGAGCAGATGGTTCAGCGTCCACTTTATTTTGCGGTTATCGATGAAGTTGACTCCATTTTGGTCGATGAGGCGAGAACGCCGTTGATTATTTCGGGACAGGCTGCTAAGTCGACAGACTTGTACTATGCGGCTGACCGTTTTGTGGCTAAGTTGAAAGAAGAAGAGGATTACACGATTGATATTAAAGTACGTTCCGTAGCTCTTACTGAAGAAGGGGTAGCTAAAGCGGAGCGGGCATTCGGCATTGAGAACTTATTCGATCATCAGAATGTGAATATCAACCATCACGTGACGCAAGGGCTCAAGGCTCGTTTCATTATGAAACGCGATGTGGATTATGTGGTACAAGAAGACGAAGTCATGATTGTTGATGAATTCACGGGCCGTATTATGACAGGCCGTCGTTATAGTGATGGGCTGCACCAAGCCATTGAGGCCAAAGAGCAGCTGCAAGTGCAGAACGAGAGCATGACGCTGGCGACAATTACATTCCAGAACTATTTCCGGATGTACCGCAAACTAGCGGGTATGACAGGTACTGCGAAAACGGAAGAAGAAGAGCTCAAGAAAATTTACGGTCTTGAAGTTATCATTGTTCCGACGAACCGTCCGATGATTCGTAAGGATTTGCCGGATGTGGTGTACAAGTCAGAGAATGGTAAGTTCAAGGCGGTTGTTGAACAAATTGTTGAGCGCCATCAGCTGAACCAACCAGTTCTTGTAGGTACGGTGTCTATTGAGAATTCTGAGAAATTGTCGGAGATGCTCAAAAAGAAAGGCATTCAGCACAAAGTACTGAATGCGAAGTATCATGCAGAAGAAGCTGAAATCGTAGCACGCGCGGGTCAACCTGGCTCTGTGACGATTGCAACGAACATGGCGGGCCGCGGTACGGACATTGTGCTCGGTGAAGGCGTACATGAAGCAGGCGGACTGCATATCATAGGTACAGAACGTCATGAAAGCAGACGGATCGACAATCAGCTGCGTGGACGCGCAGGCCGTCAAGGTGACCCTGGTTCTTCACAGTTCTACCTCTCCCTTGAGGACGAATTGATGAAACGTTTCGGCGCGGACAATATCATGGCGATGATGGACCGCCTCGGTATGGAAGAAGATCAACCGATCGAAAGCAAATTGATCACACGTGCAGTGGAATCGGCCCAAAAACGCGTTGAGGGTAACAACTTCGACGTTCGTAAAGTCGTTCTTCAATACGACGATGTCATGAATCAACAACGGGAAATTATATATAAACAGCGCCGTGAGCTGCTGGAGTCCGAAAATATTCGTGAAGTCATCGAAGGTATGATCAACGCGGTTATCGAACGCATCGTGAAAGCACACTGTCCGGAGGAACAAATTCCGGAGGAGTGGGAGCTTCAGGAAGTGGCTAACTTCGTGAACAACAACTTCTTAACTGAAGAAGGCCAGATTACGGATCAAAATATTTGGGGCAAAGAACAAGAAGAGATTATTGACTACATCAAAGATCTCGTTAGCAAACGTTATGATGAGCGTGAAGCAGAGATTGGTGAAGAATTCATGCGTGAATTCGAAAAAGTCGTTGCTCTTCGTGCTGTAGATAGCAAATGGATGGATCACATCGATGCCATGGATCAGCTGCGCCAAGGTATTCATCTTCGTGCTTACGGCGGAACAGATCCGCTGCGTGAATATCAATTCGAAGGCTTCGAGATGTTCCAAGAGATGATTGAGAATATCCGCGAAGAAGTCGCGATGTACATTATGAAGGCTCACGTACAAAGCAACCTGGAGCGTCAAGCCGTAGCCGAAGGTCAAGCGGTGGATACGAAGAATGAAGCCGGCGGGAAGAAACCGCTCGTGCGCGGCGATGAGCAGCGTATTGGACGCAACGACCCATGCCCATGCGGCAGCGGGAAGAAATTCAAGCAGTGCCACGGACAAGGCAGCTAATCGCTGCTATCTTGCTACCATGATCTGTATAACCTAGGCACAAGAGAATAAAAGAGGTGTAAGACATGCTGGAACCAGAAGTAAAACAGGATTTAAGAGAGACAGCAAAGCGACTAACCGAATTACGGGGGTCTCTTTGACTTAGATCATAAGCTTGAAGCGATCGGGGATTTTGAGGAAAAAATGGGGGCACCGGACTTCTGGGACGATAATGATCGTGCCCAGAAGACCATCGCGGACCTCAACGCCATCAAAAGTGTCGTCGATCAGTTCCAAGGCTTCTCGAACGAGTTCGACGACCTGCAGGTCATGGTCGAGCTCGAGGAAGAGGAGAGCGATGCAGGCCTAGCGAAAGACATTGAGTCAGGCATCGATGCCTTGAAGAAGAAGCTCGAATCCTTCGAGCTAGGCTTGCTCCTCAATCAGCCGTACGACCGGCTGAATGCGATCCTGGAGCTGCATCCCGGTGCGGGCGGCACCGAGTCGCAGGACTGGGCGGAGATGCTGCTGCGCATGTACCGCCGCTGGGCGGAGAAGCGGGGCTACAAAGTCGAGGTGCTCGACTATTTGCCCGGCGACGAAGCCGGCGTGAAGAGTGTCACGCTGCAGATCACAGGCTTCAACGCCTACGGCTATTTGAAGGCGGAGAAGGGCGTGCATCGGCTCGTCCGGATCTCGCCGTTCGACGCCTCCGGTCGTCGTCACACCTCGTTTGCGTCGTGTGACGTCATGCCGGAGATCGAGGACGACACGGACGTGGGTGAGATCCGCTCCGAGGATCTCAAGATCGATACGTACCGCGCAAGCGGCGCCGGCGGTCAACACATCAACACCACGGATTCGGCTGTGCGGATAACGCACATACCAACGGGTGTCGTGGTGAGCTGTCAGCAAGAACGCTCGCAGATTAAGAACCGCGAGAAAGCGATGAAGATGCTGCGTTCCAAGCTCTACGAGCGGAAGATCGAAGAGCAACTGAAGCATCTCGCAGAGATTCGCGGCGAGCAGTCTGACATTGCATGGGGAAGCCAGATTCGCTCTTATGTGTTTCATCCCTATAGCATGGTCAAAGATCACAGGACTTCAGCGGAAACAGGTAATATTGGCGCAGTGATGGATGGAGATCTCAATATGTTCATCGATGCTTACCTGCGTCATCAGATTCGGAAGCCGGAGTAGAACAGGTACATGAGCTGTGTGCTGGAAGAGCTTGGTGCACCGAACCATTACTAATCGCAAAACGCATATATAGAGCAATAGACGTTTATCCTACATCTGAAAGGTGTAGGATTTTTTCAAGTTTAATGTCATTCAGGGTTTGGGTAAGGAAAGAGTAGGATGGAACAACAAGGAGGAAGAAGAAACATGACACTTACGACAGAGCAGCGCATTACACTGCACGGCTTTAACAACCTTACAAAATCATTGAGCTTCAATATGTACGATATCTGCTACACCAGAACCAAAGAAGAGCGCGAAGCCTACATAGAATATATTGACGAACAGTACAATGCAGCCAGGCTAACCAAAATTCTCAAAGCGGTCGCGGATATCATCGGTGCTCATGTGCTCAATGTGGCCAAGCAGGATTATGATCCGCAAGGGGCAAGCGTAACGATGTTGGTTTCTGAAGGTCCAGTGGAGGGCGCTCCTGACGCTTCATTTGAGGAATCCCCAGGGCCCCTGCCGGAGACGGTGCTTATGCACCTGAACACCAGCCATATCACTGTTCATACCTATCCGGAATATCACCCTGATGAAGGGATTAGCACGTTTAGGGCGGATATTGATGTATCTACATGCGGGGAAATTTCGCCGCTAAAGGCACTGAATTACTTAATCCATTCCTTCGATACGGATATTATGACGATGGATTATCGGGTTCGCGGCTTCACTCGGGATATCAACGGGCATAAGCTGTTTATTGATCATGATATTAGTTCGATTCAGAACTACATTCCTGAGGAAATTAAAAGCATGTACGACATGATTGATGTGAACGTCTATCAGGAAAATATTTTTCATACGAAATGTAAGCTGAAGAAATTTGATTTAAACAATTATTTGTTCGGTTATACGAAAGACAAGCTGAGCGTAGCCGAGCAGAAGGACATTACGGAAAGTGTAAAGTGGGAAATGGACGAGATATTTTACGGTAAAAATATGAGTGCACCCTTGTTGTAAGAGTAGGCTTGAAACACATGCTACAAGGGATATGGGCATGTTTAATTGGTACCGAGAGGAGGGCCGTTCGTGCCCAGAAAAGAACCGCGAATACGGATAGGAAGTCCAGCACATACCGTATTTGAGTATATATTGATGCTGATCGGCTCGCTGATTATGGCGGCTAGTTTTAACTGTTTTTTGAACCCAAATCAAATTGCGACGGGTGGGGTTTCAGGTCTTTCTACGATTGTTCAGCATTTGACGGGTCTGAATCCAGCGATTACGCAGTGGGCCCTGAATATACCGATTTTCTTGTTAGCCCTATGGCTGCTTGGCGGGCAATTCGGGGTTAAGGCGGCTGTCGGGTCGGTTATATTTCCACTGTGCGTACTCGTAACAAGCCATTTAGGGGTACCAACGCAAAATCCCTTGCTCGCGTCTGTCTATGGAGGTATTGGCGTTGGACTTGGACTCGGCATCGTCTTCCGAGGACGCGGGTCTACAGGCGGACTCGGTCTGGCTGCTCAAATCCTACATAAATACACAGGCTTAAGTTTAGGTTTCTCTGTAGCGATTTTTGATGGTCTGGTCATTCTAGGTTCAGCGCTTGTTTTTACACCGGAAAATGCACTATACGGATTGATTGGGTTATTTGTCACCACGAAAACAATCGATATCGTTCAACTCGGCTTCAACTATGCTAAAGTGGCCTTCATTATTTCTGATCATACAGAAGCCATACGCAAGGCGATTTTATATGATTTGGACCGTGGACTTACGGAGCTTAATGGGTCCGGAGGATTTACAGGCGAATCGCGAACGGTCTTAATGGTCGTTGTGAAACAAAATGAAGTAAGTCGATTGAAAACACTAGTTCAGTCGGTGGATCCTCAGGCTTTTGTCATTTTGAGCGAAACGAATGAGGTATTAGGGGAAGGTTTCAAACGACATGCATAGCGAGAAGCTTTGTGATAGATTGGCGCACTTTAGGTGCGTCTTTTTGTGCATAACTTTTTTAAGGGAAGGGTCGCTTGTGGATAAATTGTGCATAATCTGTGGATAACCATACTACTTACCCACACTTCTTGAATAACTTGAAATATTCACATACAGGATTTGCCTGTATAGCGTATAATTTGTGATAATTGATTTGACACTCACCGGGTATCGATGAGAAAGCATTGTTTTTATGCACATGTTACGTTTAATTGATGCATATTATGTATACTTCTTGTCGGAAGGCAGGAACTCAAAGAATTAAAGATTTGTCGATTTTAATGTAGAAAATCCTTGAAATGCCTTGCGTAGGCACAATTCAATTGTCAAAATCCGCATAAAAAAATTCATTGAATTATTATGTATACGACTGTATAATAATACATATATTTTCGGAACATCGGGAGGGAAATTCGAATGAGTCATGGAGTTAGGGCGGCTATTATTGGAGCCACGGGTTATGGTGGTGCGGAGTTGATTCGTCTGTTGCAGGCGCATCCTTTGGTACAGATCACTTCGGTCATCTCAACTTCTAATGCAGGAGCGCCGCTTGCGGAGCATTTTCCACACTTGCAGGAAGTGGTTGTGGATATTCTAGATGTGCTTGATGTTGACTTGATTGCGAGCAAAGCAGACGTTGTGTTCTTGGCGACACCAGCTGGTGTGAGTGCAGAACTTTCACCGAAGCTTCTGGCAGCTGGCCTGAAGGTTATTGATATCTCTGGGGACCTCAGACTT
This sequence comes from Paenibacillus sp. V4I7, assembly GCF_030817275.1. Lineage (NCBI taxonomy): Bacteria > Bacillati > Bacillota > Bacilli > Caryophanales > Paenibacillaceae > Paenibacillus > Paenibacillus sp. V4I7. The sequence goes on along the minus strand of NZ_JAUSZD010000002.1, from coordinate 7,115,472 downwards.
AAATCGGCTGCGGACTATGAAAAGTGGTATAAAAAAACAGCTGCTTCTGAGGAAGCATTGGCACAATCGATATATGGTTTGTCCGAAGTTTTCGGCGACGAAGTGAAGGGCAGTGATTTAATCGCTAACCCAGGCTGCTATCCGACAGCGACGCTGCTTGGTCTGATTCCTGCAGTCAAAGCGGGTTGGATCGATCCCTCGACGATTATTATTGATGCCAAATCCGGCGTTTCCGGAGCGGGTCGTGGCGTTAGTCTAGGTTTTCACTATGCGGAAGCGAATGAGAATTTAACAGCCTATAAAGTAAATAAACATCAGCATATTCCGGAAATCGAGCAGGCGCTCAGCCGTGTTGCGGGTAAGCCCGTTGTTACGACGTTCACGACACATCTTGTGCCTATGACTCGCGGGATTATGTCTACCATGTACGCAACGATACAAGGTGAACACACCGCCGAGGAATTCATCGAATTGTACCGCCATTATTATGAAGGTCGGAGATTTGTGCGGATTCGTCAAAATGGTAAGCTCCCTTCTACGAAGGAAGTTTTCGGCTCTAACTACTGCGATATCGGCTTTGCAGTGGATGAGCGCACGGGGCGTGTGACCATCGTTTCTGTCATCGACAATGTAGTTAAAGGTGCTGCAGGTCAGGCCATTCAGAATTTGAATATCATGCAAGGCTGGGACGAAACGACAGGGCTGTTGTTCGCACCGGTGTATCCATAACGAGAAGATGAGGACAGGTGAAGAACGAACATGCTAGATCTAGTGAGCTTTACTGTCGTGCCAGAGGGCACAGTAACGACGCCGAAAGGCTTTCGTGCAGGTGGTCTGCACTGTGGATTGAAGAAGACGGAGCGCTATGATCTAGGCGCAATCGTCTGTGATGTACCGGCGGCAGCGGCGGGCGTTTATACGCTGAACGCTTTCCAAGCGGCACCGCTGCGTGTGACGCAGGAGAGCATCGCCCAAGGCGGCAAGCTGCAGGCGATGATCGTCAACAGCGGCAACGCGAATGCGTGTACCGGCCAGCAGGGCGAGGACGATGCATACGCAATGCGCGCTGCAAGTAGCAAGGCGCTAGGCGTGGCGGAGCACCACGTCGGCGTGACGAGCACGGGTGTCATCGGTGAGTTACTGCCGATGGGGAAAGTACTCAGCGGCATCGAGCAGCTGCCGGCTAAAGTGAAGGCAGACGGCGGAAACGACTTCTGCCAATCGATCCTGACCACGGATCTCACGCAGAAGATGACGTGCGTCCGTGTTGTTGTTGGCGGCAAAGAGATTCACATTGCCGGGGCAGCGAAGGGTTCGGGGATGATTCACCCGAACATGGCGACGATGCTCGGTTTCATGACAACCGACGCGCCGATTGAGAGCGAATACCTGCAGCTGCTGCTGAGCAGGATCACAGATACTACGTTCAACATGATCACCGTTGACGGGGATACGAGCACCAACGACATGGTCGTGGCGATGGCAAGTGGGCTGGCCGGCGGCGAAGCTTTGAATCCGGAGCATCCGGATTGGGAAGCGTTCGCGGCTGGGTTCCAGTACGTTGGCGAGTACCTCGCCAAGGCGATTGCGCGCGACGGCGAGGGCGCAACGAAGCTGATCGAGACGACAGTAGTCGGCGCGGAGAGCGACGATGCGGCACGTAAGATCGTGAAGTCGATCATTGGCTCTAGCTTGGTCAAATCCGCTGTTTATGGCGCGGACGCGAACTGGGGTCGGATCATTGCGGCTGTCGGCTACTCTGGACAGCCGGTGAACGTGAACACTGTCGATATTCGCCTAGGCGATATCGCAGTATTAGAGCAGTCGCGTCCAGTGAAGTTCGACGAGGAAGCGGCGCTTGCTTATTTGAAAACAGATACGATTCAAATTCATGTGAATTTACATATGGGCGCTGGCAAGGCAACGGGCTGGGGCTGCGATTTAACATATGATTATGTGCGGATCAATGCGGCTTATCGGACTTAGGTTTGTTTTAAGCTAGCACATAAGGAAGCAAAGGGGACCGAAAGCTTGTGAAGAACAATTGCTTTGTGATGAAATGCGGCGGCAGCACGCTTGCTGCGTTACCGATTAGTTTCTTTGAAGATATGCGTCAGCTTCAAGATGAGGGTATTGTAACTGTCATCGTTCACGGCGGCGGTCCTGCCATTTCGGAGACGCTTGGGAAGCTGGGGATTGAGTCCGGTTTCGTAAACGGTCTACGGGTAACGAATGAAGCGGTGCTCGACGTTGTGGAGATGGTGCTTTCCGGTCAGATTAACAAAGAGATCGTACGCCGAATTCAGTTAACAGGCGCAGCGGCCCTTGGATTGTCCGGTGTGGATGGACATTTAATTGAAGCGAAGCCGGTGGCGAACAGCCATGAAGTTGGCCTCGTTGGTGATGTTACGAAAGTAAATGCTGAGCTGATTCAAGGTATCGTAAGCATGGGGTACATCCCGGTGATCGCACCGGTTGGACTTGGCGCCGATGGCGGCCAGCGTTACAACATTAATGCCGATACAGCAGCAGGAGCTGTTGCTTCTCACCTTGGTGTGGAGCAGATGGTTGTGGTGACGGACGTTCCCGGCATTATGAAAACAGTGGATGGCGAGAAGCAGGTGCTTCCCGTTGTCAGTGTAGCAGAGATTGAAGAGATGATCGCGAGCGGTGACATCTACGGGGGCATGATTCCGAAGGTTCGAGCAGCGATTGCTTGTATACAAGGCAGGGTCCAAGAAGTTGTCATCGTAAACGGCTCTGAGCCCAACGTGCTGAGCAAAGTGCTGAAGGGCACGGGGATTGGCACACGGATTGTTCGTTAATAGAAGTTAAAAATCAAAGGCTTCTTGAATGGAGTTAACCGTCATGCAGCGGATTACTTTTATGTTTAAACAATTCCTAAGAGAGCCCTTATGGTTTAGAATACTTATTTCAACAACCTTGCTTATTGCACTTCTTTTTAGCGATTCCTACTTTTCGAATGATCCAGCTTACCAAGGCTTCTCCAAATTAGCGGCAGCCATCTTTTTCATCGCATACGGGATGAAAATGCGAAGGAATCGAGTAACAGCTATCATTTTATTTGCAGCTGCAGCCATATGTCTTTATCTAGCTTGGCACAAGTTCGAACTCATGGGTTGAACCACAAACTTTAAGGAGGGAATGTACATGACTGAAACAGGAAAAAGCTCGCTATTTCCAACCTACGCAAGATATCCAATCACGCTAGTGAAGGGGGAAGGCAGCCGTCTCTGGGACGATACAGGCAAGGAATACATTGACTTGATGAGCGGGATTGCGGTAACGAACCTCGGGCACGCGCCTCAAGCGGTGAAGGAGAAGTTGATTGAACAGCTCGATCAGCTTTGGCATGTGAGCAATCTTTTTCATATTCCGAATCAGGAGAAGCTGGCAACCTTACTCACAGATAATAGCTGTGCAGACGCGGTATTCTTCTGTTCCACTGGCGCGGAAGCGAATGAGGCTGCAATTAAGCTGGCACGTCGTTATAACCAGAAGGTTTTGAACAATGGTCGGTACGAGATTATCACGTTCAACATGTCGTTCCACGGACGCACGCTGGCGACATTAACGGCTACTGGGCAGGATAAAGTGAAGGAAGGCTTCCATCCGCTTCCTGGCGGCTTCGCCTATGCGCCTTATAACGATTTCGAGGCTGTCCGCAGTCTCGTCAATGAGCATACCTGTGCCATCATGCTGGAGATGGTGCAAGGGGAAGGCGGCGTACTGCCGGCTGATCCGGAGTTCGTGAAACAAATTGCAGAGCTGTGCAAGCAAGAGAATCTGCTTCTAATCGTGGATGAAATCCAGACGGGCGTGGGACGTACGGGTAAGCTTTTTGCCTATGAGCATTATGGGGTGGAGCCGGATATTTTCACGTTGGCCAAAGGCCTTGGTGGCGGGTTTCCGATCGGTGCTATGTTAGGAAAAGCGTTCTTGGCAGAAGCATTCAGCGCAGGAAGCCACGGTTCAACCTTTGGTGGAACGCCGATAGCTACGGCTGCTGGATATGCGGCTGTGGACACGATTGTCACCAACAAACTGCCAGAGCGTGCTGCGGAATTAGGCGCATACACAGTGAAGAAGCTGGAAAGCAAGCTTGCAGGCAATCCGCTTATCAACAATATTCGTGGTATTGGTCTCCTCATCGGGATCGAATGCACACAACCAGCAGGTGAAATCATTAGTGAAATTCATAAGCAAGGTGTACTCGTGATTCCGGCAGGGCCGAACGTTATTCGTCTGGTGCCCGCTTTGACCATACCGCAAGAAGATTTAGATCAAGCCCTAGATGTGGTGTGCAGTGTCCTCTCCCAGAAGGCATCAACCATCAGCAGCGTCTAGTAAAAAGTTCCGTTTAGAGAGGTTGGATAACATGAATATGGCTGTAAAGGAAGAACTGGCTGCCCAGTTGAAGGGCAAGGATTTTCTTGCTTTAGTTGATTATACATCAGAAGAAATTGAATATTTGATTCACTATGCGATCGAGCTTAAACGTAAACAGAAAGCTAGAGAGCCGCATGCTGTGCTCGCTGGTAAGACGTTGGGAATGATTTTTGAAAAATCCTCGACGCGTACGCGTGTTTCCTTTGAAGTAGGAATGTACCAATTAGGGGGTCAGGCTCTTTTCCTCAGTAAAAATGATCTGCAGCTTGGACGCGGCGAAACCGTTTGGGATACCGCACAAACACTGTCCCGTTACCTGGATGGCATCATGATTCGTACGTACGAACACCGCAAAGTGATTGACCTTGCTCGCGGATCAACGGTACCGGTTATCAATGGATTGACGGATTATGCTCATCCTTGTCAGGTTATGGCTGATTATCAGACGGTTTTGGAGAAAAAAGGCCGTTTGAAAGGTCTCAAAGTCGCCTACATCGGAGATGGCAACAATATGGTGCATTCCCTCATGATGGGTGCAAGTAAATTAGGGATGAACTTCGCGATTGCCTCACCGGAAGGCTACGATCCCGACAAGGAAGTCATTCAGAATTCTAAAGAGAACGCAGCGCAAACCGGAGGCAGTGTCCTCCTTACTCGCGATCCACGCGAAGCGATTGAAAATGCGGACGTCGTCTACACAGACGTTTGGGCAAGCATGGGCTTTGAGGCCGAGCAGAAGGAGCGGGAGATTGCTTTCAAGAATTTCCAAATCAATGAGGCGCTTGTGAAGCATGCCAAATCAGATTATTTGTTCATGCATTGCTTGCCTGCACATCGCGGGGAAGAAGTGAGCGAAGGCGTTATCGATGGACCGAATTCTATCATTTTTGATCAAGCAGAGAATCGTCTTCATGCGCAAAAGGCCATTATGGCCGCAACAATGATATAATAATTCGTAGCAGACATAGAAACGGAGAGATTAGAAGACATGGCTAAGGAAAAAATCGTTCTCGCCTATTCCGGCGGATTGGATACATCGGTTATCCTCAAATGGCTTAAGGAGACTTACGACGCGGAAATTATTGCTTTCACAGCGGATATTGGGCAAAAGGATGAGCTGGACGGTCTGGAGGAAAAAGCGCTCCAAACCGGCGCATCCAAGATCTACATCGACGACCTGCGCGAAGAGTTCGCGAAGGATTTCATCAACCCGATGTTCCAAGCGGGTGCTCTATATGAAGGGCAATACCTGCTCGGCACTTCGATTGCTCGTCCTTTGATCGCGAAGCGCATGGTTGAAATCGCTCGCGCTGAAGGCGCAACAGCGATTGCTCACGGAGCAACCGGCAAAGGGAATGACCAAGTGCGCTTTGAGCTGACAGCAGCGGCGTTGGCGCCTGAGCTGTCCGTTATCGCGCCTTGGCGTCTAGAAGAATTCCGCGAACAGTTCCCAGGTCGCGCAGAGATGATCGCGTATGCCGAGAAACACGGCATTCCGGTGACTGCATCAGCGGCGAAGCCGTATTCGACGGATCGCAATTTGCTGCATATCTCTTTCGAGAGCGGCATGTTGGAAGATCCTTGGTTTGATGCTGCATCCGACGAAAACAAAGGCATGTACGTCCTGAGCGTAGCTCCGGAAGATGCACCAGATCAAGCGGAGTATATCGAGCTTGAGTTTGACAAAGGTGACTGCGTAGCTATCAATGGCAAAAAGTTGTCCCCTCTTCAAGTTATGGAAACATTGAATGAAATCGGCGGCAAGCACGGTATTGGCCGTGTGGACATGGTCGAGAACCGTTTCGTCGGCATGAAGAGCCGCGGCGTGTACGAGACTCCGGGCGGTACGATCCTTTTTACCGCTCATCGCAAAATGGAATCCCTCACGATGGACCGCGATGTCATGCACCTTCGTGATTCCCTCATTACGAAATATGCAACACTAGTCTACAACGGCTTCTGGTTCGCACCTGAGCGTTTGGCAATTCAAGCACTTGTGGGAGAAAGCCAAAAGAACGTAACAGGTACTGTACGCTTGAAATTGTACAAAGGCAACGTAATGGGCGCTGGTGTGAAAAGCCCAGTTTCCTTGTACAATCCGGAAATTGCTACAATGGAAGCAGATCCGACGAAAGCCTACGATCAAGGCGATGCAACTGGATTCATCCGCTTGAACGCACTTCGTCTGAAAGTATCTTCTGGCGTAGAACAAAACGCAAAGAAGTAATTATATAGCAGTACGGTCCGCTGGCTTTCCCTCGTGGAAAGCCTTTGGGTTGTCAATAAGGCTGTGTCCATAAGTCTGTTCAGCAGAGAGACTTTGAGCGCCGCTCAAAGATCCCTATATCCAGCAGAGAGACTTTGAGCGCAGCTCAAAGATCCCTATATCCAGCAGAGAGACTTTGAGCGCAGCTCAAAGATCCCTATATTAGGTGTTAATACGAGAGGAGCCATGCACGGTGTCTAAGCTTTGGGGTGGACGATTTACGAAAAAAACCGACCAATTGGTCGAAGAATATACCGCATCTATTACATTTGATAAAGAGTTAGCTGAGGAAGATATTGAAGGCAGCTTGGCGCATGTGACTATGCTTGGCAAGTGCGGCATTCTACCTGCGGATGATGTCGAGAAAATCAAGGATGGCTTGCTGGCTGTCCAAGGTATGATTCGCCGTGGCGAGCTGGAGTACACGATTCAGAATGAAGATATTCATATGAATATCGAGAAAACCTTGATCGATTTGATCGGCCCTGTCGGCGGCAAGCTTCATACTGGCCGCAGCCGTAACGATCAAGTAGCTACGGACATGCATCTCTACCTACGCAAGCGGGTGGTCGAGTTCGTAGGCCTGCTGATCAAGCTCCAGGAAGCTTTGCTTGAGAAAGCGAAGGATAATCTGGATACGATTATCCCAGGGTATACGCATCTGCAGCGTGCGCAGCCGATTCTGTTTGCGCATCACATGATGGCTTATGTCAGCATGTTCCAGCGTGACCTTGAGCGCTTGCAGGACAGCTACAAACGCGTAGACATGCTCCCGCTCGGCGCTGGCGCGCTCGCGGGCACAACCTTCCCGATCGACCGCCATTTCGTGGCGGAGCAGCTCGGGTTCGGACGCGTGTATGAGAACTCCCTGGATGCGGTCAGCGACCGCGATTTCATCCTGGAGTTCCTCTCTAACGCGTCCATGATCATGATGCACCTTTCTCGCTTCAGCGAGGAAATGGTGCTTTGGTCCTCGACCGAGTTCGCGTTCATCGAACTCGATGATGCTTTCTGCACCGGCAGCTCGATCATGCCGCAGAAGAAGAACCCGGACGTGGCTGAGCTTGTCCGCGGCAAAACAGGCCGCGTCTACGGCAACTTGTTCGGTCTGATGACCGTGCTCAAGTCGCTGCCGCTGGCTTATAACAAGGATATGCAGGAAGACAAAGAAGGCATGTTCGATACGGTTCGTACCCTGCAGGGCGCGCTTCAATTATTCGCTCCTATGGTCTCTACGATGAAAGTAAACTCGGATCGCATGAGACAAGCTGTAAACCAAGATTTCTCGAACGCTACGGATATCGCCGATTACCTGGTGAACAAAGGATTGCCTTTCCGTCAGGCGCATGAAGTGATTGGTAAAACAGTTTTGTACTGCATCCAAAACAAAAAATATCTACTCGATATGAGCATCGAGGAGTTCAAAACCTTCTCCAGCCTTTTCGAGTCCGATATTTATCAGGTCCTACAACCTGAGCAAGTGGTTAACGCGCGTAATGTCTACGGCGGAACGGCCAGCAACCAAGTGACAGAGGCGATTGCCCGTGCAGAACAAGTGCTGGCGCAATCGAACGAGTGGCTGACAGTTTATTTAGAAAAAAGCAAATAACAGATAGATAAAAAGCCTTCAAAACCATCGAATCTGATGGTCTTGAAGGCTTTTCTTATCTGCCAGTCACCGAGATAAACCCTGTATCTGCTCGTACCGTCACTTTTTTGCTGCCATCACCGATGGTGCCCTTTGCGGAATGATGATCGGTCCGTTCTACATTTACGCCAGGTACTTGCAGATTGACACTGCCCGTGTCGGTTCTCAGATCGAAGCTTGCACCTTTTGGAGCAGGATCGAGCTGAAGACGAATCGTGCCTGTGTCAGATTCAAGCGATACGGAATCTCCGATATCGTGCAGCTTAGCCGTAATGCCGCCTGTATCTGTTTTCATCTTTACATCACCTTGCCCGTCCTCTACGTTGATATACCCCGTATCTGTTTGAAGGTTTAACTGTTTCCCTTCGTAACGCTCAATGGTTATACCGCCTGTGTCCGTGCTGGCTGTGAGTTTGTCGGCTTTCACTTCATTAAAGTGGATGCGTCCTGTATCCGAAGACACCGTGATCGCTTTGTATATTTTATCTGGCAGCGTCACTTCTGTCTTGATGCCTAGCCCCTGGTAAGCGATTATTCTTTTCAATTCGTTCAAATCAAAATTAAAGCCATTCGTAATCGATGCTTTTTTCTGCGTACAGACGTCTACTCGCCATACATTACTTCCTTCTGTTGCAGCCTCAATGGTGCAATTTTTAGCATTATTCTCGCTAATCGTTCCTACGAGATGGACTTTAATTTCATCGGAATTACTAGGGATAAAAGTTACCCCGGAGATGTCATTTTGAATGATTAATGTATCAATATTTGCGACAGGAATCTTCTTTTCGATATCAATATTCGTGACACCTGCGCTCCAATCAACCTCTTTGAAAGAAACAGCTGCTCCAATAAGGCCAATTCCAAGGCAGGCAAAGCCGAGCAGTAAGAAAAATTTGACTCCACGTTTCATAGCTTAAGCCCCCTTAATCAATTTGGCATTAAATTGGATATACATCCAGCTGAGTTTGAAAAATACTTTGAACAACCATGAGCTTAGCGTCGTCAATATAATGCCCAAGCCGAAACAAGCAAGCATTGCGAATCCAATGAAACGCATATCGCTGCCGACCGTTCCCATATAACTGCCGAGAATGCCGACAATTGGCGAGATGATGAGCGCGAAGCCCGAAACAAATAGCGCAATTAATGTTGCGAGAATACCGAACCAAGGACCAACGACGAATATTAGGTTAAAAAATCCAAGCGAAATGCTTACGATAATAGCCTTAATACTCGACTCGTGTTTAACCGGATAAGGGTACGGGTTGGGATTCATATAAGGATTCGTGCTCTGTGGAGGCGTATAAGGTGGAAAGCCCTTAGTTTCAGGAGCTTGCTTAGGCGCCGCAGTCGGTTCAGGTCTGGAATAAGATTTCTCTACCGCATCGCTAGGCGTGCTTTTCGAAGGCACATGCCCAGTAGTTGGTGTCTCCTTCTGAGCGTCCCAGTTAGGAACTCGCGGATAGCCGAGGGACTGCGCTACATCATCCTCTTGCTTGCCATTTTCAATGGCTTTCTGAAACAATTCTTCATAAACAGACAATATATTTTGGCGCTCCTTCTCGGGAAGTCCACGCAGTCGATAGTTTAATTCTTTGAAATAATCGATTTTGCTCATCGCCTAGCCTCCTTGTGTGCTATTTCATATTCCTATCATAATAGAAAAAAGTCATAATGACCTAGTAACTACAGTCACATGACCTTTCCTATTCCAAAAAGAGGCAGAAGCCTTATATTACCGGGTAACCGGTCCTTTCACGCCATCTTCAAGGATGGGCTGTTCTGGCGTGGAGGGATTCATTTCTTCCGACTTGATGTCACCGCGGTTGGCGGCGATGAGAGTAGGGACTGGCGAATACTGATCCTTCGAAATTAATTCTTTACTGACGATCGTACCATTTTCTCTTTTGATCCGATACGTCTCTACCTTGTAGCCGACCTTGCCTGTGCTGATGGGGCGGGTAACGCCGGGTTTCAGGCTGGGATTCTGCAAGTATTTAACCGGTGGTTGAATTGTTTCTACAATGTTGGAATTGATGTCATAGGTAATAGAAGGCGACATATGCCCGAAAAGCTTCACGGTGACGGCTTGTTCTGTTGTTATAGTTCGTATCAATAGATAGGCATCTGTGTTGTTGCGGAATTTGAAATTAATAAAGCCACTGGCGAAAGTTGCATCTTGGCCGAGCGTAACATAGCTAACAGGGAGAGAATGATTGCGCCGCTCAACAATGTCGAGACCGCTCCGTAAGACAGCATTGTAAAGCGTTGTCGAAACTTGGCAAATGCCACCTCCAATGCCTGGCACGAGCTTGCCGTTTAGGATGACGGGTGCTTCCTTATAGCCGAATTGGGCTTCGGTTTGTTCAATAATCTTACTATAGTCGAATGTCTCTCCCGGCGCCATTAGCAAGTCCTGAATAGAGGCGGCTGTGGAGCGTATATTGTGAATTCTCCCTTCACCTGATGGGGGGAATGAGGTCGTAAATTCCGAGATTTTGCGATCGATGCCCTGACGCTTCAATGTTTCCATCGTAACCGCGGGACCCTGCTCATATAAAGGCAAGGACAGTGTGATAGGAGCAGCATTGTGAATATAGCCAATGGATGGGGCAATTTCTTTCAAATGTTCAAGCAAATGGGCCGTATCAATTCTAAGCACTTTGCGTTCGGGCTCGAAAGCTAGTATATCTTCATTGGTTACAATGCGTTTTGCGGCAACCGGCTGAAGGTTATAGAGGTCCTTCCAAGCTTCTTTGACTACGGTGTTTAGCTGCGCTTGATTGACAGTGACCTCGAGCGGTATATCCGCGTGACGCAGGGTCCAGCGGGCTTTTATACGCTCTATCGGAGAGCCTCCGAACAGCTGCCCAAGTGAACGAGCTAGGGTTTCCTTTTGATACTGAACGCCTAGCTGTCCAAGCGCCAGTTGTTTATTCGGAATGTTCGGACGGGAGGATTGCAATTGAACGGGATAGGATGAGAGCAGCTGTAGGCGCTGTTCGTATTCTTGTTGAAATTTATCATAGGGCATTCCTCCAACCCTCCAGCCAGCAACTGTGAAATCTGCAGGGAATGTAGGCTGAGAACCATAGACGTATAGAGCAATGCTAAATGCACTTAGCATGCCTACGACGATAGACGTATAGAAGATAACTTTTCTAATTTGGCGTGACATGTATAGCGGCTCCTTTACATACGAATGATTTCGGGCTTGTACTTAATATAGGGATCTTTGAGCGGAGCTTAAAGTCTCTCTGCTTATAGGGATCTTTGAGCGGAGCTTAAAGTCTCTCTACTTAATATGTATCATCCTTTCAACCAATTTATTACTAAATCCTTATTCGGCTTAAATGTGTACAAATAATGATATAATGACGGTAATCTACAGGAATTTCAGAGCTATTTTAGAAGGAATTTCAGCTTTTGTGTCGAATGGATAAAAGCTAACTATACAGCAGAGAGACTTTGAGCTCCGCTCAAAGATCCCAAAGCAGAGAGACTTTGCTACGCAAAGATCCATATATTAGGATGTGATATTGTGATCGAAATGCAGGACGTATGGAAAACGTACTCCAACGGCACTCATGCATTGCGAGGGATTAATGTAAAAGTGGACAGCAACGAGTTCGTATATGTTGTTGGACCTTCCGGCGCAGGTAAATCTACATTTATGAAGTTGATGTATAGAGAAGAGAGGCCGACCAAGGGGCAAATCTTCGTGAATGGTTTTAATTTGGAAAAGCTGAAACAGCGTAAGATTCCTTACGTGCGTCGTAATATTGGCGTTATTTTCCAGGATTATCGACTGCTTCCTAAGCTTAATATTTTTGAAAATGTGGCTTTCGCTATGGAAGTTATCGAGGCACCTAAGAAGCAGATTAAGAAACGCACAATGGAAGTGCTTGAGCTTGTTAAGTTGAAGGATAAAGCGAATTCGCTGCCCTCTCAGCTTTCTGGAGGCGAGCAGCAGCGGGTAGCGATTGCCCGGGCAATAATTAACAACCCAGCTGTCATTATCGCCGATGAACCGACAGGAAATCTCGATCCTGAGACTTCCTGGGGAATCATGAAATTGATGGAGGAAATTAACTTCCGGGGTACCACCATAGTCATGGCTACGCATAATAAGGAAATCGTAAATACGATGCGTAAACGAGTCATTGCGATTGAGCATGGACTCATTGCTCGTGACCAGGTACGGGGGGAATACGGTTATGAAGATTAGTACGGTTTCTCGTCATTTGCGAGAAGGTACGAAGAATGTCGTTCGGAATGGTTGGATGACGTTCGCGTCGATTAGTTCGATAGCCATTTCGTTATTTATTTTAGGTATTTTCGTCCTTATTACACTTAATGTGAATGATATTGCAGGTCAGATTGAGAAACAGGTTGAGATTAATGTATATCTGGAAGTTAACACTTCGCAGGATCAAATTACTGCGCTCGAATCTCAAATCCAAGCTATTCATGAGGTAAAAACTATTAAGTTTGTTTCGAAAGAAGAGGGCCTTATTTATTTAAGGCAAAAGCTTGGTGAGAGCGGTAAAGCTTTATTAGATGGATTTGAAGGAGAAAATAATCCGCTAAACGATGCGTTTACCATCGAAGTCGATGACCCTCGCAATGTGGCCGTCGTTGCTGATCAAATCAGCGCGCTTAACATCGGCAAAGATCCAAAGCCTATCTACAAGGTGAATTATGGCAAAGGTACGGTTGAAGCCCTATTTAAGGTGACACAAATTGTTCGTTGGGTCGGGATTGGTATTGTTATTTTACTTTCATTTACCGCTGTGTTCCTGATCGCGAATACGATCAAAATTACGATTTTGGCCAGACGCAAAGAAATATCAATTATGAAACTGGTGGGTGCGACGAATTCCTTTATTCGTTGGCCGTTCTTTATAGAAGGTGCTCTGCTTGGATTCATCGGCTCTGTAGTCCCGACAGCTATTATTTTAGGTGGGTACTGGAAGCTGCTTAACACAAGTTCACTGAACTTGAATCTGCTTATGGTTGAATTAACACCTTTCGGGGATATTGCTCCTACGATGATGGCTTTGTTGTTAGGTATTGGGATGGTAATCGGAATCTGGGGGTCCCTAATCTCAGTCCGCAAATTCCTCAGAGTTTAAGGAGGCTTTAAAGCCGACTTTGTCCACATCAGAATGATAGATCCTAATAGCGCTAAAGCGTAAAGGAGGGATTCTGATTGGCGAATAAACCTACCACTAAACGCGGTCGCTCATCTTCGAATGACTTCGATATAGGTTTATCTCATAACGATGTATTTCTGGAAGCTTATTCGGCGTCGAATCTTGAACGAAAATGGGGTAGTCCGGTAATCATGTAGCTTTGCTACACTCCGTTCCTCCTACTCCCATTTTCGTCCAACCTTCTCGGTTCTGAAAGTCGGCTTTAGAAGCTTTTATTTTTATTTTTTCATTTTCAAAGATTCATAGATTAGGAATTTAAGAGATTCAAAGTATAAAAGATTTAAGAAGTTCCAGGTTTTGATGATGGGGAGGCTACGTGCTTGAAGAAGAAGATTCTACCTATGGTGTTGACTCTTGGGATTGCGGCTTCATTGGCGGTTCCTTATGCGGGGTATGCCGCTTCAACAACGGAAAAGATCGATCAGCAGTTGACTCAGCTCAAGAAAATGAAGGCGCAAGCGCAGCAGAAGGCGAATGACGCCCAGAATCAAATAACGAAGGTCCATAACGAGAAGGACCAGGCGACGAAGGATATGAACACGCTTGTCAATCAGGTCAATGAGGCTAGCAAGAAGCTCACGAAGCTGAATGAAGAAATCGACCAAGTGTCGGATACATTAGCAGAGAACGCTAAACAATTGGATGAAGCGGAAGCTCGTGTGGAGTCTCGTGATCAAATGCTGAAATCTCGAGTGCGCTTAATGTATATGAACGGTTTTGTTTCGTACATGGATGTGCTGCTTAGCGCGACCAGTTTTTCTGATTTCTTGAACCGTATTGAAGCTTTGAAATCTATTGTTAATCAAGATAAAGAGATATTAGTGGCAAATAAGAAAGATAAAGAAACGGTTGCTCAGAAGAAGATAGATACAGAAGAGCAGCTTGAGAAGGTTAAGGCGCTTTACGCTGATGCCGACGCCCTTAGGGACGATCTGCAAGCGAAAGAGAAGGCCAAGGAAGTTAAGATTGCTTCCCTTACGAAGCAAGAGAAGGTGCTAGAGGATATTTCAGAAGAAAGCGATAGACAGATTACACAATTAGCGAAGCAAGAGGCAGATTTACAGGCGAAGAAACGGGCAGCTAGTAAAGCGAAGTCGCCTTTCACTTATTCCGGTGGGAAACTGGGTTACCCATTGGCCTCTCAAGCGCCGCTCACATCCGATTTCACGAATAGAATCAATCCAGTTACAGGCAGATCAGAGAGCCATAAAGGTATTGATTTGGGAGCTCCCAAGGGAACGGGCATTCTCGCAGCTGAGAACGGCTCAGTCATCTATGCTTCATGGATGAACGGATATGGGAATTGCATCATCGTGGATCATGGGAATGGGTTATGGACGTTATATGGACATATTATGAATGATGGGATCTATGTCAAAGTTGGCGATTTGGTGAAACGCGGACAGAAGATTGCCGGTGTTGGCTCGACTGGTCAATCGACAGGGAACCATTTGCATTTTGAAGTAAGGAAGAATGAAGTTCCAACTGATCCTAAACCATTCTTACGATAGGGGAACTTGGTTATAAAACGGGAATAGCTTGTCATATACTACAAACAGGCGAACCCAAATGGGTTTTAGGAAAAAGGTGGTGAAACGCGCTTTGCAATTCAAAGGACGCACGGTCATAGTATTTGTTTTGTTAGCCATGTTTGCAAGCAGTATCGTGACACTGACGATTGTGGATTCATCCTTTTCTTGGGGGCGGAAAGAGCAGCCAGCGGGCAGTACGACCGCATCCACTGCCACTTCTTCCGGACTTTCGAGTAAGGATTTGAGCAAAATCGCTACAACGTTTCAATTGATCGAGAGCAAGTATTTGCAGCAGCCGGATCATGATAAGCTGGTCAACGGTGCAATCAATGGCATGTTGGAATCTCTGGAAGATCCGTTTACCGTGTATATGGATCAGAAGGAAGCGAAGCAGTTCGATGAGAGCATTACGTCCTCTTTTCAAGGGATAGGGGCAGAGGTTTCGATTGAGGAAGGTAAATTCGTAATCGTGTCTCCCATCAAGGGCTCTCCTGCTGAGAAAGCTGGTATTCAATCCAAAGACGTGATTGTCTCGGTCAACGGAGAGAAGTTGGACGGGCTTACACTCAACCAAGCGGTCATGAAAATCCGCGGCCCTAAAGGAACGCAGGCGAAGCTCGATTTACTTCGTCAAGGTGCCGGTGATCCGGTACAAGTCATCGTGGTCAGGGATAATATTGACGTTGAAACGGTTTATGGCGAAATGCTGCAGGACCAAATCGGGAAGATTGAGATTCGCCAATTCTCCTCGAATACAGCCGTCCGTTTCGCTGAAGAGCTGAAAAGCCTTGAAGCCAAAGGGATGAAAGGGCTAGTTATCGACGTGCGTAATGACCCAGGCGGTCTTTTGAACGTGGTCGTCGACATCGTGAATCCTTTCGTCAAGAGCGGCAAGCCGATCGTCCAGGTCGAGAATCGGGATGGGAAGCGGGAGCCGACACCTTCAACAGGCTCAGGCAAGAACTATCCGGTTACAGTGCTTGTGAACAAGGGTAGTGCGAGTGCTTCGGAGATACTGGCAGGAGCCTTCCAAGAAGCGGTTGGCAGTAAAATTGTTGGTGAAACCTCCTATGGGAAAGGAACCGTACAGGTTACTTTTGAGAAGGAAATGGGTGACGGCAGCAATATCAAAATGACGGTGTACAAATGGTTAACCCCGAACGGCAACTGGATTCACAAAACAGGGATCCAGCCGGATATCCCAGTTGAGCAGCCGGCTTATTTCAAAGCAGCTCCGCTGTCTAAGAAAAGTGTGCTTAAACAGGATATGACAAGCGATGATGTGAAGAATCTACAGCTGATGTTATCAGGCCTTGGTTTTAACCCTGAGCGTTCGGATGGTTATTTCAATGATAAGACAGTTACAGCTGTTAAAGCATTCCAAAGAACTAACGGTTTACCAATGACTGGCGAGGTAGATACGGAAACAGCGGCTAAAATCGAAAAATCAATTTTGGAGCAAATCCGTGAGCCGAAGAATGATTTGCAGTTGAAGGCAGCAATTGGGCAAATCCAAAAGCAAATCGGGAAATAATAAGGATCAGATATTGGAAATTCGTCAAGATGGGCAGGAGATAAGCTCTAATAGTCGAATTAGTGTAGGAAGGTTGCTACGGCTGCCTTCCTATTTCTTTTTCATCAAGGAGCCCAGATTCGTATGGATGTATTGATTCAACTCTTGGACAGACTGCTGCAGGCTGTAGGGCAGTTGTTTGCGAATCCTTTTTACTATATAGGTATTCTATTTATCGTGCTGCATTATCGGAAGCAGATTCAGATGGAGCGTAAGCTGTTTCACACGCGCTTGCATTCTTTATTGAATGAGACATGGCGAACCGTACTTTGGGGTTGGCTAGGCGGTATCAGTGCCTCCGTACTTATGCTCTTCGTAGGTGTTAATATTCAAGCGAGCACGGTCATTCTGTTATGGGTCCTATCGATTATCCTAGTGATGATGCGCGTTAGATTCTTGTGTTTGGCTTATGCAGTAGGTATTTTGGGAATCGCGCAAGTGATTCTTTCGTGGATACCGAACGCAGCCAGCCTCCAGGAGAGGGTTCCGGTTCTGGACATTGTAGTTGGCGCGGATATTCCTTCCTTGCTGGTCATTGTCGCCGTACTTCATCTTCTAGAAGCGATGCTCGTCGGCTTTCAAGGAGCACGCATGGCAACACCGCTGTTCCTTGAAGGAAGGCGAGGGCAAATTATCGGCGGGCAACAGCTGCAAGGCTTCTGGCCTGTCCCTTTATTCTTGCTCGTTCCTATGACAGGAGGAAGTATACAAGGTCTTCCATGGGAAACGCTGTTTGGTTCGAACCTCGCATCAGGATGGACATTTCTTGCCTTTCCGGCAATGATTGGCTTTACGGAGCTTACGATATCGAAGCTTCCCCGCAAACAAGCCCGTTTCAGTTCAAGCTTGCTCTACTTATATGGCATCATCCTATTAGTCACAGCGATTGCTGCTCATTTTTGGCCGCCGATTCTGCTTGTAGGAGCCGCATTAAGCATTGCTTTACATGAAGGATTGATTCGGTATAACCGATGGGTGGAAGATAAGCTGGTGCCGTTCTACGTTCACTCAGAGCGAGGTCTTATGGTGCTGTCGGTAGTGCCAAACAGTCCTGCCCACGAGCTAGGTATTCAAACGGGCGAACTCATTCACAAGGTGAACGGTCACAAAATCAAGACTAAAACCGATCTGCACGTTGCCATGGGGCTGAATTCCGCCTTCTGCAGGCTGGAGGTGCTGAATGAGCAGGGTGAGGTGCGTTTCTTGCAGCGAGCGATTTACTCTGGCGATCATCATCAATTAGGTATTATTTTAGCTCCGGATCAGGATGCATTGTACTTCCTAGAGCAAAGACCCTTGCATTTGTTTTCCTATTTGCGAAATAAACTGACCGGCTTGTTATCCAATGATTCGACGAAATCTATGTAATTTCAAGAAAAAGACCCTATTCTCTCGTTTGAAAGAGGAAGGGTCTTTGCTTATTTAACAGTTGTTGTTGGAGAAAGCCCATCACGCAGAACAATGATTTCAACGCGGCGATTTTTGCTGCGGTTCTCATCGCTGGTGTTGGCTACTTTTGGCATCGTATCGGCATAAGCAGTAGCTATAAATTTATGGTTATCCAGTTTGGCCGTATCGCTAAAATAGCGAAGCACCGAAAGGGAACGGGCGAATGATAATCCCCAATTATCTTTGAAAGGAGAACCAGTAGCTAGAGGCAAGTTGTCAGTATGACCTTCAATACTCACCTTGCTGTTCAGTGTAGGGAAAAATGAAGCAAGCTTCTGTAGAATAGGAAAGGAGGCCGCTTTCAGGTCCGCTTTTCCTAGGTCGAATAGGAATAAGTCATTAAGGGTGATAGCCACACCGCGTTCTGTATCGCTAGCGGACACTTGTGCATCCAGATTCTGATCCTTAATATAAGCTTGGACTTGTTTTAAAAGATCTTGAAGTTCCTTTTCGCGCTTCTCTTTTTCATTATCTTCAGGCTTTGTTTTATCTTTCTCTTCTTTCTGATCGTCTTGGCTCTGATTCTGGTTCTGCGGTGTCTGGGCATCGCCTTGCTTCGGGGTCATTTGACCGCTGACGCCAAAGCCTTTATCCAATACCGAGTCGGCTTTCTGGAATTGCATGTTTAAGGCTTGAGCTAGAACGGAATACTTTTGAACATCGACTTTACTCATTGCATACATAATAATGAAGAAAACGAGCAGAAGGGTGATTAAATCAGCGTAAGTAATGAGCCATCTCTCATGATTGACATGTTCCTCGTGCTTCTTACCTCTCCGCGCCATTATCGACATCCTCCTCTACGACTTTCTTCGTTGGTTTATCGTGGAGGAAGGAATTCAGTTTTTTCTTAATTAACTGTGGATTTTCACCAGCTTGAAGGGCGAGAATTCCTTCTAACATCAATTCCATTTCGGAAACCATTTCTTTGCCGCGAACCTTAATTTTATTAGCAATCGGAAGATAGACTAAGTTGGCGCTCATAACACCGTATAAGGTAGCTGTGAAAGCAACGGCAATGGCAGGTCCGAGACTGGAGGGATCGTCGAGATTACCGAGAACGTGAATGAGACCCATAACGGTACCGATAATGCCCATGGTTGGTGCATAGCCGCCTCCGGCTTCGAAAACCTTTGACATATTATCAACCTGGTGCTCAATTGCGTCCATCTCAAGCTCTAGAATTTGTCTAGTCAGCTCGGGATCAGTTCCATCCACCACCATAAGCAAGCCATCTTTTAGGAACGGATTTGTATGCTCTTGTGCGCGTTGCTCAAGGGCTAGTACTCCTTCTCGACGAGCGATCGAAGCCATATCCACAAGTTCATCAATCGTTGCCCTCGGATCTCTTTTTACTTCTTTGAAGGCAATGCCTAGAGCTTTAGGGATTTTGGCTAAAATAGAGAGCGGGAAGCTGATGGCTACTGCACCAAAGGTTCCGCCGAAAACGATTAGCATGGCACTCGGGATGATCAATGAACTAATATGACCGCCATCCCACATGTACCCGCCGACTAAACCTACAAGACCCAATACTAATCCTAAAACTGTTGTCAAATCCATGACTGTACCACTCCTAATTAGCATAAAAAGAATAGGAACCTTAAAGCAACCAGATAAATTCGTTGGGGCCTCTCTCCATAAAATTTATACGGCCGTAACAGATATTGCCGTTTGCATCCATGATTCAAAAAGGGTATAATGGAAAAACCAGAACAAACATTCTTATGATGGATGATTTTAGAGATTCCTTCATATTTGTGCAAAATAAGTTCCATAAACTTCTATATCGGAAATAGCATAAGGAAAGTTAATAGGATAAAAGTTCGATTTATTTCGATAAGTGTAGGTGATTATTGATGAGTGAACTAGAAATAAGTTCCAAGAAGTTTGAACTAGTATCGGATTTTTCTCCACAAGGCGATCAGCCTAAAGCGATTGAGGAAATTGTTCAAAGTATTCAAGCGGGTAATAAGCATCAGACGCTCTTAGGTGCGACGGGAACGGGAAAAACGTTCACAGCGGCGCAAGTTATTGCCAAGTTGAACCGTCCTACCCTGATTATTGCGCATAACAAAACGTTAGCCGCACAGTTGTGCAGTGAATTTAAAGAATTTTTCCCTCATAATGCCGTCTCCTACTTCGTTAGTTACTATGATTACTACCAACCAGAAGCCTACATTGCCTCCTCTGACACTTACATCGAGAAAGATTCCAGCATCAATGAAGAGATTGATAAGCTTCGTCACTCAGCGACAAGCTCGTTATTTGAACGCCGTGATGTTATTGTCGTTGCGAGCGTATCGTGTATTTACGGCTTGGGTTCGCCAATTGAATATGGGAATATGCTGCTTTCTTTACGTGTAGGTATGGAGAAATCGCGCAATGAGATTTTACACAAGCTCGTGGATATTCAATATCAGCGGAATGATATGAATTTTGTCCGCGGGACGTTTCGCGTGCGTGGAGATGTTGTTGAGATTTTTCCAGCGTCCCATGGCGAACAAGCGGTGAGAGTTGAATTGTTTGGTGACGAAATCGAACGGATAACGGAAATTAACGTGCTTACCGGCGAGATTATCGGCGAACGCGAGCATATTGCTATCTTCCCGGCGTCTCACTTTGTGACGCACGAAGATACGATGAAACGCGCGCTTGTGAATATTGAGCGTGAGCTTGAGGAACGTCTTGCCGAGCTCAAAGAGCAAGGGAAGCTACTCGAAGCACAGAGGCTGGAACAGCGGACGCGTTACGATATGGAAATGATGCAAGAGATGGGCTTTTGCAATGGTATTGAGAATTACTCAGGACCGCTGACTTTCCGCGAGCGAGGGGCTACGCCTTATACGCTTTTGGATTATTTCCCGGACGACATGCTTTTCATGGTTGATGAGTCTCATGTGACTTTGCCGCAAATTCGCGCGATGTACAATGGAGATAGGGCGAGGAAAGAAGTATTAGTTGACCACGGTTTCCGTTTGCCATCTGCACTCGATAACCGTCCTCTACGCTTTGAAGAGTTCGAGGAGAAAGTCAGCCAAATTTTATATATATCAGCAACACCTGGACCTTACGAGTTAGAACATTGTCCGGAAATGACGCAGCAAATTATTCGTCCTACGGGGCTATTGGATCCTATTATTGAGGTAAGACCAACCAAGGGACAAATCGATGATTTAATAGCCGAAATTCATGATCGAATTCGTAAAGATGAGCGCGTGCTCGTTACTACCTTAACGAAAAAGATGTCGGAGGATTTAACCGACTACTTTAAGGAAATCGGTATTAAGGTTCGGTACTTGCACTCGGATATCAAGACATTTGAGCGTATGCAGATTTTACGTGATTTGCGGTTGGGGACTTTCCATGTTCTTGTGGGGATTAACCTCCTTAGGGAAGGACTTGATTTACCTGAGGTTTCGTTGGTCGCTATTCTAGATGCGGACAAAGAAGGGTTCCTACGCTCGGAACGATCGCTGATTCAAACCATAGGCCGTGCGGCGAGAAATTCAGACGGTCGCGTCATTATGTATGGAGATAGAATTACGGATTCCATGCAGAAGGCGATCTATGAGACGAGTCGCCGCAGAAGTCTTCAAGAAGCACATAATGAGAAACTGGGGATCACGCCGCAGACGATTGCCAAGAAAATTCGCGATGTCATCGAAGCTACGAAAGTAGCTGAACAGAAAGCGGATTATCTGGCCGATGTGAAGGGTGCGAAGATGTCGAAGAAAGATCGCGCATCGCTGATCGAGCGTTTGGAAGGCGAGATGAAAGAGGCTGCGAAGAACCTACAGTTTGAACGAGCCGCGCAGCTGCGTGATGCTATTATGGAAATGAAAGCTGACGCCTAGAAGTGGCATCAGCTTCACATAGGAGAGGAAGGGTACTGTGTCTAGAGATCAAATCGTCATTAAAGGAGCTAGAGCTCATAATCTGAAAAATATCGATGTCACGATTCCACGTGATAAGTTTGTTGTTCTTACAGGCTTAAGTGGATCAGGGAAATCGTCGCTTGCCTTTGATACGATTTATGCGGAGGGGCAGCGTAGATATGTTGAATCTCTATCTGCCTATGCCAGACAATTTCTAGGGCAAATGGATAAGCCGGATGTAGATTCGATTGAAGGTCTATCACCGGCTATTTCCATTGATCAGAAGACAACAAGTCGCAATCCGCGTTCCACGGTTGGGACAGTAACGGAGATTTACGACTATTTGCGCTTACTATATGCTCGAATTGGACGTCCGCATTGTCCGACCCATGGCATTGAGATTACATCGCAAACCGTAGAACAAATGGTGGATCGCATTATGGAGTATCCGGAACGAACGAAGCTCCAGATTCTAGCTCCCCTTATTTCAGGACGCAAAGGCGAACATACGAAGCTGCTTGCTGATATTCAAAAGCAGGGATTCGTTAGGGTGCGTGTCAACGGTGAGACGGTCGACCTCGCTGAGAAGATAGAACTCGACAAAAATAAAAAGCACACGATCGAGGTCGTTGTTGACCGTATCGTGATCAAAGAGGATGTTCAAACTCGCCTTGCGGATTCCCTGGAGACAGCGCTCAAGTTGGCAAATGGCCGGGTAATTGTCGATATTATTGACAAAGAAGAGCTGCTCTTTAGCCAGAACCTAGCCTGTCCGGAGTGCGGCTTCAGTGTTGAAGAATTAGCGCCGAGAATGTTTTCGTTTAACAGTCCTTTTGGCGCTTGTCCCGATTGTGATGGACTAGGCAGTCAAATGATTGTTGATCCTGATTTACTTGTTCCAGATATGAAGCTAACGATTGAAGAGGGAGCGTTCGAAGCATGGGCCGGCAGCACTTCCAACTATTATCCGCAGTTCCTTGCGGCGGTTTGCGAACATTATTCCATCCCGCGCAATGTGCCTGTTTCTGAGATCAGCAGTGATCAGATGAAGGTTATCCTTTATGGAACAGGCGGGGAGAAGATTCGCTTCCGCTACGAGAATGATATGGGAGCGAGCAAGGAAGCGCTAGTTCCTTTCGAGGGTATCATTCGCAACTTAGAACGCCGATTCAAAGATACGTTTTCTGAGGGAATCAGGGAGCACATTCAGACATATATGAGCACGAAGCCTTGTCCGAAGTGTAAAGGACAGCGTCTGAAGCCAGAAACGTTAGCTGTGACGATCAATGGCAAAAACATTGCTCATGCAACTTCCCTTTCGATTGGTGACGCTGAGGAATGGTTCAAAGGGCTGGACTTGAATGAACGTGAGCTGACGATTTCCAATTTGATTCTCAAAGAAATCAGATCGCGCCTAGGGTTCCTAGTCAACGTAGGTCTTGATTACTTAACGATGCATCGTGCTGCAGGTACATTATCGGGTGGAGAAGCTCAGCGGATACGCTTGGCTACTCAGATCGGTTCTAGTTTGATGGGTGTCCTTTATATTTTGGATGAGCCTAGCATAGGACTGCATCAGAGAGATAATACGCGTTTGATTCAGACGCTCGAACATATGCGTGATCTTGGTAACACGTTAATCGTCGTGGAACATGATGAAGATACAATGATGGCTGCCGATTACATTATCGATATCGGTCCTGGTGCCGGTATTCATGGCGGACAAGTCATTGCGCAAGGTACGCCTTCAGAGTTGATGAAAGACGAAAACTCGCTTACAGGGCAATACCTCAGCGGCAAACGGTTTATTCCTATTCCAGCAGCGAGACGCAAGCCGAATGGGAAATGGATCGAGGTCAAAGGCGCCAAAGAAAATAACTTGCGCAACGTCTCGGCTAAAGTGCCACTCGGTGTATTCACCTGTGTAACAGGGGTATCTGGTTCAGGCAAAAGTACGTTGATTAACGAGATTTTGTTCAAAACCTTGTCGCGTGATTTAAACGGAGCTAAGGTGCGTCCAGGTGAGCACAAGGAGATTGTAGGCCTTGAACACATTGATAAAGTCATCGATATTGACCAATCACCGATTGGTCGTACGCCGCGCTCGAATCCAGCGACGTATACCGGTGTATTTGACGATATCCGTGATGTTTATGCGAATACGAACGAAGCCAAGGTTCGCGGTTACAAGAAGGGACGCTTCAGCTTTAACGTGAAAGGCGGCCGCTGTGAGGCTTGTCGTGGAGATGGCATCATCAAGATCGAGATGCACTTCTTACCAGACGTGTACGTGCCTTGTGAAGTCTGTAAAGGCAAGCGATATAACCGTGAGACGATGGAAGTGAAGTACAAAGGCAAGAGCATTTCCGAAGTGTTAGAGATGACGATTGAGGACGGCTGTGAGTTCTTCAAGAACTTGCCGCGTATTCATCGTAAGCTGACGACACTTTTGGATGTTGGACTGGGCTACATGACCCTCGGCCAGCCAGCGACTACGCTGTCCGGCGGCGAAGCCCAGCGTGTGAAGCTCGCAGCGGAGCTGTACCGCCGCAGCACAGGCAAGACGATCTACATCCTGGATGAGCCCACTACGGGGCTCCACATCCACGATATCGATCGTCTGCTGAAGGTTCTTCACCGTCTCGTTGAGAACGGTGAAACCGTGCTTGTCATCGAGCATAACCTCGATGTGATCAAGACGGCGGACCACGTCATCGATCTAGGCCCCGAGGGCGGTACCCGCGGAGGACTGATCGTGGCTGCCGGTACGCCGGAGGATGTCGTGAAGGTGGCCGGGTCCTACACCGGCCAGTACTTGAAACCGATCCTTGAAAGGGATCGGGAGCGCTCTGAGAACTACACAAAGCGTCTTGAAGTGCTAGAAGAATCAGTAGGCTAGTAAGTTACCCGAATAAGCTTGGCTCACGATACAAGAGATCGTGACGCCAAGCTTATTTTGTTCTTTTGTCACAATTCCGACTAACAAACGTTTAATTTTGTTAATACTTAATTGAATGATACAAGCTTCGACAATTTAACCCTCTATCCCAATGAAGGAGAAAAGACCTATAATTAGGTTATAAGTTGCATACGAAAATATCCCTCTTACTAACTATCCATGATCGAGGATATAAGCAGTTCTAATCTATCTACTTTATGGAGGCTTGTTATGAAACCGACGTTAGAGTTACAACAGATTGTTTCTGCTTTAGGTATTGATCCTTTTCGATTCTTAGCTTGGCAGGAAAAAGAATTAGCAGAAAAACTACAAAACGCATATATCGAGGAGCATAAAGAATTCGACCCCGTGTACGGACTAGTCGTTTAAGTGCAAATCTATGAAAACATAGAACCCGAAATGTCCCTTGATAGGGATTTCGGGTTTATTTTTTGTAGCTTGTGTATTAAGTTAAGCATTGAATCTTGGCATACCCAGAGTTATAAATAGTCGAAGAGATGGACATTTTATACTTACGAGGCAGGTTTGAGAAATCCCGGTTCATCATGAAACAATCATTGATTTGATGTTAGGGCTCTAATGAACCCATCCATTAACGGCCTTGTTATGTGGTCAAGCCCTGTAAAAGGTGACAAACTTGTTACACATCAGTGTAATCACTTGCATCTAGTGCTCAATCAAGCTAACATAGAATTAAAATAGCAGGACGTGTGCCTTGCACCGAGTTACTATAAGGAGGTTTCACCATGTTATTAGCGGAAGCAGCAGCAACAACAAGTACGTATACAAGCTTTGATATTTATGTTTTGATCTTCACGGTGATCATCGCCATTGCTTTCATCAGAGAGTTGATCAACCCTAGAAGAAATGTGTTTGCTCTAGGATTTGCGGGGGTTTCCTTGCTCGTATTCGGCTTCATGGATTACATAATGATCACCGGCTGGTAATCTGAGCAAAACAAGATAAAAGCCCACAGGACCAAGATCGTAAGATCATAGGCGCCTGCGGGCTTTTTTGTTTTATTTAAAGCGAATGCTTATACCCACCACATTTCACCAAGAGGTTCCTTGATGAGGACTTGTTGAAGATTTTGCACTGCTTTGGAGAATCCTTCTTCAACGGACATCAAACCGTCTTCGTGCTCGATGCTCACTACATAGTCATAACCAACAAGGCGCAGAGCGCTAATGATGTCAGCCCAAACCTTCATATCGTGACCATAACCAACGGAACGGAACTGCCAAGCGCGGTCAAGCATGTTGGCATAGGATTGCATGTCCGTTACACCATAGCGGTTTACATTGTTAACATCAAGCGATGTATCTTTAGCGTGGAAATGGTGAATCGCTCCGGCACGGCCAAGAATTTGCACAGCTTGAACAGGATCGATACCTTGCCACCACATGTGACTCGGGTCAAGATTCGCTCCGATTGCATCGCCTGCTGCTTCACGCAGTCGAAGGAGAGTTGCTGGCGTATGTACGGAGAAACCACCGTGCAGCTCCAGTCCTATTTTAATATTACGGTCGGAAGCGTACTTGCCTGTCTCTGTCCAGTAAGGAATAATTTTGTTCCCCCACTGCCAGTCCAGAATCTCTTGGAAATCGTTCGGCCAAGGCGCTACCGGCCAGTTCGGATACTTCGCATCCTCGTGGTCGCCAGGACAGCCAGAGAACGTATTAACTACAGGTACCTCTAGGCGTTCAGCAAGATCAATCGTTTGTATAATAGCATCATGAAACTCTTTAGCAATGTGTTTTTGCGGGTGCAGCGGGTTCCCGTGAGCGCTAAGTGCGCTGATTGTCAAACCGCGGGATTCCACCGCATGTTTAAATGCTTTTAGTTTCCCTGCGTCTGCGAGAAGTTCGCTTGGGTTGCAATGCGCTGTACCGGGATAGCCCCCTGTACCAATTTCAACAGCATCCAAGCCTTTCGCAGCAATGTAATCCAACGCTTCCTCGAAAGGTTTTCCACCGAACAGAACCATAAAAACGCCTAACTTCATTAGGTACACCTCCATAAATGGTAAACAACCACACAAATTATACCACTATCACCCAGTAAAATGAAGCAAGCCTTTATAGATTCGAAGTACCGTCTCATAATTGGAGCTGTAGATAATAACCGAGAACGTAACCAACGCTTGTGTCACGAAACAACGGAAGTAGAAATAGGTTTTGGATACTTTCTTTTTGTTAACGGTAGTGATTTTAAATATATTTTCGATGGCCAGAATGATCCCATGGTAGAGCCCGTAAAAGAAATAAAGCCATGTGAAACCATGCCATAGACCAATTAAGACCATAATCAGAACGGACAAGCTGGAGGCTACCCAACGGGATGGAGCAGTACGGGAGAAGAACATGAAGATATGATCTCGGAAAAAATCACCTAACGTCGCGTGCCAATTCCGCCAAAACTGCGTCATGGAAGGCGAGAAGAGTGGACGCTTGAAGTTCTCAGGCATCGTATAGCCCATCAATCGCCCAAAGCCGATCGCCATATCGGAATAACCAGAGAAATCGAAGTAAATGAGTGCGTAGAACCAGATCAATAGAAATAACGACTGATGAGTGTGTAGATCCTGCTTTAGCACTTGATCGAAAATGCTGGTCATCCAGGTGACGACAACGATTTTTTTAAACAATCCTAAAATGATCCGTTTCACACTGTCTTCGAAGAGCGCAGCGTCTACGCTGTAAGGCTTTTTGCTATCGGCCATGAAATCACGGAATTTTAAAATCGGCCCCGATGTAAAAGTTGGAATGAATAGCAGGTAATTCGCGTAATCTATGGCTGGAACTTGACCTTCTTTACCGAAGAAATATGCGAAATAATAAGCATCGATCACTTTAAGAACGTTATAAATGAGGCCTAAATAGATGATAGCATCGAATAAAGGATTGTGAAAAATGTCCATGACGAAAAGCCGGACACCGAGAAATACACCGACAACATTAGCGGCAATCGCGAAAATAAAGGTCGCTTTACGCCATAATGTCGTTCGGCATAGATAAACAAAGCCAGCATAATTAATGACCGTAAAAGCAGCATAGAAAATGAGCAGCTTCTCGCTGAACAGCAGCAGAAAGCAGAGGCTGAAAATAATCATCAGAATGCGTTTGTTATTAGCCCACTTGCGGGTGAGCATCAGAACGGCAACCATGCCAATCATAGCGATAATTGCGTTCATGTGCATATAAAACATAGCTATAGAACTCCTCGCTTCGAAAGCTTGATCGGAATCAACTTAGACATCTGGCCGATTTAGAAATGCTAGAATTTCTCGTAAATAAACAAGCCCTTGCCGGTAAAATAAATGAAAACCAAGTACAACATCACGAGGTAGATCAAGACTTCGATGGTTTTCCTAAGGATTTTAACCATGTGTCAACCTCCTTCGTAAATAGCGGTGCGCCCTCTTCGCGGTTCAAATGAACAAGGTCATGGAAATAGCGTGGATCGTATTTGTGCAGCAAATCCAGCGTAGGCACATTCGCAGCTTGCAGTTGGCGGTTTGCTTCTTGCATCAAGGAGGCGACATAAGGCGGATCCGCATAGCCTTTGTTCCACGGCATCCAAATCACTCGCAGAGGAAGTTGATGTTTATTCGCATACTGGATAACCCACTGCAGAGCATCCAAATTTGCCTGAAAATCCTTCAATGTCATGGCACCGAAGCGTTTGTCATAATCGGTCCATTTCGTCTTTAGGAAAGCATCGTCTTTGTGCCCGGGGTAAAGCTCTTTATCAATCCAACGTGGTTCGTAGGCAAGGCTGCCTTTACGCAAAGTACGAGCAAACTCTTCACCGGAGTCTCGGAAATAGTCGCGGTAGGTATAAACATAAGGCTGGTACCATGGTTTGAACCATTGGTAAGTTGGATCTGTTTCAAGTGAGTCCAGCATGGTGTGAACATCAATGCCAATCACAAGCTCATCCTTTACCTGGTAAAGGTTATTCGATAGGATGGCTTTCAGGTCGGTTAGCTTTCCATAGGAAAGTCCCATCTCAACCAAATGGGCTTCGGATTTCTCTTCGATATACGCACCGGTAACGGACGAATTACCGAAGAAAACCGGACCCGATTGGGACCAGCCGTGGTGGTAGAGCGTTTTGGTAAAGTCGTTTTTGTAAAAACGGCGGGAGCTAACCATCGGGTTCCACCAGGAAATGAGCAGGTCGGAGACGACGATTGCCAGCAGCAGGCCGAGTACGAAGCTATTTTTTTTGAGAAATGCAGCTACTTTCAACGGTATCACTCATTATCTTTGTATAGGATGGACGCTTCATAACGTTTGGCTTGCCATAGAGAACGCATGAAGCATTAGTTGGCCCACAGCTGACAAGGAACTGTATATCGTACAGCTAATGTCGGCGTGTGGGCCATGTGATGTTACTTTGATGAACTGACAAAGCACTTACAGCGCCTTCTCCTGCCAAGCATGGTACTGCTCACGGAATGTGGCTGGCCACTGCTGCTCGTCGAGACCGTACTGCGCTAAGAATGCGAACGCCCAGCGTTCGATTCCAAAGCCTACACAGCCTGTAACGGCGTTGCGCTTGCCCATTTTAATATTAAAAGCATTCCCAAACGTGTTGCTATGGAAATTTACAGAGGAACAGGCGATTGACTTCTTCACATGAGGAATGCTCAAGCGCAGCTCATACTTCATCTCTTGATTGCGTTGGAAGGACGCTTTCACTTGGAAATCGTTTGTGAAGAACGGGTCGTTGGCAATCTCCATCATACTGTCCACGTTCCATTCAACGGCAAGCTCTTTAAGATATTCGATCGATTTCAGGCGATTTTCTTTGACGAAATCTGGTTTGCCGACGAAAATAATTTCGCGCATCGAGAAGTCGAGCAGACGACCGAAATCGGTGTGGTTTTTGGACTCGAAGCGATGGCATTTCGCAATGGCTGTAACGACGATGCCGTCACCCTCAAGCGTTTCATTCTCTAGGCCTTCATAGCAGTGATAACAAGTAGATGGATTCATCATGAAGTTCGGCTTCACCATATTGTTATCAAGCGCGAGCGGCTGCTCTTGGCTCCAACCGCCAGCTTCGCGGATCGATTGGGAGAAAGACTCAATGACATCGAGATCTTCACGTAGATGAGTCACGAAATGAATGTGCTCCGGGAAAGAAGTGAAGTGATTCGTTTTATTCAAAGTATGACTATGAATAACAGCAGGATATGACTCTTCCTGCATGCCTTCGAACCGCTTGGCGATCTTCGTAACGAAAGAGTAATCAAAGAAACGCATTAAGCTGGAGAAAGGCTCACGGAAAATAAAAAGACCGGGCTCCAACACTTTGATTGCTTTACGCTCTACAAGCTCAGCGATTATATCGCCTTCGTAAGGGGTATCGACTTTATGCTCGAAAAGAATGTTTTCCTTGAAGCCGAAATCGCCGTGGGAGAAACGTTCAATGAGACGCTGAACCCGCTCGGTAATACCTTCGTTTCCATTGGGAGAGTTATGCGTAATGATGATGTGACCATCCACAAGGGCAATATCCTGAATATGCTCATCGGCAAAGGCGGACGCGTATTTGACTTGTCCATGCTGACTTTCAGCCAGGCCTTCTAAAGAAATTTTACATGTCAACATGAGTGGGTTACCTCGCAGTCTTCTTGGAAATAAAATCGGCAATTTCGCTTACCGTGTTCATGGAGTACAGCATTAAATCTTGATTCGTTACTTGGATACTGTACGTTTTCTCAATATGGGCGATAAGCGCTGTGGCACCGATGGAGTCAATGAACCCATAATCAAACAGATGAACATCAACATCAAAATCATCGTCATCCTCAGCAATTTCATAACGCTCGCGAATATGCTGTTCAAGCTGCGCTGCTAATTCTTCATTAGACATGTTGGAAAGCCTCCTGGTTAAAGTAAAAGTGGTAAAGGAACGTTTAGATCACTTTGAAGTGAAAGAAAGTGTCGTCAAATCACCGTATCGGGTGATGGTGTACATATGTGTTTGGGCGTCATGCTCGATTTTGACCTCGGATGATTCGTCGAAACGCAGCTCTGTAGGACTGAATACCTTCACTTGCTGCAGACCTGCTGATTTCAGGATTAATTGATGAGTGTTTCCTTGCTGGGTTAGCTCAAAAGGAATATTAGAACGAACGACATGAAACTTCTCCTTGGTCGCTCCAATACCGATGGAGGATGGCTTAGCCAAACCTAGATAAAATCGGTTATCAATTGTCGTGTAAATATCCGAATCACTTTGTAGGGAGTATAGGGCAAGTTTTTCACCCTTTTCGATGACAACACCCAGTGTCGCAGCATACTCACCAGCCAAGCTTGGCACCTTGTC
Organism: Paenibacillus sp. V4I7; assembly: GCF_030817275.1. Lineage (NCBI taxonomy): Bacteria > Bacillati > Bacillota > Bacilli > Caryophanales > Paenibacillaceae > Paenibacillus > Paenibacillus sp. V4I7. Next base: position 7,084,199 of record NZ_JAUSZD010000002.1, on the reverse strand, counting down.
GGTATTCGGTGTCAAAGTGGCATGAAAGTGTGGACTGCCGCCAGCTAATCGATCTTTGAGCTTGTCCCATAAATATGAGGCCCATGACTGACTGATACGAACCTCGCTTTTCATAGCGGTTAAGAATGACTTCGCCATCTGTGTTTCGGTCATAAAATTATAATCATGCTTCATACGAAGTTTATTAAAGTAGTCAGCAAAATTGGTTAAATCGGCAACCAAAGATGGTACGGGAAAATGGTACTCGATGTGTTCGAAATAATCAATCGGCATATCCAATTTAACCATCGATTCGAAAACATCTGTCGTCGCATAGTCTCCTGTTCGCAGCACCGGCGTCGGTGTATGAATCAGCATCGTATGATCCGTATTCCCTTGTTTATCCTGTAGTAGGAAGGGAAGCGACCAAATCTCTTCCGGGCGTGGAATAACGGGCGAATCGGGTGATAAGAATCCGAAATTGTACCATAATCCTTGCTGCTGTTCATTTTCCAGTGTTTGCTGGTGATCTATGTTATTGATGCGCCACGTGTGTTGGTTCGTTCCAAGGTGCAGCCAAGGGATGCCGAGCTTATCGAATGCTTTCTTGTGAAGGGAAAGCTCAGTGCGCTCCTGCTCAGCACTTTTGAAATTATGCACAAACACGTGCGGATCGATTTGTAAATGATTGTCACGCGCGTATTGGATGAACTCCTTCAATTCCGCTTGATAAGGAAACTGCGGGTCGTCGATCGAAACGGGGGACCCGAATTCGATACCGCCGACGACCAGGTCGTCTTTACCGTCGTGATTAAGATCTATCCAAAGCGGGACGGAGTAGTGGCCTGCAACCAAGGCGTGATCGCCGACTTGGTTCAGGGTTGCGCCCTGTAGGGGACCCTGTGGCGTCCAAGCGCCATTATCAGAGCCTTGGAGATACACTTGCAGGTCCCCGTCGCTGCTGCCGACCACGATATCGAGTCGGCCGTCGCCGTTGATGTCACGCACGGATGGTGCGGCGTGCGTAGATTTATTTGGCAGCGGGAACAGAGCGCTGCCCTGAGCTTCTAGCTCAAGGCCCACTGCGCTGCGGCCTTTGTAGAGCCATACTTGTCCATCGGCTCCGCCTAGGACAAGGTCGAGCTTGCCGTCGCCATCGACGTCGGCGACGCTCGGCGCTGCAGGCCCTCCGGGCAGCTGCAGCGCCTTCCCGCCCGCGAGCAGCGCCGCGGGCTTCGTGAACCTGCCGCTAGCGAGCTGCGGCAGAAGCAGCACGGCCCCGGACTCGTCGGAAACGACGAGGTCCGTGCGGCCAGCCCCGTTCACGTCTGCGGCGTGAACGGCACTGTAAGGGCCAAGCTGGAGCGGCAAGCCGGACTCCAGCAACAGCTTCATCGGCGCGCCGAACGTGTCCGGCAGCGCCAAGCCGTCAGGCGGCGGCTCACTCGTGTAGGCCGCCGCGTCAACGCCTTGATTCGTGTACACATACACGAATCCATCCGAACTGCCGACGACGAGGTCCGTGCGGCCGTCGCCGTTCATATCCGCGGCTGCCGGGTACGCGCGGTAAGGCAGCTCAATCGCGCTCGACAGATCGCGATACTGCGGAAACAAAGCCTGCCGCAGGGGCTTGCCGGCAGCCATCACGTGCAGTCCGCTCGCGTATCCCGAGCCGGGCAGCTCACCGACGAACTTCGGCTGCGCGTTCGTCCCCGTGTTAAGCTGTACCGTCACGCTCTCATGCCACTGCCCCCAGTAGAAGGCGTTGCGGACAAGTGTAAACGATGGAATCTCGTTATATTCCTTCAGCTTCTCCGCCCAAGCGATGCCATCCTTTTGCCCAATTGCCGGCATCGCCTCAAAATGATTCTGAAAGGCCATCGCGGGCCTTCCGTAAGGTCCAAGCATTTTTTTCACACTGTAACCAAGTGTTTCTTTCGATACATAAGCCAGTAGTTCACTGCGATACTGCATGTTCGCTGCAGCAAAAGCAAAGTTAAAGTAAGGCTCAATCGGTAACGTTTTTCTATTGAAATAAGTTGTTCCCGGAACTCGTTTCATTGCTGCTTGGTACTTTGCAGCCAGCTGAGAGAAGCCTAGGTTCGGGTCCATGCCGCTCATCATGTCGTAGCCTGTTAGGAAGTACCGGTTAGGCAGAAAGTTACTGCTGATCAGCACGGTACCTTTTCCAACGCGGTTCTGCATAACAAGTGAAACAGGCATCTTCGACTCCATTGGTTTATTCATTGCCACAATCGTTTGACCTGTGGAGGGATCGAAACCGAATCCGAGGTTAAAACCAGGTAGATCGTCCATTGTATTATGCTTAAGATAGCTTTGCGTAAATAATTGAAAGGTTTGTTGAATGCCCTGAAGATTAACTGGCACTTGCGGGTAGCTGAGAGACAGTGAATCCCCTGATAAGAAAGGCGAGCCAAATTTGTTCAGTGGTACCTTTTTTAAATCAACAATTCTGGCAGCTCCAAGAAAATCCAGCGGAAACCGGTCAGCAAACTCATTTTCCACTAATAAATGCCCGCCCTGCTTCACGAATGTTACGAGTTTCGAAGCTTGTTCCGTCCACCCGGCATCTTGCGCAAGGGCAGGATCCAGATAAATTGCATCGTACTTACGAAGCTGGCTCGTTGATAAAGAAGGCAGGTTTTGTTTATCAATGTGAACGCCTGCTTGCAAGGTTTGCTGAAAATTTCCATAGGCTGCCGCATCATAAAGATCCCCGCTTGTTGCATAGAGGAGCTTGGTTTCATCTGCTTTTGGCAAAAATAAAAGAAGGACAATGAGTAATAGGCTACTGATGACGCCTAGTCCGATCAATAACTTAAGAACACGAATTTTCGACAAAACCAAAGGTATCCCTCAATTGCTAAAAAGGTTACTATCCTTGACATTATAGCATTCATAGGAAACTTTGTTAACTTCTAAAGGGTTTCTGTTTGAGGAGGAAACGTTTGGTAACGAGGTTGTGACTGTCGGATATTGGCTAAGTTTGTAATTACCCCCCGCCCTAGATTCCTACCTATCATTTCTGTTACACTAAAGAGAAGACTTTGAGGACGATCCGAGGATCTATTATTGAAAGGATTTGCTGCCATGCGTACGATACGCAGAGAAGATATAGAATTGTTAGCCCCTGCGGGGGATTGGGATTGTTTGAGAGCAGCTGTTGCCAATGGGGCGGATGCCGTATTTTTTGGTGTGGAGAAATTTAATGCTAGAGCACGTGCGCATAACTTTACGATGGCTGAACTGCCGGATATTATGTCGTTCCTTCATTTATATGGGGTAAAAGGCTTTCTTACTTTCAACATCCTCGTATTTGAGGAAGAACTGAATGATGCGAAGCAATTGATTGATGCATGTGTCGACGCTGGTGTGGATGCAGTCATTGTACAGGATCTTGGTCTGGTTAAAATGATACGTCAGATCTCTCCGGATTTCCCGATTCACGGATCCACACAGATGACGATTACATCGCCTGAGGCGGTTGAATTTACGAAGCCGTTCGATATTGAACGCGTTGTTTTAGGGCGCGAAAATAACTTGAAGCAGATTAAGCAAATCGGCGATCAAGCGAAGCTTCCGATGGAAGTATTCGTGCATGGTGCGCTTTGCGTATCTTATTCCGGTCAGTGTCTGACTTCTGAAATGTGGGGCGGACGTTCAGCTAACCGCGGAGAATGCGCACAAGCATGCCGCTTGCCGTATGATTTGATGGTCGATGGCGTGCAAAAGCCGATGGGCGATGTCACGTATTTGCTGTCGCCAAAGGATTTGGCAGCGATAGAGATCGTGCCGGAGCTAATTGAAGCCGGCGTACGCTCTTTCAAAATTGAAGGACGTCTGAAGACTCCTGAATATGTGGCCAATGTCGTGAGCAAGTATCGCCGTGCGATTGACCGTTATTTCGATGGGGAGGATGCTCGTCCGACCAAAGAAGAGGTTCGTGAGCTTCAACAAAGCTTCTCGCGTGGATTTACAGTTGGTTTCTTGAATGGAACCAACAATAAGCAGCTTGTCGACGGCACGTTTCCGAAGAGCCGCGGGGTTTTCGTGGGCCGCATCAAGCAGATTTTGCGCGATGGCGTGATCTGTGAGCTGGAGGCGCCGCTCAAGCGCGGCGACGGGCTTGTTTTCGACGCCGGGGATCCGACGAAGAAGGAAGAAGGCGGGCGCATCTACGATTTGCGCCGCAAGGGAGAGAAGCTCGAAGGTGAAGCCGAGGGCGGACTCATCGAGATCATTATGGGACGCAATGATGTGGAGCTGGGCCGTCTGCATGTCGGGGACCGCATCTGGAAGACGAATGATCCACAGCTGGACAAGCGCCTGCGCCAGACGTTTGAGACCGACAAGCCTTACCGGACTTTCCCAGTAAGCGTGAAGGTCAGCGGTATAGAAGGTGAGCCGCTCAAGAGCTGGTGGACGGATATCCAAGGCGGACATACCGTCTTCGTACAATCCGAGCTTCCGCTGGTTCGCGCGGAGAAAAGACCAATGGACGAGCAGCTCTTTACAGAGCAGTTCGGACGCCTTGGCGGTACGATTTATGCGCTCAGTCAGCTGGATGTGCAGCTGACCGGCGAGCTGATCGTGCCGATGCGAGAACTTAACAGCATGCGCCGCATGGCTGTGGAGCTGATGGAAGACGAGCGGCAGAAACCACCGGTTTACATGAAGCGTGAAATCGGCGTGTATGACGATGTGATTCAGTCAGCTGCTGAGTCAGCTATCGCCAATGCTGCCGCGAATACTCCTGCCCTTTCCCTAGCGGAACGCAAGGCTGTGGAGCTTACTGCACTTTGCCGTAACTTGGATCAGGTGAAGGCCGTGCTTGAGACCACGGAAATCGAGTTTATTTACGCGGATTTCGAATTTATTAAGCAGTTCCCTGCGGCCGTGGAAGCCGTTCGTGCAGCCGGGCGCAAAATTGCCTTGGTGACACCGCGTATTCATATGCCTGGGGAAACGGGCTATTTTAACCATATATTAAAGCTTAATCCGGATGCGGTATTGATCCGCAATACGGGCGCAGCCTACTTTTTCTTGAAGCATCGGTTGGAAAATCCGGACGCGCCGAAACCGCAGTTAATCGGGGATTTCTCGCTCAATGTGGCCAACCACAAAACGGCTGCCTTGTTCCTAGAAGCGGGCCTATCGAAGATTACGCCTTCGTACGATTTGAACATTCAGCAAATGGTCGATTTGCTTCGCCGCGCTGAGACCTCGAAGCTTGAGGTTGTTATCCATCAGCACATGCCGATGTTCCATACGGAGCACTGCGTGTACTGTACGTTCCTGAGCGAGGGCACTGACTTTACAAACTGCGGTCGTCCTTGTGAGGATCACAGCGTTTCTTTGCAAGACCGTGTCGGTATGTCCCATCCGGTTCGTGTTGATGAAGGCTGCCGTAATACGGTGTATAACGCGGTGGATCAATCTGGTGCTGAGTACTTGAGTCATTTCATGGATTTAGGCATCCGTTCCTTCCGTGTGGAGTTCCTGGAAGAGACGCCTGACAAGGTGCGCGAAATTCTCGACTTGTACCGTCGCGCGATTGATGGTGAGATTAGCGGTACGCAAGTATGGCGTTCGTTGAAAGCGACGAACCAATTAGGTGTTACTCGCGGTCAGCTGGTGAAGTAGAAGATCTATAGTGTGAAAAAACAGACTCAGTGCCGCATAGGCACTGGGTTTTTGTTGTTTTCTGGAAGAAAAGGAAAGGCGGGCTCTTAAATGTTTCCTTCATTTGTTGTCACTTGTTTGATGTCCTGAATAATATGTTTAGAGCTAATGCCTAAGCCTAAAGGACATAAGAAGAAAGGATGACGATAGATAACAATGAAAAGGACATATAAGTTCAACGAGATCGCTGGTAGAATCGGAAAAACGCGAGAAGTTGTAAGGGGATGGTCAAATTATTATCGCGAATTTCTTCCAACTAAAGCTTTTGGCGGATCCCAAAGGTACACAGAAGAAGCCATCGAAATTTTTGAGATCATTTCCAAGTTGAGTGATGCCAATAAACCGCCTAGATTTATAAAAGAACATTTACAGGAAATGCGTCAGAAAGCAATTATCGCTCTCAATGATGAAAAGCCATTACCTCCTACATCTACTAATGTTCCTGACTCCAATTTACCTCTTTCCGTAGACAACGCAATCTTACCTTCAGTTATGAACAACTCCAGCTTGCAATTAAGTAAAGAAACAATGGAATTAAGTAGCAAGGTACAGCTCCTTACGCAAAAAATAAAAGCGAATAAATTCCCAAGAAATTTAAAGGACCATTTAGATGACCTGAATCAAAAGGTTGGAATATCGTCTACAGCAGGTGGCAGGCTTTTGTCACCTATGATGGATCACTCAAACTCTCAGTTCGTTCAATTAAGTAATGAAGTCGCGGAACTTAGCAACATCATCCATACGCTCAAGCAAAAGGTTATCGAAGTTTCGAACGTTACTGAAGAAGTAACGGAACTGCGAAACGTGATCCAAATCCTCACCCAACATATAACTGATTTGTTCGAACAGGACATTAGAAGTGAAGTTGCTACTACGCTAGAATTACTACACAGACAAATTGAGGGTGTATTTGTAGAAGTAATAGGGCTGAAGAATGTGATCCAAACCGTTCAGCAAAAGGTAACTGAAGCTTCGGGGCAAGATCTCAAAGGTGAAATACTTACTGCCACAACGGAGTTACTGAACCAACGATTTGAAGGCGTTTCGGAAGATGTAAAGAATCTGCGAAATGAGATTCATCTCAAAGCACAAAAGGTAACGGAACTGCAAAACGTGATCCAAACCGTTCAGCAAAAGGTAATGGAAGCTTCGGAGCAAGATCTCAAAGGTGAAATACTTACTGCCACAACGGAGTTACTGAACCAACGCTATGAAGGCGTTTCGGAGGATGTAAAGAATCTGCAAAATGAGATTCATCTCAAAGCACAAAAGGTAACGGAACTGCAAAACGTGATCCAAACGGTTCAGCAAAAGGTAACTGAAGCTTCGGAGCAAGATCTCAAAGGTGAAATACTTACTGCCACAACGGAGTTACTGAACCAACGATTTGAAGGCGTTTCGGAAGATGTAAAGAATCTGCGAAATGAGATTCATCTCAAAGCACAAAAGGTAACGGAACTGCAAAACGTGATCCAAACCGTTCAGCAAAAGGTAACGGAAGTTTCGGAGCAAGATCCCACGCAAAAGGTAAGTGAAAGGTTGGAACAAGAAATCCGAAGTGAAATGCTTGCTACTGCTGAATCACTAAACAAACGATATGATGACATATCTCAACAATTGACATCACAGCAACGACTACTTGAAAAAATCTCTAAAATGTTAGGCTTTTAGGCTATCATTTAATCCTCAACATGATGCCAATAAATAGAACTCCCTAGCAGCTAAGGAGTTCTATTTATTATTTACATTTCAGCCTTCTCGTTTGTTCACAATTTAGACACAATATTTTAATCTATTTTTCAGATTTGCTTAAGGTTGGTTTATTGTTCCACGGGTATAGTGATGATGGTTATATGAACGATTAGAAATGGGGGATCTTGGATGCTTGAGGTCAAACAAGTCAGCAAGCTGTACGAAAATGATCGCGGCGTACACAACATCGATTTCTCGATGCAGCGCGGTGAGATCGTCGGCTTCTTAGGGCCGAACGGTGCTGGCAAAACAACGACGATGCGCATGATTACGGGTTATTTAAACCCTACGCATGGTCAAATATGGGTAGATGGTCACTCCATGGCTGATAACCCGAAGAAAGCACGCCGCAAAATCGGTTATTTACCCGAAACGCCACCTCTCTATCCAGAGATGACGGTGCAAGCTTATTTACGATTTATCGCAAATCTTCGCGATGTGCCAGCACGGGAGCAGAAGCTGCGTGTCGGCGAAGCGATCGACAAGCTAGGTCTGCAAGGCCGCGAGAAGCAAATCATCCGCTCCTTGTCTAAGGGCTACAAGCAGCGCTTGGGCCTCGCGCAAGCGATTCTGCACCAACCGGATCTGCTTATCCTGGACGAGCCCACGTCTGGCCTCGATCCGAAGCAGATCATCGAGATTCGCCAGCTGATTCATGAGCTGGGCGAGAACCACACAGTGCTGCTGAGCACGCACATTCTCCCGGAAATTAACGCGATTTGCAATCGCGTTCTCATTATTAACCAAGGCCGCGTCGTTCTCGACGAGCGCCCTGAGCATCTCGGCCGCACGATGGGCGAGACATTCGAGGTATCGCTCGAGGTCAAGGGACCTCGCGAGCGGATCTTGACCGAGCTGCGCAGCCTAGAGGCGGTCGCAGAAGTGAAAGAAGTCGACGCGCCGAGCGACGCTGCAACTATCGCTGCCCCGGCTGCGCAGGATGTGTTCATTACCGACGATGCATCGAAAGAAGCAGCAACCACAGAACCACCAGCAGCAGCCGAAACTGTGAAGCTGCTAGTCACCTCTGCGGATCGCTCCGATATCCGCGAGGCGATGTTCTTCCGCCTGGCAGGCGCAGGCTATCCGATCCTCGAAATGAAGCGGGAAAGCCTCAGCTTAGAGGATATCTTCCTCAAGTTGACGACGGATGAACCTGTCGAAGCCGAAGGCACTCCGAAGGAGGAGGTAGACACCGATGCGTAGAATCTGGGCCATTTGCTCGAAAGAGCTGCAAATGTATTTCTTTTCGCCCGTTGCTTACGTGGCATTCGCTTTCTATGTGCTGTTATCGAGCTTTTTCTTCTACATCAACTTCGTTAACGGCCAGCCACCGATTGTGGATGCGCGTTCCGTTGTTGGAAACACCACATTCGTGTATCTGTTTATCATCCCGCTTTTAACGATGCGTCTCATCGCAGATGAGTTCCGTCAAGGCACCGACGAGCTGCTTCTGACTTCACCTGCGGGTATTGGCGAGATCGTGATGGGTAAATATTTATCCGCTTTTATTGTACAAGTGGGGCTAGTGGGGATCAGCTTGATCTACCCGCTCATAATGTCTGCCTTCGGAACGCTGGATAAGCCTGTTATGTGGTTGTCTTATCTAAGTATGTTCCTATTAGGCTGCGCGATGATGGCCATTGGCTTGTTCGCTTCCAGTTTATCCAACAATCAGATGGTTGCCGGTATTTCAGGCTTTGTTATTTTGCTTATGTTATGGCTGCTCGACTGGGTAAGCGGCGGTATGACAGGCAAGCTGAAGGATTATGTCGGTCAATTCTCATTGACGAGCCATCTGACGAACTTGCAAAAAGGCGTCCTGCATGGCGGAGACATCCTCTTTTACATCACATTAACAGCAGTGTTCCTCGTTCTTTGCATACAAGTCCTTGAAAGAAAGCGCTGGAGGTGAGCGGGATGAATAAGTGGATACGGGGAACTAATGCGACTGTTTTATCGATCGCCGTTATCGGCATTTTCATCATTTTGACCATCTTCCTTCACTCGCTGAAAGGCTTTCAGGTCGATTTGACGAAAAATAAGAGCTTTACGCTCTCCGAGCAAACAGTTGCCACACTCAAAAACTTAAATCAAGATATTCACATCGTTGCCTTTACGAATAGTGGGGACAACAACGATTTTGTGACGCGACAAGTCACCGATATGGTGACCGAATATAAGAAGCAAAGCGGCAAGATTACGTATGATGAGTACGATATGCTGAAACAGCCTTCGATGGCCAAGCAGTATGGTGTCGATCAAGGCGGAACGATTATTTTTGAAATGGGTTCTAAAAAGCAGAATATCAATTTCTATGAATTGTTTGTCGGCCAACAGGATGGTTCCTACACGTTCTCAGGGGAAGAGAAGTTTACCCAGGCCATTAAGAGCCTCACGTCGACAGAGAAGCACACGGTTTATCTGCTTTCGGGCCATCAGGAATATCCATTGAATGCCATGACTATATTGAAAAGCAGTTTGGAAGCCGCTAATTATGTCGTGAAGGACCTTAATCTATTCGTTGAGGGTAAAATACCGGACGATGCGCAGATGCTCCTGCTGCTTGGACCGCAAAATGATCTGAACGACAAAGAAGCTGAGCTGATTCAGGCTTATTTGAAAGATAAAGGCAAGATTTATATGGCATTAGGCTTTAATAAAGATATGGCGACCAAGTGGAAAAATATCGATGCCATCATGAAAACATACGGTATCCAAGATCAACATGCGATCGCGATTGAAGCGAAACAAACTTCGCTCTACGATCCGCTGACGATTATTCCGGAGTACGGCTCTCATGAGATTACCGACAAGCTGTCCAGCAATAATTTGATTACGATGTTGTCGCTGGCGGTTAGTTTGAATGCCGATGAAAGTGCACCGGACTATACGCAGTCCTTGCTTCTGAAAACAACGGACAAAGCGTATGGCGAAACGGATATTAACTTGCTTGCACAATCCAAAACAAAGCAGGATACGACAGATGTCAAAGGACCGCTTAACCTTGGCTACGCGATTTCGGGTAAGGATAACAAGCCTAAAGCCGTTATTCTAGGGGGATCGACGTTCGTACTGGATGAAGATATTCAGAATCAAGGTAATAAGGATTTTGCTCTGAACAGTATCGGCTGGCTGCAGGAACAGAAGGATCAGATTACGATCCGTCCGCGTCAAGGGGATGCCTTCCAACAAGCGATGATTACGCCTAGCCAAGCGAATACTATTTTCCTCGTAACGATCGTGTTCTTACCGCTCTTGTTCCTAGTGATTGGCGGCTTGATTTGGTGGAGGAGGAGACGAGGATGAAACGGTTTATTCCTACGATTCTGTTAGTCGTTATTTGTATCGGCGGTTTTTGGTACGCTTTGAGCAAAGACTTCTTTCAAGAGAAAAAAGATGAACCGAAATCGCTCATCACACTCAAGCAAGAAGAAGTGCAATCCATTCATGTAAAAACAGAGGTACAGCAGATCGAATTAGCCCGGAGCGGCAGCGGATGGGAGATGAAAAGCCCGGCAGCAGCGCCGATCAATACGAATCAAGTGGGTTCGTGGTTGGATGCTCTCGGTCTGGTGACATCAACGAAACTAGTTGAAGATCAGGTAAGTAATCTAGCCAACTATGGGTTGGATAAGCCGCTTGGAACTTATGAAGTAACGTTAAAAGACGGCTCGAAGAAGGGACTGCTGGTGGGTACGGCTCTTCCTATTGAAGGCTTCTCCTATGTTCAGGTGGAGGGATCTCCTGCTGTGTATCAGGTGAGTGATCAGTCGCTCTCTGCGCTCAGCAAAGAACCGGTAGACTTTGCCGATGCCAGCCCAGTCCAATTTGAAAACGACAAGGTGCAGAGCGTGAAGCTGACGTGGAAAGGTCAGACTTGGACGCTTACCAAGACAGACAAAGACAAGGTGGCTGCTGAGGCGAGCTGGAAGCTCGGTGATAAAGAGCTGAAAGGCGCGGAGGCGAATCCGCTGCTGGATGAGCTAATCTTCCTGCACAGCGCTGAACTTCCACAGCCGGCGGCTCAGAAGCCAACTGCGGGCGGTGAGCTCAAAGTGGAACTTGGATTGTCTGTAGATGGCAAAGAGGTCACAGAGATCTATGAAGGCAAGCTAAGCCAAGATCAAGTCTGGTTGGCGAAGCAAGGCGGACAGTGGGCGTATCTGCTTACTGCTGCAGATATACAGAAATTGGCGGATGCCTATGCCGGGAAACCGGCTCAGCCTGCCTCTTAACAAGGAAAACTGCTCTCTACAGCAAACATGCTGTGTTGGGGCAGTTTTTTTCGTTAACTTTTTTTTCCAATGATACATAAAACGGAATAATTTGGGAAACCTACAAAAAAGGAACGGAAAGGAGGTAACATTCACATGTACAGCAATCAAGGGAACCAAAACATCTCCACCAAAGAGCTTTTATATCTAGCGGATACGCTGAAAAATGAGGATTTGATAGCGAAGCTATGTGTACAAGGAGCAGTGAATAGCCAAAGTCAGTCCCTGAAACAAACCTTGTCTCATCTTTCTCAGGAGCGTATGCAAAACATTAGCATTCTCATCAACACCCTTCAGCAGCAATCAGGCATTACCCATTAATTCGTACATAATAGGAGGTGCAAGAAGCATGTATCAGCAAAACCCGTATCAACAACAACAGCAGCAACAGTCTCATCAGCAGCAAGTACAATTAAAAGACGAGGACCTTGCAAACTTTGTATTAAACGAGTTGAAACGCAGTGCTCGTGAATATACGACTGCAGCTTTGGAGGCCGCTAATCCCCAGATCAGGCAGGCCTTCCAGTCGTTGCTGCAAAAGACACTGCAGGATCAAGCTGCTGTATTTCAGGAAATCCAGAAGCTTGGTCAATATGAGATTCAAGCTGCTCCTCAGCAACAAATTCAACAAGAGCTGCAGAAACAAAGCCAGGTCGCAGCTCAGTTGCAGTCCTTTGTACAACAAAATTTGAGTCAAACCAACACGGCTAGCTATCAGCAGCAAGACCAGATGGCTATCGCCCAGCAACAACAACATCCGCAGCAGAGTCAACAACAGAACCAGATTGCTGCTTTATATCAAACACAGACACCTATCCAACCCATGATTAGTGCCTCTCAATATCCTAATGCGGTGCATAATAATCAAGGACAAGGTTATTCAACCCATACACAGTCTTCGCCAAACCAAACAAGTCAACAGCAAGCCTATATTAGTAACCAGCAAGGACAAAATTTTCAAGATCAGAATTATGGACAAACCGGCTACGGTCAATCGCAGAGTTACGCCGCATCATCCGGATATAGCGCATCTGAAAATGCTGGCAGTACTGGCATTACAAGCAAATCAGCAAGTTCTACCAACGCTTCCCGCAGTCAAACAGGTGCCCATACCTCGACGGCAGGAGAAAGCTCTTATCTAAGTAAACAACAACATGAGGGAAGTAGATATAGCTTCTAATTCGCATTGTTCCCTCAAGACCAAGACGTCCTAGCTTCTAGCTAAAGGGCGTCTTTTTTTTATCCAATATCCCATCACTCCAAAAATAAGTTTTATTTATTTTGTCCCACTTTTCTCATAATCATGGTATGGAACCAGCTTGTCACACATATATAAGGAACATAGGATGTCCAAACTTATGGGAAAAGGGTGCAAACACTGATGAGAAAAACGTGGATTTACGGCGCAGCTACTTTAGTTGTTTTAGGAGCATTAACAACAGCATGCGGTTCCAAAGAGGAAGTTGTTAGCAGCGGTGCAGCAGGCTTGAAAGACCCTAAGGCAGCGACTACAGTGGCCCAAGGGAACACGGAAAGCAGTGTGAAGACGGTAGCCTCGGGCGCCAAGCCAACCCTCGATGCCGAATATAAAGTAGATGGCAGAAACGTTACGATCACGTATCAGACAAGTAATTTCCAGATAGCGGATCATATGGATCAGAAAGCCGTACAGGGTGAAGGACATTTACATTTGTACGTGGACGGTAAGCAGAAAGCGATGATTGGTAAAACGGGTCCGTTAACCCTAACGAATCTAGCGGCAGGTAAACATGAGATCAGACTCGAGCTTCAGCAAAATGATCATAAGGATATCAATGTAGAGAAAATTCTTAATATTGAAGTAAAATAACTAGGAACATTTGTGCGTATTTAGCCAGAAATTAGGCTTGGGCGTAGATCAGATAACATTATGTACATATTCCTTGAAAAGGCGGGCGCTTAGCCCGTCTTTTGTCATTTGACACACCCGAATACGTAGCATAGACTGTTGATAGTATGGCAGTATTGCCGCCTAATCGGAGGGAAACAATTGATCGTCGATATACGTAAGTGGAAGCATGTTTTTAAGCTTGACCCAGATCGGGACATCTCAGATGAAGCGCTCGATCGGCTTTGCCAGTCTGGGACCGATGCAATCATGGTAGGTGGCTCAACGGGGGTAACCTTCGATAACACAGTTGACCTTCTATCTCGAATTCGTCAATATGAAGTGCCCTGTGTACTTGAGATTTCCAATCATGAGGCTATCGTTCCAGGATTCGATTTATTCTTAATTCCGGTTGTGGTGAATGCGGATGATCCGAAATGGATCGTTGGGCAGCATCATGAGGCGTTGAAGGAATATGGCACTTTGCTTAATTGGGACGAGATTATAGCCGAAGGCTATATTATTCTGAATAGCGAAGCTACAGCGGCGAAGTTAACATCGGCTCGTACGAACTTGGATGTCAAAGATGTTGCGGCGTATGCTCGCATGGCGGACAAGCTTTTTCACATGTCTATTGTTTACTTGGAATATAGCGGTGTGTTTGGTGATATGGAGCTGGTAAGGCGGACGCGACAAGTGCTGGAGAATGCCCGTTTATTCTATGGCGGAGGCATTGACAGCCTAGATAAAGCGCAGCAAGCAGCAGAGGTCGCAGATACCATCGTCGTCGGTAACATTATTTATAGTGATCTGGAGCAGGCGCTTCAGACCGTGAACTTTGATAGAACAGGAAGGTAACTTATGAACGAGACAGTCAATATTTTAGATGCGATAAAAAGGTTGAATCCCGAGCAGCGCAAAGCAGTTGAAGCTGTCGACGGCCCACTTCTGATTATGGCTGGAGCGGGAAGCGGGAAGACACGAGTGCTGACGCATCGTATTGCGTACTTGATCGGCACGCGCAAAGCGGCGCCATGGAGCATTTTGGCCCTTACATTTACGAATAAAGCGGCACGTGAGATGCAGGACCGCGTTGGCAAGCTGGTTGGCGGCAGTGGGAATGATATTTGGGTTTCCACGTTTCACTCCATGTGTGTGCGTATGCTGCGCAGAGATATTTCACGTATCGGCTTCACCTCGAATTTTACCATTCTAGATTCCGGTGATCAGTTATCCGTCATCAAAACGTGCTGCAAAGAACTGAACATTGATACCAAGAAATTCGAACCTAAGACCTTTCAAGCGGCCATTTCTACAGCCAAAAATGAACTCATCTCTCCTAAACAATTTGAAGATAAAATCGGTGACTACTTCGACGGATTGACCTCGAAAATCTATACGCTTTATCAGAAGAAGCTTAGAAGCAACAACTCCCTGGATTTTGATGATTTAATTATGGCAACCATTCATTTGTTTAATGAAGTTCCAGAGGTTCTGGATTTTTATCAAAATAAATTTCAATATATCCATGTCGATGAGTATCAGGATACGAACCGAGCGCAGTATATGCTCTGTCAAATGATTGCGGCCAAACATCAGCGCATTTGCGTTGTGGGAGATAGTGATCAGTCCATTTACCGTTGGCGTGGAGCTGACATTTCTAATATCCTTAATTTTGAAAAAGATTATCCGAATGCCACAGCTATCCTATTGGAGCAAAATTATCGCTCCACCTCTAATATTTTGCAGGCTGCCAATAAGGTCATTGCCAATAATACGGGCCGTAAGCCCAAAAACCTATGGACGGATAAAGAGGGCGGCGTAAGGATTAAGCTGTACCAAGCTGATTCCGAGCACGAAGAAGGTTATTTCGTTACAAGTGAAATTAATAAAAATAAATCGAATGGTAAAAAGTTTGGTCATCACGCCATTTTGTACCGGACGAACGCACAATCTCGGGTGATTGAGGAAATTCTCATTAAATCCGATATCCAATATACCATCGTTGGCGGCGTAAAGTTCTACGATCGGAAAGAGATCAAGGATATTTTGGCGTATCTGCGCCTCATCTCCAATCCGGACGACGATATCAGCTTGAGTCGAATCGTGAACGTGCCGAAGCGGGGTATTGGTGACACCTCAATGGACAGAGTGGCCGATATGGCGGGACGAAGAGGTATTTCACTCTATGCCATGCTGGAGGAAGTCGATTCATTGGAGATCACGACGAAGGCTAAGCACGCTTTAGCAGATTTCCGCGAAATGATTGATAACCTGAACCGTATGGTTGAATACTTATCTGTAACTGAACTGACGGAGAAAATACTGGAGATGTCGCAGTACCGTCTGGAGATGCAGCGCGAGAATACGATTGAATCCAAGGCACGTCTCGAAAATATTGAGGAGTTCCTGTCCGTGACGATGGACTTCGAGAAACGTAACGAGGACAAGTCCCTGATTTCGTTCCTGACCGATTTGGCGCTTATCGCCGATATCGATACGCTGGATAAAGAAAAAAGCGAGGAAGAGCAAGACGCCGTTGTGCTCATGACGATGCACAGCGCCAAAGGTCTAGAGTTCCCGGTTGTGTTCATCATCGGGATGGAAGAAGGCGTCTTCCCGCACAGCCGTGCTTTCGCCGATAACGAAGAGCTCGAAGAGGAGCGCCGTTTGGCCTATGTCGGCATCACGCGCGCCGAGCAAGAGCTTTTCCTTACGTGCGCCCGTATGCGCACGCTCTTCGGTCGCACCGCGGCGAACGCCCCATCGAGATTCCTTCAGGAGATTCCGAAGGAACTCCTAGAGAATGTCTCGATGGGCGGCTCCATCGGTGGAGGCTTCTCGCGAGCTGGCCGCACTAGCTCCAGCTCGTGGGGCAGCAGTGGGAGCAGCGCCACTGCCTCACAAGCGGGCCGCGGCTCCGCCGGCTCGTCCGCCTGGGGCACGCCGTCCTCCTTCGGACGGCCTAGTACAGGCGCGGCTGCGCCAAGCCCTGCAGCCGGGGCGAAGCCGGCTGCGTTCCGGGCTCCGCAGCCTGCCGCAGGCGGCGCGATGCCGGATTACAAAGCCAGCGACAAAGTGTCGCATGGCAAGTGGGGCATCGGCACCGTCGTGTCAGTGAAAGGCTCGGGTGATGACACCGAGCTGCAAATTGCTTTCCCGGCGCCTGTTGGCTTGAAGCGCCTGCTCGCGAAGTTCGCTCCTATTACGAAAGAATAGGAGCCGCTTTGCGCCTTATTTGCCGCACCAACCCTATTTCCCATTAGAGAGGAAGAGCCCGTAATGACAGATGCCATCGCGGCAATGAAAACCCTCATCCAAGAAATCAACAAGCACAACCATAACTACTACACGCTCGATGAACCGGCGATTTCCGACGCCGAGTGGGATGCTTTATACAATAAATTGACCGCGCTAGAGAAGGAGACGGGGATTACCCTGCCTTCTTCTCCAACCCAGCGCGTGGGCGGCGACATTCTTAAGGGTTTCGATCCACACAAGCATCTGGCTCGACTCTGGAGTTTGGACAAGGCGCAAAATGCCGAGGACCTGCAGACTTGGCACACACGTGTGCTGAAGCTAATTGCAGATTACAACAGCAAGAATCCAGAGAACCCGTTGCCAGACCCGACATATGTGGTGGAATTAAAGTTCGACGGGCTCACGCTGAACCTTACCTACAAGCAAGGAGAGCTTGTTCAAGCCTCCACGCGAGGAAACGGTACGGTTGGTGAGGGGATTTTAGCCCAAATCAAGACGATCAAGTCCATCCCGCTGGAAATCCCGTACACGGAGGGAACCATTGAAGTGCAAGGTGAGGGTATGATGTTCCTCTCCGTTCTTGAGGCGTACAATCAGACTGCGACGGATCCACTCAAAAATGCCCGCAACGCAGCAGCCGGAGCATTGCGCAATCTCAATCCCAAAGTGACGGCAGAGCGTAAGCTGAACGCTTTCTTCTATAATGTGGGTTACTCCGACGAGATCCAATTCGATAATCATTTCGACATGGTTCAGTTTCTTCGTGACAACCATTTTAAAGTAAGCAACCGCACACGGTATTTCAGCACGATTGAAGAAGTAAGCGCAGAGCTGGAGCAGATTGCCGAAGAGCGCCTTGGCTTTGATTTTCTGATTGACGGAAGTGTCATCAAGATTACGGACATGCGTACAAGAGAAGTGCTCGGCTACACCGAGAAATTCCCCCGTTGGGCGATTGCTTATAAGTTCGAAGCCGAAGAAGCGACAACAATCCTGCAAAGTGTATCTTGGGAAGTTGGCCGTACTGGCAAAATCACACCATTAGCCCGCGTTGAAGCCGTGGATCTCGCTGGCGTAACCGTACAGAACTGCACGCTCAATAATGTCGGTGACATCGAGCGTAAAAATCTCAAACACGCCTTAGGCAGCCTCGTCTACATCCGTCGCTCCAATGACGTTATTCCTGAGATTCTCGGCAAAGTAACCGAGGAGAATGATGGCGAGGAGATTGTAGCTCCGACGCATTGTCCTTCCTGCGGCAGTGAGCTTGAGATGCGTGGTGCGCATCTGTTCTGTTTGAACCGTCTCGGATGCAGTCCGCAGCTGGTTGGACGTATGGCGCATTTTGCTTCGCGCGATGCGATGGATATTGAATTTTTCAGCGAAATGACGGCTTCACAGCTGCATCAAGAGCTGGATGTCCGCGATCCTGCGGATCTGTACACGCTACAATTCGAGGACCTCGTCAAGCTCGATCGCTTTGGTGAGAAGAAGGCCCGCAATCTGCTTGATGCCCTAGAAAAAAGCAAATCGCGCGATCTAGCTTCGTTCCTTTATGCCCTAGGCATTCCTAACTCGGGTAAAACCACGACAAAGGTTCTGGCAGACTACTATCGCAGCTTAACGAAGATTATGGCGGCTACGCCTGAGGAGCTAATCGGGCTTCCCGATGTAGGTGGAATAGTGGCTGAGAGTATTTATTCATTCTTCCGTGACCCTGTGATGGTGTCCAGTATTGAGCGTATGCTCGCTGCAGGTGTCAACCCAATAGCTGAAGAACCGGCGGTTGTTTTGGCTAGCCCTGACAATCCGTTCTTTGGTAAAACCGTCGTCCTCACAGGTACGCTATCCACCATGGGTCGTGACGAATGTGCCAAGAAGCTGGAAGCGCTAGGGGCTAAGATTACCGGCAGCGTTTCTAAGAAAACGGACATCGTGATCGCAGGGGAAAGCGCCGGAAGCAAGCTGGCGAAAGCGCAAGAACTTGGAATTAGGATCATTGAGGATGAACAGGAGCTTTTGCAGCTTTTAGGTGAAGGCTAAATGACAAATAAGGGGACTGTGCCATGCCGAATAAACTTCATATCGTGAATGGAGACGCATTTGGAGATAAGCTGCGTGTTTCGGGTATCGATGGAGACATAATGGTGTGGCGTGAGTCATTATATGAAGGACCTATCGGCATGCAAATGTCTGATAGTGTCCTTTTATCTATAAGGGCGGCCTATATGAATCTCCAACATGGCATTCCTGAGGAATTGTTCAAGTCCATTACCCTACAGCAGGAAAAAGCGATGGACAGACTCGCTGAGGATATAGACGAAATTGTCCTGTGGTTTGAGCATGATTTATATGACCAATTGATGCTTTGTTACTTGCTGTCGAGATTATTCGCTCTTCCTAATCCATCCTTAAAACTATCTTTGTTAAGTATCAATCAGTTTCCTGGCGTTGAGTTCTTTCATGGATTAGGACAATTAAACGTGGATCAAATTACTCAGCTGCACGACAAGTGGTTGCCTGTTAATGAAGACCAACTTCTTTTGGCCTGCAAAGTCTGGACAGCCTACTCAGCTTCTGAGCCCATTCTTATGGCGACTTTATTGGAAGAGGATCTATCTGCACTGCCTTTTCTTCAAAAGGCTCTACAGGCCAATTCAGAACGCTATCCATCCTCTCAAAATGGCTTGTCAGCCAACCAGCAGCTTATTCTGGAGCTGATAGGGGAGGAGGAAATGCCGATTCTGTCATTGTTTAAACGTGTAAGCCAAACGGCCAGTCATTACGGCCTCGGTGATTTGCAATTCTGGGCTATTGTTGATAGTATCCGCAAATGTGAGATTCCGCTGGTCCGTCTTGCCGGAGGGGACAAGCTGCCAGTTTACGGCGAACCGCTACCGCCTCATTTTGAAGAATGGCGATTGCAAAGGTCGGATACGGGAAAGCTAGTTCATGCAGGTGAGCAGGATCATATATACCTGAATGGCATGAATGATTGGATTGGTGGCGTTCATCTGCTTGGAAAAAAGGGGTTATGGCGCCGAAACGCTGCAACCACAGGGTTTTTGAAGATGTAAGATAATGGATGCATAAAGTTGCTTGCAATTCGTTTTGAAACCTGATAATATATGTTCTTGTCACCGCAACAAGCGATGCATTAACGCTTTAAACGGTAACGCATTAAAGCTCCTTGAAAACTGAACAAATGAATGAAGTAAATCAGCAAATTCAGTCACGTAAGTGACTACAATTGAGATTGCAAAATCTCGCTAGCAAGTCAATGAGCATTTCAGCTTTCAGATAGTTTTACTATTATGGAGAGTTTGATCCTGGCTCAGGACGAACGCTGGCGGCGTGCCTAATACATGCAAGTCGAGCGGACTTATCCTTCGGGATAAGTTAGCGGCGGACGGGTGAGTAACACGTAGGTAACCTGCCTATAAGATCGGGATAACTATCGGAAACGATAGCTAAGACCGGATAATTGGTTTTCTCGCATGAGAGAATCATGAAACACGGAGCAATCTGTGGCTTATAGATGGGCCTGCGGCGCATTAGCTAGTTGGTAGGGTAACGGCCTACCAAGGCGACGATGCGTAGCCGACCTGAGAGGGTGAACGGCCACACTGGGACTGAGACACGGCCCAGACTCCTACGGGAGGCAGCAGTAGGGAATCTTCCGCAATGGACGCAAGTCTGACGGAGCAACGCCGCGTGAGTGATGAAGGTTTTCGGATCGTAAAGCTCTGTTGCCCTAGACGAACAGCAAGAGGAGTAACTGCCTTTTGTGTGACGGTATAGGAGAAGAAAGCCCCGGCTAACTACGTGCCAGCAGCCGCGGTAATACGTAGGGGGCAAGCGTTGTCCGGAATTATTGGGCGTAAAGCGCGCGCAGGCGGTCAATTAAGTTGGGTGTTTAAGCCCGGGGCTCAACCCCGGTTCGCATCCAAAACTGGTTGACTTGAGTGTAGGAGAGGAAAGTGGAATTCCACGTGTAGCGGTGAAATGCGTAGAGATGTGGAGGAACACCAGTGGCGAAGGCGACTTTCTGGCCTATAACTGACGCTGAGGCGCGAAAGCGTGGGGAGCAAACAGGATTAGATACCCTGGTAGTCCACGCCGTAAACGATGCATACTAGGTGTTGGGGATTCGATTCCTCGGTGCCGAAGTTAACACAGTAAGTATGCCGCCTGGGGAGTACGCTCGCAAGAGTGAAACTCAAAGGAATTGACGGGGACCCGCACAAGCAGTGGAGTATGTGGTTTAATTCGAAGCAACGCGAAGAACCTTACCAGGTCTTGACATCCCGATGTAACGCCTAGAGATAGGCGCCCTCTTCGGAGCATTGGAGACAGGTGGTGCATGGTTGTCGTCAGCTCGTGTCGTGAGATGTTGGGTTAAGTCCCGCAACGAGCGCAACCCTTGATCTTAGTTGCCAGCACTTTGGGTGGGCACTCTAAGATGACTGCCGGTGACAAACCGGAGGAAGGTGGGGATGACGTCAAATCATCATGCCCCTTATGACCTGGGCTACACACGTACTACAATGGTCGGTACAACGGGAAGCGAAGCCGCGAGGTGGAGCCAATCCTTATAAGCCGATCTCAGTTCGGATTGCAGGCTGCAACTCGCCTGCATGAAGTCGGAATTGCTAGTAATCGCGGATCAGCATGCCGCGGTGAATACGTTCCCGGGTCTTGTACACACCGCCCGTCACACCACGAGAGTTTACAACACCCGAAGTCGGTGGGGTAACCCGCAAGGGAGCCAGCCGCCGAAGGTGGGGTAGATGATTGGGGTGAAGTCGTAACAAGGTAGCCGTATCGGAAGGTGCGGCTGGATCACCTCCTTTCTATGGAGACTCGGATCTGATAGATCCAGTCAAGTGATATATAGGGATCTTTGATCGTAGATCAAAGTCTCACATATTGCACAAATCGCTGATTACTCATTTCATTTGTTCAGTTTTGATGGAGCTTGTACACTTTATTTGAAGTGTATCTCATCAATATGGGGCCATAGCTCAGCTGGGAGAGCGCCTGCCTTGCAAGCAGGAGGTCAGCGGTTCGATCCCGCTTGGCTCCACCATTAATCTAATGCATACTTCCGCCGCCGATAAGGCGGTGTTGTTGACACTAGGCTAATGAAAACCAAACCATCTATATAACTTATGATTCGTCTCGTTAACTGGTAATTATTGATTGTTGCCGATGATGAGATGGCATGATAAGATATATTTCCTGCCGCTGAGAGGCGAAGGAAAAACATTTGTTCCTTGAAAACTAGATAACGAAACAAAACGTAAAGTAAGAACTTAGGTTGTGTTAACCTTCGGGTTGCACAAAAATCTTTAACTCTTTCCAATAGGAGAGACTTTTGCTTAGCGCAAAAGATCCCTATAAATGGTTAAGCTAGAAAGAGCACACGGAGGATGCCTAGGCACTAGGAGCCGAAGAAGGACGTGGCGAACGACGAAATGCCTCGGGGAGCCGTAAGCAGGCTTTGATCCGGGGATGTCCGAATGGGGGAACCCAGCTGTGGTAATGCGCAGTTACTCTATTGTGAATACATAGCAATAGTAGAGGCATACCCAGGGAACTGAAACATCTAAGTACCTGGAGGAAAAGAAAACAAAAGTGATTCCGTCAGTAGCGGCGAGCGAAAGCGGAATAGCCCAAACCAAGGAGCTTGCTCCTTGGGGTTGTAGGACCTCGTTATGGGGTTAGTTCGGTAGGCGAAGTGATCTGGAAAGGTCCGGCATAGAAGGTAAAAGCCCTGTAGCCAAAATCGAACGAAACCCCTAGAGGTATCCTGAGTACGGCGGGTCACGTGAAACCCCGTCGGAATCCGGCAGGACCATCTGCCAAGGCTAAATACTCCCTAGTGACCGATAGTGAAGCAGTACCGTGAGGGAAAGGTGAAAAGCACCGCGGAAGCGGAGTGAAAAAGAACCTGAAACCGTGTGCTTACAAGAAGTCAGAGCCCTCTATATGGGTGATGGCGTGCCTTTTGTAGAATGAACCGGCGAGTTACGTTCCCGTGCGAGGTTAAGTTGAAAAGACGGAGCCGCAGCGAAAGCGAGTCTGAATAGGGCGCTTTAGTACGTGGACGTAGACCCGAAACCGTGTGATCTACCCCTGTCCAGGGTGAAGGTGAGGTAACACTCACTGGAGGCCCGAACCCACGCATGTTGAAAAATGCGGGGATGAGGTGGGGGTAGCGGAGAAATTCCAATCGAACTCGGAGATAGCTGGTTCTCCCCGAAATAGCTTTAGGGCTAGCCTCGGATGTTGAGTTGTGGAGGTAAAGCACTGATTGGGTGCGGGGCCCGCCAAGGGTTACCAAGTCCAGTCAAACTCTGAATGCCACAAACTTAAATCCGGGAGTCAGACAGTGAGTGCTAAGATCCATTGTCAAAAGGGAAACAGCCCAGACCATCAGCTAAGGTCCCCAAGTGTGTGTTAAGTGGGAAAGGATGTGGAGTTGCACAGACAACCAGGATGTTGGCTTAGAAGCAGCCACCATTGAAAGAGTGCGTAATAGCTCACTGGTCGAGTGACTCTGCGCCGAAAATGTAACGGGGCTAAACACGCCACCGAAGCTATGGCTTGCACGTATGTGCATGGGTAGGGGAGCGTTGTATGTACGTTGAATTCTGACCGTAAGGACAGGTGGAGCGCATACAAGTGAGAATGCCGGTATAAGTAACGAAAAGATCAGTGAGAATCTGATCCGCCGAAAACCTAAGGGTTCCTGAGGAAGGCTCGTCCGCTCAGGGTAAGTCGGGACCTAAGGCGAGGCCGAAAGGCGTAGTCGATGGACAACAGGTGGAAATTCCTGTACCACCGTAGCCGTTATGAGCGATGGAGTGACGCAGAAGGATAGTGACGCGAGCTGATGGATGCTCGTCCAAGCAGTGAGGCTGATGTGTAGGCAAATCCGCACATCGTAAGGCTGGGCTGTGATGGGGAGGGAAATTTAAGTACCGAAGGTCATGAGTTCACACTGCCAAGAAAAGCTTCTAGCCAGGCGAAGGTGCCCGTACCGCAAACCGACACAGGTGGGTGAGAAGAGAATTCTAAGGCGCGCGGAAGAACTCTCGTTAAGGAACTCGGCAAAATGACCCCGTAACTTCGGGAGAAGGGGTGCCTCGGTAGGGTGAATAGCCCGAGGGGGCCGCAGTGAAAAGGCCCAAGCGACTGTTTAGCAAAAACACAGGTCTGTGCGAAGCCGCAAGGCGAAGTATACGGGCTGACGCCTGCCCGGTGCTGGAAGGTTAAGAGGAGTGGTTAGGGCGCAAGCCCGAAGCTATGAATTGAAGCCCCAGTAAACGGCGGCCGTAACTATAACGGTCCTAAGGTAGCGAAATTCCTTGTCAGGTAAATTCTGACCCGCACGAATGGCGTAACGACTTGGGCGCTGTCTCAACGAGAGATCCGGTGAAATTTTAATACCTGTGAAGATGCAGGTTACCCGCGACAAGACGGAAAGACCCCATGGAGCTTTACTGCAGCTTGATATTGGACTTTGGTACGATCTGTACAGGATAGGTGGGAGCCTTTGAAGCCTGAGCGCCAGCTTGGGTGGAGGCATCGTTGGGATACCACCCTGATCGTATCGGAGTTCTAACCTGGTACCGTGATCCGGTATGGGGACAGTGTCAGGTGGGCAGTTTGACTGGGGCGGTCGCCTCCTAAAATGTAACGGAGGCGTTTAAAGGTTCCCTCAGAATGGTTGGAAATCATTCGCAGAGTGCAAAGGCATAAGGGAGCTTGACTGCGAGACCTACAAGTCGAGCAGGGACGAAAGTCGGACTTAGTGATCCGGTGGTACCGAATGGAAGGGCCATCGCTCAACGGATAAAAGCTACCCTGGGGATAACAGGCTTATCTCCCCCAAGAGTCCACATCGACGGGGAGGTTTGGCACCTCGATGTCGGCTCATCGCATCCTGGGGCTGAAGTAGGTCCCAAGGGTTGGGCTGTTCGCCCATTAAAGCGGTACGCGAGCTGGGTTCAGAACGTCGTGAGACAGTTCGGTCCCTATCTGTCGCGGGCGTAGGAAATTTGAGAGGAGCTGTCCTTAGTACGAGAGGACCGGGATGGACGTACCGCTGGTGTACCAGTTGTCTCGCCAGAGGCATCGCTGGGTAGCTATGTACGGAGGGGATAAGCGCTGAAAGCATCTAAGCGCGAAGCCCCCCTCAAGATGAGATTTCCCAGTATGTAAGACCCCTTGTAGACGACGAGGTTGATAGGTTCGAGGTGGAAGTGCAGCAATGCATGCAGCTGACGAATACTAATCGGTCGAGGGCTTAACCAAAAAGCTGACTAAGCAGCTAGCACCTACGTCTAACGTAGCCATGCACATGATAACTTTACGCAAGTTTCGTATCTAGTTTTCAGGGTGCAAGACAGCCTGAACAATGTTTTCGATGTTTCCTGGCAGAAGCATCCCGTTTGGTGATGATGGCGGAGGGGACCCACGCGTTCCCATCTCGAACACGACCGTTAAGCCCTCCAGCGTCGATGGTACTTGAACCGCAGGGTTCTGGGAGAGTAGAACGTTGCCAAGCAAAAGATAAAGCCTTTTTGAGAGAAATCTCAAGAAGGCTTTTTTATGTGCGCCCAGCATGGGCGCTATCTCTAGGGTTCAAGTCCCGAATGGTGAAGGCAGTAGTAGCCATAGCTTAAGGCAAGGGTGTCCATCGCGAGGTGGAATCTGAAGGAAGCCGGCGGCAAATCTCCGGTCTGAGGAACACGAACTTCATATAAGGCTAATGTACGTTGGATGAGACTGCATAACAAGTTAGAATCCTTACTGCCAAAGGCGTACGAGAGTAAATGAAGCAGATAGATGGAGAGGAAGATAGCGCTCTTACCTGGGGAGATCTGTACGGAACGCGGAGCAATCTCCATAACCCTACTTGTGAAAGTAGGCTGAGCGTACAGAAGTCAGCAGAAGCCATAGTACGCTTCGGTTGCAACACGAAGCGGAAGGGCTGAACATGAAGTTGGTATTTGTACATCAAGGCGTTCAGGATGAGTGATGAAAGCAGAAAATCTGAAAGGACCTGACTGGAGAAGGAAACGGTGAATCCCGTGTGGGGCTTCGGCAGGGCATAATTCATCTTGGCACAAGAGGAAGGTACAAATCACGTAAGGAGTTGTAGAAATGCTAGAACATTTGCTGTCACGGGAAAATCTCCTTGAAGCATTAAAACGTGTGGAGGCGAACAAAGGAAGCCACGGCGTAGATGGTATGTCCGTAAAATCCTTACGAGAACACATCAAACAAAACTGGCAGACCATACGGCAAGCGATAGAAGAAGGAACCTACCAACCTAGCCCCGTGCGTCGGGTCGAAATCCCGAAACCCAGCGGCGGAGATGTGAGGTTGTTAGGTGTACCTACCGTAACAGATCGAATGCTTCAGCAAGCCATCGCCCAGGTGTTAACACCACTGTTTGATCCACAGTTTTCCGAGCACAGCTATGGATTTCGTCCTAAAAGGCGAGGACATGATGCAGTAAGGAAAGCTAGAGAATTCATGAAAGAAGGATATCGTTTCGTAGTCGATCTGGATCTGGAGAAATTCTTTGACCGCGTCAATCATGACCGACTCATGATGAAGATTTCGGAGAAAGTAAAGGACAAGAAAGTTCTTCTGCTTATCCGCAAATACCTTCAATCGGGCGTGATGGAGGACGGAATGGTTAAACCGACATCAGAAGGAACGCCACAGGGCGGTCCGCTCAGTCCGTTACTATCCAACATCGTACTGGACGAACTGGACAAAGAACTAGAGAAGCGTGGACACCGATTCGTCCGCTATGCGGACGACTGCAACCTCTACGTGAAAACGAAAAGAGCAGGCGAGCGAGTAAAGGCATCCGTAACCCGATTCATCGAGACAAGGCTGAAACTCAAGGTAAACCAAGCTAAAAGCGCGGTGGACCGACCATGGAAACGGAAGTTTCTCGGATTTAGTTTCAGCGTGAACAAAGAGCCGAAGGTGAGGATTGCCAAGCAATCCCTACAAAAAGCGGAGGCTAAGATTCGAGAGATAACGTCTCGAAGAAAGTCGATGAAGATGGAAGAGCGAATCAAGGAACTGAACCAATACCTTATCGGATGGTGCGGGTACTTCTCGCTTGCGGATACGCCAATCGTCTTTCAAAGATTGGACTCATGGATTCGAAGAAGGCTACGAATGTGCCTTTGGAAGCAATGGAAGTTACCAAAGACCAAAGTAAAAAGGCTGTTATCTCTAGGAACTCCTAAAGATAAGGCCTTTGAATGGGGGAATACCCGTAAAGGGTACTGGCGTATTGCAAGTAGCCCAATTCTACAACGAGCATTGGATAACCAATATTGGAAGACCAATGGTTTGAATAGCCTGTTGGACAGATACAACTCTTTACGGAATATTTCATGAACCGCCGTATACCGAACGGTATGTACGGTGGTGTGAGAGGTCGGGGGCTAGCCGCCCCCTCCTACTCGATTGTTGATTTTATTGAATTGTACGTAAATGCATGATTATTGGCTTGTGTTGTGTTGTGTTGTGTTTTCGATTTTTGGTTTAAAGTAGATGTATGGTTTAGTCTTTCCTTGCCTTTAAAAGTTGTACACCGTACAATAATTTCGTTGATTTTATACCTACTATCTACTAAGTTGTTTATGTTGTATGTTGTACAACAATTTTAGCCGTATTTCAGGCTATGCTATGGAGCTAATTTTGATAATAATGTTGTATTTTTTTACACCATTTTCTTAGATAACACAGATAGCTTGCTTAAATGTTGTATAACCTACAACTTTGCCTGCATGGAACAAAACCTTATAGCCGCAAAAGTTATTTTGGGTGACACTCTTGCCTAAGATGACGAGTAAGTTGATTCATTCGTCCTTTGAACAAGCAAACAACAACAAATAAGAGCCAAAGGCTCTTATTTGCATTTTAATAACAACTACTGCATGTAGCAGGAGGTGTCCTTATCTGTGATCTTAATCAGCCCAGCTTTGCGGTACGGGCGAAACCGGAAAAGCATCCACAGTCGCGGCATGAGCATCCAGAAGTGAAAAATTGTGAGATGGATTAACCATTTGTCGGGTATCCATGGATAAAGAAGTGTAATCATAGCAAGGCCAATCCAAAATAAAGTAAGCTGTATTCTGGATACCAGTCGAATGGAGGCATTTCCTTCTGGTAAGAATCCACACCAAAAAACACCCCAACGGTAAGACCAGCCCCTCATTGCCATTCCAATTGTAAACTGAAAATAGATCCGGATGAGCAAAGAATGGAAGATAAGAAGAAGCGGATAGCTAACTAAGAGCGGCAGCCAGTTCGAAGGGTCAAATTTGTAAAAGACCGTTAGTAGCAGCAGCATAAAATAAACAATTATTTTATACAAGGAATGATATATTCGCTTCATTAAAGTATAGCTATAAATGGTAGATTGTTTGGAGAGATTTGGTTCCTGTTTAGTTGACATGCTGATGACCTCCGCAAGGCGGTTAACCTGATATAAGACTATATCGGCACATGCCTTCCAAAATATGAGCGTTTAGCTAGTTTAGGAGAATTGTGAATCGGAGATACTAATAGTAAAAGATCGTGGGGTGATCATATGGAGGAGATCCGAACAGGGGTATGTATGATCTGCGAACAGCAGCGGATTGGCGGAATTCATATTATAATGGCTTTTATCTGCGATGAGTGCAGCAGTGAAATGGTCAAAACGAATGTAAGTGATCAGAAATATCCGTTTTTTGTGAAGCAGATGAAGAAAGCATTTTATATGGGCAATTCGAAACAATATATGAACTAATGGGAGAAGCTTCTTATGGAAGCTTTTTTGTTTTTTTAGCGTCAATCCACTACTATAAGGGTATAAAATAGAAAGCTCAAGGAGTCGTGTCAACATGAGCAGCCAGCATTCAAAACAGTTACGTGCGCCGCTTTTTGAAGCAATTGTCGCCCATCACGATAAAAACCCTGCAAGTTTCCATGTACCTGGTCATAAATCCGGCCAAGGCTTGTTAGATGAAGGGACAAGCTTCTTAAAGACGGTAATGTCTATTGATTATACAGAAATTACGGGTCTAGATGATTTACACCATGCAGAGGGTGTCATTAGTGAGGCCGAGCAGCTAGCGGCGGATTGCTTTGGAGCTGAGGAAACGTATTTTCTGATAGGTGGGAGTACGGTTGGTAATTTGGCCCTGATTTCAGCCGTATGTGAGAAAGATGATATTATTCTTGTGCAGAGGAATGTACATAAATCGGTCATACATGGGCTTATGCTAGCCGGTGCCAAGGCAGTTTTCATAGCTCCTGGTATTCATACGGAAACAGGTGTGGCCACAAGTTTATATATTGAAGATGTAAAGCAAGCATTAGTGCTGTATCCGGAGGCTAAGGGGCTTTTCCTAACAAACCCGAATTACTACGGCATGGGTGTCAATCTCAAGCCTTTCGCGGAATTGATGCATGCACATGGGAAGCTGCTGCTCGTGGATGAAGCGCATGGTGCGCATTATGGATTCCATGATGAGGTGCCGGATTCCGCTTTATCACAAGGGGCTGATGCGGTGGTACAATCCACGCACAAGATGCTAACGGCAATGACCATGGGGGCTATGCTGCATGTCCAAGGGCCGCGGATAGACCGAAGGGCTATCCAACTGCTGCTTGCTATGCTGCAGAGCTCAAGCCCCTCTTATCCTATAATGGCTTCACTAGATTTGGCAAGAAAGAGGATGCATATCGAAGGCAGGGACTGGCTAGAACAGGGACTTGCTGTTGTAAAAGAGTTCAGGTCGCTTCTTGATGGGCTTACCTCATTCGGTTATCACCCAAGAGAGCTTCCGGGGAATGAGAGTCAAGAGGGTCAAACTGCAGATCCGTTTAAAATGGCCATCTATGATGTGACGAATACGTTATCTGGCACCGAACTCAAAGAGAGGCTAGAAGCTCAAGGCTGCTTTGTCGAAATGACGGACGGGCGTCAAGTACTTCTTGTATTCACCCCTGCTTCAACCAGAGTGGATATGTTAAGAGTTGTCGAAGCATTAACTAACATTTGTTTGGACGTTCCCGTACAAAAGAAGGAACTTCAAGCGCCTATCTCGAATATACTTAAATTACCCTACTATACATCAATCTCTTCTCCAGTTGCTTTTGAGATAAGAGATATCTCCAAAGCATCACGAGCAGAGGGGTCGTTTAGTCAGGTTAGTGTTCAGGAGTCAGTCGGGAAGCGTTCTGCGGATATGGTAATCCCTTATCCACCGGGAATTCCCTATTTATACCCTGGCGAAATCATCTCGGCTTCCGTGGCCGAAGCCTTATTGCAATTGGCTGCAAACGGAATCAAGTTTCAAGGAACAGAATTTGGGCAGACACAAAAGCTAAAGATATACACATAAACCATTATATGATCTGGTAAAGCAGCATGCAGGAGGAAGCGTGAACGGAATATTTATAACGTTTGAAGGGCCGGACGGCGCTGGGAAAACTACACAGCTTAAGAAATTGGCTGAGGAGCTTAAGAAACAAGGACATGATGTCCTCGTAACGAGAGAACCGGGCGGAACGGCAATCAGTGATCAAATCCGCAGTATTATTCTTGACCCTGTGAATAAGGAGATGGTGGATCAAGCGGAAGTATTGCTTTATGCAGCATCGAGAGCACAGCATGTACATCAGTTAATTCTTCCAGCACTCGCAGCTGGCAGAATTGTACTATGTGATCGTTTCATTGATGCAAGTGTCGCTTATCAGGCTTACGGGCTTGGCGTAGATGTAGATATGGTTAAAGCCATCTCGCGTTATGCCAGTTCAGGATTACAGGCTACCCGAACATACATCTTAGATGTGCCAGTAGAAGTAAGCTTGGCAAGACTTCACCATAGAGCATCGGGCACAGGCGTGAATGCCCAGCAGTTGGATCGCATTGAACAGAAAAATGTAGATTATCATAGCCGGGTTCGGGAAGGTTTTCATCAGATTGCAGCTGATCATCCTGAACGAATACGAGTTGTTAATGCAAACCGTAACGAAGAGGAGATTGCAATAGAGATAAGGACGGATTGTAATCGTTTGCTCGAGGAACATATTTCCGGCTAAAGCAAAAAATCCATTCTTAGTTTATAATAAAAAGGAGGAATCACCCATGAAACTAGTCGTAGCCGTTGTACAAGATAAGGACAGTAACCGTCTCTCAAATGCTTTAATTAAAGAAGGGTTTCGCGCTACGAAGCTGGCAAGTACCGGTGGATTTTTACGTGCGGGAAACACGACTTTTATGATTGGTACGGAAGATGAGAGGGTGCAAGAAGTCATGCAGGTCATTCGCACCAATTGCAAAATTCGGGAACAGCTTGTTACACCGGTTTCTCCAATGGGAGGAACGACGGATTCTTATATTCCATTTCCAGTGGAAGTTCAAGTGGGTGGAGCCGCAGTTTTCGTATTGCCAGTAGAGCGCTTCGAGCATTACTAGGTTCAATCAGACATACACAAGGATGGATGCGTCTTGAAAATTAATCCGGGGTGGCAGCCCATCGGTAAGAACGTCAAAGTGAATGAGAACGTCCCGCCGCCACAGATGGCCCCCCGGAATTTCTCTGACATTATGCAGCAGCAGGATGAGAAATTTACGCAGGAGCAATTATCCAAGATGGTGCAGCAAATTACGCTGCAAGGCGATCGTCTGTCGCGGGCAATGACGGTGAGAGAACTTCTGCAATACAAGCTACTGATTAAGCAGTTTTTAGAGGAAACCGCTCGCCGTGGTGTCAATTTAAGAGATACGAAGGGTTGGGATCGTCGCGGCCGTTCGAAACGATATAAGCTTTTGGAAGAAATCGATCTAGAGCTGCTTTCCTTAGCAGATGAATTGCTAGAAAATGAGCAGGGTCGAATCGAAATTTTGCACAAAATCGGAGAAATCCGAGGGATGCTGATTAACTTGTTATTTTAAAATATAAGAAAATAGTTGTTTCACGCTATATATATTTCTGGGTAAACGCACTCGTCCTGGAAGGACAGTGTAGCCGTTTATCCTCGGGATGGAGCGTATTTCTAATGTCCTTTCAAGCCATACCGGGTCAAACAGCGGCTAAGCAGCTTCTGCAGAACGGGCTGCGGCAAGACAAGCTGTCTCACGCCTATATTTTTAGTGGGCCAGTAGGAACTGGACGCTCGGAGATGGCCATTGCTTTGGCTAAAGCTATCTACTGCCAGCACGGGATCGATGAGGCATGTGGTGAATGTTTGGAATGCCGTAAGGTCGAGCATCGTAATCATCCGGATCTACATATGGTTACGCCAGATGGAGCTTCGATTAAGATCGAGCAGATTCGTGAGCTGCAAAAGGAGTTTGCTTACCGTGCCACAGCCTCCGGAACTAAAATTTATATCCTGTATCATGCAGATAAAATGACGGTGCAGGCTGCTAATAGCTTGTTGAAGTTTCTAGAAGAGCCGACCTCACGTGTGGTCGCGATTCTCATTACAGAGAATGGCAATGCCCTGCTGCCAACGATTCAATCGAGGGCACAGTGGATTAATTTCACGCCAATGCCGCGTGAGCAAATGGTCTTGACGCTTTTACAAGAGGGTCATCCTGCGTCGCTTGTGCAGCCCGCCACACATTTAACGGCAGGATTGCAAGCAGCTAGGGATTTAATTGCTGCGAATTGGTTTGCAGAAATGAGAACCGTAGTGTTACAATTAGCTAAGGAGACGCTCACACGTTTTCCTACTTCAATGATTACGGTACAGCAACGGATTGTAAAAACGGAGCTAGCGGATCATATGTCGAGTCTTTTCGATTTATTGATTCTCTGGTTTAAAGATATGGTGCAGTTGCGCCTGGAGCGCAAAGATAAGCTTGTTTATAATGATCAGCTGGACTGGATGAACTCCCTCGCGTTCAGCCGGGATGTCTCAGTATGGGTGCGTATGATGGAGCAAGCCGTAGATCTACAAAAACGACTGCGTTTCAACGCCAATTCTCAGCTGGTTATAGAGAAAATGCTCGTGGAGATGCAGGGGGTGTAAGATGTATTCGGTAGTTGGTGTCCGCTTCAAGAAAGCGGGTAAAATATATTATTTTGATCCGATTGATTTGCCAATTGAGAAAGAAAGTGCCGTAATTGTTGAAACCGCTCGCGGAGTTGAATACGGCAAGGTTGTCGTTGGAAAGAAGATTGTCAAAGAAAATGACGTCGTTCTTCCTCTCAAAAAGGTGATTCGCATTGCGGATGACTCAGATGCTGATTTAGTTGAAGAAAATAAGAAAGCAGCCAAAGATGCGTTCCAAACGTGTCACGAGAAAATTAAAGACCATAGTCTTAAGATGAAGCTCGTAGACGTAGAGTATACCTTTGATCGTAATAAAATTATTTTTTATTTTACGGCTGAAGGGCGCGTTGATTTCCGCGAACTCGTGAAGGATTTGGCGAGTATTTTCCGGACCAGAATTGAACTGCGTCAAATTGGCGTACGGGATGAAGCGAAGATGCTTGGAGGTATAGGTCCGTGTGGGCGAATTCTATGCTGTTCCTCGTTCTTAGGTGATTTCGAACCCGTATCCATTAAGATGGCGAAAGACCAGAACTTGTCACTTAACCCAACGAAAATTTCGGGATTATGCGGACGGTTAATGTGTTGTTTGAAATATGAACATGATAACTACGAGAGCGCGAAGGATTCACTGCCAACTGTAGGTAGACAAGTAATCACTTCTTTTGGGAATGGTAAAGTACTTGGATTGAATATCAAAGAACGTACAGCTAAGGTTCAATTGTTTGACCTTGGTAAAGCACTTGATTTACCTTTCGATGATGTAGTTGAACAAGAGTAGAGGCATAGTATCCAAGGAGGCGCTGGCCAGTAAGCATGCATGGCACTAGAGGTGAAAGCGTGGATAAACAAGATATTTTTGGACAAATAGATGGGATCGAAGAACGAATGGGTGCCACTTATGCCGAGTTGGGTGCCTTAAAGAAACAAATTATTAACCTCATCGAAGAAAATAAGAGATTAAGCATAGAAAATCAGCAGCTCCGCAAACTGATCCGACAAGAGGAAACAATTGTCGAGCAGCCTGTAGGAGAGGCGGAGGAACCACTTCCGTTACCTGGAGCAGGTTATGATAATTTGACTCGCTTGTATAATGAAGGTTTTCATATTTGCAATGTATATTATGGACACCTTCGGACCGAGGGAGATTGTTTGTTTTGCTTATCCTTTTTAAATAAATAAGTGATTTTGACCGTAGGGGTGTATGCCTTACGGTTTTTTTCCATAATAAGCAGACCCGAAAGGAAATGACGGAGAATACGTATGAAGCAAGTACAGTTACGACCTACCGAACGAATTGATGATTTATTGACGTATGATTTGAAAATAATTCAAAGTGATGAAGTGTTCAGCTTTTCACTAGATGCCGTCCTGCTAGGCCGGTTCTGCAGTGTGGCTCCCAAGGGGCGCATGATTGATTTATGTACTGGCAATGGGGTCGTCCCCCTGCTCTTAACAACGCGGACACGCGCTGAGATTTGGGGTGTTGAAATTCAAGAGCGGCTCGCGGATATGGCGGTTCGCAATGCAGAGATTAATGGATTAGAGGACCAGTTACATATGCTCCAGGGGGATCTGAAGAACATTCACGAAACCTTAGGTCATGGCCAATTTGATGCCGTAACGGTGAACCCTCCCTATCTGCCTGTGCCTAACGGTGAGCAGAACGCCAATGAGCATTTCGCTGCGGCTCGTCATGAAATATATTGCAACTTGGAAGATGTCATTGCGGCGAGCGCAAAGCTGGTGAAGGCTGGCGGTAAGGTGGCGATGGTCCACAGGGCTACGCGTTTAATCGATATCTGCTGCTTAATGAGGCAATATCGTCTTGAACCGAAACGCATTCGCTATGTGCACGCACGTGCTGGGGAAGAAGCAATGATGGTGTTGATCGAGGGAATGAAGGATGGAAAGCCAGAGATCCGTACCTTACCGCCGCTTATTGTTTATGATGAGAATCAAGAGTACAGTAAAGAACTGAAAGAAATTTACTACGGGGGCAGAAGCTCCTTAGAGTTTTCGTAAGAAATCTAGCTACGTAAGCATAATCTTAGAATTTTCGTAGAAAAAAATAACAACATATGCGTAAGTATTATTTAATTATCGTAACTTCGTAAGATAATCATAAAAAGTGAAGAGGGAACTAACAGTGAGCTTGAATGTGCAAAAGAGCTATCGCGAGGATGGAAGCGGCGTTGGCACGCTATACCTGGTTGCCACACCGATAGGCAACCTAGAAGATATGACCTTCCGTGCGATTCGCACCCTGAAGGAAGTGAGCATGATTGCCGCTGAGGACACGCGGCAAACACGCAAACTGCTGACGCACTTCGAGGT
Organism: Paenibacillus sp. V4I7; assembly: GCF_030817275.1. NCBI lineage: Bacteria > Bacillati > Bacillota > Bacilli > Caryophanales > Paenibacillaceae > Paenibacillus > Paenibacillus sp. V4I7. Next base: position 7,048,925 of record NZ_JAUSZD010000002.1, on the reverse strand, counting down.
CGCTACGCGACTCGTCAGCTATCACGAACACAACAAGCAAGCAAGCGGACCCGAACTCGTCCGCTTGCTGCTTGAAGGGCAGAGCATCGCGCTAGTCAGCGATGCAGGGCTGCCGGCCATCTCCGATCCAGGTTATGACCTGGTGAGGATGGCCGTAGAGCAGAGCGTGCCGGTGGTGCCTATCCCCGGCGCGAATGCGGCCCTGTCGGCGCTGATTGCATCAGGCTTGCCGACAGAGCGTTTCGCCTTCGTCGGGTTTCTCCCCCGGGAGAAAAAGGATCAGACGAAGGTGCTTGAAGGGCTGCAGCATGCGCAGGATACGCTGCTGTTCTATGAATCGCCGCACCGTGTAGAGAAAACACTTACCCGCATGGCGGAAGTGTGGGGGGTGGAGCGCCGGGTATGTCTCGCCCGCGAGCTGACGAAGCGGTACGAGGAGTTCCTGCGGGGTACTATCGCAGAGTGCCTCGCGCACTTAGAGCAGTACCCGCCTCAGGGCGAGTACTGCGTGATCGCCGAAGGCGCCTCGGAGAAGGCAGTCCGCGAAGCAGCTGATGGCTGGTGGGAGGCGATGACGCTAGGGGAGCATGTTGAGCACTACGAGCAAAGCGGAAGTGATCGTAAGGATGCACTGAAGTTGGTCGCGAGCGATCGTGGGCTTTCCAAGCGCGATGTTTACAATGCACTGCTCGAGCGCTAAAGCCGCGGGAAGTGCAGCGTTCCCGCCACACTCTCCGTTATATCATTCTCCGGACAAAAAAAGATCTCTAATTCGTGGCCGAAGCCAACAAATTAGAGATTAAAGGAGATATGAAAAAGGTTAGAATTACCAATAGGATAAGTGCTACTTCTATTATATACTACTTTTCTTATTTTGTCACAGGTGTTGGCATTTCTGCTAAACAAATATGACAAACAATTTTTCCTTTGAAGTAAGATACGTTTTCAGCATTACCACAGAAGATACAAGCAGGCTCATATTTCTTCAACATGATGCGCTCGCCATCTACATAAATCTCCAAAGCGTCTTTTTCACCAATACCCAATGTGCGGCGCAACTCGATTGGAATAACAACGCGACCCAATTCGTCAACTTTTCTTACAATTCCCGTAGATTTCATCATATATATAAACCCCTTTCGATTTTATCAAAAATTTATCAATATCGTCATGTTTCGACATATCTTCTTGCTTTATGATACCAACGATTCCCAAAATAGTCAACCATATTTTCGACTATTAAAGTAAGTTATTCAAAAAAAATTTAAATGTAGTTTCTGTTTAAAATATCAGAAAAACCAAGCAGAATAAGGAGATGTAAGGAATATATTACGTGTGTCTTCCTAAAAAAGTTTAAAATTACGAAGATAAAGGTTAGCCTAGTAAGACTGATAAATTGGAATTTGCAATTCGACATAATGCGACAAACGTGTCGAAGTAACGAAGAGAACTGTCGAAATAATTTAAATTTGCTAAAGAGAGAGGTTGTGAATGGATGAAGGAAGAGAAGGTTTTTAAAGATCCGGTTCATAAATATATTTATGTGCAGGACAATACGATTTGGGATTTAATTAATACGCGAGAGTTTCAGAGATTGCGCCGCATAAGGCAATTAGGCACCTCTTATTTAACTTTTCATGGTGCTGAGCATAGTAGATTCTCTCATTCACTCGGTGTGTATGAAATCACTCGGAAAATCATTTCACAATTCGAACGCAATCACTATGAGGATTGGCCACAAGAGGAACGTTTACTCTGCCTTTGTGCGGCATTGCTACATGATCTTGGTCACGGACCCTTCTCGCATTCCATTGAAAAAGCTTTTGGAACGAGACATGAAGATTGGTCGTGCAGAATTGTCCTTGGAGATACCGATGTGAACAAAGTCCTCAGTCGAGTGTCACCTGATTTTCCGAAAAAAGTGGCGGGCGTTATTTGTAAATCGTATAGTGAAGAAATTGTGGTTAGTCTTGTATCGAGTCAGTTGGATGCAGATCGTATGGATTATTTGCTGCGTGACGCCTATTTCACTGGTGTAAATTACGGCACATTCGATCTGGAGCGAATACTTCGTGTTATTAGGCCCTATAAGGGGCACATTGTTGTTAAGGAAAGCGGCATGCATGCTGTAGAAGACTATTTAATGTCCCGTTATCAAATGTACTGGCAGGTATATTTCCATCCTGTGACACGCAGTGCGGAAATTTTGCTGCACAAGATTTTTGCGCGTGCTAAACATTTATACGAAGAAAATTATTCGTTTGGATTTATGGTTGAGCCTATTTTGCATCTGATTCAGAATAAAATTACGTTGGAAGATTATTTACTATTGGATGAGTCTGTTATGCAGACGATGCTAGCTTTCTGGAGTAATGAGAAAGATCCTATTTTAGGCGATATGTGTAAACGGTTTTTGGACCGTAAGTTGTACAAATACAGCACCTTTGATGAATCTAGTCAACGTCAGATTAAGCTGATGGAAAAAGTGATGGCTGAGGTCGGATTCGACCCTACCTATTACATGGAAATTGATTTTCCATCGAATCAATCCTATGACGTGTACAGACCGGGTGAAACAGATGACAATTTGCCAATTTTTCTGCTGGATCATAAGGAGACATTAACGGAAATTACTCATCGATCTGAGATTGTGCAGTCCATCAGCGGATTCCAAATGGGTAAGCATCATGTTTATTATCCAGAAGAGCTGTTGGAACGCTTGAACGCAACCAATTATCCTGATTTATGGGCACTGCTAGGTGAGCAAGATTAACAAGATAAGCTAGAAAATAAGTGCAATAGAATATTTCAATTTAAGGGAGAACATAAATGCTAACGGATTCACACACACATTTAAATGCTGAACAATTTAATGAAGATCAAGATGAAGTGATAGAACGAGCGCTGGACGCCGGGGTGACAAGAATAGTAAATGTAGGCTTCAACCGGGAGACCATACCCAGTTCGATTGCCCTCGCTGAGAGGTACGATTTCATCTATTCTACGGTAGGGTGGCATCCTGTTGATGCTATTGATATGATGCCTGGGGACTTGGAATGGATTGAAGAGTTGTGCAAGCATGAGAAAGTTGTTGCCATCGGAGAAATTGGACTAGATTACTACTGGGATAAGTCGCCGAAGGATGTACAGCAGCGGGTATTTCGGGAGCAAATTCGTCTAGCGCGTAAATTGGGGATGCCCATTGTCATACATAATCGAGATGCCCATCAAGATATTTTGCATATTTTAAAAGAAGAGAAGGCCGAGGAAGTGGGGGGAATCATGCACTGCTTTTCAGGAAGCTGGGAGACGGCGAAGCAGTGTCTGGATATGAATTTTCATATTTCTTTTGGAGGTCCAGTTACGTTTAAGAACGCTAAGCAACCGAAGGAAGTGCTGGCGAAAGTTCCGTTAGATCGTTTATTAATTGAGACCGATGCTCCCTACCTGACCCCCCATCCTTTCCGCGGCAAGCGCAATGAAACCGGCTATGTTCGCTTGGTAGCTGAGACAGCCGCGGAAATTCGGGGGTTGACTTTGGAGGAAATAGCGGAAATAACAACGAACAATGCCATTCGATTGTTAGGTCTCAAGTAAAGCGTTTTTCTCGAACTTGCGACGAAGCACAATGCCGCAGCTGAAAGAGATGAAGATGAGACTGATTAGTGGAACGAGTAGATAGATTGGTGAAGAGCGAATCATAAGAGGAATTGTCAAGATACATAGCTCTAGAAGCAAGACAGACCAAATAATAAAGGCCAGCGAACCGGCTTTTGAATTCTGATTGAGCGGGTACATCTCCAGCCAGAACGTATAGCGATGGGCGCGCTCGAGAGACGATAACTGAACAAGGGAAATTAGAAGAGAAATCATGAAGATTAAACTCCTTGCAGTACCGCTGCTTGAAACGGCTATAGCTAGTACCCCTAACAAGGTGATACGCAGTACGATCGCGAACAGCTCCGTACGCAGCAATGTCTTCATATATAGGTACAAAAAGGTTGCATCTTGTCTAAAAGGTATGAACCGTGTCAGCCCGCTGATCCAACTTCGGCGGGCTATTCGCGTTCCCATTTGAGGCACATCGACGAACCAGCTGAAAAAGGCATAAAGCCGAGCTTGCTGCTGATTTTCCTTGGTGATCAAGTAGTCCCAACCGATGACGTATTTAGATACAAAATAAACGGCTGCTATCCATAAGAAAATAAGAAGCAGCGCAGCGCAACTTGCCCATAAAATGCTGGTTAGAAATTGCAGTGAAATGAGAGCGGTTGTTGCAATCCATCGAAAGCTAACCGAAGCTAATCTGGTGCGCTCATGGGCAAAGCGACTTTCCTGCCAACTCGCTAATAAATTAGCTATCTTTAATAGAAGAAGTAGTGCGAGCATCAGTAAGAAATGCTGCTCTGAAGCGCCGAGGCAGTGGTGATAAAGCGGCCATAAAATCACCCAGGCGATAAATGTCCAAAAAGCTTGCAGTGTCAAACTGTACATGAATCCACTTCGGAAATAAGCGCCCATTTGATGTTCGATCCGTAACAAAAACATGCGGTCTGCTTTCCTTACCAAGGTACGAATAGGGCTTGAAGATAGCAGAGGAACGAGCAGCAAAAGCACGATCCACAGATAGGGATAATCTGTCGGAAGACGCTGTAGTATTTTTGCATAATAATAGGAAGAAATGATGACAAGAAATAACACGAGACCGATGAAATTACTACGCGCTGCGTATTGCCAATAGCCCATGGATTCCTTCATATAATGTTCGAATCTTTGCTGCCATAAGGCACGGGTGTTGATATCCATATTGCTCATAAAGAGTCCCCTTGTACAAGCTTATAGAAAATGTCGTCTAGTGACGCTCCAGGGAGTTCGGTTTGCCCGCGTAATTCGACTAAATCACCCTGAGCAACCATACGACCTCGATGAAGGACAACGTAATTATCGCAATATTTTTCAATGGTTGACAAAATATGCGATGAGATGAGGAATGATGCTCCTTTATGTTTCATTTTCACCATTAATTCGAGTAATGAACGGATCGCTAATGGGTCGAGGCCGAGAAAGGGTTCATCGATAATATATAACGAGGGTTCGATCAGAAATGCGTTCATAATCATGACTTTCTGTTTCATTCCTTTGGATAAATGACTGGCGAAGCTGTTCAGCTTGTCCTTCATTTGAAACTGCTCCAAAAGGGAGCTGGATCGAGCCAAATAGTCGTCCTTCGACAAGCCGTAGGCCATAGCGGTTAGCTCAAGGTGTTCGCGGATCGTAAGCTCTTCGTAGAGCTCGGGGCTTTCGGGTACATAAGCGTATGTAGCACGATAGGACAAAGGATTTTCAGCTAAAGTCAGACCGTTAATTCGAATGGATCCTTTTTGCGGTTGAAGAAGGCCGAGAATGTTTTTGATCGTCGTACTTTTACCCGCGCCATTAAGTCCGATCAGACCCATCATTTCACCTTGACGGATAGAAAAGGTTAGGTCATGAAGAACGGGTTTTTTTGGTAAATATCCCCCATATAAAGAGTCAACTTGTAGAATGGAGCCCATCTCATTGCCTCCCTGATTAGCAAATTATTGGTATTTATGAATCACTTTCCTATACGAACATTATAAACAAATTTGTAATTTAAGCCTAGTTTTGGGGTGAAAAGTTGAAAAGAGTTAGTATACGTACGTTAAAGTGAGATATAAGTAGAAATAGAGCTATTTAATTGTTCATTTAAGCGAATTTTAGTCGATTTAGCCCTTTTTAGTAGGTGTTAATCCCTTTACAGGTTAAGATTAACAGCGTAATATACTTTTCATAATAACTTAATAACCAATTTGCCATTTTTCCATTCGCTGAGTTCCATTTATGGGAACGGGGGAACCACTGTAAGCTGAAGAAGCGTGCTTCTTGAGTGAACAGAGTGAGTAACAGGGGTGAATCTTTGAGTATACTTCGTATGCTCTTAGTAGGGCGACTCTCACGTCCGAATCCGTCAGCTAACCTCGTAAGCGTAAGAGAGGTAACGATTGTCGTGCGTGCTATTTGTGTATTTTACTATACAAACTAAGCCAGCGAGAAGAGTCCTCTTCTTGCTGGCTTTTTGTCTTCATAAAGGGCTATACACATTTCGGACGACTAATATTTGCCCGGAATTCATATGAATGTTGAATAGGCAAACTGGTGTGGGACGACCAGAAGGCAGCGGTTTAGCACCGTACTGCTGATGGCGAACACGTTAAGTTAAACTAAAAAACCTTAGTCGCGTCAAATCTAATCATGCTGTAACCTGGCGGCGAGGCTTTGAAGGAGGACCGAAGAAGTGGGCAGTATCTCTATTAGCGAGACCCATGTAAAACGATCATCCAGCATGTCCTTCGCATTGCGATGGAAGCATGAAAACTTGCGTTTGATTTTAAGCTTAGCCATAATTTCAATCGCAATGACTTTCATGTTTTTGGTGTTGTTGTACGGTACGGCTACCAAGAGCGTATCCGTGGTTGTGAATGGACAAGAAACCGTTGTGCATACGAAGCAATGGGTCCTGCAACGCCTACTGGATGAACAAGCCATAAAGATTGGTGAACACGATGAAATTTCTACTGCGCCAACGACAACAATCAAGGGTGGAGACAAAATTGTCATCGAACATGCCTCACCGATTCAATTGACTGCTGATGGAAAGACCACCACTGTTTACACAACTGCAAGAACGGTAGAAAGTGCATTGCAACGTTTACATATTGCACTTGGGGAGCACGATCGTTTAACTCCCGAACCGACAGCCTCTCTGAGCTCGGGCGATGAAATCAAAATCGTTCGTGTAAAAAAAGAGACGGAGGAAGTAACTGAGCCGATTGCGTTCGATACGGAAAAGAAGAGCGACGCATCGCTACTCAAAGGCAAAGAGCAAGTCGTCCAAGAAGGTAAAGAGGGCGTACTCTTGAAGAAGAAAGAAAAGACTTTCGAAGATGGTGTTTTAGTCGCGGAAGCAGTTGTGGGTGAAGAAGTACAAACAGAAAGTATTAATAAAGTTGTGTCCGTAGGTACGAAAAACCCTGTGGTTGTTCTCTCGTCTTCATCACCTAGTGTGGATGAGGTTTCGAAGAACGGTGTTACCTTTGGTTATAAACAAATCCTGAAGAATGTGAAGTTAACTGCGTATTCAGCAGGCGTTGCATCCACAGGTAAATCCGAAGGATCACCTGGTTACGGTAAAACCTATACAGGGACTACGGTGTCAGAAGGCAGAACGATTGCTGTTGATCCAAAAGTCATCCCGCTCGGATGGTGGGTATTCATCGAGGGCATTGGCTTCCGCCGTGCTGAAGATATTGGCAGCGGTGTGAAAGGTCAAATGATTGATGTCTACTTTGAAGATCATGGTTATGCCAATAAATTCGGGACGAAGCAAGGGTACACCGTGTATGTGGTAGGACCGAAAAAGCCGTCTGAAAATTAACGTGTAAACGTCTGTTTCAGAGGGAAGAATGTCATATATACGTTGCCAGGTGACGACCTGGGCGAAAGAAGAGGGGACCCCTCTTCTTTTTCTGCGTACTGGGAAGGGAACCGCTTATGATAAAAGAAGTGATTGTCGTCGAAGGCAAAGACGATACAGCTGCTATTCGCCGAGCGGTAGAGGCGGATACGATTGAAACAGGCGGCTCTGCGATCGGACAAGCGGTGCTAAAGCGTATTGCACTTGCGCAGCAGCGCAGAGGCGTTATTATATTCACGGATCCAGATCACGCAGGTGAACGGATTCGGAAGATTGTAGCAGCCAAGGTGCCTGGCTGCAAGCATGCCTTCATTACGCAGGAGCAGGCGGAGTATAAGGGTGATATTGGCGTCGAGAATGCGACGCCTGAGACGATCCGTCAGGCTCTTCAGAGCCTTCGCACGGAATATGATGGTGCGGTTTCACAGCTGACCATGGAGGATCTTATGGCCGCAGGGTTGATTGTTCATGTTGAGGCGGCTTCTCGCCGGCTGATTGTGGGTAAAGCGTTAGGGATTGGCTATTGCAATGGCAAGCAGTTTTATAAGCGCTGTGCGATGTTTCAAATCTCTCGTGAGGAATTTGAGGCGGCTTTGGAGCATTTGGAAGCTGATAAGTAGAATGGCTATTTTTCTCTATTCGTACAGACGGGAATTGAGCAGCAATTGTTGCACTTCTTGCAACAACTTCCAACTGAAAATATGTATTCATTCAGCAAGCTCTCATGAGCTTACATGACTATGCATGTAGAAATAAATTGCATGAGATTTGGGCAGAGTTTATTAAGTAATTGAATGATAATGAAGAATGTGAAATCCAGAACCTATAGATAATGAGGTCTATATCATGAATGTACCCAACAATGAAGTGATTGTAACAGCCGATGACGTGGCTACACCGAGTAAAACGAAACAAATTATTAAGAGAAATGGTCTGGTGCTCAAGAAGAGCTTGGGTCAGAACTTTCTGATTGACCAAAATATCCTAAGCAAGATTGTCATGGCGGCAGAGCTCGGGCCGAACAAGGCTGTGCTTGAGATCGGCCCTGGCATTGGGGCGCTCACGCAGCAGTTGGCCAAGCTCGCTGGCCGCGTCTTGGCCGTCGAGATCGATCAGCGTCTGCTGCCCATCCTGGACGAGACGCTAGAGCCTTATCCCCACGCTACTGTCGTCCATGGGGACATCTTGAAGACTGACCTGCCAGAACTATTCCGGCAGCACTTCGAGGGCATGGACGGCGTCAGTGTCGTCGCCAACCTGCCCTACTACATCACGACGCCGATCATCATGAAGCTTCTCGAAGAGAAGCTTCCCTTGGAGAATATCGTCGTGATGATTCAAAAAGAGGTGGCCGACCGCATGGCGGCTCGCCCGGGCACCAAAGATTACGGCAGCCTCAGCATTGCCGTGCAGTTCCACTGCGAGCCGGAGCTTGTCACGATCGTACCGCGCACCGTCTTCGTGCCGCAGCCGAATGTCGACTCCGCCGTGATCCGGCTGCGTGTGCGCAAAACCCCGCCGGTCGAGGTGGCGGACGTGGACTTCTTCTTCGCCGTCGTTGGGGCGTCCTTCGTCCAGCGGCGCAAAACCCTTTACAATAACCTAGCTGCGCGGTTCTTCACTAAGGAAAACAAGCCTGAGCTGGAAGCGCTGCTGCTCAGCATTAACATAGAGCCTTCGCGTCGCGGCGAAACGCTCAGTATGGAAGAGTTCGCGCGCTTGTCGTCTGCTCTTCGCGCGCACGGCTGCAAATAACCCGCACCAAATGCCTAGTCTCGCCATAGGATACCCCATAGGAGGGGATTTGTGCGATGAGGCAAGGAGACTTTGTAACCCGTAAATCCTATGGCGGAGACGTCATGTTTAAGATTGAGCGCATAGAGCAGCTGAAGGCTATCCTGCGAGGGGTAGATTATAGGCTGCTTGCGGATGCGCCGTTAGTTGATTTAACCATTTCAAATCCGACAGATGTTATGGATCATCCGCGATCGAGTTCACCCCGAATTTCGGGAATCACTCCGGCGTCTGGCGGTATCCCAGGTGCAGCTGCAGGAGAAGAACCAACTCTCTATAAACCATAAACAAAATACCAATAAAACCTACTTCGAAGTGCCTGGCAAAGTGCTGCACTTAGACGGCGATCCTACTTACTTACGTAAAAGTATGCAGATCTATGGAGAATTGCGTGTACCTGCCGAGGGGTTTTATATTCCTGAAGCACAAATGGCGGATGCTCTTCATAGGCTGCTTCCACAAATTAAGCCGGACATTGTTGTCATTACCGGTCATGACGGAATACTTAAACAACGTAAAGGTGGAGGTCCGAGCAATCTGACCAGCTATAAGAATTCACAAAACTTCGTGAATGCTGTTCAGATCGCTAGGCAATATGAGCGTAATCGGGACTCCATGATTATTGTGGCTGGTGCTTGTCAGTCTCATTTTGAGGCCTTACTGCGAGCTGGAGCTAATTTTGCGAGTTCTCCTGCTCGTATCCTCATTCATGCCTTAGATCCGCTTTGTATCGCTGCTAAGTTGTCGTATACTTCCGTGAAGGATACCATATCCATGCTTGATATCGTTGATTTGACGGTGACAGGTTTGGATGGATTAGGTGGGGTAGAGACGAAAGGTAGCTATCGCATGGGAGTTCCGGGTATTAAACATACGGAAGATCATGTTTAAATATTCCTATAGTACATGTAAAAACAACATGAATCGACAAAACATATGGTATACAATATCAACACTTACCTATCATTCGACTCCTTGGAGGGGGCTGACTGGGTAAGTGTTCTTTTTTTAGTGGAAAAGTGTGAATAATTTGCGAACTTTGGAGACAACCTGTAAGAGAGGGATTTCGAAAATTCAGCAAAAATGCCGTTGACAACAGGAATGTGGTGCTGATATAATATTTGACCGCGTTTGACATGCCTGTCTGAATGAGTTATAATTAACTAGGAAAGAGGTGGTAGTTGACAATGGCAAAAAATGCGCTGTTGGAGATCAAACGCAGTTTGGAGCCCCACGTTGGGCAGAAGATCATGTTAAGAGCGAATGGTGGCCGTCGAAAGACTGTCGAGCGTTCTGGTGTTTTAGAAGAAACCTACCCTTCTGTGTTTATTGTGAAATTAGATCAAGAATCCCACGCCTTTAAACGAGTGTCGTACAGCTACGCCGATATCCTTACCGAATCCGTTGAAGTTACCGTATGTAATGACGATGGACAGGTTCGTATCACCTACATCCAACATTAGCTTAATGCATTCCTATATGAGCAGACCCAGAGGGTCTGTTTTTGCATTTGAATGGACCTCATCCGGTTGGGCATACTATAGCAAAACTCTAAGGAGGTTCCAAATATGAGTCGCAGAAGAGGAATCATGTCAGAAAGCTTTAAATATGAATTAGCCAAGGATCTAGGGTTTTATGATGTGGTGCAACGTGAGGGCTGGGAGGGCATCCGAACGAAGGATGCAGGGAACATGGTGAAGAGAGCGATCCAAATTGCTCAGGAACAGCTGGTGAAACAGTATAACCCTGCGGCTTCCACAATCAACCAGACGCAATCAACGTACAGTCAGCAAAGTAACATTCAACCTAACTATAGTCAGCCTAACTTCAATCAAACTAACTACAGTCAAGCTGCTTCCAATCCGTCTAGCTACACTCCGTCGAATTTTAATCAGTCCACCTATCAAACTGTATCTTCCCAACAACCCTATTCACAGCCTCAAACGAGCTTTAATCAGAACGTATACAGTGGAACGCAGCAAACACAATCTTCCTATACACCTGCTGCCTACACGTCGAATACGACCAATGTAAATACCTATAGACCTTCTAATCCAATACAACCTAATGCGGCGGGTTTAAATCAAATAATTGCGGGATGGAAGCAAGCAACGCAAGCGGAACAGCGTCCCTTCTAAAGCTAAAGCGAATGCTTTAGCTTTTTTTTTGCGCTTTTGTTATAATATTTTAACGGCAAACGAGCAAAAGAAGGTGATCTGATGAAAATTTTTGAAAAAGCACCGGCTAAAATCAATTTATCCCTTGATGTTTTACATAAAAGATCAGACGGTTACCATGAAGTTGAGATGGTCATGACGATGGTAGATCTAGCAGATCGGATCGAAATGCAGGAGCTTTCGCGGGACACCATCATCATTTCCAGTCAGGCGGGTTATATTCCGCTCGATGAGAAGAACCTAGCCTTTCAGGCGGCACGCCTTATCAAGGATCGATACGACGTCAAACAGGGCGTGTACATCCATTTGGACAAGCAGATCCCCGTAGCGGCAGGTCTAGCAGGGGGCAGCAGCGATGCGGCAGCGACGCTTAGAGGTTTGAATCGGCTTTGGGACTTAAACATCCCTATGGAAGAGCTGCAGGTGCTTGGAGCGGAGCTTGGCTCGGATGTACCTTTCTGCGTAACGGGAGGGACGGCTGTCGCTAGAGGACGTGGAGAGAAGCTGGAACCGATCGTCTCGCCGCCTCAGTGCTGGGTCGTACTTGCGAAACCGCCTATCAATGTGTCCACATCGGAGATTTACGGGAAGCTGAATGCTCGGGAGATTAAGAATCATCCTTCGACGGAAGGTGTGCTAAACGCGATTCGGGAGAAGCGATTCGATCAGCTTTGCGGAAGCCTCGGCAATGTGCTTGAGGAAGTGACGCTGGACCTTTATCCTGAGGTGAGACATCTCAAAGAATGCATGCAGAGGCTTGGTGCGGATGGTGTATTGATGTCGGGCAGCGGACCGACGGTATTCGGTCTCGTATCCAAGGAAGCGAAGGTACCCCGGATTTATAACGGGCTGCGTGGATTTTGTAAGGATGTTTACGCAGTGCGGATGTTGACGTAGATGAAGTAGACGGTTGCAGGGCCCGCGAAGGGCTCTTTTTCATTGAATAGAGGGTGAACTATGGATCCATCCATTCCCATATGCCGTGTTAGATTGATGTTAAGTTCATGTTAATATAATTTTCATGAGAAGCTTGAATAAATACGTATAAAAATGGTATATTTTCATTATAATATTCGGATTTTTGGGGGTAGTGCGATGAAAAAGTTGAAAAGGAGCGCTAGGCTGGTGGAAATGACGCAATATTTGTTATTCCGCCCCCATTCGTTAATCCCTTTAACGACTTTTGCCGAGCGTTACAACTCTGCTAAATCCTCCATTAGTGAAGATTTAGCGATCATCAAGGAAGTATTTGAAGAAGAAGGACTAGGCGAGCTGAATACGCTTGCGGGGGCTGCCGGAGGTGTGAAATTTTCACCAAAGGTGCCTAAGGAAGTATCACTGAAATTTATACAGAACCTTTGTTTACAACTGCAGCAGCCAGAACGGATTCTTCCAGGCGGTTATTTGTATATGTCAGATATTATGGGGCAGCCCCAATATTTGAATGAAATTGGCAAGACGTTTGCATCCGCTTTCGCCGGTCGTGATATTGATGTGATTATGACGGTAGAAACGAAAGGCATTCCACTCGCTTATGCAACGGCAACTTATATGAATCTGCCTGTTGTGATTGTCCGCAGGGACAGTCGAGTGACGGAAGGTTCAGCGGTTAGCATCAACTATGTTTCAGGTTCCAATAAGCGGATCCAGACGATGTCACTCGCAAGGCGTGCTTTGAAAGAAGAGTCAAAGGTGCTTATCATTGATGATTTCATGCATGTTGGCGGTACCATCCACGGCATGATGGATTTGTTAGCGGAATTCAAAGCCTCAGTTCAAGGGGTTGGTGTATTCATGGAGTCTTGTGAGGTTGAAGAGCATTTGGTTGATCACTACGTATCGCTTGCTCGTTTATACGGCGTAGATTCCAAGACGAAACAAATCACCGTAGAGCCTGGGAACTATTTTGACAGTAAAAAAGGAGAATCGTAAAACGATGGAACTTATTTCAACAACAGCAGCACCAGCTGCTATCGGACCTTACTCGCAAGCGGTAAAGCTAGGTAACCTTCTCTTTACTTCTGGACAAATTCCACTTGGCCAGGATGGACAGATTGTAGAGGGTGGAATCAAGGAACAAACCCATCAAGTGTTCGCGAATTTGAAGGGTGTGCTTGAAGCAGCAGGTTCATCGTTTGATCAAGTTGTGAAAGCAACGGTTTTTTTGAAGGATATGAATCAGTTTGCAGAGCTGAATGAAATTTATGGATCGTACTTCGGAGATCATAAACCGGCTAGATCCACTGTCGAAGTGGCCAGATTACCACGTGATGTTTTTGTCGAAATTGAGTTAATTGCTGTGATTTCTGTCGAAATTTAACAGTAACATTAAGATTGTATAAAATTATCGAAAATTTCAAAAAAAGAAGAAGGAATTTGCACGACGATGTGGAATATTACACCCAAGTCTCAGAGATGGAAAAAGGTGGTGAACACAAGTGCAAATTACAGATGTAAGACTCCGCCGGGTCAACTCCGAGGGGAGGATGAAGGCGATTGCTTCCATTACCATTGACAACGAGTTCGTCGTTCATGACATACGTGTCATCGACGGTAATAATGGGATGTTCGTGGCTATGCCAAGCAAACGAACACCGGATGGTGAATTCCGTGATATCGCTCATCCGATTTCTTCCACAACACGTGAGAAAATTCAAGCGGCGGTATTGGCTGAATATGATCGCGCGGCTGTAGAAGAAGAGGTAATTGAAGAAGGCGCATAATTCAGATTATTGAGAGAGCCCTTGGGCTCTCTTTTCTTTTGGGTGGTATTGATGCTATATTTGGTTGAAGAACTCATCGATTATACATATAGTAGTGTGTAACTATTTATATTAAAGGGGTTGGATGTTAGTTGAAACTCATGGGGATTGTACTAGCCGCAGGACAAGGAAAACGCATGAAATCGAAGCTGTACAAGGTGCTTCATCCGGTTGTAGGTAAGCCAATGGTGGAACACGTTGTAGACACGCTGCAGCATATAGAAGTAACAAAGACACTCGTCATTGTTGGATTCGGGGCGGAAGCCGTAAAGGGACATCTGGGAGATCGAGTGGAGTACGCTTTACAGGAACAACAGTTGGGAACAGGGCATGCAGTTCTTCAAGCGAAGGATGCTCTTGGCGAAGAGGAAGGGATGACCGTTGTCATTTGCGGCGATACACCGCTGATTTCGGAAGCCACCTTGATGAGCACCATTGAGCTGCATGAACGGTCTGGAGCGTCTGCGACAATTCTGACAGCCAAACTCGATGAACCGCATGGATATGGACGTATTATTCGCGGTGAAGACGGCCGAGTAGCAAGGATTGTTGAGCAGAAGGACTGCAGCAGTGAAGAGGCAGCTGTTCAAGAGATCAACACAGGCACTTATATTTTCGATAATCAAAAACTATTCAAGGCCCTAGCATCGGTTACGAACAATAATACGCAAAATGAATACTATTTGACGGATGTCATTGGGATTATGACAAGTGGTGGAGAAGTTGTTCAAGGCTACTGCATGGAGGACAGCGCAGAGTCGATCGGTGTGAACGATCGCGTGGCACTGGCTGAAGCAGAGCGATTGTTTAAAGCGCGTATTAACCGTGGGCACATGCTGAACGGGGTTACGATTATAGATCCGTCTAATACGTATATTGAAAAAGATGTTACCATCGGTATGGATACCGTACTGCTGCCGGGTACTATTTTGCGGGGGCGCACCGTTATTGGGGAACAATGCACCATTGGACCGCAAACGGAAATTATCGACTCGACGATTAGGGATGAGGTTACGATTAAACAATCCGTCCTTCAGGATGCCTATGTGGATAATGAGGCTAGTGTGGGGCCGTTTGCTTATTTGAGACCTGGCGCTAATATTGGGAAGCAAGTGAAAATTGGCGACTTTGTTGAGATTAAGAACGCGACGCTTGGTGAGGGGTCGAAAGTTTCTCATTTAAGCTATGTAGGGGATGCGGTCGTTGGAACGAATGTAAACATCGGCTGCGGCGCCATAACCGTGAACTATGACGGATTCAATAAGAGTTTAACGGAAATTGGCGATGATGCTTTTGTGGGCAGTAATGTGAATTTGATTGCTCCTGTGAAAATTGGCAAGGGCGCTTATGTTGTTGCAGGTTCTACGATTACACATTCCGTTGATGATGGGGATCTAGCTATTGCCCGTGAGAGACAATCCAACAAGCCTGGCTATGCGGATAAAATTAGATCGCGAGCAAAAGCGAAGAAGGAAAATAAACAGAACAAAGAGTAAATTCACGGACTAGAAACGGTAAATCTCACTTTGTGAGGATGGAATTGGATGGAACTTCTTGAGGTTGGGTAGGCTATGAATTAGCTGTTACCTACTTGGCATTGCTTATTAATCGAGCGTGCTGAGCAAAACTCTTAGGAGGTTCTTTTTCTTATGGCATTTTCATTAAAAGCGGAATCCCGCAAAGAAACAACGAAATCAGATATTAAACAACTGCGTATCCAAGGTAGAATACCTGCCGTTGTATATGGCCAAAAGGTGGGCTCTGCGGTCATTACGGTTGATCAGAAAGAATTACTAGCGCTGCTGCGCCAAAATCCTCATGCTATTATTGATCTGGATATGCCAGACGGCAGTGGCAAGCAACCAGTGATGATCAACGAGATCCAGCGGGACAAACTAAAACGAGAGCGGCTGCTCCATGTCGATTTTCATCAAATTAATATGGATGAGCCTGTTAAAACGATTGTCAGCTTGGAATTTATCGGTGAAGCAGAAGGGGCCAAAGAAGGCGGCATTGTGCAGATACAAATGCATGAGCTGGAGATTCGGTGCCTGCCCAATCAGATACCAAGTTCAATCAAGGTGGACATTTCGAACGTAGGGCTTGGTGATAACTTACTTGTAAACCAACTCTCAGTACCTGCCGGGATTGAAGTGAAGTCTGACTCTAATGATTTGATTCTCACCGTTCTTTCGCCTCAGAAAGAGACTGGTGAAGAAGAGCCGGCTAATAATGAAGAGAAGGTTGGACAAGCGGAAACCTCGAACGAGGCTGCGACTGAAGGACAGCCGGTTTAGATCCAAACGAACGACAAGGAACCCTCAACAATATGTAGAGGGTATCCTTAATTACTGCGATGTAAGCGCTTAATATCCGGGGCGTGAAAGAAAAACGTGAGTATTTCGATTGTAGAATGTATTATTTACTTTGATAAAATACAAGGTATAGATTTCAATGAAGCCTATATCCTTATGTACATTTTGATAGTATACTTGGACGGGAATACAGGATTCAGCATGATCTTGAAAATGAATATCGGTTGTAAGCTGTTGACCATTTAAATACATATGACTGATTCACCCACAGCTTTAAATTTGATGGTTCGTTTTTCATATAGGTAAACAATAACCTTTAGATGATGGTTCCGCAAAGGATTTTTTAGTTTAACTTTAGGAGGATTTAGAAGAAGATGAAATGTTTTATTGGACTGGGTAATCCGGGAAAACAATATGAGATGAATCGACACAATGTTGGTTTCATGGCCATTGACCGTTTTGCTGCCAAATGGGGTATTACTTCTTTTCAAAATAAAGGTAAAGGGCTTCTGGGTGAAGGGGTAGTGAATAGTACGAAGGTATATTTACTTAAACCGATGACTTATATGAATCTTTCGGGCGAATCCATGCGAGCGTTCTTGGACTTTTATAAAGCAAAACTGGAAGACGTTACGATTGTTTATGATGATATGGATACACCATTCGGTCAAATTAGACTCCGGTATCAAGGGAGCCCTGGTGGTCACAATGGGATTAAATCCATTATTCAACACGCTGGAACGCAAAGCTTTAACCGAATTCGAGTGGGTGTGAACAGGCCTGCGCCTGGCTATAATATCGCTGATTATGTCTTATCTAACTTTTCCAAAGACGAGATGAAGTCGATAGATGAGGTACTGGACCTCACCTGCGAAGCCATGCTGTTCAGTCTGAGTGAATCATTCGAAAAGACGATGGCGAAGTTTAATAAATAAGTGAAGCCATCCACTTCAGACTCATTGTATGCAAATTGACTATTCGAAAATGACAATGGCACATTCGGCTAATTTCTCCGGAGAATGGTCATACTAGGATGTAATCGAATAGTCGAAGGAGGCATACATATATGATTAAGTATATTTGCAGACATTGTCATACCTTTGTTGGGGAAATTAATGAGAATTCGATCACGGAGCAGCAGTTAGGCTTCCATTTCTTGACCCCCGATGAGCGTAGAGATATAATATCGTATAACACGAATGGAGATGTTACGGTAAGGGTCGTTTGTGACTACTGTCGTGAGGCGTTAGAAGCAAACCCAGAATTGTCCCTGCTGGCAAGTCCGTTGCAGTAAAATTGATGAAGATAAAGAGTTAATAGCCGAGGCAAGTGTGCCGAGGCTTCTTTTTGTGAGGGGAGTGTACTTGTTTGCAAGCTTTAATTCAAGCTTTTTCTACGGATAGCGACTTTCAAACGATCGTGACAGGCCTCAGGTCCGAAATGAAAGAGCAGCTCGTTGCCGGACTTACCGGTTCCTCCAGGCAGGTGATGATTGCCACTCTTGCGCGAGAGTTAGCGCGCCCGCTGTTCATTGTTACTCACAATATGTTCGCCGCTCAGAAAATAGCGGAGGATTTACTAGAATGTCTATCACCTAATGAAGTGCTGCTCTACCCATCTCAAGAGCTTCTGACGACAGAAGAAGCGGCTTCCAGCCCAGAGATGCTAGCGCAGCGTATTGACGTTCTCACCAAGCTAGCTGGCGGTTTCCGTGGGGTTGTTATTGCGCCATTTGCTGGAGTGCGTCGATTGCTTCCGCTCAAGCAAGTATTCGAAGAATCCCGCGTTACGGTAAACGTAGGGGATACCGTGCAATTGGATGAGCTCTTAGGTGCTTTATCCAGTCTGGGTTACGAACGCGTGGAGCGGGTTGAGACCAAAGGTGAAATGAGCGTACGCGGCGGAATTCTGGATTTATTTCCTTTAACGTCAGAGAACGCTATTCGGATTGAGCTGTTCGATGTCGAAGTTGATTCTATTCGTACCTTTGATGTAAGTGACCAACGTTCAATTGATAAACTAGAGTCGATAACGATCCCCCCTTGTCGCGAGATTCAAGCGGATAGAAAGCGGTTACAATCAGCTGCGCAGCATGCCTATGAGCTGCTTCAAGCGCAGCTGGAGAAAATGACGGACCGATCAGCCAAAGATAAGCTGCTCGAAGGCATCGGACATGATATTGAACTGCTGCGTGAAGGGCAGACGTTTCCTGGTATTTATAAATATATTTCGCTTTTATATACGGAAAGACAGACCCTCATGGACTACATGCCTAAGGATACTGTGCTGATCATCGACGAACCGGCGCGATTGCTGGAGACAGCAAAGCAGCTAGAGCGCGACGAGGCAGAGTGGATGATGCATGCACTGACAGAGGGGAAGAGCTTGCCGGCTTTTGTGCTGTCCAAATCGTATGAAACTCTGCTGCATCGCAGGCCTTTCCCGACATTATATGTATCGCTATTCCTGCGCCAAGTGGCTGGGATTCAACCGCAAAATATCGTAAACTTCGTTTGCCGTGTTATGCAAAACTTCCATGGACAAATGAATCTCCTTAAAGCGGAGATGGAGCGCTGGAAGAAAAATGGAAGCAATGTCATTTTACTGGCAAACGGAGAGGACCGTGCTGAACGTGTGCGGCGTGTGCTGCACGACTACCAAATTGAAGTGCCCGAAATTGTAGATGGAAATCTACAGACAGGGTTTGAAATGCCTTCGATCCATTTGGTTGTCATCACGGAAGGGGAAATCTTCACACAGAAACAGCGTAAAGCGCGTAAGGTCGAGAAGAAGCTGGAGAACGCTGAGCGTATCAAAAGCTATCAAGAGCTTAAGGTAGGCGACTATGTTGTTCATGTGAATCATGGGATCGGGAAGTATGTTGGGATCGGCACCTTGGAAGTGGGCGGTATTCATAAGGATTACCTCCACATCATGTATGCTGGTGGCGATAAGCTGTCTGTACCGATTGACCAGATTGATTTAATCCAGAAATATGTAGGTTCCGAAGAGAAGGAACCGAAGGTTTATAAGCTCGGAGGCGCTGACTGGGCTAGAGTGAAGAGCAAGGCGCGGGCATCCGTTAAGGATATTGCTGATGAGTTGATCAAGCTCTATGCAGAACGCCAAGCTGCAACCGGCTACGGATTTAGTAAAGACAGCTCTTATCAAAATGAATTCGAAGCGATGTTTCCTTACGATGAAACTCGGGATCAGCTTCGTGCGATCGAAGAAATCAAGGTAGACATGGAGAAAGCACGTCCGATGGATCGTTTGCTTTGCGGCGATGTAGGCTATGGGAAGACGGAAGTTGCGGTGCGTGCGGCCTTCAAGGCAGCGATTGACGGCAAACAGGTTGCTGTTTTGGTGCCGACGACGATTCTGGCTCAGCAGCATTACGAAACGTTCCGTGAACGGTTCTCGGGCTATCCTTTTAATGTCAAAGTATTAAGTCGTTTCCGCTCCAAGAAGGAGCAGACCGAAGTTATGAAAGGCGTCAAGAAAGGGACGGTTGACGTCGTTATTGGTACTCACCGGCTTTTGTCGCAGGATGTGCAGTTCAAAGATCTTGGTTTGCTAATCGTCGATGAGGAGCAGCGTTTTGGCGTGTCCCACAAAGAGAAGCTGAAACGGCTCAAGACGAATGTGGACGTGCTCACACTGACGGCAACACCGATTCCGAGAACTTTACACATGTCCATGTTAGGTGTTCGTGATTTATCGGTCATCGAGACTCCGCCGGAAAATCGTTTCCCTGTACAGACCTATGTGGTCGAGTACGGACCAACGCTTGTTCGAGAAGCGATTGAGCGGGAATTAGCGCGTGAAGGCCAAGTGTATTATTTATATAACCGCGTACAAGGTATCACTCAGATTGCTGATCAGATCTCCATGATGATTCCGGATGCCCGCGTTACTGTGGCACATGGACAAATGGGCGAGCAGGAGCTGGAGAAGACGATCCTAGATTTCCTCGATGGGGAATACGATGTGCTGGTAAGCACGAGTATTATCGAGACGGGTGTCGATATTCCGAATGTCAACACACTGATTGTTCACGATGCGGATAAAATGGGGCTGTCTCAGCTCTATCAGCTGCGTGGACGTGTGGGACGTTCTAATCGCGTAGCGTATGCTTATTTCACGTATCAGCGTGATAAAGTGCTCACAGAAGTGGCGGAGAAACGTCTTCAAGCGATTAAAGAGTTTACAGAACTTGGATCAGGCTTTAAAATTGCGATGAGGGATTTATCTATTCGTGGTGCTGGTAATTTGCTTGGTGCAGAGCAGCATGGTTTCATTGCATCTGTCGGATTTGATTTATACTCCCAAATGTTAGCGGAAGAAATTGCAAAGCTGAAACTAGAAATAGATGGGGAAGCAGTCATTCCAGAGCCGGAATGGAATACTTCTATCGATATACAATTGGATGCGTACTTACCATCCGACTACATCTACGACAGCATGCAAAAAATCGAAATTTACAAAAAAGTGGCCGCCATTCGAACGTTGGAAGAAGCCGCGGATCTGCATGATGAGCTTGTTGATCGCTTCGGGGATCTGCCGCAGGCCGTGTTCAACTTACTGACAGTGGCTCGTTTGAAAGCATACGGTTCGGAGTACCGGATAGAAACGATCAGCCAAAAAGGGGATGATTACCTAATCAAAGTGCATATTGACCAGAATGGCAGGCTGGAAGGACAGAAGCTTATCGCATTGTCCAAAGGCTTTGATGGTCGAATCAAGTTGAACGCGGACCCTCAGCTTCTTATCGTTATTCGATGTAAAGGCATGAAACCAGAAGCTTCCATCGAATTGGTGGAGAAGTTTCTGGTACAATATAAGGATGTTCTGAAAACGAAAGGGGAATTACAAGATGTTGCCAAATGATACTAGTGTACAACGACGTTTTTCGAAAAAATGGATTTTAAGCATGGTAGCATTGCTCCTTGCATTTTCAGTCCTAAGTGCATGTGGAAGTAAAAAGGAAGGTGCAGCAACAGCTTCACCTTCACCGGCCTCTACTGCAGCAGCAGCTGGTAACCCGAGTGACGTAATTGCTACGTATAAAGAAGGCGGTAAAATTACGCGCGGCGAGTTTGACTCTTTCATCAATGTGAACAAAATGTTTTCACCGCAGCTAGCGCAATTCATGACAGATCCAGCTTTTCAACAAGATATGTTGAAGCAAATGGTAACTTTCCGTGTTCTATCTGCCAAAGCAGACGATAAAGTGAAAGCTGATGCAGATAAACAAGTGACGGAGCAAATGAAAGCCATCACCGATTATTTCGGTAAGCAAGAAGGCGGAATGGACAAGCAGTTGAAAGACAATGGTATCGAGCTTAAGGATATCGAGTCATTAATGAAAATGAGCTTCTACACGATGGGCAGCATGGAGAGTAAAATCACTGATCAAGCTGTTCAGGATGCCTACAAAGAACAAGCAGCTACTCATGCCTTTGATATTGCAACAGTTAGCCATATTCTGATTTCATTGAAAGATGCGGCAACTCAAGCAGATCTGCGCACCAAAGAAGAAGCTTTAACCAGAGCCAAGGATGTAAAAAGTAAACTGGATAAAGGCGGCGATTTCGCAGCGCTTGCGAAAGAATTCTCCGACGATCCAGGCTCCAAAGACGCTGGCGGTACGTATAAAGATGCAGATATCAATCAATGGGTACCTGAATTCAAAGAAGCAGCTAGTACGCTTCCTTTGAACACAATCAGTGATCCTGTTGAATCCTCTTTCGGATACCACGTGATGAAAGTGGAGTCCAGAAGCACGAAGCCACTGGATGATACGCTCAAAACACAAATCAAATCTCAGCTTGCGGAGAAATCTCTATCTGAATTTGCAGAGAAAGAATACCCGAATTTGATTCAAACCAATAATCTGCCGAAACCGGAAGCGAGCCCAGCTCCTGCTGCAAGTCCGGCAGCAAGCCCGGCGGCAAGTCCAGCTGCAAAGTAAGAACTTACCAGGATGTCCGATAACGGGCATCCTGTTTTTATTTGTTATTTTTGGACATGATAAGCGCAGCAGGATGCAAAGCTAAATAAAGTAAATTCCGTAGTAAAAGCGTCTGCATAGAAGAATGGGAAGTGAAGAATACTATGGATAGAATTCGAGTTCCCACCAAATCCCGATCTAGCATACAAGATTTCATGCTCCTGTCGTATCTAATTACTGAGCGGAAAGTGAGGCATCTAGAGGTATGAAAGCAACTGGAATTGTCCGTCGGATAGATGATTTAGGGAGAGTTGTTATTCCCAAGGAAATACGACGCACACTACGCATTCGCGAAGGTGACCCTTTGGAAATTTTCGTGGATCGAGATGGTGAAGTTATTCTTAAGAAGTATTCACCTATCGGTGAACTTGGTGATTTTGCCAAGGAATATGCGGAATCGTTATTTGAAAGCACGAATCACGTGGCCCTGATCTCAGATCGAGATAACATTATTGCGATGGCTGGGGGGTCCAAAAAGGACTATTTCGAAAAGTCGGTTGGATCGATCATTGAATCCTGTATGGAAAATCGCAAAGCGATTCTGGAAAGTGGCAGTGGTCAATTTGAGCTTATCAAGGATACAAGTGAAACATTCTCTTCTTTTGTAGCCGCTCCGATTGTAGCTGGTGGCGACCCTATTGGATGTGTCATTTTGCTCTCCAAAGATGAGAATGTGAAAATGGGGAATATGGAAGTTAAGATGGTAGAGACAGCGGCTGGATTTTTGGCCAAGCAGATGGAGCAATGAAAGAAAAATAAGACATAAAGGCTTCCTTACCGAGATGCCCCTGCATCTGTAAGTGAAGCTTTTTTTGTCTGCCATGGCTGATTTCGTTATAATATGTCTATATGCGTGAAGTCAGGGTAGAGGAGAAGTAAGATGGGGGACACCGACAAGGGGCATCAAGGTAATAAAGAGGAGCTCCAGAGGAATGTCGGTAAACAGGGTGCCAAGCTGTTAAGAGGTGCTGCTCTCCTTGGGGCTGCCGCTATTCTCTCTAAACTATTGGGAACACTGCAGAAGATTCCGCTGCAAAATGTAGCCGGTGATACGGCTTTTGGTATTTATAATGCGGTTTATCCGCTCTATATTCTAATTTTGTTTGCGGCCACAGCTGGATTTCCGGTAGCCGTATCCAAGTTCGTAGCCGAACGAGCTATTGAAGGTGATTATCAAGGGGCTAGACGTATTGTCCATGTCTCCACAGCCATTTTAATGAGCTCCGGTTTTGTAATGTTTGTTCTGTTGTACTTCGGAGCAAGTGAGATTGCCCGTTGGATTGGAATTAGCCAGACAGAGAGGGCGATCCGAAGCGTATCCTTCGCGCTGCTGCTATCCCCGATGCTTGCTGTCCTGCGCGGTTATTTCCAAGGGTATCAAAATATGGTGCCTACGGCTGTTTCACAAGTGATTGAGCAGCTTATAAGGGTGATCACCATGGTCGCGCTGCTGCTCTATATGGTGGCCTTAGCTTATGACGAGGAGTGGATTGCTGCTGGAGCAACGTTTGGCTCCGTGACAGGTGCTGCGGCTGGGCTGTTGGTGATGTATGTTTATTGGCGGAGGGCGATGAGACAGGAGCGGGAACGGATACGGGAGCATGGAGTGAATGAAGAGGATCGGTGGCAGTCTGGGGATACAGAGGGACAGAGGCAGGATGTAATGAGTGAAGGTGACGGGCTGCTGTCGAAAGAACTGAATTGGCAGGGGTCGAATGAAAAGCGAAAAGACATGATGCCGCCCAAGGAACTCTCTTCCTGGGACTGGGCGAAACGCATTACGGCTTATGCGATTCCAGTTTGTTTAGGCGCTATCGTGGTTCCTCTACTCACGCTTGTCGACACGTTTACCATGCCGCGGCTTCTCGAGGCTGCGCAAGGGAGCGAGGAGGAGGCCATGCGGCAGTTCGGGCTTTATAACCGAGGGTTTCCTCTCGTTCAGCTCGTTGTCATGATCGCTTCCTCTATGTCCGCCGTGCTAGTTCCTGCTCTAGCAGAAGCCAAGGCAAGAAGGCAGGACGAACTCATTGGCTTTAGGGCTGAGATGGCGATAAGGCTTTCCTGGCTTATCGGGCTCGGAGCCTCGTTCGGACTTGCCTTTGCAGCAGTGCCGATTAACGTGATGCTATACAAAAGTGATGAGGCCAGCTGGACGATGGCCGTGCTGGCCTTCACGGCCTTGTTTAGTACGGTGAACGCTGTCTCGGCCAGCGTTCTCCAGGGCGCCGGCGCGATCCGCACGCCGGTGAAGGCCCTGCTCGTTGCCATCGTGCTGAAAGCACTAGGCAATGTGGTGCTCATGCCCCGCTGGGGCATCGACGGCGCCGCGCTGAGCGCGGTGATCGCCTATGCCGCTGCGGCGGGGCTGAATCTGGTGCAGCTGCGCCGCTGCACCGGGGCGCGCTTCGCGCTGCGGCCGTACGCCGTCAGTCCGCTGCTTGCCGTGGGGCTGATGGGCGGCTGCCTCGCAGCGCTGCAGCTTCTGGCCATGCCTGCTGCGGCGGCGTGGCACGTACCTGAGCGATTGAGCGCTAGCGCAATCGCCTTGGTTTGCGTAGTCGGCGGTGCAGCCGTCTACGCGCTTGCGCTGCTGCGCAGCGGCAGTATCAGCCGCGAGGAGCTGCGGCTGATGCCAGAGCTGGACCGGAAGCTGGCGCCGGTCCTGGCGAAGCTATGGCCGACTAAGGCATCCGCCGGCCCTCGCGACCGAGGCTAGGGATTGCCTATGAACATGAGTGAATGCTAATCTTTTTCTACATTGAGGTGTCTTAAATCGAAATCCATTGTCATATATGCTCACTTGAGGTTGCTGGATGAGCTGAAGAATGAATTCATATTCTCGGTTGAAGATGTTGTAGAAAGTGCAACAATGTCTGCCTAGATCCCGCCTCTTTCCCTCCGATGTTGCATAATGTACAATAATTTAGGCCCTATACAGGCTATTTAGCAACAAATGGGTTCGAAATGTTGTACAAACTACAACTTGAACATGACAAATGGCCTTTTGGAGTGGGAATAGTTGCAGAAAATACAACATTGGTAACCACGGATGCTCATTTACATGTACTAGCAATGACTTTATAAACGAAAACTGGAGTTCACAACTTTGACTGACATGTAGAAGCCCCAGAAAACGGTTCAAGTGTCCTCATGTTCCCTGCAAGTGTTCAAATATTTTTTACCTTACACACAGCAGTTAACCATTAATCAGGAGGTGTTTCCTACATGTCAACTAACCTGCAAATAACCGTCCTCGGACTCGGAACGGGAGACGAAGACCAGCTTACACTAGGTGTCTGGAAAAAGCTGCAAGTGGCTGCCAAGGAGCAAGCCGTGCTATACCTGCGAACGCTGGATCACCCGATGGTTCAGATGCTGGATACGAACCAGATTCCTTACCAAACGTTTGATGAGAATTACCTAGCGCACCAAACCTTCGAACAAGTGTACGAATCGATCGCAGAGGCGCTCATCCAATCCGCCATGACGCAATCTTCTGAGGTTATTTATGCGGTGCCAGGCCATCCGATGGTGGCTGAATACACGGTGCAGCTTCTGAAACAACGCTGTCCGTCTGAGGGCATTTCGCTCCAAATCATCGGCGGGGAGAGTTTTCTGGATCAGGCGTTTCTACGTTTTGGTTTTGACCCGATTGATGGCTTTCAATTGCTTGACGCGACAAGCCTGAGCCGTTATACTCTTAATCCGCAGCTTCATACGGTTATTGGACAAGTGTATGATAGTCTTACGGCATCAGATCTTAAGATTAGCCTCATGGATGCTTATTCGGATGATTACCGTGTTGTCGTTGGTCATTCCTTGGGTGTGGCTGGAGAGGAACAGATTATCGAGGTCCCCCTGCATGAGCTTGATCATGTGAAGGGGTACGGCAATCTTTCCCTTGTCTGGGTGCCGAAAAGTGAAAAGGATGAAGATTATTACCGCACTTTTGGCCGATTGCATGAAATTGTTCAAATCCTGCGCAGCCCGGAAGGCTGCCCCTGGGATCGTGAGCAGACGCATGCCAGCCTGCGCAAAAATCTCATCGAGGAAGCGTATGAGGTTCTTGAAACAATAGACGAAGACGATCCGGAGCATATGTGTGAGGAACTCGGCGATCTGCTTTTACAAGTGATGCTGCATGCGCAGATGGAAGAGGAAATTGGCACGTTCACCGTTTATGATGTCATCGCCACATTGAATGAGAAACTCATCCGCCGTCATCCTCATGTATTCGGTGAGAACAAGGCTGAGGATGCCGACGAAGCTCTTGTGAACTGGAATGCCATGAAGGCGGAGGAGAAGCGTAAGAAAGGCATTGATGTCACGAAGCAATCCGTACTGGACGGTGTGCCACGCGAGCTGCCAGGCCTTATGAAGGCGCTGAAGCTTCAGAAGAAGGCGGCGACAGTTGGTTTTGACTGGTCAGAGCTCGAGGATGTCCTGAATAAGGTGGAAGAAGAGTTGACTGAGCTTCGCGAAGCCATCGCTAATCCATCCGATGTAGGGGCTCAAGATCGGCTCGAGGAGCTGGGAGACGTCCTTTTCTCGATCGTCAATGTCGCTAGATTTCTGAAGGTTGATCCGGAAGAGGCGATCGCGCAGACGAACCGCAAATTCATCCAAAGATTTTCGTATATTGAAGATCAGCTACGTTTAAGAGGGCTTTCTTTTGAACAAACTGAATTATCAGAGATGGAAAATTTATGGCAAGAAGCAAAAAAAGTTGCAAAACTTGGCCAGAGTTAGAAGGATTTTGCCGAAAAAAGCAGAATACTAGATTTGGTGTAAGGTTGAATATGGAAATATAAGATAGAGATCTTTGAAAAAAATTCAAAGTCTCTCAGCTTTGCAAAATGGCTACATAGTAGAAGACTAGATCTTCAAACATTTTTGGGAGGTAAAGAAACCACATGAACAAAACAGATTTGATCAACAACATTGCAGAAAAAAGCGGACTTACTAAGAAAGACGTTGAAGTTGTACTTAACGGATTCCTTGGTGAAGTAACGGACGCTCTTTCATCCGGAGATAAAGTTCAATTAATCGGTTTCGGAACATTCGAAACTCGCAAACGTTCTGGTCGTACAGGCCGTAACCCACAAACAGGCAACCCAATCGTGATCGCGGAATCCAATGTTCCTGCTTTCAAAGCGGGCAACAAGCTTAAAGACGCTGTAAAATAATGCGTATCGATAAGTTTCTCAAAGTATCTCGTCTCATTAAACGTCGCACCGTGGCGAAGGATGTGTCCGATCAAGGGCGTGTCTGGATTAACGGTAGAGATGCCAAAGCGAGTACACACGTGAAAGTCGGAGATGAGCTCTCTATTCAATTCGGTCAGAAAAAAGTGACGATTCGAGTGGAAGTTCTGTCGGAGTCGACCCGCAAGGAAGACGCTGCTCAGATGTACACGCTGCTCAAGGAAGAAGCTTTTCAATCCGAATAACCCTGCAAGTTGTTAAATAGCCTGAGATTCCTGAATAGGGGTCTTGGGCTATTTTTATATTTGATTGATAGCTATGCATGGTTCTAAAAGAGGACATCCTCCCATATCGTAATGATAGATGAAGGAGGGGTACAGGCCATGATTGAACCCGTGAAAAACACGAATAAGCGGCAAGAAATTAAAATGCTGAATCGCAAGCTCTTGGAGATCTCCGGAGTTTTGAACGTAGAAAGCTTTGACAGTGAAGAGTTCCTCCTTGAAACGGAAATGGGCTACTTGATGATTAAAGGACAAAATTTGCACATCAAGAACTTAAGTTTGGAACAAGGGTTGGTCGCCATAGAAGGAATCATTCACGAATTAGCTTATGTGGACGGAAATACCCAGGAGAAATCCAAGGGGTTCCTTGGTAAGTTATTCAAGTGACCCTAAATGTTCAGTTCCATACGATCTTCATGATGTTCCTGAGCGGAATCGCCATAGGTGCGATCTTCGATGTGTTTCGTGTGCTCTCTGGCAAGCTGAGACTGCCAAGATGGACGATTCCGTTCATTGATCTGGTTTATTGGATTGTGGCGACAATCCTCGTGTTCCGTCTGCTCATTTACAGTAATGAAGGACAAGTTCGTGTATTTATTTTTCTGGGGATGGGGATTGGCGTTTGTTTTTATTTTGCCTTCCTCAGCACTGGGGTTATCCGTCTTACACTGCTTCTCATTCGAATCACGATTGCTATCTACCGTTTCATTGCTAAAACTGTCGAAATTATCCTGATTAAACCGATTATTGGCTTATATCGTCTAACTGTGATTATTTTAGGCTTTTTACTAGCTGTAGCTATATTCCTTTATAGAATTGTGCTACAATTGCTTTATCCTGTGTGGAGATTACTCCATTGGATGACTCGGCCTGTGCATAAATATTTTGTTATCCCTGTTTGGTTGAAGAAACTAAAGGGTAATATCATATTGATCTATCGCAGGTTATTCTCAAAGTAGGAGGCATTCCTATTCATGCATGCTAAAGCAACCGTTCCATCCAAGCGCAGCAACAGTGTAGGCTCGAAACGAAGACTGCGTTTTCTTATGATTTTTGTCCTATGTTTTATGAGCTGGGCTGCTGTGAACATCTGGGGCCAGTTCGCTAAGCTGCAAGAGAAGAGTAGTGTCGTAGCGAATATGGAGCAACAGCTTGTAGAGTCACAAAAACTCAAAGAGCAAACAACGAAAGAAATCGCTCGACTTCATAATGACGAATATTTGGATCAAATTATTCGTCGAGATTTTCATTATAGTAAAACCGGAGAGACGCCACTAAGTGTCTCAAAGTCGCAATAAAAATCAACAAGAAGAAGAGGCTGTTGCCGTGTTGACCGTGGTTTCTGCATCGGTTATAATCGGCGTAGCCAGTGTTTTCAACATTTTAAGGGAGGAACATTTTACTTTATGGCAATTGAAGTTGGCACCAAGTTAGAGGGTAGAGTGACGGGGATTACTCACTTTGGAGCATTCGTCGAGCTTGCTGAAGGAGTTACCGGTCTTGTTCACATTTCGGAGATCGCAGACAATTATGTGAAAGACGTTAATGACCATTTAAAGCTGGAAGACAAAGTATTGGTCAAAGTGATTAACGTGGACAAGGATGGCAAGATCGGACTGTCGATCAAGCAGACGGTTGACAAGCCAGTTGAGGAAAGACCAGCTCGTCCTGAACGTACAGGTGGCAGCAGCTATCAAGGACGTCCAAGTGGAGATCGTCCAGGAGGCTACCAAGGTGGTCGTCCAAGTAGCGGCGGAGAACGTAGTGGTCCTCCAAGCGGTGGTCCCGGTGGTGGTGGCGGTCGTCCAGGTGGCGGCGGTGGCTTCAATCGAGGCGGCGGTGGTGGTGGTCGCGGCGGCTTTAACAAGCAGCAAGGCGGAGCTAGACCGTTTTCGTTCGAAGATAAAGTATCTCGGTTCCTTAAAGATAGTGAAGAGCGGATTTCGTCTTTGAAAAAGAACACCGAGTCCAAACGCGGTGGCCGAGGCGGAAGAAGAGATTAATAGATGCAATAACGAACCACATTCGCTTAGGCGAGTGTGGTTATTTTTTTTGTCCAAACGTCAAATAGTTAAAATAACATAAAGAACAATCGACATGGAATTACGGGTATCTCCCCCATACGCAGGGCGAAAGTTCGAGGCAATCAGACTTTTGGAAACGTTTTCTATATGGTAAAACGAGACTAGGCAAGGGCTGAGGCATGGTGACAAAGCAAACACGGCTTGTCGGAAATTTCTTTGAATCTATCAACTCATTCTGACAAACTTTCTGCTAGATTGTCTCTATACTAGAGAAACAAATAAGGAATGAATGGATGGTGTTCGAAAACATGCAGAGAAGAAGCTTAAGCACAGTGATTGGTGGCGGTTGGTCGGGATTGTGGCAGAAAGCGAAGATGGGCGCACATAGCGCTGCCGTGGAGAATCGATTCGTACAAGCCTTCGTAGCTAAGAAGTGGTCTTTACTGCTCATCGTGATGGCTTTCTTACTCGGTCGTGCGATGATTTTGGAACAGCTATCTCCGTTTGCGCTTGCGTTCATTGCTGTCATTTATTTTACAAGGAGAGATCTTTTACATTGGGTAGGTGTCGCTGCATTTGCTGGAAGCCTATTCTCGCTGAATTCGAATACTGGTTATCTTGTTACGGAAATCATCGTTTTCTTACTCA
The DNA here is from genome assembly GCF_030817275.1 of Paenibacillus sp. V4I7. NCBI lineage: Bacteria > Bacillati > Bacillota > Bacilli > Caryophanales > Paenibacillaceae > Paenibacillus > Paenibacillus sp. V4I7. The sequence goes on along the minus strand of NZ_JAUSZD010000002.1, from coordinate 7,018,209 downwards.
TCCAAAAAGCTTTGGAGAAATTTGAACGCTCCGATATTTCCTTAGCACCGCTTCTTGTATTCAGCTCAACCTTGCTGGTTCAGCTCTTTGCAGAGCTTGTAGTCTCGAACTTAAGCTGGTATACGCTCATGATGGTCTCCGTTGAGGCACTGCTAAGTCTAGTACTGACGTTAATTTTTATTCAAGCTATTCCTGTATTTACGCTTACCCGTAAGAACTATCATTTGAAACATGAGGAAATTATTTGTTTGATTATCTTGTTAGCTTCTGTGATGACAGGAACGGTGAGCTGGGTTGTGGGTCCAATCACCGTAGAACATGTGCTGTCCCGGTATTTAATTCTATTATTTGCGCTGGTGGGAGGAGCGCCTTTCGGAGCCTCGGTAGGAGTCATTACAGGATTAATCCTAAGTCTTGCGAATAGCAATGCGGTTTATCAAATGAGTTTACTGGCTTTCTCGGGGATGTTAGCAGGGCTTCTCAAAGATGGTAATCGATTGGCTGTTGCATTCGGAATGCTGATAGGGTCATCGATACTTGCTTTCTATATGGGATCAGGGGCTAATGTAATCAACTCTACATGGGAGTCGCTTGCAGCTGTTGCACTCTTCCTGTTGACACCGCGGAGTCTGATTCTGACGCTTGCTAAATATGTACCCGGAACGCAGGAAAATTTGAAATCCCAACAGGACTATGCGAAGCGGGTTCGTGATGTTACGGCAGGACGTGTGGAACAGTTCTCTGAAGTGTTCCGCCAGCTGGCGCGCAGCTTTAAGCAGTTGACGACCGATGATGCGGTGAGCCGCAAGGAGGAGGATGTTGGCCATTTCATGAATGCGGTTGCGCAGAAGGCTTGTGATTCCTGCTGGAAAAAGAGCCAGTGCTGGGATCAGAAATTTTATCAAACCTATACGTATATGACCGATATGATGACCCAAATTGAGATGAAGGAGAGTATGACGAAGAAGAATATTCCACCGGAGTGGAGGAAGGTATGTATTCGCACGGATCAAGTGCTGGATGTGATGAAGCAGCAGTATGGCTTGTACAAGAATGATTTGCATTGGAAAAAGCAGATTATGGATAGCCGGCATCTCGTGGCTGACCAGCTTTCAGGGGTGTCCCAAGTAATGGAGGACTTGGCTAAGGAGATTAAACGGGAAGGGCAGGAACTGTTCCTTCAAGAAGAGCAAATTCGTAATGCCCTGGAGGAGCTGGGCTTATCCATCCATACCATCGATATCATTTCCTTGGATGAAGGAAATATCGAAATTGAGATCATTCATCAATACACGAAGGGCTTCGATGAATGTCGGAAAATCATTGCGCCGCTCTTGAGCGAAATTATCGGCGAGAACGTCGCCGTCATGCGCGAGGAAATGCATGCGCGCGGCGAGGGTTACAGCACGGTCGTATTCGGCTCTGCCAAGGAATACGAGGTGGAGACCGGGGTCGCTGGCGCAGCCAAGGGAGGCGACCTCTTCTCGGGCGACAGCTTCTCCACGGTGGAGCTGGGCAATGGCAAATATGCCGTGGCGCTTAGCGACGGCATGGGCAACGGCGAGCGAGCACAGGCGGAGAGCCAGACGGCTCTGAACATCCTGCAGCAGCTGCTGCAGTCAGGGATGGACGAGAAGCTGGCGATCAAATCGCTTAACTCAGTATTGATGCTGCGATCTTCGGATGAGATGTATGCAACCGTAGATATGGCCTTGATCGACATGTATAGTGCAAACACAACGTTCATGAAAATTGGTTCCACCCCTAGCTTCATTAAGCGAGGGACGGAAGTGATTTCGATCTCAGCTAATAATCTGCCTGTCGGCATCCTGAGCGAGATTGATGTTGATCTGGTCTCGATTCCACTCCAATCGGGTGATATCCTTGTCATGATGACAGACGGTATCTACGATGCACCGGGACATGCGGTAAACAAAGAGATGTGGATGAAGCGGATGATTCAGGAAATTGATACGACGATGCCGCAGGATTTTGCGGACTGTTTATTAGAAAGAATTTTCCGCCATCATCATGGCGAAATTCAAGATGATATGACCGTCGTTGTTGCACGTATTGAGAAGCGGCAGCCGGAGTGGGCTACATTCCGCTGGCCAGGAATTACGCGAATGGAGCGTCCGAAGACGGTTAGTTAATGGAGATATAGAAGCCATAACAGCTCATTTGCTGTTATGGCTTTTTATGTGCTGTTATTCCCTTAAGAGCATAGCGAATGCTGCGTATTTCTAAGATGGAAAATTTTAACTTCGTATAGGTTGCACTTAGAATTCAAAGCATGATTAACTTATGAATATGTCTGTTAACTAATTATGCTAAATCTGGCGATTTCGATAAATCTAAGTTGCCAGGGCTTTATATGATGTTAAGCATGCTCAGACAGTCCTCGGTGCATGAGATCGAAGAGAAAGGTGGTACCACTAGTGATTAGAAAAAAGCTATCACTGTTATTTATCGTTCTTGGGATTATCATTTTTCTCTATCCAACGTTAAACGATCGTTATGAGAGCTATCAGCAGAACAAAATTTTGAAACAATGGCAGGAAAATCTGCAGGATATGGATCAGACAGCCTCTGACATCGAGGAGGAGACAGATGTAGGGTTGGTCGTGCCTTCTTCCAGTCCCGCAGTGGAAGCTCTGCCGACAAGCAGCCAGCCGAGCAGCCAGCCAAGCCCTTTGGCCGCGGAAAAGACACCGAAGCCTGTAACTTTGCCGCAGAAGAATACAGAGGGTGTCCTTATTATCGATAAAATTAATCTGAAGCTCCCTATATTGACAGACGCAACCGTGAATAATTTGAAGATTTCCGTTGCCAGTATTGCCAATACAGGCAAAGCAGGCGCTATTGGCAATTATGCCATTGCGGGTCATCGAAACCTTACTTACGGGAAAAATTTTAATAGATTAGATGAGGTCACCGAAGGGGATTTCATAGAAGTGAATACAGGGAGCAAAACGCATATCTACAAAGTTGTGGACAAACAGTATGTCCTCCCAGAGGATGTCTGGGTGCTGAAAGGCAACGGCAAAGATCGGGAGATTACGCTAATAACTTGTCATCCTATGGAAAACCCGACTCATCGTATTGCCATTAAGGGAATCATGGTGCAGTCAAAGGAATAAAATGTAATATTTTGTCTATTCAGAGAGACAAGCCTATGTTAAGATTGCACTATAGTGATTATAGGGAGTCGGTGCGTTCCTCCGATAAAGGCAAATCTAGCGAAAACTAGAGACGCAAAACTAAAGGGCCTTCCTTAGCCGAACTAAGTTGGCAGCCAGTTACCGAAAGGGGATTTATTTTTGTTTAAAAAGCCAAGTATACGAACAATCATCGCAGCATTTCTATTTACACTTGCTCCGCAAGGGATATTTGCAGCTTCCAATCCATCCATGATAGATAAAGATGCTCTGAATAAAGGAATTATCTCGGTTCATTATTCAAACGATAAGAACAAGAACACCAAAGTTCTCGTTCGAATCATGAGAGAAAATATCAAATATGACTACACATTCGAAGAAGGGGGTCAGTACCCTTTGCAGCTTGGAAACGGACAGTATAAAGTACTGATTGGAGAGTCCATAGGAGCTAATAAATATAAAGTTGTTACGCAAGAACAAATAGAGTTAGAAATGGAAGACGAGAATGCCGTATTTCTGCAGTCCATTCCGTTGATCGATTGGGACAATGAATCGAAGGCGGTCGTTGAGGCTAGGCAATTAGTTGGAGATAAAGAAAAAGATATCGACAAAATAAGAGCTATTTATGGATATATCACGACACATTTTCAGTATGATTATGAAAAGCCCCAAACGGTAGCAGATAGTTACGTACCTAATCTGGATATGGTCTACGCAGCGTCCAACGGAATTTGTTATGACTTTGCAGCTACTTTTGCGGCAATGGCAAGAAGCGAGGGGATTCCTACTCGTCTGGTTATGGGGTATGAAAGTCATGCGCCAGATACTTATCATGCGTGGAATCAAGTCTTCCTAAAGGAAAGTAAGGAATGGGTGACGATCGATACCACGTATGACGCTGTTCATATACAAGCCGGTGAAACGATAGATCTCATAAAAAATGATTCTAATTATCAGATATCCAGAATATATTAAGTGAAATGATGAAACCTGATCTCATAGCTGAGAACAGGTTTTTTTGTGCTTTTCCATGTTGAAAAACAATAAATCCCAATATTTACAATACATCTTGTATCATTTATCATTGATAATGATACATTTTGTTTCAAAGTCATAGGAGGTAGCACACATAAATAATCTCTATAAAAAATTGATCCATGAATGGAGGTATGAAATGATGTTGAAGAAAAAAACGAGTGCACTGCTAATTACCTTATTAATTTTTATGCAGAGTATTTACGGGATTGGCTTTTTGCCTAAGGCCAGTGCAAACACAATTTCAAACAACATTCTCGACAGTGTGACGATGGCTGTGTACAACAGCGCAGGAGAAGTGGTGACTGGTAATGTTTACGAGCAAGGTGCCAGAGTGAAGTTGGATTATACCTGGTCTTTGCCAAACGGACATGGTTACCTTGCCGGGGATACATTTACATTCACACTGCCGCAGCAATTTTTATTATTCAATCACATCAACGGTGAACTGAGGATGGGTAATGATCTTGTGGGAACGTTCTATGCCGACAAAGACAGCCATCGGGTGTTAATTACATTTAATAAATTCATAGAAGACTATAATAATGTGCAAGGAACTCTAACCTTCAACACACAATTCAATAAGAGTCAGATTACTGGAAGCACCACGCAAATTATTACAATTCCGATTAATTCTGGAGAACAGGTGTTTAACCTCAACTTCAAACCCACAGTCACTTCTACAATAAGCAAAGCGGGTGTGTCCCAGGGTATTAATTCCAAGCAAATCGATTGGACCATTGATGTGAACAAGGCGCTGGATTCCGTTCAGGAAGCAGTTGTAACGGACCCCATACCGGTAGGGTTGTCAGTTCCGGTTACAGTAGCTGTCTATCATTTGGATGTACGTTTGGACGGCTCTGTTGTCAAGGGAGGACTGGTGGATAGCAGCAAGTATATGGTGAGTACAGCGGGGAGCGTTCTTTCAGTCCGTTTTGCAGATAGCCCTATTGAAACTGCTTACCGCATTCAATACACAACGCCAATTACTGACGATTCCAAGGAGTCATTTGTAAATACGGCAACGTTCAAAGGAAACAACAAGACGCCTGTCTATGCATCTGCAACGGTCACTGTAGAGTCCATCAGCAAATTGGCGATTGTCAAAACTCTAGGAGCTGTAGATTACGAGGCTAAGACAGTAGTGTGGAACATCACGATTAACGGTGATAGTCAGAGAATGAACAGCGTAGTTGTGACCGATACATTTCCGAACAAAGGACTTCATCTCATCCCGGGTTCATTGGTCATCAAAAAGGGTGTAACTACACTAAGTACAGCAGAGTACACGCTCGACAATTCGGTAGCTTCTGATGTAGGCTTGACAGTGACATTCACTAATGTTATTACCGAACCTGTTACGATTAGCTACAAAACCGATTTCAATTTAGATTGGATTCAATCTGTTGACAGCACAACTGATTTCAATAATTCGGCCAAAATAGACTGGATAGATCCTACTAACAAAGAGCAATCCAAAACAGTAACAGCAAAATTCGTTATAAGGACTGAAGTGAAGAACAACGGGTTTAAATACGGATCCTACGACGCATTATTAAAACAGCTGACTTGGACAGTAGGGGTCAACAACAACAAGAAAATCCTTACAGAAGCAGTCGTTGAGGATCTCCTAGAGTCCAATCAAGTGCTTGTCAAGGATTCGCTTGCCGTATACAACATGATAGTCGCACCAAATGGCAATCCTTCAATGGACCCTGTTGCTATAGACCCTAAAAACTATTATTACAATGTTGATGCTAATAACAAGCTCATTCTAACATTTAAACAAACAATTTCAGGTCCGTATTATATCACCTTTAAAACAAGTCTGAATGGTCAACTTATTGGCGGTAACATTAAGAATTCGGCTAAATTATTTGATGGTAATCTTCCTGCATCGAATGATCTCATAGCAAGTGTTAACATCCCGTATGGGGGAGAGTATGTTAGTAAAAACGGTTTGCAGAGTGGAGATAAGATTGTTTGGACAATTACGATTAATCGAAGTCAGTCAACCGTAACTGACGCGGCAATCATCGATACACCATCAGTCAATCAGATATTGATACCGGATTCTTTCCATCTGTTTGGTACGTCTGTTACTTCGAATGGAAATATAACGAAGGGCGCAGAATTAACCAAGGGGACAGACTACACATTGGTTATTCGTACGGATAATATCGGCAAGCAATCGTTTGAATTAAAGTTCGTGAATCCGATTGCGGCAGCTTACATCTTGGAATATCAATCTGTCATTGCTGCTAATGATCAAGAAACTGTTTCGAATAAAGTCAGCTTTAGCGGTAAAAATTCAACCACGGTAACTAAAGAAACGGTGAAGGATATTTTGGTAGGTGTCTCCAGTGGTTCTGGCACAGGCAGTGGCGATAGAGGTTCATTGACGATTAAGAAAGTTGATTTGGCAAACAACACCTTACTGCTTAGTGGAGCGACCTTTGAATTGTATCGCAAGATCGGTCAAGAGAAGGATATTATTCGTTCCTTGACAACAAATGAGACGGGTAAGGTTGTCTTTTCTGGCCTGCTGGCCGGCGATTATATTGTGAAAGAACAAGTAGCCCCTCAAGGTTATGTGTTAGATGCTATCGATCGCACGATAACGCTTCGTGCAGCGGAAAATTTGAATGTAACCATTACAAATGTTAAGACGCCCATACCGGATTCGCCGGAGTCAAATGATCCGCCCACGTCGACACCAACGCCACCGCCAACACCGCCAACACCAAGCCCGACACCAGGTGTGACGCCAACACCGTCTATAACACCATCGCCAAGTGTAACACCACCACCACCAACAGTTCCTACTCCATCAACGGATCCCAAACCGACGAATCCGGACATACCGATTGATACTGATAATGATGTGCCCTTGGGGGGAATTCCTCCTATCACTAAACCAGAGACCCTCCCGAAGACAGGAGAATCTAGCCATCTGTACGTGGAAATCGCAGGTATCACCTTAATCCTACTGGGTCTTATCTTAAGAAGGAGATTTACTCGATAAATCTTCAATATTGAGACAGTTCTGCCATTACCATTTGGCGGGCTGTCTTTTTATTTCGCTCAGTTGGCTAGTGATTAGACTCTCTCATAAATGGAAAAACTAGGAGTAGAACTACTAGAGAGCTAATCTTTTCTTGGGCCAGGGAGGCAAATATCATGATGAAGCAGATTCTTTTAATTACAGATGGGTGTTCAAATGTAGGGGTGAGTCCGGTAATAGCTGCAGCACAAGCACATGCCGAAGGTGTTACCGTAAATGTTATCGGTGTGATTGACCATGGGGAGCTAGGGGTGCTAGGCTCTGAGGAGATTCAAGAGATTGCTGCGGCGGGCGGCGGGATGAGCCGAATCGTGAATTCAGGCCAACTCTCCCAAACGGTTCAGATGATGACGCGCAAAACGGTCACCACAACGATTCAGCATGCCGTAGGCAAAGAGTTACAAAGTATTCTTGGCTTTAATCAATTGGAACAGTTACCTCCAGAGAAGCGTGCTGAAGTGGTTCAAGTCATCGATACCATGAGTGAAACCACCTCACTTCGCGTAGCTCTTTTAATAGATGCTAGTGCCAGTATGAAGCCTAAGCATGCAGCGGTGCGTGAAGCGATTCATGATCTTTTGCTTAGTCTTAGAGCCCGCAGCGGCAAGAGTGAGCTAGCAGTTTTCCACTTTCCGTCAACCAAAACGAGGGATCAGGAGTTAGAAATGGATCTCAGTTGGACGAATCAACTTGCAAATTTGGACAAGATGTTCTATAAAATAAACATGAAGGGTACAACTCCGACTGGTCCAGCGTTACTGCAAACTTTGCAGTTCATAACGGAGAAGCCTATCTTACCAAAGACCGAGGATGGGATGCTGAGTGACTACGTGGTATGAAGACGCCTTCCGTCCTGGGTCAGAAATCCAAGGGAAATGGAACGGCCGGATGTATGTGGTCGAACGTTTATTAGGTGCTGGTTCCAATGGTGTAGTGGCTCTCGTACGAAGAGGGACAGCTAGATTTGCGCTTAAGGCAGGTCATGAGACGGTTGATCATCAATCGGAGATTAATTCCTTGCTTGCCATATCACTGACGGAAACCTCGTTCAAGAACTTTTTAATAGATGCTGATGATATGACGATAAATGGGAAAGAAGTCTCCTTCTATGTCATGCGATATATTGAGGGTATGACGATTTCTAATTTTATACATAAACGTGGGCAGGATTGGATCTATGTGATTGGTTCTAACCTGCTTCGTAAGTTAACGGAAGTTCATAAGAGCGGCTATGTTTTCGGTGATCTGAAGATCGAGAACATGATCGTTTCCAATTATGGCGATGTGGATCTCATTGATTTTGGGGGTGTGACTCCTAAAGGCAGAGCGATTAAACAGTTAACCGAAGTGTATGACCGCGGCTTTTGGAATATGGGGGAGCGGGTTGCGGAAGAAAGCTATGATTTATTTTCATTTGCCATTTTACTATTAAAATCGCTCGATCAACGCAAACGCTTCACTGGTTTATCCAAAATGCTGCCTCAAAACCGAGATCTAGATCAACTAACAGCTATTATGCGTGAAAATTCAGTTGCCGCCCATATCGCACCTTTTCTTCATAAAGCTTTGAATAGTGAGTTTAATTCTTCGCAAGAAGCCTATCAGTACTGGAGAACGTTGGTCTCCGGTAAGAAGATTACACAGTCGACACTCCAAATGCCATGGCTAAAAATATGTTTCGCCGCTTCTATTTTTATTTTTGGAGCAACGCTCTATATGTACTGGTAGCATGACGGAAAGTGCAGGAATAGAAAGGAATACCCGATGGAAATCGATCTTGTTGCCAAGGTGGAACAACGAATTATTGAAGAAAAACTCGTCGATCCAGGAGATGTGGTGGTCGTTGCGGTTTCAGGAGGACCTGATTCTGTGGGGCTGCTTCATGTCCTTTTTGCCCTTGCTGAGCGTTATAGCTGGCAGCTCGTTGTTGCGCATGTGAATCATCAATTCCGCGGTGCAGAATCGGATGCGGAAGCCTCTTTCGTAGGGAAGCTTGCGGATGAGCTAGGGCTCCCATGTGAAATCGGTGTCATTGATGTACCTGCCTATATAGAGGAAACGTCACTCAATGGGCAAGCCGCGGCACGTGAGAAGCGCTACGAATTTCTGCATCAGATCGCAGCGAAATACAGCGCTAAGCGTATTGCCTTCGCTCATCATGCGGATGATCAAGCCGAAACCGTCATGATGCGGATTCTGAGAGGGACAGGCCCTTCAGGCCTGGTTGGCATGCCGGAACGCAGGCGCGAAAAAAAAGTGGAACTGATTCGTCCTTTTTTACGTATATACAAAGCAGATATTGTGAATTATTGCGCTCAGCATGAAATGGCGTATTGTAAGGACAGCAGCAATGAGCTGCGGAAGTATTTTCGCAATCAGATTCGGCTTGATGTGATGCCGATGCTGAAGCAGTATAATGAACAACTTCCAGAGTCGCTGAATCGATTGACGGATTTGATGCGAGCTGAGGATGATTATTTGGCCAAAGAAGCCGAGCAGGTTTTTCGCCGAATAACTACTTTCCAGCAAGCCTGCTGCCGCCTAGAAAGACGTGATTTCACTGAGTTGCACGTTGCTTTACAAAGGCGTTTGATTAAATTAATATTAAACTGTCTTTGTTTGGAAAGAGATCGGTTGGATTTTACACGAATTGAAAGTATGCGTGAGTTGATTTTACAGGATCAGGTTTCTAATCAAGTCCTTCAGGTGGATGAACAGGTTTATATTGTGAGAGAATATGAGTCTATTCAATTTCTGTCCTTCGCTCCTTCTCCGAAGCCTTATTCTTATGAGGTTGGATTAGATACAAGCGAGTTGAGCCTGCCGGAAGTGGAAGCCAAACTGATCTGCTCATGGGTGCCGGCTAGTTCGAAGGAGACAGCTGCTTATTTCTCAACTGCAACGGACGTGTTTTTGGATCTGGATCAACTTAACTTGCCGCTTGTTGTAAGGAGTCGCAGGTCAGGAGATCGGTTTGAGCCGCATGGTTTAAACGGATCCAAAAAAGTAAAGGATATGTTCATTGATGCCAAAATGCCGCTAAGCCGGCGTGATGTCATTCCACTACTGGTCGATGCTTCCGGGCAAATTCTTTGGATTGCTGGCTTTCGTAGGTCCAAGCACGCTCTGGTTGGACCAGATACAGTACGTGTACTTCATATGAAGCTAGTGCTGAAGTAATATGCGTAAATTTCGTTCTTCTAGAATGTAAATTTATAAGGATTCATAATATAAAACTAGGGGGTTCATCCTTGTACAGCGACATTCAAGAAGTTCTTTACAGTGAAGAACAGATTCAAGGCAAGATTAAAGAATTGGGGGAGAAACTCTCCATCGATTACGAAGGTAAGAATCCATTGGTTATCTGTGTGCTTAAGGGAGCTTTCATTTTCATGGCTGATCTTGTGAAGCAAATCAGAGTACCATTGGAACTCGATTTCATGGCTGTATCCAGCTATGGTCAATCCACGAAATCTTCTGGTGTTGTCAAGATTATTAAAGATCTTGATGTTCCCGTAGAAGGACGTCATATTCTTATCGTGGAGGACATTATCGATAGCGGGTTAACGTTGAGTTATCTGATAGATGTGCTAGAGCGACGCAATGCTAAGACGATTTCGGTCGTTGCGCTGTTTAATAAACCGGCACGCAGAACGGTGGATCTCGAACCTGAATATGCAGGTTATGTGCTTCCAGATGAGTTCGTAGTCGGATATGGTCTGGATTATGCAGAGAAATATCGCAACCTTCCATTTATCGGCATATTGAAACCAGAGATCTACAGTAGCTAATGTCACTTCCCGCAGACTCATCAGCGCTGTTATGTTGTAGTGCTTTACCGGGATGTGGTAAAATAATAAACGTGTGCCGTTTGAGAGGAGGCTCGGGATGAATCGAATTATCCGGAATACTGGCTTTTATTTACTTATATTTTTGGTTACAGTAGGGATCGTCCATTTCATTAGTACCCAAAACGAGCAAAAGGAGTTAATTACTTACGATAAATTCCGCCAAGCGGTTGTTAACAAAAATGTGGAATCCGTGACCTTAAAGTTTGATGGGTACACATATTTGATTAAAGGTAAGTACATTAACCCACCAAGTGGTGCTGATAAGAAGAGCTTCGAAACCCATGCTCCGTTCGAGCCTATGGTCGTCCAGCTGATTGAAGCGAATGGCGTTCCATCCGAAACGTACGAGACTATGGAACGGGATAGCGTTTGGATTAGTTTCCTAACTTCCATCATCCCATTCGTCATTATCTTCATCTTGTTTTTCTTCCTGTTAAATCAGGCTCAAGGTGGCGGCGGCAAAGTGATGAACTTCGGCAAAAGCCGTGCCCGCTTATATAATGAGGAGAAAAAACGCGTCACATTTGAAGACGTGGCAGGTGCTGACGAAGAGAAGCAAGAATTGATCGAGGTTGTCGAATTCCTCAAAGATCCACGGAAATTCGCAGCTGTCGGTGCTAGAATTCCTAAAGGGGTTCTGCTCAATGGTCCTCCGGGAACCGGTAAAACCCTTCTTGCACGAGCTGTCGCTGGTGAAGCAGGCGTACCATTCTTCAGTATTTCAGGTTCTGACTTCGTTGAGATGTTCGTCGGTGTCGGTGCTTCCCGTGTTCGTGACTTGTTCGAGAACGCGAAGAAGAACTCACCTTGTATCATTTTTATCGATGAGATCGATGCTGTAGGTCGTCAACGTGGCGCTGGTTTAGGCGGCGGACATGACGAGCGCGAACAAACACTCAATCAATTGCTAGTAGAAATGGACGGATTTGGCGCGAACGAGGGTATCATTATCGTTGCAGCGACTAACCGCCCAGATATCCTTGACCCAGCCTTACTGCGTCCAGGTCGTTTCGACCGTCAAATCACGGTAGATCGTCCAGACATCAAAGGCCGCGAAGCTGTACTGAAAGTACATGCCCGCAACAAACCACTTGCCAAAGATGTGAAGCTGGACGCCCTGTCTCGCTACACAACTGGATTCACAGGTGCTGATCTAGAGAATCTATTGAACGAAGCAGCTTTGATTGCTGCCCGTCGTAACCGTAAAGATATTTCGATGGCTGAAGTCGAGGAAGCTTTTGACCGTATTATTGTTGGTACGCAGAAGAAAAGTCGGATTATCAGCGATACAGAGAAACGCATTGTTGCTTATCATGAAGCCGGACACGCGATCATTGGTTATTACGCCGAGAATGCTGATATGGTGCACAAAGTTACGATCGTTCCGCGCGGACGCGCTGGCGGTTATGTCATGATGCTGCCCAAAGAAGGCGAAGATCGCATGATGCAGACGAAGAACGAATTGCTGGATAAAGTAACAGGACTCCTGGGAGGCCGCGTTTCCGAAGAACTATTTATCGGAGAAATTGGCACTGGGGCTTATAGTGACTTCCAGAAAGCAACGGGTATTGTTCGTCGCATGATTATGGAATATGGTATGAGCGATAAGCTTGGACCGATGCAGTTCGGCAGCTCGCAAGGCCAAGTGTTCTTAGGCCGCGATATCGGACATGAGCAAAATTACAGTGATGCGATTGCTTATGAGATTGATCAAGAGATGCAAAACTTTATTCGCACTTGTTATGAGCGTGCTCGTGCGATGCTTACGGAGCATGCGGATCAGATTCATCTCGTAGCCAAAACGCTGCTTGAGAAAGAAACACTCGATAAAGACGAAATCATCGAGCTTCTAGAGAAAGGCAGATTGAATGCAAGCGCAGATGACGAAGAGGTCAAAGTGAACATTCAAGGGCAAAGCCAATCTAGCGAAAGCAACAAATTGGAGTTAAACAAAGATAAAGATTCTAATTCGGATCATTCCGAAGAGTAACAAGCAATAGCAACTCGTAAATCCGGTGTACACGTCAGGTGTACCCGGATTTTCTGGTTTTTTCGGCATATTTGCGCATTGACAGGGGATGTGAGAATGTGTAAATTAGTTGTAAATCTCTAATTTTATTACGATTAGATCATACTACTGTTAATCCTATTTTTAGATAGACAAGAAGTACATTATACGTCCCAGATTGGGGAGGAAGCACTATGGAAGCTTTAGCATTAGAACGCAAAGCGGAGCAGAACCGCGAACTGAAAGAACGGTTGCTGCAGCTAAAGAAAGAACGGAATGCTATTATTCTTGCTCATTATTATCAACGTGACGAAGTTCAAGAGGTTGCTGATTTCCGGGGGGATTCCTTTCTGCTTGCGCAGAAGGCAGCGCAAACCGATGCTGATGTGATTGTATTCTGTGGCGTACATTTCATGGGGGAAAGTGCTAAGATTCTTGCTCCTAACAAAACAGTCATTATTCCTGACGAACGCGCAGGCTGCCCGATGGCGGATATGGTGAATGTAGAAGGTCTACGTGCTCTGAAACGCCAGCATCCTAACGCCAAAGTTGTTGCTTACATTAATACATCTGCTGATGTGAAATCAGAAACAGATATTTGCTGTACCTCGGCAAATGCCATCAATGTCATCAATTCCGTCGATTCAGATGAGATCATCTGGGTACCGGATAAAAATTTAGGTGACTATGTATCAAAATTCACAAGCAAAAAAGTGATCATTTGGGAAGGCTATTGCAATACGCATGATATGCTGACCGTTAAAGATGTGGAAGAAATGAGAGCCCAATACCCGAATGCTCAGTTCGTTGTTCATCCGGAGTGTCGTCCAGAAGTTGTTAAACTGGGAGATTTCGTCGGTAGTACGACAGCGATTATCAAATATTGCAAAGAGTCCGATTGCAAAGAGTTTATCGTTGGAACGGAAGATGGAACTGGATACCAGCTTCGTCTGGACAGTCCAGATAAACAGTTCCATTTTGCTACCAAATACTTGGTATGCCCGAATATGAAAGTAAACAATTTGAAGAAAATTGTGAAATGTCTTGAAACGATGCAGCCAGAGATTTATGTGCCAGAAGATGTAGCCGATAAAGCAAGATTGTCCTTAGAGCGCATGTTACAAGTAAAGTAGCATGCGCTACTCTCTTGTTTAATAGGTAGGGTACCCTCGCAAAGCATTCCGATATCGATTAATCCTTCGGATACGATTGCTTTGCGAGCTATTAATGGTGAAGAACAGGTGAAGCGGCATGATTCCTAGATACCTCGTAGATGTAGATTTAGATTCCATTCCTCATGTACATACAGATGTTATTGTGATTGGCGCGGGCATTGCAGGTTTATTCACTGCTCTTCGCGCTAGTGAAAATAAGAAAGTGCTGATGATTACGAAGAAATCGCTCCTCGACAGTAACACACGCTATGCGCAAGGAGGAATTGCTGCTGTTATTTCGGACGAGGATTCACCGGAATATCATATGCAGGATACCCTGATAGCAGGTGCCGGTTTATGTTCGCCGGAGGCCGTTGACGTCCTTGTTCATGAAGGTCCTAACGGCGTTCAGGACCTCATTCGGATGGGTACCCAGTTCGATCTTGAGAACGGGGAGTTTGCTTTGACCAAAGAGGGAGCGCATAGTCAACGTCGCATTTTGCATGCGCATGGCGACGCCACAGGCGCCGAAATTGTACGAGCTCTTTCGGAACGCACGAAGCAAGATCCGAATATTGAGATCTGGGACGATCACTTTGTGATCGACCTGATCACGCAGGATGGCGAGTGCTATGGCGCACTCGTACAGAAGCCTAGCGGCCAGCGGGTATTCGTCCGCGGCAATGCCACGATCCTATGCTCCGGCGGGGCAGGGCAATTGTTCCGGTACACCACAAATCCTGACATCGCCACTGGCGACGGAATAGCGATTGCTCATCGCGCGGGTGCGCAAATTCAAGACGTGGAATTTATTCAATTCCACCCTACAGCGCTTTGCTATCCTGGGGCTCCGCGATTCCTGATCTCGGAAGCGGTGCGCGGCGAGGGGGCTTATCTGCGCAATATCAAGGGGGAGCGTTTCATGGAACGTTACCATCCCCAGCTTGAGCTAGCGCCTAGGGATGTCGTGGCGCGTGCCATTGTCGACGAGATGGAGAATTGCAAATCGACCTTCGTCTATATTGACATAACGCACGAATCTGAAGAGTTAATTAAACATCGATTCCCGACGATATATGAATATTGCCTCAACTACGGTCTAGATATGAGTACCGACTGGATTCCTGTTGCTCCTGCAGCTCATTATATGATGGGCGGCGTCAAGACAGATCTCCACGGAGAAACGATCGTCCGCCGCCTTTTCGCTTGTGGCGAAGTGTCTTCTACAGGTGTACATGGCGCTAACCGATTAGCAAGTAACTCTTTATCTGAAGCTATTGTGTTCGGTAGAAGAATCATTGAACGGATTCAAGAGCTCGCTCCTTTAGAAGGTAATATTCAAATACGTGCTGAATCGAAAGCGCCAAGAACGGAAATTCCGAATCAAGCCGTTGTCGAGAAAAAGCTTAAGCTGCAAAAGGTTATGCTTCGTTACGCAGGACTGAAACGTTCAGCCAAAGGCTTGCAAAAAGGGTATGACGAATTGGCAAGACAACTTTCTATCTTCGGTTCTTTGATGACGAAACGTGAAGATTATGAGTTTGCTAATTTACTCAATTGTGCACTTCTAACGACAACTGCGGCTATAGCGCGGGAAGAAAGTCGTGGCGGTCATTACCGAGAAGATTTCCCTGAACGGGATGATCAAGCATGGAAGAAGCATATTGTTTTTAAGCGCGGGGAAGATAGCATTGAGGAGTGGATTTAACATGCTGGATTTAAATATGGAACTCATTCGTAAACATATTCGGCTTTGGCTGGAAGAGGACATTGGAACCGGCGATGTCACGACTCTGACAACGATCCCTTTGGAACATGCGTCCAAAGGGATTATCCACGTCAAAGAAGACGGAATTGTCTGTGGACTTCGAATCGCCCAAGAAGTTTTTGCTGTAGTCGATGCTTCTCTTCGTTTTGAAACAAAAGTAGTAGAAGGATCGTCTGTTTATAAAGGGACCATACTAGCTGAAGTGGAAGGCAATACGCGCAGTATTCTGCTAGGTGAACGTTTAAGTCTTAATTTGATGCAGCGATTATCAGGAATTGCGACCAAGACCCGTGAGTTTGTCGATGCTTTAGAAGGCGTGCCGACTAGACTTGTCGATACACGGAAGACGACTCCGGGACACAGATTGCTTGAAAAGTATGCTGTACGAGTGGGTGGCGGTCATAATCATCGATTCGGACTCTACGATGCTGTGATGATTAAAGATAATCATATTAAAGGTTCAGGCGGCATCACACAAGCTATACAAGCGGCTCGACAGCAGATCCCCCACACCATGAAGATTGAGGTGGAGGTCGAGAATTTTGACCAATTGCACGAAGCGTTAGCGGCTGGTGCGGATATCATCATGCTCGATAACATGATTCCTGCGAAGATGAAAGAAGCAGTTTCCATAATTAAAAGTAAAGCGCCGCATATTGTAGTAGAGGGCTCGGGTTCTGTGACACCTCAAACCATTAAAGCGATGGCAGAAACAGGCGTCGATGTGATCTCCGTTGGGCGCTTGACGTATTCGGTTGCAGCGCTTGATATCTCATTAGATCTGAATGAACAGAAGGAGACGGCGCTATGATTCTCGTTATCGATGTTGGGAATACGAACATTGTGCTCGGCCTCTATCAAGAGCGGACGCTCCTTCATCACTGGCGGGTTAGTACAAACCGTTCAGCGACAGTCGATGAGTATGGGATGCAGCTGCATAGCCTGTTTCAACACTCGGACATTTCATTTGCACAGGTGGAAGGAGTCATTGTCTCTTCCGTCGTCCCCCCGCTTATGAATGTAATGGAAAACCTTTGCTTACACTATTTGAAAAGGACGCCATTCATCGTTGGTCCTGGCATTAAGACAGGGCTGAACGTGCGTGTAGACAATCCCAAAGAGGTCGGCGCTGATCGCATTGTAAATGCTGTCGCGGCTCTTGAGCTGTACGGGGCACCTTGTATCATTGTTGATTTCGGGACGGCCACCACATACGACTACATCGATCCTTCCCAGCAGCTTGTCGGCTGTGCGATTGCACCAGGAATCGGGATCTCAACGGAAGCCTTATATCAGAAGGCGGCGAAGCTGCCGCGCATCGAGCTGGTCAAGCCGAAGAGCGTCGTTGGTCGTAATACCGTAGCCGCGATGCAGGCAGGGATTATTTTCGGCTATGTAGGCCAAGTTGATGGGATTGTCGAACGTGTCATTCAAGAATTTAATGTAAATCCAACAGTTATTGCTACAGGCGGTCTTGCAGAGTTGATTTCCAGTGAATCTCGTACCATTCAGATCGTCAATCCATTGCTAACACTGCAAGGTTTACAAATGATTTATGAGAAAAATGCATAAGCTGTTTAAGAAAGGATTTAATATGGGTGATTATTTAATTCGAGGAACGGCGCTGGAAGGAAAAGTTCGCGCTTTTGCCGTGGAAACGACTGTCCTCACAGAAGAAATTAGTCAAAGACACCAAACAACACCAACAGCCACAGCCGCTTTAGGAAGAACGGCAGCAGCGGGACTTCTCATTGCAGCCATGCTCAAGGGTGAAGAGCATCTTATTGTTCAAGTTAAAGGCGATGGACCCATCGGTCAAATTGTAGTCGATGCTAATGCGAAGGGTGAGGTACGCGGTTATGTCGATAATCCGTTGGTTGATCCTCCCCTTAAAGAGAATGGCAAGCTAGATATTGCTGCTGCGGTGGGAACTGATGGATTTTTGTACATAACGAAAGATTTAGGTATGAAAGAACCTTATAAAGGCAGTGTTCCGCTCGTTTCAGGAGAATTGGCTGAAGATTTCACCTATTATTTTGCCATGTCTGAACAAACGCCATCGGCTGTAGCTCTCGGGGTATTGGTCAATACGGATCACTCCATTCTTGCCTCAGGCGGATTCGTTATTCAATTGCTCCCAGGATTAACAAATGATGAAATTGGGGAGATTGAAGAGATGCTCGCTCGCATTCCTTCCTTCACCAGTATGCTCGGTGGGGGTTTGAATTTAGAGGAAATCCTTCAAACCGTACTCCCATCTTTCCAGAAGCTTGATCAAATGGATGTCATGTTCCGCTGTAAATGCAGTCGTGAAAGAGTTGAAACAACGCTTATTTCCTTAGGGAAGACAGAGCTGCAAGAAATTCTTGAAGATGAAGGGTTTGCTGAAGTCGTTTGTCATTTCTGCAATGAAGCTTATCGCTTTAACGAAGATGATTTGAAGCGGATGATTGAACTATAGAGCAAGCAGCATTATAGATGTAAAGAGGGAGTCAGGATGCAGAACGTGAAGCGATTGTGGGGAGTCATTATCGTGATGGCTGTAGGTAATCTCGTGCTCGCATCCTTGCTGGTCACCCATACCATAAACCAATCAGAACCAAGTCAACCACCAGAACCTGAGAAGCAGGGTGAGCAGAAGAATGATCGGGTAGTCGCCAAAGTTGGAAATCGTGAGATGACCATTCTGGAGCTTCAAACAGCTCTTGAACGTCATTATGGGGCAGAACTGCTGGGTCAAATGTTGGATCGTGAAGTGATACGTCTAGAAGGTAACGAGACGGGGATTTCGATTGGAAGCGCGGAGTTGAACCGTGAGTTGAAACGGATGCAGCAAGGTTATGAGAGTGAGCAACAATTTTATGCATCCATGCAAAATCAGTTAGGATTGTCAGAGCAAGAAATCAAGGAAGATGTAACCAATAAGCTGTTACTTGAGAAGCTCGCAACCAAACATATTCAGATAACGGATGCTCAGGTAGAAGACTATATGATGACGCATGCCGATGAATTCAAGCAAGATACCGAATATAATATCCTTCAAATTATCGTGTCAACCAAGGATCAAGCGAATAAAGTCATTGCGGAGCTGGCGAAAGGAGAGAGTTTTGCGACTCTTGCCAGAGATCGTTCCCTAGATGATGCAACCAATAACACCGGCGGTGATTTGGGCTGGATTGAAGGAGACGATCCCTTTGTTGCTGCTCCCGTTCTTGAAGCGGCGAAATTGCTGAAGGTTGGAGAAGTAAGTAAGCCAGTCCCTCTGCCACAAGGATTCGCGATTGTGAAGCTGATAAATCGGCGAGAGAAAGTAAATCCAGATCTTGTTTTCGTTCGAGAAAATGTGCGGAGAGAGCTAGCGCTTCGGGAAGCGCCACCTCTTAAGGATTATGTGCAGCAGCTTCGAGGGAAATGGAAGGTTAGCATTCTTGACCCTCAATTGCGTTGACATTCTGTGAAAATATGGTTGACAACCAGTAAGTGCATTGATAAGATGAATGTATTAATACCGACTAGTTAACTCGGAAATCATTGATTATTCAACCTGGAGGGGAAAAAAGTATGGCAAGATTAGTACAAAGCATTACAGATTTGATTGGCGATACACCACTTGTTCGTTTAAACCGCGTTGTTCCGGAAGGAAGCGCAGAGATTTATGTGAAACTCGAGTACCAAAATCCAGGTGCCAGCGTAAAAGACCGTATTGCTATCTCCATGATCGAAGTGGCTGAGCAAGAAGGTGAATTGAAGCCAGGCGATACGATTATTGAGCCAACTAGCGGTAACACAGGAATCGGAATAGCTTTAGTAGCAGCTGCAAAAGGATATAAGGCGATTCTGGTTATGCCGGAAACGATGTCTTTGGAAAGACGCAACCTGCTTCGCGCCTATGGAGCTCAGCTGGTTCTGACGCCAGGAGCAGAAGGAATGAAAGGCGCGATCAAACGTGCTGAGGAGCTTCAAGCAGAGAATCCTTCCTATTTCATCCCGCAACAATTCAAAAACCTAGCAAACGTGAAGGTTCACCGTGAAACAACAGGTCCGGAAATCGTTGAAGCCATTAATGCTCATGATGGCAAATTGGACGCTTTTATTTCGGGTATCGGTACGGGCGGAACTATTACAGGCGCAGGTGGCGTACTGAAAGAAAACTTCCCGAACATCAAGATTTATGCCATTGAACCTGCTGCATCCCCGGTACTTTCCGGCGGCAAGCCAGGTCCTCATAAAATTCAAGGGATCGGCGCAGGCTTTGTTCCAGACATTCTGAACACAAGCATCTACGACGAAATTATTGCCGTTGAAAACGAAGATGCTTTCGAAACTTCACGCCGTGTAGCCAAAGAAGAAGGTATCCTTGGTGGTATCTCCTCAGGTGCAGCGATTTTTGCAGCGCTTAAAGTTGCTAAAGAACTTGGCGCAGGCAAACGTGTAGTTGCTGTGATTCCAAGTAACGGTGAGCGTTACCTTTCTACGCCACTGTATCAATTCGAAGAGCAATAAGATTACTTGCTACGAACGAGCCTCCAGCTGCTGCAGCTGGGGGCTTTTTTTCTGTGAAAGGTTGGAGTATACTAATGGACAACTAATCATCGGATGTCACAGGAAGGAGGGATAGTATGATCCTAACAACAGTAGAGCAATGGCGTAATTGGTCCTCCACGTATACGATGCTGCCTTATGTCATTAAACTGGGACTTGCCGACGACCGGATCGCTTCTTGGCAAGAAGCGTGGAAAGAAGCCGCACCTGATTCCTTTGTTCTAGAAAGCGGCAAAGGGGGGCGTTACACGTGCTTCGGTTTACAGCCGTTTTCTACCGTTCATGGATACGGTTTGGATGCGGAAATGACGATGATCAATAAAAGTCATATCAGCAAGCCGGAAGTATCGCGTCTGCATGGTAAGCCGCTCGATATTGTGAAGCAATGGATGTCAGCTTATCATAGCCCTAAAGTCGAAGGGGCCCCTAAGTTTCTTGGCGGCTGTGTAGGTTATTGGAGCTATGACGTGATTCGCACCATTGAGAAACTCCAGGAGCAAGCGGCAAATGACTTGCCGATTCCGGATTATAGCTTCGCTATGTATGATCAAGTTTGGACCTTGGATCATATCGATAAGAGCCTGTACATTGCGGTGCATATGCCGCTTGGGCAGAGCCGAGCAGCCGATGACACTTATCTCCGGCAGCTTTACGCACAGGCGCACGCTGAGGCCGAGGCGATGCTCACTCGCTGGCATGCGATCCGTTCCAGCAGCTGGTCAGGCTCGCACCTGGGCGGTACGAAGCAACCGGCGATCGCGCGTGAGCAGCTGCACATCGACGTCGAGAACATCGCAGGCATTCAGCCTGCCTTCGGCAAAGCCGATTACATCGCGGCGGTGCAGCGCATCCAAGCCTACATCTCCCAAGGTGACGTGTTCCAAGTCAACTTGTCCGTTAGACAGAGCCGGCAGCTGCGCACGACGCCGGAGGAGATCTACGAGGCGCTGCGCATCGTCAATCCCTCGCCTTACATGGGCTTGCTGCGCTTCGCAGGCTTCGCCCTCGTCTCCGGCTCGCCGGAGCTGCTCGTGCAGCTTGAGGACGGTATCCTGCGGACGCGTCCTATCGCTGGCACGCGCCCGCGCGGCAAGGACGAGCAGGATGACCTACGCCTAGCCGGTGAGCTCATCGACAACGACAAAGAGCGTGCCGAGCACGTCATGCTGGTCGATCTCGAGCGCAACGATCTTGGCCGCATCTCGAAGTATGGCTCCGTCCATGTGAAAGACTTCATGGTCATCGAATACTACTCCCATGTGATGCATATCGTCTCGGAAGTCGTCGGCGAGCTCGCAGAGGGGAAGGACGCTTATGATGTCATTGCTGCGACCTTCCCTGGAGGCACGATAACAGGCGCTCCAAAGATTCGCACCATGGA
Organism: Paenibacillus sp. V4I7; assembly: GCF_030817275.1. Lineage (NCBI taxonomy): Bacteria > Bacillati > Bacillota > Bacilli > Caryophanales > Paenibacillaceae > Paenibacillus > Paenibacillus sp. V4I7. The sequence goes on along the minus strand of NZ_JAUSZD010000002.1, from coordinate 6,996,248 downwards.
AATTATTGAAGAATTAGAGCCGGTTCGCCGCGGACCCTATACAGGATCCATGGGGTGGATTGACTATAATGGAAATATGGAATTTAATATTATTATACGGACGCTTGTAGCCGTTCAAGGGATGGGTCATATTCAAGCAGGGGCTGGTATCGTTATTGATTCCATACCCGAACGTGAGTACATTGAATCCTTGAATAAAGCCAAAGCGATGTGGAAAGCCATAGAATATAGCGAGCGGAGCATGAGCCGAGCTTAAGCCCTAGCAGGGCTGACGAAAGGGGAGCTTAGAATGATTTTAGTGATTGATAATTATGATTCGTTTACGTACAACCTCGTCCAATATTTGGGGGAGATCGGTGAAGAAGTCATCGTTCATCGCAATGACGAAATTGATTTAGCTGGCGTTGAGGCTCTATCACCGGATCATATTTTAATATCTCCGGGTCCTTGCACACCGAATGAAGCCGGAATTAGCTTATCACTTATCGACCATTTCAAGGGTAAAGTCCCCATCTTCGGCGTCTGTCTAGGCCATCAATCCATTGGTCAAGCTTTTGGCGGCGATGTCATTCGCGCAGAGCGCTTAATGCACGGTAAAACCTCAGAGATTTTCCATGATGGTAAAACCTTGTTCGAAGGGCTACCATCCCCTTTTGTAGCGACTCGGTATCATTCCTTAATCGTCAAAACCGAGACGCTGCCTGATTGCTTAGAAGTAAGTGCACGCACTGCAGAGGGTGAAATTATGGCATTACGCCATAAGGAATATGCGATTGAAGGTGTGCAGTTCCACCCAGAATCGATCATTACTCAGCACGGTCATCAGATCCTACGGAATTTTCTTCGCCGCACGGCCAAAGCAGGAGTTTAATTTATGATTATTAGCGTCAATGGGATTCTAACGGATGATAAGGAAGCTGTGGTCTCGGTTTACGATCACGGCTTTCTTTACGGCCTCGGCCTTTTTGAGACATTTCGCACCTATAAGAAAGAACCGTTCCTGCTGCCCGAGCATCTTAGGCGTCTCACAGAGGGCTGCCGTGAGCTTGGGATTGGCTATGAGCCAGACCTTGCGCACATTCAGCGTCTGATTGATGAGCTGCTTAAAGCCAATAACCTCGAGGATGCGTATATCCGCTACTCCGTATCGGCCGGAATTGATATTCTTGGGCTGCCATCAGGCGTCTATCAAAATCCGACAGAGATCATTTACATCAAGCCGCTTACACCAAGGGACGAGAAGATCTATAAACAGGGCAAAGCGCTGCAGCTGCTGAAGCTGCCTCGTAATACACCGGAGGGTCTATACCGATTCAAGTCCTTTCACTATATGAACAATATCTTGGCCAAAAGAGAATTACAGCAGTATGCCTGGGCAGTTGGTGCAGAAGGCCTGATGCTGACCGAAGAAGGCTACGTAGCTGAAGGCATCGTGAGCAACATCTTTTTCATAAAGGATAAAGTCTGTTATACGCCATCACTGGATACAGGCATCTTACCAGGCATCACAAGGGCTTATGTGTTACAGCTGGCACAGCAGCAGCAAATTCCAACGCAGGGTGGCCTCTACAGATGGGAAGATCTCATGGAAGCCGATGAGGTTTTTCTCGTTAATTCCATACAAGAGATCGTACCCATTACGACTTTGTTCACACCCAGTGGACAATCTCACGCCGTTGGAAGTGGCATTGTAGGTCCGATAACCCGCCAACTTAGCGAGCTTTATAACTAACATCTGATAACAACAGGAAGTGAACGGTAATGAAAGTGTTATCCTGTAGAGGACATGAGCTGCCCATTGGTGATCGAACGATCATTATGGGCATATTAAACGTAACCCCGGACTCCTTCTCGGACGGCGGGAATTACGTAAGGGTAGAGGACGCGGTGCGCAGAGCTCGCCAAATGGTGGCTGAAGGTGCTGATATCATTGATATCGGGGGAGAATCGACCCGACCGGGCTTTGCCAAGGTCACACAAGAAGAAGAACTGCAAAGGGTTATTCCGGTCATTGAGGCAATAAGTAAGGAAGTAAACATTCCTATTTCTATAGATACTTACAAAGCGGAGGTCGCGAAGCAAGCATTAGAAGCGGGGGCGCATATCATCAATGATGTTTGGGGCGGCCAAGCCGACGTTCGAATGGCAGAAGTAGCGGCCAGTTACGATTGTCCATTTATCATTACGCATAACCGTGTGAACCCGACTTATTCTGATTTTCTCCGTGACGTTACTACAGACTTACAGCTCTATGCGAATCAAGCAAGAGAAGTTGGCGTTCGGGAAGAGCGTATTATTTTAGATCCAGGCATCGGATTTGCCAAAACCTACGAGCAGAATTTGTTCCTCATGAATCATCTGCGTGCGATTGTTGATCTCGGATATCCGGTCCTTTTAGGTACGTCCCGTAAAAGCGTCATTGGCCTAACGCTCAATCTGCCTCCTGAGGAACGTCTGGAAGGAACTGCATCGACCGTGGTGCTTGGAATTGCCCAAGGCTGTGGGATGATCAGAGTACACGATATTCAAGCGATGAAACGTTTAGCGGTTATGACTGATGCCATCATTCGTTCGCAGTTAACCTAAATTTTGGAGGCTCTTATATTGGATAAAATAACACTCTCCCGCATGCAGTTCTTTGGTAATCATGGTGTTTTTCCGGAAGAGAATAAGCTTGGTCAACGCTTTTATGTAGATGTAGAGCTTATACTTCCGCTGGACAAGCCGGGCAAGTCGGATCATCTGGATGATACGGTTAATTACGGGGAAGTATTTTTCAAAGTCAAAGAGGTTGTGGAAGGTCGTACTTACAAATTAATTGAGGCTTTAGCAGAAAATATTGCATCCGAGCTGCTGCATACTTATACTAGTATCAATGCAGTGACGGTTCGCGTCATTAAGCCGCATCCGCCCTTTGCCGTATTTTTTGACGGGGTAACTGTAGAGATTAACCGAAAGCGGGCAAATGAATGACAGCCGAAGAACGAGAACAAGGCACGATAGCTTATGTCGCATTGGGATCCAATATAGATGATCGTGAACACTATTTGCAGGATGCGATTACAGCGCTGAATCAGGAATCGGGCATAACGGTGACTGGATTATCCAGCATCTACGAAACCGAACCGGTTGGCTATGTTGATCAATCTGCTTTTCTTAATATGGTTATTCAAATCATCACCGTTTTACCTGCAGAAGAGTTGTTGTTCACTATGCTTGCCATCGAGAAAAGACTGGGTCGAACGCGCGACTTGCGCTGGGGCCCGAGAACGATCGACTTGGATTTACTCCTTTACGGCGACCATCAGCTTACAACCCCCGACTTGATCATTCCGCATCCGCGGATGCATGAGCGGGCTTTTGTATTAGTTCCTCTCACTGAGGTTCTCTACAAGCGACAAGATGCTGCATTTGAATTCATCTCCGCGCATTTGGAGAAACTGGAAGGAAAGGAAGGCGTCATCCTATGGAAAAAAGCTCAGTAGCTCAGCGTATACGCGCTTTTCGTAAGTTAAAAGGGTACACTCAGAACGAATTAGCTGATTTACTTGGTGTGTCTATTGCCATCTTAGGTGCTATTGAAAGAGGTACGCGTAAACCGGATACCAAAATAATAAATAAAATCTCGCAAGTTTTAAATATTGAACCGGATGAGTTAGTCGCAACGGTTGCGAGATGAGAGGAGTGGAATCTTCGGTGCTGAAAATAGGAAATGTCGAAGCTCCCAATAAAGTCGTGCTTGCCCCAATGGCGGGCGTTTGTAACCCTGCGTTCCGACTCATTGCCAAAGAATTTGGTACAGGTTTAGTCTGTGCAGAAATGGTTAGTGATAAAGCCATTGTTCACGGGAATTCCCGTTCGATGGAGATGCTTTATGTTGATGATCGAGAAAAACCGTTAAGTCTGCAAATCTTTGGTGGCGATACCGAGACGCTTGTGCAAGCGGCTAGAATCGTTGACCAACAGACGAATGCAGACATTATTGATATAAATATGGGTTGTCCAGTCCCGAAAATCACAAAGTGTGACGCGGGTGCAAGATGGCTGCTCCAACCTGAGAAAATCGAAGAAATGATCGCGACCGTTGTTGCGGCAGTAAGCAAACCAGTAACTGTGAAGATGCGTATCGGTTGGGATTCCGAACACATTTATGCCATAGAAAATGCTAAAGCTGTCGAAAGAGGCGGCGGCAGTGCAGTGAGCGTCCACGGTCGTACACGTGAGCAGCTGTATACAGGTAAAGCGGATTGGGATATCATTCGTGATGTTAAGCAAGCTCTGTCGATTCCCGTTATCGGGAACGGTGATGTTGTGACACCTGAGGATGCAAAGCGCATGTTAGACCATACGGGTGTAGATGGCGTGATGATTGGGCGCGGCGCATTAGGCAACCCTTGGATGCTTTACCGTACCGTACAATACCTTGCCAATGGTGAGTTGCCGCCTGAGCCGACACCGGAAGAGAAGATCCGTATCGCGATATTACACATGGACCGTCTTATTGCTCTTAAGGGTGAGCATGTTGCTGTGAAAGAGATGCGCAAACATTTGGCATGGTACCTCAAGGGTATGACAGGGGCGGCTCGTGTGAAGGATGCACTTATGGAGATGTTGAAGCGTGATGAAATGGTGCGAGCTTTGAATGATTATGTCGAGCATCTATATACGCATTCATCATCAACTACGATTGAAGAATCAGCTGTACTTCAATAAAAAATGCAGCTATGGTTGAGATTGACATTTTGAAACCGTTGCAATATAATCAGTCAATATTAATGTGTTCCTGCATATATTGAAAGACAAACGAGCAACTAACTTATTTAAGAAACGTGAATTCATACTACTTGAATCAGCTCTTTTAAGACCCAACTCCTAGCAGGAAGCATCGATTCAACGATATGAAAATCTTTCACATGACGGGAGATCAGTTGGAAATGGCTGAAAAAGAGGTCATTCTTACACCAGAAGGTTTAAGAAAGCTCGAAGATGAGCTTGAGCATCTGAAATCAGTAAAGCGCCGGGAAGTGGCTGAGAGAATCAAGGTTGCCATCGGATATGGCGATATCAGTGAGAACTCAGAATACGAAGACGCGAAGAACGAACAAGCTTTTATTGAAGGCAGAATCATTACATTAGAAAAATTGCTGCGCAATGCGCGTATAATTAATAACGATGATGTCGATACCAACACCGTGAGTGTTGGCTCAATCGTAACGCTGAAGGATTTGGAATTCGGCGATTTGGTTGAGTATAACATCGTAGGTACGGCGGAATCCGATCCGTTGATGAATAAGATTTCCAATGAAAGCCCTGTAGGTAGAGCTATTCTAGGTAAACAAAGGGGCGCGAACGTAGACGTTATCGTTCCTGCTGGCGTCATTCAGTATCAAATTATTGATATTAAAAAGTAGCGTGCAGCCGCATTCCTTTGGAAAGCTTCCTTTCGGAAGCTTTTTTCCGGTTTTAGCACCCTTTACTAATAAGTAGGAGATGAAAGCATGAGCCAGGAATTGGAATTGAACGAATTGCTCGTCATTCGCCGTAATAAATTGGACGAGCTTCGCGGTCTGGGAGTCGATCCGTTTGGCAGCAAGTACGTAAGGACGCATTCAACCAAAGAAATCCTTACAGCTTACCAAGATAAAACCAAAGAAGAGTTGGATGCTGAGCACCATGAGGTCAGTATCGCCGGACGAATTATGCAAAAAAGAGGCATGGGTAAAGCCAGCTTCGCACATCTTCAAGACATTACAGGCAAAATTCAAATCTATGTGCGTGAAGATGCGCTAGACGCAAACAAATACCAAGCCTTTGATCTTCTGGATCTAGGCGATATGGTTGGGGTTCAGGGTGTTGTTTTCAAAACAAAAACCGGTGAAACTTCTATTAAAGTGAAATCGCTTGAGGTTTTGACTAAATCCTTGCTTCCGCTGCCGGATAAATTCCATGGTCTTAGTGATGTAGAGCTGCGTTATCGTCAACGTTATGTTGATTTGATTATGAATCAAGATGTGCAGCAAACATTTATTCTTCGTTCCCGTATTATTCAGTCGATGCGTCGCTACTTGGACTCTCTGGGCTATTTAGAAGTGGAGACACCAACGCTGCACTCCGTTGCAGGTGGAGCGTCAGCGCGCCCTTTTAATACGCACCATAATGCATTAGATATGCAGTTGCATATGCGTATTGCGATTGAACTTCATCTGAAGCGACTGATTGTTGGTGGATTAGAGAAAGTTTACGAAATT